>JBHGBC010000139.1:0-16187 GCA_041946805.1 bacterium
TTGTTTATTTATTGGCTGTTGCGAACGCTGAAAGAGGATCGTGTCTCCATTCCCGTACACTGGCGGGCGGGATTCAACGCGGCCGTCCTGGGCTGGGTTTACGGGCTGGGCTGGATCGGCCTCCTGCGCGGGTACGAGGAAACCACGGGCCGGTGGCTGGTTCTCTTCCCCGCCCTGCTGGCGGCCGCCGTTTTCATCCGACCCGCGCCCGGGATTTCCGCGACCCGCGGATACCAGACGGTGCTTTCAGCTCTCGGGGGTCTGTCCCTGATCCTTTTTCTGTCGCTGAGTGTTATGGCTTGGTTCGGCCCCCCCGCCGTGTGGGACAGGGGGCTTCCGGCTCATATTTCCATTACGCCGAGGTTGATCCTGGTTCCTGTCCTGGGCTGCGCGGCCTTGTTGTCGCGCGCGTGCGCCCCGCCGGTCCGGGGGCAAGACCATCTTTGGTTGCTCGGCCTGCTCGCGTTCGCCACATTGTTCACCTGGAGCGGCAACGCGCGCACCTGGTATCTATGGTACACGGCGGGCGAGCAGGAACGGGCCTGGACGCCTTACAAATACGACGCGCCGGAGGACATCGCCGACGCGGAGCGGAAGCCTCACGAGGCCGCCATCACATATAACGCCGTCTATCAACGGATTCTGCAAAAGGGCGATATCCCCCGCTTTCTGAATTGGCCGTTTTATTTGCGTTACCGCATGGCCTATCAGGCGATGCGGAAAAACCAGGGAGCGGGCTGCGCGGCGTTTTTGCCCATCACACCGGACCTCGGCCGTGAGAAAATCCGTTTGGTCAAACAACTGTGGCATCTCGAATTTCTGGCGGCGGCCCGCTCCGGTGAACCGGATTATCCGCGGGACGGACGGATCTGGGTGGACTCGGAATACAGCGCGGATGAATCCACGATATACATGCTGGACCGTTTCGGGCGGGTGTATTCGCCGCTCGATACGGGATTGCTGCTGGAGTGGGAACCGGAGGCAGATTTCGCGGACGCCGTGGATCTGGAAATCACCCCATCCGGCGGCTTTCTCGTGGTCCGCGCTTCCGGCTCGTTGTGGATCTCCCGGCCCGACGCGCTTTTCCCGGAATCCGTTGTGCGTGTCCCGCTGGAAGGGAAGTTGATCGGCCTGGAATATTTTCCCGGCCGGACGGCCGCCCTGGCGGCCAACGCGCGGGGGGAAACGTGGATCGCGGGGAAAGCGCCCGCGGGATATCCCACGTCTCCGGCTGTGCCTTTCGATAAGCCGGCTATCGCGGACATGAAAATCGACCCGGATGGGAAAGGGTATTACCTGCTGGATATTTATGGCGCGGTGCATTCCTACCATCCCGGTGGGCCGCCGAGTTTTCCCCACACCTCGCCGCCGGTTCCCCAGGCCCTTCTTCCCTACTGGGCGGAAAACCGCATGGCGATCCGCCTCGTACTCGATCCCCGGGGGCGCGGGATCTACGTCTACAACCGGTTGGGAGAAGTGTTTTCCATCGCCGTAGTCCCGTATTGGAACACCTACCGGCCCCCGCACACCTACCCTCACCGGGGCGCCGCGTTGTTGGTGAAAAAAGATGGAAGCCTGACCGCCTTGGAGTCAAACGGGAACCTTGTCCCGCTTCCGTCCACTCCGTAAACGCCCGGTGTTCCTTTATTTCATTTCGATAGTATAAATAATCCGTTGTGAGACCCGAAAATACCGAGAGAGGAAGCCTTCGCATGAGTGAACCGAGGAATCCGGAATTCCAGAAGCGTCCCTACATTGTGAACGAAACCGCGGGAAGGAAATACTACTGCCAGTGCGGATTCTCCAAAAACCAACCGTATTGTGACGGATCCCACAAGGGCACGGGCATCACGCCGTTGATGGTCGAAATCCCCGAAGACCGCCGCTGCGCCTACTGCGGTTGCCGGCAATCCCGTGAACTGCCGTTTTGCGACGGGACCCACGCGGTCTTGTGAGGATTTTAATAACGCCGGCGTCCCGCCTGCTTCTTGGGGCGCAGGCTTCCTGCCTAAAAACGTCCCGTTGGGGCCAGTTTACTTTCGTCCGGGTTAACACTCTGGATGAATCCCTTAGCCGGCCCCCTGTCGCGTCACCCCGGCCCGGGACCGTTTTCCCTCTCCTTCCCCTATCACTTCTTGCCGGCCGCGGTTTTCCGGGAGATCTTGGCCTGAGGACGGGACTTTTCCGCTTTGGGTGAATTCGGGGTTTGGGCCAACGGCTTTTTTTTCGACGCCGCGATCAGGTCAGGCACTTCCTTCACTAAAAAATCCTCGAACGCGTCGTGGAGGTCCTCCCGCTTGAGGGCGAATTCAACGGCGGTCTTGATGTAGTCCAGCCGGTTGCCGATGTCATGGCGTTTGCCCTCGAATTCATAGGCGTACATCCGTTGATCCTCCGCCATCAAGCGTAGCGCGTCGGTGAGTTGAATCTCGCCGTTTTTGCCTGGAGACGTGCGCTCGATGTAGTCGAAGATGTCGGCGTTGAGAATGTAGCGCCCCCCGACCGCGAGGGTGGACGGCGCGGTTTGCATATCGGGCTTTTCGATCAGGTCGTGGACGATGCTGGTGCGTTCATCGACCGGCTGGCCTTTGATGATCCCGTAATTCACGACTTTCTCGCGCGGCACGCGCTCCACTCCGATGACCGGGGCGCGCCACACACGATAGAAATCCAGCAGTTGCCGGGTGCAGGGAACTTCAGACGAGACGATGGTGTCGCCGAGCAGCACCACGAAGGGTTCGCCGGCGACGTGCTGCTTGGCGTAGTAGATCGCGTCGCCCAGGCCCTTGCTGACCTTCTGGCGGATGTAATGGATGTTCACCAGGTTGGAAATTTCAGTAATGCTCTGGTAGGCCTCGTGGTTGCCAGACAAGGAGAGGGCGTTTTCCAGCTCCAGGGAACGGTCGAAATGGTCCTCGATGGCCCGTTTCCCCTTCCCTGTGATGATCAGGATGTCGGTGATGCCCGATTCC
The DNA here is from genome assembly GCA_041946805.1 of bacterium. Taxonomy (GTDB): domain Bacteria; phylum Hinthialibacterota; class Hinthialibacteria; order Hinthialibacterales; family Hinthialibacteraceae; genus JABLXU01. Next base: position 2,973 of record JBHGBC010000139.1, read on the forward strand.
ACCACTTCCTCGATCACGAACTGGATGGTGGGCTTGTCAATGATGGGCAGCATCTCCTTGGGCTGGACCTTGGTGGCGGGCAGGAAACGGGTCCCGATCCCCGCGGCGGGGATCACGGCCTTGCGGACTTCGCCGAGATTCAAATCCGGATATCTAGGCATGGACATAAACTACCTCGTGATCATGGGATACGAATATCAATGCCGGTCAGCACCGAATTATCGTAATGACGAATCGCGGCGGCGTCCAGCCGGAGGCTTGGAGCGGCGGAGGCGGTAGTCGTCGGCCTTGATGTCGATGTCGTTGCACATCTCGATAATGCGCGAGGCCAGGCGGTTTTCGACTTTCAGCGGCAGGTCCTTGGCCATGATGTTAGAGGTGATGATCATGGTCTTGCAATCCTGATAACGCCGGTTGATCAGGGCGTAAAGGCGGTCGGCGACCCAAGTCGAGGTTTTTTGGACGCCGAAATCGTCCAGCACGAAGATCTGGCGGTTGAGTTCCTGAGTAAGGCGGCCCTTGGGCGCGCCCGGAGCGTTGGGATCGTACGTGGCGCGGATGGCGTCAAGCAGATCCACGACGTTGTAGTACACGCCGTCGAATCCCCGGGCGATCAGGCCGCGGAGGATGCCGAGGGCCAGGTGGGTTTTGCCGGTGCCCGTGCTTCCGCAGATATAGAGCCCGCGGGGCTCGCCGGGCGTGTATTTTTCAACATATTCCTTCACCCGGGCCACGCAGCCGCGCAGGGAGGAGGTATAGGGCTGGAATGTCTCGAGCGATTCGGACGCGTAGAGTTTGGGAATGCGCGCGGTCTCGATCTCCGACGTGAAAATCTCCTTGCGCACGCAGCGGCACGGCCGGGCCTTGCCTTCCGCGTCGATGATATGCCCGTAGCCATCGCAAAGGGGGCATTTCGCGTCGGGATCCTGGTCCGGCAACTGATCGAGATGGGGCACGCGGGACAGGATCGCTTCGAAGGACGGACCCAATGGATCGAATGGATTCGTGTTTTTATTCATGATCGGCCTCAACCCAAGAGATGGGTTTATGATGCCACAAAAAGCGCCGGGATGCTATGCAGTAGTGGATACGCTTTCCGGCGGCTTGTGGAGACGGGTTTTGATCCAGGCCAGGGATTTCACTTTCTTCTGGTAGGCTTCCGTGAAGAGCTCGGAGATCACTTCCATGGGCGCGGCATTGGCGATCTCTTCCAGGTCCTCCACGATTCGGGGCGAGAACCGCGCGCCGAACAACATCTGATACAGGTAGATGACCCGCTCCACTTTTTCCAGACCGGCTATGTCGTGCCAATAACGAAAAAAACAACGACTCCCCACGGCCGCTGCGCCGCGAATCCGGTTTTGGAGCTCCTCCTCATCAAGGGTAATGGGCAGAGGGACTTGAATCCGGGCTTTTTGGATCTCCTGCGATAGCTCCGACCGCTCGATCCACTGCTCCCGCTCCAACCGGCCCAGCAGCGGCTCCACGCGGGACACGGCGACACCCGTCCAGCGGGCGAGATCCGCGGGACGGAAAACGAACCAGTCCGGCGTCAGGTTGAGGTCGCAGTCGATTTCCACCAACTTGTGAAACAACAGCCACCCCTCCGCGCCGGATTGCGCGGCGATCCGTTCGGGAATCCCGCTCTCCTCCATCCAGCGGGGAAAACACATCCACAGGGGATCGCGCGCGGCCATGAGGGAAATCCCGCGTCTCTTACAACGCGATCTGCTCTTTGTCGTTCACCAGGCGTTTTTGTTCCTCCCGCCGGTGTTGTTCGATCTCCTGATGCAGTTCCCCAATCTCCCGGTGCAGGGCCTCCAGGCGCTCCATGATGGGGTCGGGCAGATGAATGTGGTCGAGGTCCACTCCTCGGGTGACTTTCTGCCCCTCGCGCACGACGATGCGTCCGGGTACGCCAACCACCGTGCAGTTGTCCGGCACGTCCATGAGCACCACCGATCCCGCGCCGATCTTCACATTGTTGCCGATGCGGATGTTGCCCAGCACTTTCGCTCCCGCGCTGACCATGACGTTGTTGCCCAGCGTGGGATGGCGCTTGCCGGTCTCCTTCCCGGTTCCGCCCAGCGTGACACCCTGAAACAACACGCACCCATCGCCGATGATCGTGGTTTCACCAATCACTACCCCCATGCCATGGTCGATGAAGAAACGCTGGCCGATTTGCGCCCCCGGGTGGATTTCGATGCCGGTGATAAAGCGGTTGATCTGGGAAATCACCCGGGGAAGGAAGGGAATCCGGAGTTTTGTGTGCAAGAAATGCGCGACCCGGTGCAGGATGATGGCATGAAAGCCGGCGTACGTGAAGAGGACTTCCAGCGGCCCCCAAAAACCCCGGGCGGCTGGATCGTTTTCGATGCACGCTTTGAAATCGTTGACCACGGTACGGATGACCATCGGGCATCTCCTTCACCCTTGGGAGATAATGACTGGTGGAATCCTCTTTATTTTATGCCGTTGTCTGGAGAGTGAAAAGCAGGGAGGGCATTTTTCCGTAAAAGCCGCGTTCCCCATGGATTGCCTGCCGTCCCGGCCACGCGGTTCCTCCCCTCAAAGAACGGGTGAGAGATGTAGGGGGGTGAGCACAGCGAAATCCACCGCCGAAAACCTCTCTCCTCTTCTCCTCTTTCCCCTCTGGGAGAGGGCCGGGGGCGAGGGAAAACTTTACTCAACTCATCCTCCGCGCTCCTTTCAAGGGGCCGTCGATTCGTAGCTCAGGATTCCATTCCGGATCTTCTTCCTCAGAACTTTTTTAAACTAGCCCGGGGCTTCAGCTCTGGGAAAATTCTGGTAACCAGACCTGGACGTAAGGGAGAACCAGCCGCTTCCCCTCTGTCACCTTATCTTGCCTTCATTATCGATTACAATCCAATTACTGGCAGGCCGGCATCCTGCAAGCGGCAATTCATTCCACTTCTCAAATTCAGAACAGAAAGATCAGCATGCCCAACGACACGGCCATCTCCCTCTTGGATTTTACCCTCGCGGAGCTGCGGGATTGGCTCACCCGCCAGGGACATCCACCATTCCGGGCGGCACAGATCTTCCAGTGGATCTACCAAAAAGGGGCCTCCTCCTTCGCGGAGATGAGCAACCTGCCCGAGACCATGCGGAACGAACTGGCCCGCCTGTGTACCATTGACACGCTGCCGGTCATCGCCCGCCGGGAAGATCCACGCGATCAAACCTGGAAATACCTGTTCCAACTGCCGGATGGGGAATCCGTGGAGGCGGTGCTCATGCCCCGTTACGCCGGCTCCGTGCGGACCGATCCGGCGAGCGGCGAGGTGCGCGACAGCGGCTCCGGTGCCGTGGAAGGCTACACGGTCTGCTTGACGACGCAGGTGGGATGCCTGTTCGCGTGCCGGTTTTGCGCCTCGGGGCAGTTGGGTTGGAAGCGAAATCTGAGGGCGGGGGAAATCATCGCCCAGGTGCTGGGTTTCATCCGCGCCGGCCGGCCGGTTTCACGGGTGGTGTTCATGGGCACCGGCGAGCCTCTGCACAACCTGGACGCGGTCCGCCAGGCGGTCGCGATTCTTCACGAGATGCACGGACTGAACCTCTCCCCCCGCCGCATCACCCTTTCCACCGTGGGGCTGGTTCCCGAAATGTACCGCATCGCCCAGGAAGGGTGGAAAGTCAAACTGGCGCTGTCGTTGCACGCGACCTCCGACGTCAAGCGGGCGGCGCTGATGCCTCTGGCCCGGGCCTATGAACTCGACCAGGTCAAGGACGCCGCGCGCTATTACTACCGCCGCAACGGCCGCCGGATTTCGCTGGAATACCTGATGATCCAGGACGTGAACGACTCGCCCAAGGACGCCGAACGCCTGGCAAAATTCTGCGCGGATCTGGAGTGCCATGTCAATCTGATTCCCTACAATTTCATTCCCCACGCTCCGTTCCGGCCTTCCTCCCCGGAACGGATCCAGGATTTCAAGGCTCATCTGCTGCGGCACAAAATCGACGCGACGGTCCGCTACAGCCGCGGCCGGTCGATCGACGCCGCTTGCGGTCAATTGCGTCTGCGCCATGAACAGGCCCGCACCGCCTGATCCCGGATTCCCGGCCCCGCCCTGGGTACTGCGCGGCCACGGCCTGATGATCCTGGCCCCGGTGTCCCGCCGCGCGCGGGACCTCTCCCTGCCGGATGGCTGTTCGCTGCAATCCCTCGTGGCGGGACAATCGTTCCGGGGTTATTACCTGGCGGAATACAGTACACCCTTGTCGCGTGATCCGGCGCTCCCCTGGCATGAATGGGGCAACGTCGCGGGTTATATGCGGTCTCCGGCCGGAAACGGCTTTTTCATCAGCGGCATGGCGGTGGATAGCGAAGCGGCCTGCCGGGGCGGCCGTGAAATCTGGGGACTGAACAAATTCCGGGGCGATATCCGGATGGCAGCCGCGGGCCGGACCGGCGAGGCCTCCCTGACCGATGAGCACGGCCAAGTGGAAGCGCGTTGGAAAACCTTCCGCCCGGATCTGCGCCTATCCCCCACATTCCGGTTCATGACCGTCATTCAGGGAACCATTCAGTTTTATGCCGTGATGATTCACGCCCGCTTTTACATGGCCCGCGCCGAGGTCACCCGCCGGACCTCGCCCTTTTTCCCCGCCCTGAAGGAACGATCGTATGGGGCGGTCCGCTTCGAGGCGGCAACGGTAACGATCACAGCCCCGCAAGCCCCCATGGATCACAAGGGTTTGTCGAGTTTTCGTGATGAATGATTGAATGAAACGCGGAATGATCTTTCGTAACTGGTTACCGGTTTGCAGTGCTGCTTTTGAGCGCCAACGGCGCGGCCAGAGTATAGCCCACGGCGTAAGCCCTGGGAAAAATATGACAAAAGTATTATTTCCCTCTCCCTCCGGGAGAGGGCCGGGGTGAGGAAAACTTTTACTCAACTCATCCCACTCACATGTTATTCATATACCCTTGCTCTTCCTCTGCGCCCCTTTCAAGGGACCGCCGGTTCGTCACCTTGAATTCAATCCCGAATCTTTTTCTCATGACTTTCCTAAACTAGGCCGGGATTTCAATCCTGGGTAATCCGGGTCCCAAAACGGCCGCCGCTCCCCATCCATTCTGTCCTTTGGCTTTTTTCCGTGAAATCCAACCCCCTATCCGTGTCATCCGTGGTTCAATCCCCACTCCTGCAACTCACTCCGCCCCCATCTCCATCCTGGTCATCCCGCGCATCCTGACCATCCTGATTCAGACAAATCTCTTAAACCCTTGTGGAAAAGGCCCCGGGGGTGAGGAGGGGCTCCTCTATGGCATGGTGGCCGCCGCCGGCATGGTGGCCGCCGCCGGTTGCGGCTCGGCGGATAGATCCCCCGCCGTTTCCGCCGGGCTTTCGGGTTGGGATTCCGCCGCGGCGTTTTGCGGCGCCTGCTTGAGCTCGTTTTTTAATTTCACATGTTCATCGAGAGTGGCGAAGAATTTGGTTTCTCCCGAAGGCAACGAGATGAAATAGAGGTAAGTCGTGTCCGGGGGCATGAAGGCCGCCTCGAGCGCCGCGCGTCCGGGATTGCATATGGCCGCGGGGGGAAGGCCCTTGTTCTTGTAAGTGTTGTAGGTCGAATCGATCGCCTTGTCTTCCGCGGTGAGGGGCCGGGACCAGTCGTTGATGAGGTAATGGATGGTGCTGTCCATTTGCAACGGCATCTCTTTCTTGAGCCGGTTCACGATCACGGATGCGACCAGCGGCCGGTCTTCGGGGCGTTTGGCCTCTTTTTCCACGATGGAGGCCAAGACCGTTACCCGCTGAACCTGCCGTTCCATGACCAGGAGGTCATCCTGCCACCACCACGGCGTGCCGCGTTCCTTCTGTTTTTTCATGGCCGTTTCGTACAGCTCATTGATCACGGCGGAAAATTGGCGGGAAAAACGCTCAAAGATTTTGACCGGGGGTGTGTTTTTCTGCAGATAATATGTTTCGGGATACAAAGCCCCTTCCGTCCCGGCGTTGGCGCCGCCGGGGGCCTGCGCCACGACAAAGCTGAAACTGGGATTCTCACGCGCATATTGCAGGAATTCTTCCTTGGAACAGATTTTCAATTCCTCGCACCGCTGGGCGACTTGGAGCTGGCTGAAACCTTCGGGGATGGTCAAGGGGTGAAGATATTTTTGACCCGTGGCCAGCAGGTCCAGGACATCGTACGGGCTTTGCGTGCCCTTGAATTCGTATTCCCCCGCCTGGAGTTTGCCGGTGAGGCCGCGCAGATCGGCCATGATGAGGAAAAAGCGGATGTTTTTGATGATCCCTTTTTCTTTCAGCAGGTTCGCAATCTGGGTGGCGTTTCTCCCCTCTTCTATATCGAGCAGGAAACGGTCATTTTCGGTCCCCCAGGGGCTGGTAAAATCGCTGTAGATGGAATAAATCTGCCAACCGGCGGCGGCCACGAGAAGCACAAGGACGGCTGCGGCACTCCATAGAATTTTCTTTTTCATGATTGCTCCGATTCCTCCTCCAGCACTTGCGGATCCATGCCCGCATGGAACGGAAACCAAGTTTTAGCAAGATTTTAGCCCGGGGCTGGGCGGGCCGCCACCCGGTGATTATGATAAATTCTACCATAAATCGGTTTTGGCTCAGAAGACATCCCGCCGAGAGGGAGGAGAAAGAGTTTGCCGCAGATTAAAATCTGTGGCTGCGCAAGAGAATCCCCTTCGGGGATTAGACGGCGGAATATCAGTATAGAAGTGGCTTCCGCGTTGATCAATCAGCCTTACTAATACCACCTCCTCAATTCCTCTCCCGGACATCGGGGGAAAAATTGAAGGACGAAAATGACATGAAGGACCTAGAGGATAGGCAGGCTGGGAGCCGGCGCTATCAATAATTCGAGGAAAGAGAAAAACGATGGATCCAATGAAGCAATATGTTCAAGATCACCGGGACCGGTTTGTGAAGGAGTTGATCGAGTTCCTGCGCATTCCCAGCGTCAGCGCCAAACGCGGGCGGCGGGAGGCCTGCCGCCAAGCGGCGGAATTTTTGCGCCGGGAACTGACCCGGCTGGGATTTGCCACGGTCGTTCATGAAACTCCCGGCAATCCCATCCTGACCGCGTCCCGGACCGACGATCCGGCCCAGCCCACGGTGTTGATTTACGGCCATTACGACGTGCAGCCGGAAGAACCGCTCGACCACTGGACCTCGCCGCCGTTCGAGCCTCGGATCGCGGACGGGAACCTGTACGCCCGGGGGGCCTCGGATGACAAGGGCCAGGTCTACGCTCACCTCAAGGCGGTGGAAACACTGCTCCAGACCGGGGGAAAACTGCCGGTCAACGTGACTTTTTTGATCGAAGGGGAAGAGGAAATCGCCAGCACGCATCTAGACGCTTTCATCGAATCACACCGCGAACGGCTACGGGGTGATGTGGCGGTGATCAGCGATTCGAGCCAATACGGGCCGGGCATCCCCGCCATTTGTTATGGTTTGCGGGGTATCTGCGCGGATGAGATCCGGGTGGAGGGCGCGAAGCGGGATTTGCATTCCGGTTCGTACGGAGGAGCGGTTCCCAATCCCGGCAACGTGCTCTGTGAAATCGTCGCGAAATTGAAGGATGAAATGGGGAAGATACAAATTCCCGGCTTTTATGACGACGTGCTGGATTTAGATGCCTGGGAACGGGAAGCCTTCGCATCCCTGGCCGGGGACGACGAAGCCTTCCGGCGGGAGTTGGGTGTGGCCGGATTGCATGGAGAAGAGGGCTACACAACCCTGGAGAGAAAATGGGCGCGGCCCACCTTGGACGTAAACGGGATTTTCGGCGGATACAGCGGCGAAGGGGCGAAAACCATCATACCCGCTTGGGCGGGAGCCAAGATCACCATGCGGTTGGTGCCCAATCAGCAGCCGGACAAGATCCGGCGGTTGTTCCGGGAGTACGTGAAAGGCATCGCGCCGGCCTATGTCACCATTTCGTTTATAGATCATTCGGGCGGCGGGCCGGTGCGGATTCCCCGGGACGCGCCGTTCATGAACGAAGCGGCGCAGGCGCTGGAGTACGGATTCGGGCAAAAGCCGGTGTTCATCCGGGAGGGAGGGTCTATCCCCGTGGTGTTGACGCTGGAGAAAAAATTAGGCCTGAAAACGCTGTTGCTCGGTTTCGGGCTGCCGGATGACAACGCGCACGCGCCGGACGAGAAATTTTCCCTGGCGGATTTCGAACGGGGGATTTTGACCTCCGCCCGGTTTATGCAACTGAGCGCGAAGAAACCGTGAGGAACGTGTGATCCGTTTGAGTCCTGGGATAAAATCCCGGGTGGATGGCAGGAAGGTTTCGGCTATGGGGGCAGGCTCCGCGGCGCTTCGAGCCCATCCCATCAAATTAAAGGACATCAAGGCTATGAACACAAATCATCCCATCAACCGGCGGTCGTTTTTGGGAAGCAGTGTGATGGCGGGCGCGGCTGCGGGTATCGCCGCGAATACGGGGATCGCGTCCGCGGGCGAGCCGGGAGTGAAAACGCCCGGCGTTCCCTTGCGGGAGAAATTCTTTGGCTGCATCGCGGGATGCCATATCGGCTCGTCGATGGGCGCGGCGGTGGAGGGATGGCCATGGAGCCGGATCGAAGAGAAATACGGCGCCTTGGACCAACTGCTGCCCTATCATCATTACCAGAATTTGAACAACTGGGTGCGGGAACCGGGGACCACGGAAGACGGCGTCGAGCGGCAGAAGCTCATGATCACCGCCATCATCGAAAAGGGGGACCGGGTGACAGCCGAGGATGTCCGGCGGATCTGGGTGCGGGACATCAAACCGGAATCGATCGGGTATGTTTCGGAACCGTTCGAGGCGGAACTGCTGGCCATGGCGAAATCGCCAATCCCCGCGGGGGACATCGGGCGGTATTGCGATTACGCGGGCCTGGTGTCGATGGCGCGGTCGTGCCACCCACTCGGATTGATCAACGCGGGAGACGTGGAAAACGCCATCGCGGATGTGTATGAGGTGGGCCGGCTTTATCAAAGCGCCAACAGCCGGGGCCTCCAATGGGCGGCGGTCACGGCGGCGGCCATCGCGGCGGCCACGAAACCGGAAGCCACCGTGGACAGCGTGACCGGCGCGATCCTGGACCAGTGCCATCCGCCCCGGAATTGGCATGTGAAAGACGCGGGCGTGGCGGCCGAGATCGAGCGGGCGCTGAAAGCCACGGAAAAGTGCGCCGATTTCCGGGAGCTGCGCGTAGCCTTCGATGCCTTGTACGGCGGCTTCGGCATCGCATACGCTCAGAGTTACGCGAACGAGGTGGTCAGCAAGGCGGTGTGCGTGTTCCGGATGGTGAAAGGCGTCACCCTGGACGCCATCATCGCCAGTGTGAACATGGGGCGGGACACGGATTGCCTGGCCTCGGTGGCGGCGGGCATTTCGGGGGCGCTGTCCGGGAGCGGATCGATCCGCGGCGAGTGGATTCAGCAAGTGGATTCCGCCACCCGCCTGAACCGGTACACGAACTCCCAGCGGACCCTGCGGGAAACCGCGGACGGCTTGTACGGGGCGTTTCAAGCGAAACTGGCGCGGATGAAAGCCTATTCCGGAGAAATGGAAACTGCATGATTCCGGACGCCGGGATGATTCTTCCCTCCTGGGAACGCATCCGCCTCATCCCATGATGGGCAGATACAGATCGAGCATCATCTCCTCTTCGGATGCGTCGGGATTGTGGATTTTCTCCAATTCATGCGTGCGCCGCCAGGACTGACCGCTATCCGGCGAGAGCACCCACCGCCAGAGCGCGATCCAGGATTCCGTCACGGCGGCGAGCGGCACGCCAGCGGTAACGGCGTAGAGCCCGCCCGGGAAATGCTTGATGACATTCCCTTCTTCCAAAGGCGTTTCCGGATCGATCACGATCCAAAATTCGTATCCGTATTCCCTCCGTTCGGATGAGGGCGCGGGATCGTTGAATCCAAAAACAGGATGACTCTCCGGATTATCGAGGAAGCCCTGCGGTTCCGCCCATGCCCGCAATTTTTCCCACGCCTCTTTTTCAGGGGTTTCACTCAGCGCCCGGAAACACGCCACCAGCATGGGAGGCAGCCGGACGATTTGCACCTCGATGTCCACCATGACGGTACTCCTTTCGCGAGAAGCGGTTTTTGGGAATGCGGCGTGGATGGATCCCGCGGTGACGCGCGAAACCATCCTGCCTCAGCGCCGGTTTTTCTCCCCCGGTCCTCCATGGATGTCATCCCCGCGAAAGCGGGATTCCCAGGCTCGTATAGCCCGTGACAATGTGCCCTCGTTTACGGGATCGCGCTGCCCAACCGCTTGAGAGACTGGACAAAGTCGATGGCGGCGGTGTGGATCAGATCATCCCGGATATGTTCGTACTCATCCCATCGTGGCCGGATGACGCGATGAAAAGTCTTGAGCAATTGCGCGGTGACATCCTCGCAGTGGCGGCGGAGGATGGCCTCGACACGGAGGTGGTATTGTTCCCCGTAGATCCTTTTTTGCTCGGATCCACCTCCAAACAAGGCCTGGTGAAACCGGTCCCAGCTTTCCGGAAAATCACTCAGCAGGCGGAGGATTTTGATCTTGGTGATCCGGTCGCGTTGCAAGGGAGCCCCGTCGATCAGGAAAGGTTCGTTTTTTTCGAAAGGAAAGACGATGTCGTCGATCAGCCGGGCGAAGGGGAGATGGGTCATGATGAGGGGCCGCCAATACTCCTTGGCCTCGGCGTAGATGGCAAACTTTTGGATTTCCTTCTGGCTGGGCATGGCCGGATCTCCCTGGGGAATCATTTTTCATCAAATTCGGGAAAAGTCAAAGGCAGGTGGAACAAAATCCACGCTCTCATGCGATTCGGCCGTCTTGTGATACAATGCCCAGGTTCTTGAATCCTGGGTTGAATGAGTCCACAAACCGGTTTGATATTTCCCGAAATGAAATCCGTGCAACATGACGCTTTGGTTCAAAATACTGTACACGATGGCGGGTATTGTCCGTTTTCCGGCGGCCGCATGGCTTCTGTCCGGCCTTCTGGGTGTCACCGCGCTTTTCGCCGCCGCGGGCGAAATCGCCATCCCCTACCAGGTTAAAATCGAGGGTATCAATGAAAAAGATGTGCTCGATCAACTTCGGCAATTTTGTCGGACCCTGACGCTGCGGGACCGTCCGGCCGCCACGCTGGGACTGTTGGAGCGCCGGGCGGAGCGGGACCTCGAGCCTTTTTTGAATATTCTGAAATCGCACGGCTACTTGTCGGCCTCAACCGAATACCGGGTGGATCCGGATACTCAGCCGGTGACGGTGGTTTTTCAGATCACTCCCGGCCCCGTGTACCGGCTGAAGTCCGTGATCGTGGAAGCGGCGGGTGAAACCGAAATCAGCCTCCCGGTCCCCGATCCCCAGACCTTGGATCTGGAAACCGGCGCGCGGATCGAGGCCCGCAAGATCGCCGCCGCGCAGGCGAAGATCCTGCGCCATCTGCAACGGCACGCGTATCCCCTGGCCCGCGTCACGGAGCGTGTATTCCACCCCGATCACGCCGCCGCCACCGTGGACTTGGTATTCCGGATCGATCCCGGCCCTCCGGCCGTCTTCGGCGAAACCACGTTCGAGGGTCTGGAGACGGTGGAGGAATCCTTCGCCCGCAACCGGCTGCGCTGGAAGCCGGGGGAGCCGTTCGATATCCGCCTGGTGGAAGAAACGCAGAAACGCCTGTTCAAAACCAACCTCTTTTCTTTCGCCCAGATCCATTCCGCCACGGACGTGACTCCGGATGGCGCGCTGCCCATGGCGGTCACGCTATCCGAACGCAAGCCGCGTTCGGTGGCCGCCGGCGCGAACTACAAAACCGATTATGGACCGGGCGGCAAACTGGGATGGGAGCAACGCAATCTTTGGGGAGGCGGGGAAAGCCTCTCCACGGAGGCATCGTTCTCCGGGATTGAATATTCCGGCCATGCGGTGTTCCGCCAACCCGACTTTCTGGATCCGGACCAATCGTTGATTCTTGGATTCGGAGCCGCCTACGACAATCCCGATCCCTACATCAGCCGGAACCAGACCACGTCGGTCATGATCGAACGCCTCATCCAGGAAGAAATGATGGTCCGGGGCGGGCTGTCGTACCGGCTGGCGCAAATCAGCCAGCTGGGAGAGGACAACTCGTTCGGATTGCTCTCATTTCCGGCCGAATTCGAATGGAATCCGGTCGACGATCTCCTCAATCCCACGCGGGGCGTCCGGTTGAAAGCGCAAGCCGAACCGTTCTACGACACGTGGGGCTCGAACCTCGCCTTCTTGAAGAGTTACGCGAAATACAGCCATTATTTCTCCCTGACGGAAGACGGAGACTGGGTGCTGGCGGGTCAGATCGGGCTGGGTTCGATTACCGGCGCGCCCCTGCTTTCGTTACCGGCCGATGAGCGCTTTTACGGAGGCGGCGGAGGCTCGATCCGCGGCTATCCCTATCAATCGGTCAGCCCGTTGATCGGAAACAGCCCCATCGGCGGGCGTTCGATCATCGAACTCTCTTTCGAACTGCGCGCGCGGATCACGGAAAACATCGGTGGAGTGGCGTTCCTCGACGGAGGCAGCGCGTTCGAACCGCAAATCCCGGATTTCAGCCAATCCCTGCTCTGGGGCGCGGGCGTGGGACTGCGGTATTACACGCCGATCGGCCCCGTGCGGCTGGACGTGGGCTTTCCCCTGAACCGGCGGGATGGCATCGACGACGCGTTTCAGATTTACGTCAGCGTCGGCCAGGCGTTTTGAATCATGTCATGGCGCTCGAAATGCAAACGGTTGGGTAAATGGACGGTCCGGGGAACCGCGGTCCTGGCGGTTCTGCTGGTGACCGCGTGGGCATTCATCCAGACTCCGTACGGCAAGCGCCAAATCGCGCGAATCGTGTCGGAGCAGATTTCCTCGGCCATCCATTACCCGGTCTCGGTGGGCGAAATCCGGGGTTGGATTCCCTTCGATATTCATTGCGACAAAATCACCGCGGCCGGCCGGGAAGGCGAGTGGCTGGCAATCGACACCCTTCACGCCCAAATCTCTCCCCTGGCATTGCTCCGGGGAAACGTGGCGGTTTCCAGCCTGACGGTCGAAACGGTTCATCTCGCGCGTTCCCCGGCCAGCCTGCGGGATGACACTCACCCCCATCCGTTAACCCTGCGCCTGATCAGCCGGTTTCGCGCCGTCTCCATCCAACAGATCACAGTG
>JBHGBC010000014.1:0-76389 GCA_041946805.1 bacterium
AATCCAGACGAGTTGCTGGCCGCTTTCATACTTTCGTCACGGACGGGTGAAATTGCCGAAATAATACCCTACTTGTTTTTCTCGAATATTTATGTCGGGGATGATTACTTTGCATTTGGATATCCCGGAGTCATGATAAGTTTCTCTCAGGCTGAAAGTATACCGGATACTCCTCTTCCGCCAGAGAAGCGGCTTGAATTTTGGCCCGCCGCGAACGCCATTCTCAAGAATCCTTCAATAACCGTACCCATGCTGATCGAAACCGTAAAGGATAAGAATATCCATAGAGACCTCCGGCTGCGGGCCGCCACCTTCTTGAATACGATCGACGCCAAGACGCTACGCGATCGGATCGGCCGGGAGCCGTCCGATTTGCAGAAGGAAATCCAATCGATCCTGGATGACGATATCCGTTGGCGTCATTCATTGTACAGGATTGGCTATTTTGACCGGCATGATCCGGTGGCTTATTATGAACTTAAAAGGAAGCAGATGAAACTTCCACTGGACGCGGATGTCAAAACGATTCTCAAGGAAATGGACCAGTATCTATGGGGTCCATATTGAACCGGACGTAACTGTTGGATGAAATGAATACTAAATAGCCCAGGGCGTTCGCCCTGGGCTATGCTCATGACGCGCCGCGGGCGCTCAAATGCTGAACTGCAAAACGGTTAAAAGTACCCCCTAAAAAACTGAATGATCTCTCAAAAAATGTCATCCTCCGCGCTCTCCGCGCCTCGGCGGTGAAATTGATCAAGGCTTGCCGGCGCGGGGATGGCATCCACGAGAAGAATGCGCTTCTTTCACTCCACAAACTCGAACAACGGAATAGGCTCATCACAATACTGGCAGGGGATGTGCCGTTTGCCTTGCTCGAGGCGGTATTCGATCGCCTGGCGGTTTTCCACCGTGTGGCCGCATTGCGGGCAGCGGTAGATGAGTTCCCGCTTCACCGATCCCGCCGCCGCCCATTTCTGCAGGTGTTCATGGATGTACCGCAAAAACAGGGCCTTGGTGTCCATGGTCGCGTTGCGCCCGAAGAAGATCGAAATCACCCCCTGGCCTAATTCCGGGCGGCGCACGGTGAATCCACAATCCCGGCCCAGCGGATTCCGGAATTCCGCCACGTCCGGCCCCAGGGTCTTGAGTTCGAACGCCCCGCTGGAATACAGCCGCACGATCAGGGTTGCGTAGATATTCTCCACGAGGCCCGCGAACCGGTACACCACCTCCACTGGAGCCGTGGGCGGGACGGCCGTGGTTGAAGGCCGCAAGGCGGATGAGAACACCAGGCACGGTCCTTCCCGCAAGGCCAGTTCGCGCTTCAACAAGAGTTCCACGGTGGCGCGCAGCAGCGCGCTTTCCTGGCCGGGATCGGGCAGGCGCTCCACTCCGCCGAAATCGATCCGCCCGTTCAGCACATCCAGCTCGTTCACGCATCCCAGTCCCGCGGGATGCCTCCGCGCCGCTCCCAGCACCGCCGCGGCATAGTCCCGCAGCGCATCCGGTTTCAGCAGCACATACCCGTCGTTGAAAAACGGCCACGCCAGCCCCTGGATTTGGGCTTGGAGAATCTCCGATTCGAATTCATCGGCGCTCAGGGCGGCGGAAGGATGCGCTTTCCGGAATTCATCCCGCAGGTCCAGTTTCCGCGCCAGGAAGTCCTGCTTCTCCCGGCGGCGGGCCAAGTATTCCCGAAGGTTTCGCCATGCTTCCGGGGACTGGATTTCCGGCAGCCGCGCCCAGGGGATATGCTTGTGGATTGCCGCCCGCAGCCGTTCCACGCCATCGCTGGAATGGGACGCGGCGGGAATCCATTCCGGAACGCCCTGTTCCAGGCAGACCATTTCACACTGGCGTTCCATCTCCTTGGAAACCGGGGCGCGGTCTTCGTCCAGAACCAGCAAGAGCGGGCACTCGGCCACGCCCGCCCGCGCGAAGGCCTGCTTCCACAGGATCACTTCCCGGGAAAGATGACCGGGATGGGTGGGGTCGATCAGGATCACTCCCAGCGCCGCCCGGTCCAAGAACAGTTGGTTGAGGATCCGTTCCTCGGGGGGACCGGCCAGGTCCCACAAGTAGATTTCCCGCGTAATATGCCCCCCGCCCGCCCGTTTGAAGGTTTCGGAGTGGAGGATCCAGTTCTTCAGGCCATCGTTCTGAGGAAATGGTTCATGGGATTTGCCTAGCAAGGCCCGGATCAGTTGACTTTTACCGGGGTATTCCTCCCCCGCCAGCACGACCTTGGCGGCGGCATAATGGTCGCTGGGCGCCGGAGACGCCACGTTGATCAGCGCCTCGAAGTCCAGATCCCAGATCCGCACCGCCTTGTCCTGCTCGCCCAGGATGGCCAGGCCCGGCTCCCGCGGATTGAACGCCAAGCCCGTGGGCCAGGATACCGTGTCCTCGAACACCGCCACCGTTTCCCAGGTTCCGCACCGCCACAGGCGCACGGTTTCGTCCCGCGCTTTGGATACCAGCAGGCCGCCATCGTGCGAAAACGAGACGCAGTCCACTGTGTCCGTATGCCCTTCGAGCACCCCCATCGACTGACCGGACACCGGGTCCCACAACCGGATCGTGTCGTCGCCGATGACCGAGGCCAGAGTTTTGCCGTCCGGCGTCCACGCCAAGCTGAATACCCACTTCGAGGGTCCCACCGGAATCCGGGCGGAATGGCCGGTTTCGATATTCCACAACCGGATAGTATGATCCGCCGAGCCCGAAGCCAGGATTTTGCCGTCGGGCGACCACGCCAGGCTGTACACCCGGTCCGTATGCCCCTCCAGGGTCCGCAGCAGTTCTCCGGTTCCTGCATGGCTCAGGCTGATCTTCCAGTCCCGGAATCCGGAAGCGAGGATCTGGCCGTCGGGTGACCAGGCCAGGCTGAACACCGATTCCTTATGCCCCTTCAGGATGCGCTTCAGGATGCCGGTTTCCGCGTCCCAGATCCGGATGTGATCCCCGCTCGATACCGAGGCCAGGGTTTGACTGTCGGGCGACCAGGCCAGGCTGAACACCCGGCCCTCCAGGGTCCGGATCAACTCGCCGCTTCCCGTGTCCCACAGCCGGATGGCGTGATCGGCCGAACCCGCCGCCAGGATCCGGCCGTCGGGAGACCACGCCAGACAGACAATCCAACGGGACGCTCCCCGCAATATGTGGCGCAGTCTGAATCCGGCCGGCGGCTGTTTGGCATGGGCCGGCGGCGTTTTCATCCGAAGCATGAATGGGCTCCTTTAACCTCCCGGGAGATTTTCTGAAGATATCTACTGAAATTATAGTCCTTATCCCGCGGGCTGATGCAAGAATTCAATTGAATCGATTCATATTAATTCCAGTGGGCCATTCCCGCAAACGGAGGGCGAAGATTAGCCCAGGATTGAAACCCCGGGCTGCCGCAAAGAAATCCCCTAAAAAAGGTACCAGGGGCGATGCCCCTGGCTAAGCTAAGATTGCCCCTGCGGGGCGCCGAATCCTTCACCCTGGCCCTCTTCCAGGGGGAGAGGGCATCGTTAAGCGTTCCCGTTCAAACTCATACTACGAATGAACTCTCAGAAAGTACAGCAATAAAGTATATAGTTATTTTAAATTACATAAATTTTATAAATAAATAATTGTATAATCGTAACTCAATCATTGTACGCCATCACTTCCAGGATCAATGGCTTCCCTCCCGCCGTTTTTGATCGATGATTCCCATTTTCATCCGAACGGCTCCGGCCAGGTCGACTTCCCGCGCGTTGGCATAGTTAAGCAAGGCGATCAGCACATCCGCCGCTTCGTCGGCGAAGCGTTCCGCCGGGACCTCCTGGCCCTTCCACGCCTTTTTCTCCAGGTTGGCGAGTTCGCCGGCCTCACCGTTCAGTTCCAAGGCGAAAAAATTGGGTCCCCGGACGGGAAAGGCCCGGGCCTGGTACTGCTCGAACTCCCGCTGCAGTGCGGCCAGTCCGTCAAACTGCGTGGGAAGCCACCGTGAAGCATCATCGGACATCACTTGTATTACTCCCATCATGGTTGAAATGGAGGAAGGCCGGTGAAGCGTAACCCATCCTTCCACATTATCCTATATCTCCAGAAAATAGTCCTATATCCCCCCAAAATCGTGAAGAGCAGTTTAGCCTGCCGGCATTCTATTAATTTTCTTTTCACTTAAATATATCTTTTAATTATTTGACTATTTTAATGATCTTATGATACATTTCACGATATATGGCTTCATGAAGAAATGGTAAAATTCATTATTTCCACGAGGGGAAATCATGAAAGCATTGTGTGTTCTTTGGATCGGATTTATATTGTGGAGCATCGGTCCGGCCGATGCATCTCAGGTTTTAACCCAGCCCGAATTGATTCTCGGCACCGGCGCGTTGTATGACGCGGCCTTTTCGCCCGATGGCCGACATATCGCCACTGCGGGAACCGCTGGCGTGTTTCTGTGGGATGTGAAAACTGGGGAAGTTCAACGCCGGTACCTCGGCCATACCGCGCGGGTCATGGATGTGGCCTTCTCGGCGGATGGCGCGTATATCGTCAGCGGCGGATGGGACAAAACCGTGCGGGTGTGGGATACGGCCACTTGTGAACCTGTGATGGTCTATCCCACGACGGATCGGATCGCGGCGGTGGCCATGTCGCCGGATAACCAGCAGATCGTTGCGGTGTGCGGGGATCAAAAGATACACCAAATCCGGTTTCCCACCGGGAAACCGATTCGGATCATCGAAGGCTATGGGGATTCCTCCTCCAAGGCCCTTTTTTTTAATCACGGCCGCTGGTTTTTGACCGGCGGAGGGGCCATGCGCCTGTGGGACGCGGCGACGGGTGAATTGTTAACCTATTGGGTTGGCTTTCGCGGTCATTTTGCCTCGATCGCGATTTCCCCCGATGAAACCATGGTTCTCGGGGGCTTGGATTTCTCCGCCGCCAAGGCGTGGAATCTGTTCACGGGCGAGATGGCCATCAACCTGGATTATCTAGGGGGATTCGTCCGCGCGGTGGATTTCTCGCCCGACGGCCGTATGTTCCTGACCGGGGTGGAAAAACAGGCTGCCTTTGGGGGGAATCCCGCCGGGGTGGTTTTGTGGGACACGAAAACCCAGAAGGAAATCCGCCGCTTCGCCGCGAATGAAAGCGGGATCTATGCCGCCGAATTTTCGCCTGACGGCCGCACTGTCATGGCTCTGGTGAACCAGTCCCACATTCGTCTCTATGACGTGGAATCCGGGGATCTGATTCGAAAGTGCGAAGGAGAACAGAGCATCAGCGATGCCGCGTATTCCCCCGATGGGCGGTGGGTGGCCACGGGGCATGGGGACAGCCAGGTGATTCTGTGGGACACGCAGACCGGCCGTTCGGTGTGGAAATACGCGTCGAACGGCCCGGTCAACTCCTTGGATTATTCCCCGGACGGCAAAGCCATCTTGCTGGGCACAGAGTCCTGCTGCTTAACGGAAATCGATGCCGGGACCGGACAAGAGATAAACAACCTCAGGGATTTTTACCATGCATTCTATGCGGTGGCCTATTCTCCGGACGGGCGGTATTGGCTGGCCTCCAACGGAGAGTCGTTTATGCAGGCGACTCATGCCGTTCTATATGACCGGGAAACCAAGGAAAAAATCCGTGTATTCGGCGATGTCGGTGCCAATGAAATCTGTTTCGTCACCTTTTCTCCGGACTATGATTGGATTTTGACCGTGGGAAGGTTCACGATATATACGGGCGAAACGGATGAATACGGCCCCATTTCGAGGGATTTTGGAGGGTTCAAAAAATGGAACTGGCATGACGGGCAATTGTCCACTGTATATCCGATTACCAGCACGGATTGGACAGGCTACCCTCCGTGGGTTTACGCCGCGGTGTATTCGCCGGAGAGCGACATGATCGCCACCGCCGCCGACGATGGCGTCGCTTGCCTGTGGAAATACAACGTGCTGCACATGATTCAGCAATACCGGGGCCATACCGCGGGTGTCCTGTGCGTGGCGTTCTCGCGCGACTCGCAATGGCTGGCCACCGGCAGTAACGATAAAACCGCGAAAATATGGAACCGCGAGACCGGCGAGGAACTTTTCACCTTGACCGGCCACGCCGCGGGGGTCACGGCGGTGCAATTCTCGCCCGACGGCCGCCGCCTCCTGACCGCCAGCCGGGACGGCACCGCGCGGATCTGGGACGTCTCCGCCCTCACGCCGGTTCCAGCGTGGATCCTCCATGAGTAATCATGCCATGGTATTTAATCACTTTCGCGGATTAAGCCGTTGAGGACTCCCGCCGTGGTGGATTACACCGCGTTTTGAGCCTTCCCGCCACACCGCTCCGGGCTCCATTTTCGCGGGGATGGCATCATTTCATCATCTCATCATCTCATTCGACCACTGCGTGCCCTCCCCCATGCTTTGAGGATGAAATATAGTGGTACACTCATCCTCTCACCCCGGCTTTTGCCGGGGAGGGAAAAGTGAGAGGGAAAAGCCTTCGGGACCAAATCAGAGCCAACAGGAGACCATCATGAGACGAATCACGCAGGTGATAGGATTGACGGTATGGTTGTGTGCCGCCCCCGGGGCGTTTAGCGCGCTGCCCGAAGGCGAGTTTTACCTTTCCGGAGAGGGAAGCGTGGGCAGTTGGCTGATGTTGGCTCCGGTCCCGAATCCCGCGGGCTCCGGCGCGCTGGCGGGATTGGAGCAGGATTTTCTGGGAGGGGAATCGCAGGCGGATCCCGCACGGGGGCAGGAAGTCCGCATCGGCGGGAAAGCGTTCACCTGGACGCCGGTGTTCGAGGAGAATCCGCAGGTGGTTCTGAGCCAACGGTTCGAACGCCTGGACCAGGTCAACGCCTACCTGTTTTGCGTGTTGGAGAGCCAGGAAGAACTTCCGGCCGTGTTGCATATCGGCCGGGATGACGCCGCCAAGGTGTGGCTGAACGGAGAGGCCGTATTAACGGATAACTCGCCCCACGGCATGTTCGACAAGCGGGCCGAAGTATCTGTGACACTCAAAAAAGGCCGTCAGCCCCTGTTGGTGAAAGTCAGCCAAGGCAGCGGTTTCTGGGGATTCGGCCTGATGATCAAGGACGCGAAAGGACAGGTTCCCCAAGGAGTGCGGGTGGTATTGCCGGGGAATTTCGATGAAGTGGAATATCTGGACCAGGTTCTGCGGTTCAGCGCGCCGCCCTTGGTGGACCGCGCGGGCCACCGTGTGTTGCAGTTGCAAGTCACCGCGGTGGGCGATCCCGCCCTGGTGGAATCGGCCGCCGTTCTTGATCCGCAGAAATCCGGTCAGACGTTGTTCTCCGCCGGCGCGATGAAAGAACGGCGGATTCAGATACCCATCCCCCGGAGCGCGGAAAGCCAGGACGTGCTGCTGCGCGTGACCATGAAGGGAAAATCTTTCGAAAAACGCAATTCCGTGCAGCCCTGCCGGGATTGGCGCGTATATCTGCTGCCTGGATCACACGTGGACATCGGCTATACCAACCTGCAGGCGATTGTGTTGGACGACCACAAGAAATTTTTTAAGAAATCCATGGATCTGTACGAGGAATCGCTGAAAAAGGGGTATAGGCACGACGCGCAGTACCGGTGGAATCCCGAGGTGACCTGGGTGGTCAAGCATTACCTGGCCGAGGAACCGGAGGCGGACCGGGAGATGCTGCTGGGGTATTTCCGGCGTGGAGTTTTCTCGCTGGACGCCCTGTATTGCAACCTGTTAACCGCCCTGTGCGGGGACGAGGAACTGGTCCGCAGCGTCTATTACTCCACGCACCTGGCGGACAAGCAGCACTTGCCGCCCGTGGTTTCGGCCATGATCACCGATGTTCCCGGGTACACCTGGGGGACGGTGCCGGTGCTGGCGGGCGCGGGAGTGAAGTATTTCGAACTCGGCCCGAACTTCGACGCCCGCATCGGCTTCGCCACCAAGCCGTTGGGGCCGCGTCCCTACTATTGGATCGGCCCGGACGGCCAAAGCCGGGTGCTGGTTTGGAACACCGGATACGGATACGCCAGCCTCTTTAACCTGATGCAAACGGAGCGCGGGTTCGACGATCTTCTATCCACGCTGAGCGCTTATGAGGCGGACACCGAATATCCCTATGACGTGGCCCAGTTCCGATCGTATTTTTCGGACAACACGCCGCCTCCCACGCATCTCTCGGACATGGTCCAGGAGTGGAACACCCAATACCAGGTTCCCCGGTTGATTCTATCCGGCGCGCCGGCTCCGTTCGAGGATTTGGTAAGCAAGTATGGGGACAAGATTCCATCCTACCAAGGCGATTACACGCCGTACTGGGAAGACGGCGCGGCCTCCTCGGCCCGGGAAACCGCCATGAACCGCCAGGCCACCCTACGCATGCAAGACGCGGAAAAAGCCTGGACCTTCGCGGGAATCCTGGGAAGCCCATGTGCTTATCCGCGGAAAGAGATCGAGACGGGCTACGATTTCGCCATGCTCTACAGCGAACACACCTGGGGAGCGCATAACAGCATTTCACAGCCCGATTCTTCCTTCGCGTTGGACCAGTGGCGCGTCAAACGCAGTTTCGCGGAGAACGCCATATGGAGCGCGTCGCGGCTCAAGGCGGATGGTCTGAAAGCTTTATCCCGGCAGATTCAGAATGATCAGCCCTTCGCGTACGTGGTCTGGAACCTCTCGCAATGGCCGCGGTCGGATTGGGCCGTGCTGCCGTTCCAAGAGATACCCGATGCCCTATCCATGGCGGAACAATGGGTGGCCGTGGATGCCGAGGGGAAAAAATCGCCCGTGTATAAGAACGAGCAGGGTTACGTTTTCCAGGCCAACAAGGTTCCCGCGTTTGGATACAAGGTATATCAATTCCTGCCCGAATCGTATGCCCCGGCTCCTGCCAAGGTGGAAGCCAGTCCGGCGGAAGGCCTCCTGCGGGGCGGTCCGTGGGAGATCCGAACCGATCGGAAGACCGGCGCGGTCCAATCCATCGTGTATCTGCCGCAAAACCGGGAATTGGTGGACGCGGCAAGTCCCTACCGCTTGAATCAATACCTCCACGTGCTCGGGCCGAACGGGAAGGACAGCCGGAGCGCGGAACAGGTGATCTGGACATCCGCGGTGTCCGAAACCGGAGACTCCGGGTCTCTCACCGCCCAGGTGAAAGCGCCGGGCGTGGAGTGGCTGCGGCAGGAGATTCAGTTAATCCCCGAGCAGAACCGCATCGAGTTCATCAACACCATGGACAAACGTGACATCCGGGACAAGGAAGCAGTGCGCTTCGCGTTTCCGTTTCAGGTTCCCGGGGGCGGCTTCACCATGGAAATCCCGCTGGCGTCGATGCGGCCGGAGAAGGACCAGATTCCCGGGGCAAACCGTAATTTCTACACGGTCCGGCGCTGGATCGATGTTTCCAACGACGATTGGGGTGTCACCCTGGCCGCGCATGACGCGCCAATGCTGGAATTCTGTGACATGCACGCCGAACAGCCCTGGCTGGAGCATCTGCCGCTCACGAACACGCATCTGTTTTCGTACGCCATGAACAACTATTGGTTCACGAATTACAAGGCGAGCCAGGGCGGGCCAGCGGTGTTCCGCTACTCGCTGGTGTATCACGACAGTCCATTCAAGCCGAGCGGGGCGACGCGGTTCGCGGATCAAGTCAGTTCGCCGTTGTGCGTCATGCCGCTTGCCGTCACGGAGGCTCCCGAAAAGACGGCGCTCGCGGACAAGGAAAAATCCTTGTTTAGCATGGAGACTTCCAATGTGCTGGTGCAAGTGATCAAGCAGGCGGAAGACGGGCAGGGCTTGATCGTCCGGTTTCGGGAACTGGACGGTGTAGACACAAAGACCGCGTTCCGCTGCGGCTTGTTCACCGCGTTCAAGTGGCAGCGCTGCGACTTGGTGGAGCGGCCGATTTCCGGTGAAGAGGGAACCTCGGAAAACGGAATGCTCCCTGTGAACATCGGTGGAAAGGCGATACAGACGTATCGGATACAGAAGATGTAGTGTGATCCAGGGTTGAAATCCAATAATGCCGCCTTCCCCCGGCCCTCTCCCGGGGGAAGAGGGAGGGTTTGTGGAGGGGATTGTCTGAATCAGGATGGTCAGGATGGACAAGATGATCAGGATAGGAAAGTTATAGGCCCAGGATTAAAATCCTGGGCTGCTGTAAAGCCGTCCCCTGAAGGCAAGACTCCAACCAATTCCAGAGAAGCCCAGCGGGGCGAAAGGGCTTTGACCCTCGTCGGGGATTGGCCAGGCGTTTGCCGAAGAGCTCGCCGCGCGGGGATTCGACCTGGTGCTGGTGGCGAGACGGGGCGACCGGCTGGAGAAGATCCAGAAAGATCTCGAATCCCGCTTCGGCGTTTCCGTCCTGCCCACGGTCCAGGACCTGACCGCGCCCCATGCCGCGCGCCGGATTTGCGATGAAGTCCAGAAATCCGGATGGGAAATCGGCCTGCTGATCAACAACGCCGGCTTCGGCAGCCAGGGAGAATTCGATACGTTGAACCTGGAAAACGAGCTGGCCATGGTGGACCTGGCCTGCCGCGTTCCCGTGGAATTGACGCATCGCCTGGTCCCGGGGATGAAGCAACGCAAGCGGGGCGGAATCATTTTCGTCTCCAGCGTACTGAGTCAGTTCCCTTCCCCCTACATGGCGACCTACGCGGCTGGGAAGGCGTTTGAGTTTTCATTTTCCAATTCCCTGCACGGCGAATGGAAGGCATACGGCATCGATGTACTGGCCTTGTTGCCTGGAACCACGGACACGGAGTTTTTCCAAGTGGCCAAGTCGCAACGGCGGATTGCCATGCCCAAGGCCGATCCCCGCGCGGTCGCCCGGACGGCACTGCGCGCCCTGGGCAAGAAGCCCTACGTAGTGCACGGGTGGACCAACAAGATCTCGGTGTTCATGTCCCGCTACCTATTGACCCGCTGGCTGATCCGCCTGGTGCGTTTGTATATGCAGCCCCGGTCAAGGTGACACTGCCAAGGTGCAATTTACATTACGCTTTTCCCGGGGAGAGAGGGGGACTACGGAATACACCGCCGAGACGCGGAGGGCGCGGAGAATCAATAAAGATCATCAGGGAAGTGAGTACATAATGGCAAAAGGTACCTGATACCCTCCAAGAATCCGGGCGGACACCAAGGTCCGCCCCTACAATATTCTCTCACCCTGTCCCTCTCCCAGAGGGAGAGGGGATTAGAAGTGAACCCTCTCCCAGAGGGAGAGAGGATCCGAAGTGAAAAGTGGTTGCGTCAAAGCGGGAGGTGAATGCGAATAAGATAGGTTTTCCCTCACCCCGGTCCTCTCCCGGAGGGAGAGGGAGGTTTTGTGGAGGGAATTGTCTGAATCAGGATGGTCCGGATATGCAGGATGACCAGGATATGATGGATTATGCGCCGTGAGCTAATCCATCCCCCGGTTCGGGAAACTCCATAAATATTTGATGGATGATCGAACTGTATGATGATCAGGATGGACAAGATGTTGTGATCGGCTCAGGCGGGTTTGACGGCCACCAGCATGGCCCGTTCACTTTTGGGGTGATACGGTTCGGCCTGGAAATTGCCGTAGAGGCCATCCACTTCCAGGCCGGCCAGGTGGGCCAGGTACGACAATTCCCATCCGTTGAACATCCAGGGCCGGTAGTCGTACGCGCGGGTGACGCCATCGGGATATTGGACCGTGATCCGGTTATGCAGCCGCCGTTTATTGTCGGTCAAGGTTCGGAATTCGTGCACGGAGATATTGCCTTGGACCGACCGGTGGACCGGAGTTAAACCGGACAGCACAAAATGGCGGTTCATCACATCGATCAATACTTTCCCGCCCGGGCGCAACACCCGGGCGTATTCCTTCAATATCTGTATGTTCTCGTTCTGCGTATCCCCATATCCGAAGCTGCTGAACAGGCAAATGACGAAATCGAACAAGCCGTCCCGAAACGGCAGATGTTGCAGCAAGCCGCGCACCCAGGGGGGAGGCGCATCGGCCGGTTCGCGGATTCCCTGAGCTTGGGCCAACAGGTAGGAGGAAAAATCAAGCCCAACCACCGTGTAACCGCGCCGGGCCAGTTCCCAGCAATGGCGTCCCGCCCCGCAGGGCGCGTCCAAAATCAGCTGGCCTTTTTCCCACCGCAGTACCTTCCCGCAGAAATCCAGCTCTTTCCCGGTCCGCCAGGGAGTGGTCATGTCCTGGTACAGGGCGAGATAGTCGGGACTATTGAAAAAGTGATACGCCCAATGGGTGGTGAAGTCCATTCGTATTGGTTCATTCCGTAATTACGTTAAGATTATGCACAAACACCCGTATTTCCCCGTTGGTTCTTCGCTGTATCATGTGGGTAAATCCGGGGGAACGCTGTCCCCCACGCCCTCGGGGATTCAGCGTTGGAATGCCAAGCCCGAAACATGATCATAGAAACCTTCCCGGGAAAAGCCGGTCAGGGAGATTCCACCCGGGTTCGGACCCGGCCCCGGGGCCGACGTTCCGGCCGGAACCAGCCTATCACCCCTCGAGGGAGTGTCACAAGAGCATGGACGAAAACGAGTTGTTCCGATCGGCCTTGGGATAGGCGGCGCCATGGCAGGCGGTCCGCTTGGCGTTTTCCTTGGAAGCGCAGCCGTTGGATAGCGGTCTTGATTTCCCCTGTGGGAATCAGTTTCCCTGTCCGGAATGCGGCCTGTTGTGCGGGGCGTATGATACACAGGAGCGGACCTGGCGGCATCTGAATAGCAACCGGCGCCAAATCCATTTGCATGCCCGTCCGCCGCGCGTGCAGTGCCCCGAGGGCGGAGTCTGGAGCAGAACGTGGCCCAGGCGCGCCGCCGCAGGGATCTTGCGGAGGTGTCGCGGGTGGGGGTGGACGAAACCGTGCGCGCCCAGGGCCTTCAGTACATGACGGGGTTCAAGGATTTGGAGGAACGCCGGATCGGGATCTCCACGGAAGGGAAGGACGCGGAGACGGTGAACGAGTTCAAGGCCGGTCTGGAGGCGCGCGGGGGGCCAGCGGAGCGGGTGGAGGAATTTTGCCAGGATCTGCCGCCGGTGACCGCGTTAGCCAAGACGATGAAACGGCATTGGAACGGAGTGGCGCGGGGGTTTCAAACGGAGATCAGCCATGGATTCATGGAAGGCATGAACCGCCTCATCCAGGCGGCGAATGCGCGTCCGCGGGGATACCGCAGTGTCAACTATTTCATCACCATGATATAACTGAACGGCGGGAAATTGGTGTTTCGCTGGCCAAGTCCGCCGGCCGTGACCCAAACTAAACAGCGAGGAGGCGATAAATCGAATGATGAAAATCCCGAATCTTATCCTTCTCACCTATCTCGTATCACAGCATCCCGCACATTCTTCGATCACGATTGGGGCGGTTCCCGACAGCGTTCGAGTGAATCCGCAAACGGGGCGGATTTACGAGAACAGCGATGTCTATCCCGCAAACGACCGCTGGCAATCCGGCTACCGGGATGAGAACTCCGTCTGGCGCAAGGATCGAGACCGCAACAAAGTATTTCTATGGGGGGCGCGCAATGAATACGTCTCCGCTCAAATAATTCTTGCCAGAAACGATTCCGATTTGTCTGAAATGATCATCGAAATCAGCGAACTCAAAGGACCGGCTGTCATCCCATGCGCCAAGAATATTTCACTGTTCAAAGAGTGGTATGTTAAGGTCGACCGGCCGTCGGAAGCGTATATTCGCTCCCTTGGTCTTGGTTGGTATCCCGAAATATTGATACCCTATAACGAAGAGGAATCCGGAAAGCACGGGATGCCATTCTCGCTGCCCGATGCCCAGAATAAAATCCCCGGCCAACAGAATCAAGCATTTTGGTTGGATGTATTTGTGCCCAAAACCATACCCGCCGGTCTCTATCAAGGCACGATAACCATCCAGGGAAAGGCGGGTGATACATTTTTCCATCACGCCGTGCCGTTGGAACTTCAGGTTATGGATTTCACTCTCCCGGACGATTATCATTTCATTCCCAGTTTAAATACCTACGGCCAACCATTTCGCGATGCCAGCCGAACGATGGAGTACTTTCAAACCGCTCATCGCCATCGCTGCCTGTGTGAATCATTCAATCCCAAGCCGCCATTCCAAGGGAGAGGTGAGCAAGTCAAAATAGATTGGATGGCCTACGATGAAACGCTCTCCCCGTTTTTGGATGGAACAGCTTTCACGTCGAAATATAATTATTATGGACCGGGAACGGGTCGGCCCATTGCTCGAATATATCTTCCTTTTACCAACAATCAAAGTTGGGTGGGGAAGGCGGTACCCTTGGGGGATTCCGATCATGAATCGACCTATCAAGAAGTACTAAGACAGATAGAACGGCATTTTGACGAAAAGGGATGGAATCAGACTGTCTTGGTATTTTTCATCAACGATTTTGATGAAACCAAAACCCAGGAAGGTCATGGGTGGATTGAATACTATGGAAAACTTCTCTGGTCGGCTGGGCTCAAAAATCCCTCTCGTTTCCGATACCGATTTGACAGCGGGGCTTTGCGCAATATCAGCGAACATATACCAGAATGGACATCGGAAATCCTTATCCACAAATTGGACGAGGTCAACCTGTGGGTGGTTTGCGGAGCCGAGAAATACATCTCGGCCAACGAGGCCGCCGCTCTCCGCCGCCAGGGCAAAGATGTTTGGTTCTATTTTTCAAACACCTCGGGAGAACCTTGCATCGGCAGTTGTTATATCGACGCGGAGTTGATTGGATTGCGTACATGGCCTTGGATCGGCATGCGGTACGGATTGACCTCCGCCTGCATCTGGGAGTGGACCTATGGAGCGAGTATCGTAAAGAGATGGACCGATCCCTGGACCGGAGAGGCCGGCGCCCGTGGAAACGGCGATGCCTGCTTGATTTATGATGGCTCGTTTGCCGGAATCCAAAGAATGTGTCCATCCATACGCTTGAAGTCTCTTCGCCGCGGCGTACAAGATTATGAATACTTATGGATATTAGCCAATGAATTCCATAGATCGAAAACCGTCGAAGAGATAGTCCGCCAAATCATTCCCGCAGCACTCGATCAAGCCGGCGCCCAGCCTCCAGGAAAATGGAAGCATGATCCCGAGAGTTGGGAGAAGGCGCGGCAACAGATTGCATCTGAAATCATGAAATGCCAATCGAAGGCAATGCAATAGAATCTGAACAAAGAGCTTTGGTCGATTATATACAATTAGCACAACCATTCGGCATTCGTGGTAAGTTGGCTTATGGCGGTCGAAAAATGAGCTGGGTGCGGTCGATAAGTGCGGGCTTTCAGGATCCCGCTTTTCAAATATCTTCCCGGCGGATGCGCACTCGAATCCGGGTCCCTTGCTCCATGCCGCGATACACCTCGGTTCCCCTCCCTGAAAGTTTTTTCTTTCCGGTTTCGGAAGAATGGACCGCCCTTTTCAACCGCCCTCTCCTCGACGACCTTCGCCGCACTTTTCAACCGCCGTTTACATGTGAGAGCGCCGCGTGGATTGAGTCAATCGGGAGCCTTGACTATTTATTTATAATTTTGGCCATTTCAAAAATCGCCATGATCGATCCAATTCCTAATAAAGCATAACCCATGAAGCTATCCCCGCCCCAAACAATGCCCACCACGATCAATCCGAAAGCCAGACCGGCCAGGGGAGTGATTTTTTTACTTTCTTTATATGTGAATAAAACCAGCACGGCAATGACCGCCAGGACGACAATCGCTAGTGCGAGGTAGATCTGGGACGGATTCATGGCATTTCCTCCGCGTCTGATATTGATTGAATTGCCATCTCGCTGTGCCGGCTTTCCTGATCCAGCGGTTCCCCTGAAACGGCTCCCGGTTTTCTACCGATCCAGCCGGCCGAATCACTCTCCCCGAAGACCGGTGGAGGTTAGGAGGGGGCAGTCATTCTCGTAAAAAAACAGACCTCATGAATCGCCGCACAAACTACTGCCCCAGCTTGATGGTTTCGTTGTCCTGGGTGTACGGAACCCCCGCCGGGCCCGAGAGGTCCGTCCGCAGGAATCCCTGTTTTTCGCTGGCGATGATGTCCCCTTTCGAATTCAGGCCGTTGCTGGGATCGTACGGGCGGGTGGGATAGGCCTGGCGAGTCTTGTCCGGCCCCCATCCCCACACCCACCAGGTCCCATGCAAGGAATCCAATCCCGATTTGATTCCCACGTACAAATACCAGCCCGCCTGCAGGCCGTCGCCCCGGTCGTCGCTCATCGTCACGTTGCTGGGCATGTCGATGAAGGGATCGTACGGGATCTGGGACATGTAGGCGATCGGCGAAGTGATCGGACTCAGGTTGTACGTGTGCGAGAGCTGGGCGACCTCGCACAGGCCGCACGGCCATCCCGGCGGCCGGAAGGGGATGAAGTTGTTATCGATCCGGTACATGTCGACGGCGTTCGCCTGCGCGCGGATATCGGCCATGGAACGGCTGATCAAGGCCCGGACCTGCGCGTTCAGGAAATTCGGCACCGCGATGGCCGCCAACACGCCGATAATGGCCACGACGATCAGCAATTCAATCAGGGTGAAGGAACGGTTTCGCCTCATGGTCATCTCTGCTTCCCAAATCAAAATGGATAACCAGCATCCGCTATTTTACCATAAATCCCGAGGCCAGGTCACGCGGTTCCAAGCCGAAACACAATAATATTTGGCTAATGGTTTACCCGAATTCAGTACTTTCTCCGTGCTTTATTCGTAGTGAGAGCATAGAGGGGATCGCTAAAAGATCCCCTCTCCCTCTGGGAGAGGGCCAGGGTGAGGGAAACCGTGGAAGGGCGCGATTCATCTTCTATATCAGTGTAATCGGGTAAATGGCTGATTAATTTCCCACTCTTCTGCCTTCAAACTGATCCTTACCCTGCCGTCAAATACGGATGACATCCCCGCGCGGGCGGGAAACCAGTTCGTTGTAGGATGGATTATCGCGTAGCGCGTAATCCATCATCTCTGCGCCTGTCCAGCCAGCTGAATTACTCCTCTGGCGATGAGTGGAGGATAGGCTCTGTTGAGTTTCCGTCTTACATGATCCACCGGAATTCTGTAAAGTGACGCGAGCACCAAAGGCGCGTCCGAAGCGAGCTCAGGGCCACGCCCTGGGAAAATGACGAGAAAAGTGATAATTCCCTCTCCCTATGGGAGAGGGGTCGGGTGAGGGAGACCGTGGAGGAGTACGATTCATCCTCCATATCCGCGTTATCGGGTAAATGGATGCTTCGAAAAAAATCCATGTTGTGTTCAACGGGATTTAAAAAAGAGGGGAGATCAAACCGATGATTGACCGTGAATTCCGCGCCGCGTTTTTTATCCTGGCCGTAGTATCGTTCCTTGGGATTCATCCAACCGCCTGGCCGGATGAAATCGTCTTGGAAAACCAATTCGTGCAATACGTCATCGGCCCGGATGGAAAGAACCTGCATTTCCTGGATAAATCCTCCGGCCGGGATTTTTGTGATCTCTCTTCTCCCACATTTTGCGCCGCGATCCAGGCGGGTGGACAAGAGCGCCCCGCCACCGCCGCATCGTTTGACGGCCAACATCTCCAGTTGGAATTTGGTGACACCGGCGTCCGCGCCATGGTGAAGGTGACCAACCGGGACCGCTATTTCCTGTTGGAGGTAAACGAAGTCACCGGCGGTGAAGTGGATTCCTTCACCTTCCTGCATGTCCCGCTCGTGGATCCCGGCAACCCGCTGGCGGGTTGCGTGTTGGCTCTCGATCTCCAGACCAACGTCCCCGAATTGCCCCAGGCCAACGCCCTGTTGCGGGCAACCGCTTATTCCCGCTTCGGCCTGGCCGGTGCGGAGGCGGCCCTGATCGGTTGTCCCCATTCCGAATTGCGCGGCGTCATGAAGGAAGTGGTCAGCCAGGCGGACGAGATCCCCCGTTCCACCCTCGGCGGCCCGTGGGCCATGGACGCGGCGATCAACAAGGGATCATACCTCTTCAACTTCGGCGATATGTCCATCGACAAGGTGGATGAGTGGATCGCCCTCGCCAAGCAGTTGGGAATCACACAAATCGATTTCCACGGCGGCTCCTCGTTCCGCTTCGGCGACTGCGAACCCAATCCCAAAACCTATCCGGAAGGCCGCCAGAGTTTCAAGGCCGTCATCGACCGCCTGCACGAGGCCGGCATCGCCGCCGGTTTGCACACCTACGCGTTCTTCATCGACAAGAAATGCCCCTGGGTCACGCCCGTTCCCGATCCCCGGCTGGGCAAGGACGCCACTTTCACTCTCGCGGCCGATTTGACTATCGACGCATCGGCGGTGCCGGTGATTGAATCCACGGAAAAGATGTCCACCATCACGGGATTCTTTGTCCAGAACAGCGTGACCCTGCAAATCGAGGACGAATTGATCATCTACGCGGGCATCGCCAAGGAACCGCCGTACGCCTTCACCCCGTGCCAGCGGGGCGCCTACGGCACCAAAGCCGCTTCTCATCCCCAAGGGGCCAAGGTCCATCATCTCAAGGAATGCTTCGGATTGTTCACTCCCGAGGGGGATTCCACTTTGCTCACCGAAGTCGCCGCCCGCCAGGCCGACATGTACAACGAATGCGGCTTCGACATGATGTACCTGGACGCCTTGGACGGCGAGAGCATCCTCGGCGGTTGGGAACACAGCTGGCATTACGGTTCGAAGTATGTCTTCGAATTGGCCTCCCGCCTGAAAAAGCCGGCCTTGATGGAAATGAGCACCTTCCATCATCACCTGTGGTACGTCCGGTCCCGCATGGGCGCGTGGGACCATCCCACCCGCGGGCACAAACGCTTCATCGATCTGCACTGCCAGGCCAACGAGGAACTGAAAAAGATGTTTCTGCCCGGCCACCTGGGCTGGTGGGCGATCAAGACCTGGTCCGGCATTCAGGGCGAACCGACCTTCTTCGACGACATCGAATATCTCTGCGGCAAAAGCCTGGGCAACGAAGTGGGCTTTTCCATCATGGGCATCAATCCGGAAAACCGCCATCAACCTCTCTACCAGCGGTTTTCGGAAATCATCCGGCGGTATGAGAACCTGCGGCACGCCGGCTATTTCGGCGAAAAGACCAAGGAACAACTGCGCCAGCCGGGAAAGGAATTCACCCTCAGAAAAACCGCCGGTGACCAATGGCGGCTGGTCCCGCGCGCGTATGTCAAACACAAAGTGGCAGGGCTGAAGGATGGTACCAACACGTGGAACGTGCACAATCCCTACGCGGATCAACCCCTCCGGCTGCGGCTGGAAGCCCTGATGTCAACCCGGCCCTACGACGCCACCGAGGCCATCGTGCTCACGGATTGCGCCAATTCAGATGAGTTTGCGGACCGCGCCGCCGCCGAGGGAGTCCACGGGGATTTCCGGTCCGCTACCTCAGAAACAAAGGGTGGATCCGCCAACGGGATTCTCACCGCCGCCAACACCGGCGTCGCCGAGGCCTCCGCCGCCTGGTACATGGCCGGGACGGCGTTCTCCAAGCCGCTCAATCTGGACGGCCACCAGGCGCTGGGCGTGTGGATCAAGGGCGACGGCCGGGGCGAAGTGCTGAATCTGCAGCTGCGCAGCCCCGAACACCTGATCGGCGGCTTCGGCGAGCGGTATATCGTGATCGACTTCACCGGCTGGAAATATTTCGAGCTGATCGAAATGGAGGCCGAGCGCTACAGCGGCTACCGCTGGCCGTATGGTTCACTGTATTCCGCCTACCGGGAGAACCTGGTCTTCAGCCAGGTGGACCATCTGAATTTATGGTTCAATAACATCCCCGCCGGCCAGTCCGTGGAATGCCAAATCAGCCCCATCCAGGCCCTGCCCACCGTGAGCATGACGATCAAGAATCCCTCGGTCCATGTTGGGGACGCGAAGATCACCTTTCCGGCCGAATTGCAATCGGGCGAGTACATCGAAATGTTCTCGGTGACCGATTGCACGCATTACGGGAAGGATGGCAATGTTATCGCGAACGTGAAGCCGGTGGGAAACCTGCCTCTGTTGCGGAACGGGAAGAATACCCTCGAGTTTCACTGCGAACCGGATTTGGATTTGAATCCCCATGTGAAGGTCACGGTCATTTGTGAAGACACCCCGGAGGAAGAATAAAAACACACTTCCTTTCTCCCTCTCCCTCGGGGGGTGGGGTGGGGTGAGGGAAGATGCATAGGTTTCGGGTTTCGGTGTTTTTCGGATTCACTTGATTGTCCGGGCCGATCTCCCCAGGCTCCAGGCTATTCCATCGTATTTCCCGCGGAACTGGCCGGTTCATTGGATACCGGGATGAATTTCAAGCACACCGGCGTGGGGATTTCCGTGATCGCGCCCGTGAACTCCAGCCGCCCGGTTTGGGCGTCACGCCGGAACGTGGCCACCGTGCCGGAATCCTGGTTGGCCGCCAGCAGGAACTGGCCCGTGGGATCGAGGGCGAAATTGCGGGGCGTCTTTCCCTGGGTCGATACATGCTCCACGTAAGTCAGGTTGCCGGTGCCCGCGCCGATCTGGTAAACGACGATACTGTTGTGCCCGCGGTTGGAGCCGTAGACGAATTTCCCGTCGGGCGATACGTGGATATCCGCGCAATAACTGGTTCCCTTGAAATCAGCCGGCAACGCGGGGACGGTTTGGATTTTCGCCAACGCGCCGGTGGCGGAATCGTACGAATACGCGTTGATCGTGTTGTCGAGTTCCTGGATCGAAAACGCCCACGGGCCGCTGGGATGAAAGACGAAATGCCGCGGACCGGCCGCGGGATCGGTCTGTACAAAGGGCGTGGAGTTGGGAATCAGTTTCCCCTGCGCGCGGTCGAGTTGATAAATCATGATCTTGTCGAGCCCCAGGTCGGGAACAAACACGAAACGTTCCGCGGGATCCAGGACGATCGAGTGCGGATGCGGGCCATCCTGGCGCCGGGGATCCGCGCCCGCACCGGTGTGTTGCACGACATCCGAGGCGGGCGCCAGCTTTCCATCGCTTTCGACGGGAAACACACAGGCGTTGCGGCCGCTGTAGTTCGCCGCGAAGATCCAGCGGCTCTCGCGGTCCACGCTGACATAACACGGCGCGCCGCCCTGGGTGGATTGCCGGTTCAGGAAGGTCAGGCCGCCCGTTTTCAGATCGATGGAAAACGCGCTGACGCCGCCCGAGCGGGAATTTTCATTCACCGCGTACAGGTATTTCGATTGAGGCTCGATACACAGGTACGAAGGATTTTGAATCCCCACCGCCTTGTTCGCGTAGGTCAGCCCGCCGGTTTCCGCGTTGAACCGGTACACGTAGATCCCTTCACTGCCGCCGGAGGTGTACGTTCCCACAACCATATAAAACTCAGTTTCCGGTGTAGACATGGCGGACGCCTCGCTTGGCGGCCAAAAGAATGGAAATCCATCCAGATTGGAATTCACGAATCCGGCCCCGATCGGCAAAACCGCCAGGCAGATCAGCCAACGCCGGCGTGATGGAAAATGACATGGATGACGCATGATGGTGATTCCTTTTGATCATCTGGATCCCAGGGTCAAAATCCTGGGCCGCTCGCAAACCCTATCGCTAATGCATTCCCTCTCCCCCCGGGAGAGGGCCAGGGTGAGGGAATCTTGTAGGGGCGGACCTTCGTGTCCGCCCCATGTGCCGCGCATCTCCCGTCCGGTTTTTGGGCGGCCTCCATCCCCTGTTCCTCTACGATTGAAACGGATACCGTACCTTCTCGATCGGCAATCCCCGCACATCGATCTGCGATAGATCCGCCGTGCCCAAACCCGCGCGTTCCGCCAATAGCAGGTGGTTGTCCCCGTTCTCGAACGGCGTGGTTCCCCGCTCCGCCCGCGGATCGGGATAGCCCATGACCGCCAGGCCGACGGCGTCCGTCGACACGGGATTGAGCCCCGCGATCAACACTCCGGGCGCCACCGGCTTAATTCCGCGCGACCAGAATCCCTCGCCGCCGCTCATCGAGGTGATGCCGTCGATCACCGCCAGATGCACCGGACGCGCCGCGCACAGATCCACGACCACCCGGGGCACCACGAAGCCCGCGTCGCGGCCGAGTTTCTGCTTGACGCCCGGCAGCGCGACCGCCCTGCCCCACCGGCCGCCACCATGCATGGAACCGCGCGCCTGGATGGCGTCTTCCGATCCGGCGTCATCGCCGTAGAGAGAGCACGGCGTGATGCCGAACATGTTCTTCATGGAGAGCGTGATGCCGGCGATCCCATGATTCTTCAGCTTGGCCAGCGAAATCAATACATCCGTGTCTTCGTAGGCTTGATTCAATTGGAACGAGTCGAAAAGCAGTGCCGGTTCGGGAACCTTGATTTCCGCGTAACTTTTCCCACTCCCCAGATTCCGGGTGTTTTCGCCTTCCACGTTGCCGAGCGCCAGCAGGCTCTTCACGTCCCAGCCCACCATTTCCATGACTTCATTCATGGATTTGCGGTAATACGCGCATTCCACGAATCGCACCCGCTTCGCTCCTTCTTCCAAGAGAATGGCTGCCAACGCGATGGCGGTCGCGCCGTGAGTCAGGTAGGTTTCCCCGGGCGGTTTGCCGAACAGCGTTTCATACGGGCTGCCGGTGAAATTCACCTTCACCGTGACCGTCTTGCCTTTCACCAGCGAGCCAATGCCGCCCAGCAGGTCAAAGCATTTTTTCATGGATTCCTTGACTTCCGGCCCGTAACCCCGGCATTCGGCGATGGCCGCCTTGGCGTTGGCCAGGTGTTCCGCCGGAATCGGCCGGGAGGGAGCTTCCGCCTCCAGGGCGTGCGACAAGGCCCACGGCCCCGCCACGGCCACGCCCACTCCCAAACGCAAGAAACGGCGCCGGCTGCAGGGATACGGGAGTTTCTCTAAGGTCTGTTTCTCCAGAATCTGGTTTACCGAGGTCTTCTTTTTCACGGAGGATCTCCTGTCTCGATCAAGCACGGTTCTCGATACAAAATCCCCTTAAAAATACGCTGTTTTGCGGGAAATAACTAGATGAAGAAAATCTTTTCTGTAAACTAATCCGCATGAACAGCTGCTCATTTACCTTGATAGAATTGCTGATCGTGGTGGCCATCATCGGGGTGTTGGCGGCGATCGCGGTCCCGAATTTCCTGAACGCGCGTGTCCGGTCGCAAATCGCCCGGGCCGAGGCCGATCTCTCGGCCCTCGACCACGCGCTGGAGATGTATCATTTGGACAATAACGCCTACCCGCCCGACTGGCAGGACCAGAATCTTCCCGATGCCGGCAAGCGGCCCATCGGCGGGCGTTTTTCGTTTTCCCGGGTGAATTTGGCCATCATCGCGCATCACTATGAGTTGACCTCGCCCATCGCTTATATCAGCAGCCTGCCCCGCGACACCTTCGAAAGCCTGGAAAACAAGATGAACCAGCTGCCTCCCGAGTGGATCCACTCGTACTGGTACCTGCGTTGCGGACCCGCCCCGCCGCGCAGCCGGGTGGAGTTCGA
Organism: bacterium; assembly: GCA_041946805.1. GTDB lineage: Bacteria > Hinthialibacterota > Hinthialibacteria > Hinthialibacterales > Hinthialibacteraceae > JABLXU01. The sequence continues at coordinate 23,456 of JBHGBC010000014.1, forward strand.
GGTGTTCAACGGCCGGCGGTATGAAAGCCTTTCGTGGGTACTGTTCGGCCGCGGTCCGGATGGTGAGCGTCAACAAGACCAGCCGGGCGTGAGCGCCGCCGACTGGCTGCTGGCCTACGCGCCCTCCAACGGCCTCTACAGCCGCGGCGACCTGTACCGCATGGGGCATTGATAGGCAGGATTGCATTTTGGACGCCATGCAGGATGAACCAGCGCGACGCGTAACGCCGATGGTTGCCCTCTCCCTTCGGGCTGATCTTCCCTCACCCCGGCCCTCTCCCAGAGGGAGAGGGAGAGGGAGTGGCAACAGAGAGGTGGCGGGCTGGATGAGTTACGCGCCGGCGCGCCAATTCATCCACCTTTCACTTCTGAGTACAAATCAGCCTTTTGTGAGAGGGCCAGGGTGAGGGGATAATGGAGAGAGACTCGCGGAGCCTCACCACTCCAAATCCTCTGACATGCAACAAGATCGCTATCATTCCAACTAAAGGAGAGTATCCATAATGAACCGCAATCGCCAAACCATCATGCACGCGGGAATGGCCTGTATTTTGGTATTGACTGTCTCCTTTCCCGCCTATTCCCAATCCGTGACGGTCACCACGCCGGAGGAACTGGCCGCGGCGGTCTCCGTGCCCAATAACGTCATTTATGTCGGAGAAGATTTGGTATTCGAGCCAGGCGGTGTCAACGTGCTGCCGTTCATCACGGGCAACAGCGTCGTGCTGGAGAGCGATCCGGCGGGGCCGGTCCGCACGATCACCCTGCTCGATTCCGCCAAGTGGGAGGGCGTCTTCGCGGACAACGTGACCGTCCGCCGCCTGCGTTTCGTGGCGAACGACACGGCCGCGCCCGCCGGCGAAGCCCCGTACGCGCCGGGATTTTTCATCGCCCTGTTCGGCAACACGCAAAACGACAATTCCAACCAGCCGGGGGGAGACCCGACCGTGATCGAACACGTGACCTTCGAGGATTGCGTCTTCACCGGATTCGGCGGCGCGGGCGAACCGGGCGCGATCGCCCGCATCGACCTGGACGCGGTCTCCATCACGTTCCGCCGCTGCTTCCTGGATTACACGGGCGGGCAAGCCGTTCTGCGCTACGGCCAATTCGGCGGCCAACCGGGCATGACCGGCCAGCTGGTGATCGACCAATGCACGGTGGTGGGCTATCCGGTCGAAACCCCGAACCAGCCGCTCTTGATCTCCCTGCAATCCCTGGCCGATTCGAGCGGCGAGGGCATCGAGGTGGAAATCACGAATTCCATCCTGATTCCCGGCGGCAACGTGGACCCCGCCGCGGGCTTCGCGCCGTTCGGTCCGGCCGCCTGCTGGGGACATGGAGACAAATTGCTGGCTTTCAAGGAAAACCACAATCTGCTGATCACCGGATCGGGGAACTTCGGCGGGGGCAATGAAAAAGTGGAAAGAGCGCCGGACGCCACGGACCTCGTCAACGTGGATCCGCAATTGACCGATATCACGGCCAAGAATTTCATCTTGCAACCCGGATCGCCCGCCATCGGCGCGGGCGCGGGCGGGATCAACATCGGCGCGGACCAAACCACCAAAACCGACGTGCCATCATGGTTGAAATATTGAGACAAAGCGAATGTGGGGTGGATTGAGCGCAGCGAAACCCACCCAAATATCCTTCTCCTATACATCCCCCGCGGTGTAGCCCGAGCAATCATAAAAGCCGGTATACGGGTGTCCGTGTCCATAATTGCCGGGGATGGGAGTCAGGAAATCGCCGTTGGAAACCAAGCCGTTGCTGGCTTCGTACCGGGCGGCGCTGGGCCGGGGGGAATCCAAATCCCCATCCGGACCGAAGCTCATGACGAAAAAAGCGGCGTTTTTGTTGGCCAGAAAATACTCCGGATCATTTTGGATGCCGTTTTCAAAACCATACGATTTGGTATTCCAGGCCATGGCCACTTCCGGGTGATACTGCCCCCAGGTGTTCTGCCACAACGTATCCGCTTTCGCCGTTTCCGATTGGGCGAAGGGATCCTCCGCCGAAATGTTCAAGTACGCGACGGGCGTGGTGACGAAGCGATGCTGGGCGGGGCCGTCACAGTGGGGCGGCCAGGCGTTGCGGTCCAGGTAGTACATCTGGTACGCGTGGCTGACCGTGCGCATATCCGCCTGAACCCGGGAAGTCAGGGCCTTGAGCCGCGCGTTGAGGAAGTTGGGCACGGCGATCGCGGCCAGGATGCCGATGATGGCCACGACAATCAGCAATTCAATCAAGGTGAACGCGCCCAGCCGGCGGTGCGGAGACTTCGGACGATTTTCCACAACCCGGGCTCCTCCCATCGATAGGATCATGGGCTCAACGCGTAGCGTAGCCCGCCAAAATCAAGAACTCACTTCCGGCCCTGAAAAGGGACGGGGGGGAGTAGCCCCCTGTTTCAAACCGGGGCATGACTCTCCATCATCCCGTACCTCTTGTCCATCCAGGCCATCCTGATTCAGACAATCCCCCCCGCTCTACTCCTCCCTCTCCTCCCGGGAGAGGGTTGGGGTGAGGGAAAACCTTTCGCCAACCATTCACCTCCCGATTTTACGCAACCACCTCCCACGTCCCATCCCCGCTCCGCGCCCGCCGCGTCGCCGCGGTGGATCCGTTTTCCCCAAAACCGCCTCAATGGCACTCGGCTTCCAGCGGGCCGGCCAGGTCTTTCAGGAAGAACAGGCGGCCGGGCTGCGTGGGCATGAAGGTCGAGGGGAACCAGCGGTCGGGCCCGTAGCGCAACGTGATCCACAGGCTGGGGCCTTGCCATTGCATGCCGTTGGCAAACGCGCCGTCGCAACCGCCGATGATCTTGTCGGCCTTCAGGAAGAGGCCCGGCCCGATGGTATTGGCGAAGCACGAAATCAGCGTGTAGCGGCCCCGGAAGCTGGTCAGGGCGTTCTGCTCGATGGTGAGGGGATGCAGGGGCGCGGCCAGCCGGTAGCACTGCTCCATCCAATCTTTTTCTGAAAACTCGCCCGCGTATTGCGGTTCCCAAAAGGCGATATGGCAAGCCCGGCCGATGCCGAAGACCACCACCAGCGCCGCTCCCGCCTGGCGCAGCGCGGCGATCTGCTCGGGATATTTCGGCAGATCGGTCTTGGTGGCGAAGTGGCGCTGAGCGGGAGGCACGGTGAGCTCACCCAACGGGCCGTAAAACGCCTCCTCCATCGCCTGCTGGAACGAACCGGCGGCGTCCGGGGCGAGCGTGTTGCCCTGCTGGTCGGACCATTCGTCCATATTGAATCCATGAAAATGATCACAGGGGATGTTCCAGGCTTTCAGGAAAAAGACGGCCCATTTGTACATGCCCATCGGGCCGACCGGCAGAATGAACACCACCTCGCGCTTCTGCTCCCGGTACGCGCGGATGGTTTGGGCGATTTCGAATCCCATCATCGTGTCGAAATCCTGGATCGATTCGCAGCGGACGGGTTGGAAGTCCTTATGCCACCAGGGCTGCCGGTCCAAAATGGTCTCGGGCGGATTCGAACAGCAGCGGTCGATCTTCGCCAGGTCCCATCCCTTCGGGTAGAAATTTTCCAACAGGGAACCCTTGATCGTGGAGAGCATATTGATTGCAGCCATGATCTTCACCTTTCTTTCGATAGTGGACTAATTATAACATAGTAGCGAATGGAGTCCGTTTCCTTTGTTTCACATTTCACCGCAAATTTGAAGCCTTCCAGGAGGAAAAACGTCAATGGCTAAATACCGGGCAGCCGTGGTGGGGTGCGGATGGGTGTCGGGCGAGCATATCGCGGCCTACAAAAACAATCCGCTGACGGAAGTGGCGGCGTTGGTCTCGCTAACCGAGGAGGAGGCGCGGCGCAAGGCGGAGGAGTGCAAACTGAAAGTCCCCTGCTACGATTCCATCGAAAAAATGATGCAGCAGGAGGAGCCGGATATCGTCTCCATCACCTCCATTCCGACGATGCATGTGGAGCATGGCCTCTGCGCGGTGGAGCACGGCGCGCAGCTGGTGATGGAAAAGCCGGTGGCCTTGTCGCGGGACGATCTGCGCCGCCTGACGCAAAGCGTGAAGCAACACGGGACCAAGTCGGTGGTGAGTTTCGTCCTGCGCTGGAATCCGCTGTTTTCGGTCATCCGCGCGCTGCTGGATGACGGCGCGGTGGGCGAATTGTTCTACGGCGAGGTGGATTACTACCACGGCATCGGCCCCTGGTACAAACAATACGAGTGGAACAAGACCAAGGCCGCGGGCGGAAACACGCTCCTCTCGGCCGGCTGTCACGCTCTGGACGCCCTGGTGTGGTTCATGGGCAGCCCGGTCACCGAAGTCTATTCCTGCGCGGCCCGTTCGAAGGCGGACATCTACATGGCCTACGAATACGCGCCCACCCTGGTCACTCTCTTCCAGTTCCAGAACGGCCTTTGCGGCAAGGTGACCAGCTGCATCGAGGTCAAAGCCCCCTACATGTTCCCCATTCTGCTCTTGGGCTCGGAAGGGACCATCCGCAACAACCAGCTGTACTCGTCCAAGAAACTGCCTGGACAGACGCACTTCGCCACGATTCCCACCATCCTCCCCGACAGCGGCGACGTCACCCACCATCCCTTCCAGGGGGAGATCGACCACTTCGTCGATTGCCTGGAGCGGGGCGTGGATTCCAGCGTGCCCATCGAGTCCGCGGCGAAGATCATGGAACTCTGCTACGCGGCCGAGGAATCGGCGCTTACGGGCCGCAGCGTCAAGATCGAAGGATAGAAAGGCCGGACATGAAAATACTCGCGATTCACGCTCATCCGGACGATATCGAATTCCTGGCGGCGGGAACCCTGGCGCTGCTGAAAGAGCAGGGACACGAGATCGTCATGGCCACGGTGGCCAACGGCGACAAGGGCACGCCGGACAAACGCTGCGAGGAAATCGCCGTCATCCGCCGGGAGGAAGCGAACCGCTCCGCCGCGCTGTTGGGCGTGGAGTACCACTGCCTCGAGTTTCCGGATTTCGAAATCTTCGACGACGACCGCTCGCGCCGCGCCGTGACCGAGCTCCTCCGGCGCGTCAATCCGGACTTCGTCCTCACCGCCTATCCCGAGGACTACATGGCCGACCACATCAACACTTCCGTGCTGGTGCGCAACGCCACGTTCGTGGGCGGACTCCGAAACTACTTCACGGGCCTGGCCCCGGTCATGAATCATATCCCCGCCCTCTATTACATGGATCCCCTCGAGGGCGTCGACACCCTGGGGCGCCGGATGCGGCCGGAATTCTGCATCGATATCTCCTCCACGCTGGGAATCAAGGAACAAATGCTGGCCGCGCACGCCTCGCAGCGCGAATGGCTCCGCAAACACCACGGCGTCGATCAATACCTGATCTCCATGAAGGAATGGGCCGCGGAACGGGGCAAGGAATTCGGATTTGCCTACGGCGAAGGCTTCGTCCAACACAAGGGGCACGCCTATCCCCGGGAGAACATCCTGGCCCGGCTGCTGCCCGCGGAGAAAGTGCGGATGACGTAACCCATCCTAAATACCTTGCACGTTGGATGCTACGCATGGCAGAAAGCCCAAAATCCCCTCCCCCTTCCCCGAATCCGCCCGGCGAGTTCCGGCCGGTGGAGGCGGAAATCGTGGAATGGCCGGATGGGACGCCGGCCCCCCTGGAGAAGGAATGGTCCGAAGGGCGGCGTCCGGCCGGCCTGCCCCCCCGGGTCATGTCCATGGAAATGCGCATGGAAGGCTGCGGGTGCGGGGGGTGCCTATACGCCGGATGCCTGGGGTTGATCCTGCTCGCGGCGGGATTGCTCATCGCCTGGCTGGTTTGAGGGCGCCCGGCCGTCCTGTCCCCTCCCCTGCCCCCGCCGCGCGGGAACGGGCCTCACTCCCTCCGCCTTTCCCGCCCCGGGGATAAAAAACCACCGGGCCCGCTGGGCGGGCCCGGTTTGGTTCTGGCGAAAGAGATGGCCGGATGATCAATGCGACGTGCTGCTCAGCACTTCCTCGACGGTGGTGAGGCCCTGCAGGACCTTTTCCCAGCCGTCCTCGCGCATGGTGCGCATCCCATCCTTGCGCGCCTGGCGGAAGATGACCGAACTGGAATCGCGGTTCAGAACCAGTTCTTTCGTGGCGTCGGAGAGGATCAGCAACTCGAAAATCCCCGTCCGGCCCCGGTAACCGGTGTAGTTGCATTCCGAGCAGCCGCGCCCATGGAAGAAAGTGATGTTCTCCACGTCCTTGGGATTGTACCCCAGTTCCTGGATGATCGCCGGATCGGGCTTGTAGGGTTCCTTGCAGTCCAGGCAGATGACCCGGATCAGGCGCTGGGCCACGACGCCGACCACCGCCGAGGTAATCAGGAAGGGTTCGACGTCCATATCGATGAGGCGGGTGAGGGTGCTGGGCGCGTCGTTGGTGTGCATGGTGGAGAGCACCATGTGCCCCGTGAGGGACGACTCGATGGCCATTTGCGCGGTTTCCAGGTCGCGGATTTCCCCCACCATGATGATGTCGGGGTCCTGGCGCAGGATGGCGCGCAGGCAGCGGGCGAAGGTCAGTCCCACGGCGTGGTTGATGTTGACCTGCACCACGCCGTCCATGTGGTATTCGACGGGGTTCTCGGTGGTGATCATCTTGAGCATGGGGCTGAAGATGCGGCGCAGGGAGGCGTACATGGTGGTGGTTTTGCCGCACCCGGTCGGGCCCGTGACCAATACGATGCCGTTGGGCCGTTTGATGATCTTGTCGAAGATTTCCAGGGTGTCGGGCAGCATCCCGATGTTTTCCAGGCCCAGTTCCATCATCTGGCTGTCGAGGATACGCATCACCACGCTTTCCCCGTTGACGGTGGGCAGCGAGGAGACGCGCAGTTCGACGTTGCGGTCGGCCATGGAGAGTTTGACGCGTCCGTCCTGGGGCAGACGGTGTTCGGCGATGTTGAGGCCGGCCATGACCTTGAGACGGGAGATGATGGCGTTGGCCAGGTGGGGCGGCGGCGGCACGGTTTCGTGGAGGATGCCGTCCACGCGGTACCGGATGCGCAGGCTGCGCTCGAACGGCTCGACGTGGAGGTCAGAGGCGCGGTCCTTGATGGCCTGCAGGAGAATGAGGTTGACCAGTTTGACGATCGGCGCTTCGTGCACGATTTTCTCGAGGTTGCCGAAACTCTCGTCCTTGAAGTCGATCTGAAACTCCTGCGAATCCAGTTCGTGCAGGACATCATCCACCGATTCGCCGCCCGTGCCGTAGAATTCCTCGATCGCGCTGTTGATCTCTTCCTCGGTGGCCACCACGCCCTTCACCTCGTGATCCAGCCAGATGCGCAGATCGTCGAGGGTTTGAACGTTCAGCGGGTCCGAGATGGCCAGCGTCAGGGTGTTGGTCTCTTCCTCCAGGGTCAGGGGAAAGACCTTGTATTGCCGGGCGAGATCGGGCGGAATCAGTTTGATGATGGATTCATCGATCTGGTAATCGTTGAGTTTCACCATCTCCATGCCGACCTGGCTGGCCAGCACGGCGAGGAGATCCTCCTCCGTGGCGTAGGGGGTTTCCCGGGAGGACTCGCTCACCTGTTCCAATACGGCGTCGCGGACCGCCTGGCCGGCCTCGTCGGGGATGATGACGTTGGAACCGCGCTGGGTGTCGCGGACCATGGCGGCGGATTCATTCTGGGCGGCTTGCTGGATCCGCTCCAGCCGTTCCTGTTCGGTTTCCGGGGGCGTTGCCACCGCGGCGGGCGCCGGGTCCCGCGGTTCGAGTTCCTTTTTCTTGCGTCCAAATCCTAACATGGCCTCATCCTTAGAAGGGAGCGGTTCCGGGCGGTCCCGGGATAGGGAATCACGAGAACAAGATTTTCTTGCGCATTTCGTCGGGTTCGTGGGCCCGTTCGATGCAGTCTTCGGGGGTGATGATGCCCCGCGTGTACAGGTTGTAGAGGAACATGTCCATGGTGATCATCCCCAGTTTGCCGCCCGTCTGGATGGCCGAGAGGATGCGGTTGGTCTTGCGTTCGCGGATGAGGTTGGCGATGGCCGGGGTCATGACCATGATCTCGTAGGCGGCCACCCGCCCCTTGCCGCTGGCGCGCCCGAGAAGGGCCTGCGAGATGGAGGCGATCAGGGTGACCGAGAGCTGCATGCGGATTTGTTCCTGCTGGTTGGTGGGGAAAGCGTCGACGATCCGGTTGATGGTGGCGGAGGCGCTGTTGGTGTGCAGCGTGGCGAACACCAAGTGCCCCGTCTCGGCGGCGGTGATGGCCGCCTGCATGGTTTCCGTGTCGCGCATTTCCCCGACCAGGATCACGTCCGGGTCCTGGCGCAGGGCGGCGCGCAGGCCGTCGGCGAAGGAGCTCACGTCCACGTGCAGTTCGCGGTGGGTGACAATCGACTTGCGATGCGGGTGGAAGTACTCGATCGGGTCCTCGATGGTGATGATGTGCGTGTCCCGGTTGCGGTTGATGTAGTCCAGCATGGTGGCCAACGTGGTGGTCTTGCCGGACCCGGTGGGTCCGACCACCAGCACCAGCCCGCGGGGGCGGTGCAGCAGGTCCTTGGTGGCCTCCAGGGGCAGCCCCAGGTCCTCGAAGGAAAGGATGCGCGAAGGAATCAGGCGCATGACCATGCCGTATTTCCCCATGGTCCGGAATATGGAGACGCGGAACCGGGCCAGGTTCTGGAAGGCGTACCCGTAGTCGGCGCTGCCGATCTCGGAGATGGCCTCCCGGTGCATATCGGGGGATATGCTGTTCATGAGGTACTCGGTGTCCTCGGGCGTGAGCGGTTCGTTGCCCAGGTCCTCGAGGCGGCCATCGATGCGGATCACCGGGGGACGGCCCACGCGGAGATGCAGGTCGGAGGCGTCACGCTCAACGACGATCTTGAGCAGATCCTCCATCTGAATATGTTTTTTATGGATTTCAACCACCTTCCCTAACTCCTTCTGCCTCTGAAAGTGATGCCCCGGGTATCCCGGCCGCGCGGCCCCGGCGGTTTAGATTTCATCGCCGGCGGTGATGCGCGCGACTTCGACCATGGTGGTGGTCCCGCGCAGGACCTTGAGCCAGCCGTCCTCGCGCAAGGTTCGCATGCCTTGCTTGCGGGCCATGGCGCGGATCTGGTCCGTGGCGGAATTGCGGAGCACCAGGTCACGGATCTCATCCGAGTTTTCCATGACCTCGTGGATGGCCGTACGTCCCTTATACCCGGTGTAGTTGCAGTTCTCGCAGCCGCGGCCGCGGTAGAAATTCTGGTCCTTGTATTCGTCCGGATTGAATCCCAGGTCCTGGATCACCAGGGGATCGGCCTGGTACGGCTCCTTGCATTCCTGGCAAATGGTCCGCACCAGGCGCTGGGCGATGACCGCCTGGATGGCGGAGGCGACCAGGAAGGGTTTGACTCCCATTTCCACCAGACGGGTATTGGCGCCCGGGGCGTCGTTGGTGTGCAGCGTGGAAAAGACCAGGTGACCGGTCATGGCGGCGCTGATCGCGATTTCCGCCGTTTCCAGGTCGCGGATTTCACCCACGAGGATGACGTTGGGGGCTTGGCGCAGGATGGAGCGCAGGGCCAGGGCAAAAGTCAATCCGATGTCGTCGTTGATCTGGACCTGGTTGATCCCCTCGATCTGGTACTCGACCGGGTTTTCCACGGTCACGATCTTGGTGTCGACGGTGTTGATGACGTTGAGGGCCGAATACAGGGTCGTCGTCTTGCCCGATCCGGTGGGGCCGGTCATCAGGATGATCCCGTTGGGCCGCCGGATCATCTTCTTGAACTTCTCGATGTTGTCTTCCAAAAAGCCGATCTGCTCCAATCCCAGCAGAACGCCGGACTGCTCGAGCAGACGGGTGACAATGCTTTCGCCGTGGAGGGCGGGCAGGGCCGAGACCCGGAAGTCGAAATGCCGGCCCAGGATGATTTTCTGAATGCGTCCGTCCTGAGGCACCCGTTTTTCCGAGAGGTCCATGCCGCTCATGAGTTTGAGACGGGAGAGAATCGGCCCCTGCAGTTTCTTGCTGGGGGATTGGATCTCGTGCAGCACGCCGTCAATCCGGAAGCGGATGATGAACTTGTCTTCAAAGGGTTCAAAGTGAATATCGGAGGCCCGCATGCGGACGGCTTCCTCGAAGATGAGGTCCACCAGCCGCATGATCGGCCCTTCCTCGTCCACGGAAATATCTTCCGTGAGCATCTGCTTCAGCGTCCGCCGGTCCTTCTCGGAACCGTATTCCTGGTTTTCGCTGATCTCGGTGAGCATGTCTTCCACGAGGGCCTGTTCGCCCTTGTAGTAGCGCTCGATGGCCAGCTGGATTTCGTCCTCGCGGGCCAGCACCCACCGGATGTGCTTGTTCTGGAAGCAGAAACGGATGGAGTCCTGCGCGGCCAGGTTGAACGGGTCGGATATCGCGATGACCAACTCGTCGCCATTCTGGTCGATGACGATGGCCGTGTTGCGGCGCGCCATCTTCTCGGGCAGCAGGCTGACCACCTCCGGCAAGAGGCGCTTTTTCCGCAGCGGGACGATTTCCATGTTCGCCTGGCCCGCCAAGGCCTCGAGCATGTCCTCCGGCCCAACTTCGACGGTGGCGAAGTCGACGTCCTGCAGTCGTTGCGCGCTTTCCGACTCGAGGGCGTACTGGCCCGTCTTGGCCTCCTCCGTTCCGGTAACGCCATTGATGACCGCTGTCTTTTCGTCTGGGTTCGCCATGATCGTTCTTCCACACCTTTTTGTGATGGTTTCACCGCATGGGACCGGAAAAATGGGGAGGATGGAGGTTTGGCCGGCCCGTCATGCCGGCCGATCGATCCCGCTTTTCATCCTTCAAGTATATCTTCCCCGTGAAAAAAGCGTCAAGGAAGGGATCGGTCCTCCCGCATCCAGCCCTTGATTTGATTCACGATCGCTTCGATGTCCTTCCGCGCGGGATCCAGGCGCAACGCCTCTCCCAACGAGGTTTCCGCCTCTTCGAACAATCCCAACTCACAATACAAAAGGCCCAGCGAGCGGTGAGCATCCGCCAGGCCGGGATCCCGCCGGATCGCGTTGCGCAGGGCGGCCTCCGCTTCAGAATAGCGCTTCAATTTGGCCAGCGCAATGCCCTGGTTCAATGCGGCATGGGCATTTTCCGGATCGCTTTCCGCCGCCCGGGTGAACGCCTCCCGGGCCGCGTCCCATTTCTCCCGGCGCCCCTGGATGAGTCCGTCGATCAGGCTCACCGCGGCCTGGGACCCGCTGGAGCCCTGGAAGGCTTTCTGAAAACCGCCGAACGCGGCCTCGGCCGTTTCCAGGCCGGCGCGCCCGAGAAACAGCAGCATCTGGTTGTAGCGGATGTCGCCGTAGTTGGGATCCAGTTTCACCGCCGCGGCGATCAACTCCAGCGCCGGTGTGGGATCATCCACCCGCGCGCAGGCGGCGGCCTCGTTGTTGAGGAGCGAAACCTGATCGGGCGCCGCCCGGCGGGCCCGTTCGTACAAGGCGATGGCGTCGTGATAGCGCCCCCGTTCACAGTAGAGATTGGCCAGGTTGTACAGGGCGGGGAGGTAGGCGGGAAACCGTTTCAAGAGGTTCTCGTACGCGTCCGCCGCCTCCTGGGGGCGGTTCAGGGTGTTGAGGAACAAGGCGAGATCGTACCCGGCCTCGGGCAACGCGGCGGGATTCGCGGCCCAGTTTTTCAGGTCCTGCAACACGGCTTCCGTCGGCGATTCTTCCTCCAGCAGGCTGAGATTGATCCCGCTGGCCTGGCGCGCCCAATCCGATTGGTTCTGGATTTCTTCCCAAATCCGGGAAGCCTGCGCGTTCTCGCGGCGGGCCAAAGCAACGAGAGCCTGGCCGTTCTGGACCTCGGGCTGCACGGCGGGCGGCAGCTGTTGGAGATTGGCGGCCAGGCGGTTGTACCACTCGGCCGCCGCCTCGGTTTCTCCCAGACGGTAATGCGCGTGCGCCAGGCCCAGTTGCGCCCGGACGCTTTCCGCATCGCGGGCCAGGGCTTCCTCGAAACTTTGACGGGCCTTTTCGAACTGGAAGAGGCGCAGCTGGATCTCGCCGCGCAGAATGTGAGGCGCCGCTTGTCCGGGTTGCTTCGCGAGGATTTGATCCGCCAGTTCCAGGGCGGTTTGCGCGTCGCCCGACAGGAACCGGTCCAGCGCCCGGGCCAGCAGCAGGTAGAGATTTTCCGGGTGGCGGTGGAACAACGACTCGAGATTGGCCTGGGCTTCGCTGGCGCGGTCGCCGGCCAGCTGGCTGAGCACCAGGTTCACCTGGGCGGGGAAAAAATCCCCGCTGTCCCGGATGGCGGAATTAAAGAAATCGGCGGCGTTGAAATATTGCCCCCGCACCAGGGCGGTAAAGCCCAGGTTGGAATAGGCCAGGTAATTGGCCGCGTCGTTCAACAACGCCGATTGATAGGCGTTGTAGGCTTCGTCCATTTTCCCTTCCCGCAACAGCCGGTTCCCTTGCTCCAGCTGGACGATGTTCACGAAAGGCCATTTGTTCATCAGGACTTCCAGGATCCGGCCGGCGTCCTCGGCCTTCCCCTGCCCGGACAGGGTTTCGTACAGTTGCACGCCGGTGATCAACGTCTCCTTGTAGGACCAGGCCTGGCGGAGGGATTCGACGGCTTCGTCCGGGCGCAGGATGAGATTGATTTTGGCGGCGTCCTCGAGCGCCTCGCGGGCTTTTTTCCCCTTCGCCTTCACGAGGTCCTGGAGCAGCACCAGAGTTTCGTTCAGACGGCCCTGGAAGTAGACCGAACGGGCGCGGTAGAAGTTGGTTTCTTCCTCATCGGCGCCGTATTTCAGGCCTTCCTTGAACGCTTTTTCGGCCTCGGCGTAATGGCCCGCCTGCAAATGCACGCGGCCCAGCATGACGTACGGTTCGCACCAGTGGGGAGCCAGCTCGGCGGCTTGGCGGGCGGCCGCGACGGCCTCCTCGTCCCGATGCTGCAAGGCCTTCAGGTCGGCCAGGACGAGATAAACCTCGGGGATCTGGGCATTTTGCGAGAGGGCCTGGTTGAGGTGAAACTCCGCCTGGTTCAGTTCGTCGCCGCGATAGCGTTCGCTGCGCAACAACGCCACCGCCCCTTGACCGCCTTCGGCCTCGGCGGCCTGATCGGTCTCGGCGGCCTTATCGAACATCGGCTGCGCCTGGATGTACGAATTTTTCCGGATCCAGATCCACCCGGCGAGCACCAGGGCGCGGGGGTCTTCCTCGCGCACGCGCAGAAGCGGCTCCAGCATCTCCAGCGCCCGGTCGAATTCCCCCTGCCGGTACAAGGATTTCGCCGCCAGCAGGCGTTCACTGGACAGGCGCGCCCCCCCCGCCAAATCCGCTTGGAACATATCCAGCACGGCGCCGTATTCGCCCCGGTTGAAAAGGGATTCGGCCTTGGCGAGTGCATTCTGCCGTTGAATCCGCTGGACCACGTAACCGGTGAGGCCGGCCACCAACAGCACGGCTGCCAAGACGATAACCGGAATCTTGTATCTCATGCCCCGATATCTCCCCGTGTCTACTATCGAAGATAACTCTTGTGAGATGTAGCGTCAATTGAATTGTTGCCCCGCATCTCCGCGCCCTGGCCGGCAAACCGGCGGTCCCTTACCTTGCCCGGTGGTTATCTTATACAATTTATTATACTTATGAAAAAACAGCCTTATTCCTTCCCGTGCTCTTCACTCACCCGCAAAATCAACACTCCCCCCCCGGGCGGTTCGGGATTCTCGCGGGAACGGAACACTTCCTGCAACATCCCTCCATCCAACAATGTCTCCAGGGCTTTGATGTTGGGGGATTGTTTTTCCGCCGCCTCCAACCGTTGGGTGAAACGCTGGACCCATTGCTCATACGCGTAGGGAAACCGGATCCGGGTGTATTCCTTCTCATATAATTCGCGCAACAGAGGTTCGCCTTTGCCGAGGGGCAGCCGGAAGAGGCGGTAAAATCCATAATACCCCGGGCTGTTGATTTTCCCGCGGTCGTAAACGATGTACCGGATCCCTTCTTTCCGCAGGCGGGCCAGGAGCGCATCGGCCGACGGGCATTCCCACGACCAGGCGATCAATGGATCCGTGTTGAACCAATCGGCCCCGATGAAATCATTGGGACAATAGAAGGGATGCTCAATCCCGTGTAACAGCACCTTTTGTTCCGGGGCCGTGTTATCCCGCAGATACCGGAATGCCTGGCAGGGGCCGCGGGTGAAGTCGGAGACGTTTTCCAGGTAATCCTCCTGGCTGACCTGGCCGCTCATGACCCACCAGGGCGCGTTCTTGGTGGGCAGCAGGATGCTGGCGGATGTGAAGAGGATATTGTAGAAAACCGCCAGCAACACCCCGTATTTCGTCCAGCGGGACGCGGCGGCCAGTTCCTCCACCACAAGCCCCATCAGGGGGGCGGCCACCGCCAGGCCGGGCAAAAGAAACCGCGTGTCGCGGTACGTATAGGCCCACAGCAGATACAGAAAAACGGAAAACGCCAGATGCCCGGCCGCGCGCGGGGTCCATTTTTCCCGTAGCGGCAGAAACGGACCCAGCAGGAGCCAAACCGCGCCGATGGGCCACGAACCGAAATTGTCCGGATGGGACGCCATATCGCCAGGATAGAACGTCGCGCGGAACGGGAGGGTCAGGAAATCGTAAACGCGATCGAGCAGCGGGGCTTGCAGGATGGCCGTGAGATTGCCCTTCAACCCTGCGTGATACTGGAAGAAGAGAGCGTTGAAGCCGGTCCACTCCGGGGTGGAAAACAGGCCGCGCGCGAAGGGATACACGGGATTTCCCAGAAGAATGAGATTCTTGATGTACCAGGGACAGCCCACCAGGGCCGCCACCCCGCCGTACAGCAGGGCCGGCCGGAGATGGGATTTCAGATTATGGAAAGCGAACACTGGCCGGAATCCCGCGTCCACCGGCCCGAGCAGCAGGAGCATGAAAAACGCCACCGTGGTCACGGCCGTGTATTTGCATCCCAACAGGCAGCCCCCCACCACTCCCAACAGCCGGATCGTGGGCCAAGGAAGGGAGTCCGGAGCCGTCCGGCGGGATTCAAACACTTCGAGGGCCAGGGAAAAACCCAGAAGGGTATAAAACGCCAGGCCGAACTCCATGAACGACCAGGAGGCGAAGATCGGCGCGAACGGCATGGAGGCGAGAATCAGGGCGGCGTAGACGCCGGCCCGCGGCCCGGCCAAGGTTTTCCCCATCCGGGCGGCCAGCAGGACCGTGAGCAGATAATACGAGGCGTGGATGAACTTGGGGCCCGAGATCAACCCGAAGGCCAGGGGGATGGCGTACAGGTATTCGATCAAAAAGGGAAAATTGGAGAAGGCGAGGTGGGGCATGAGGTAAAATCCCCCGTGCCGGAGATACAACCACGGGACCGCCAGATGATACCGCAGGCCGTCCGATTGCGTGGGCGGCATGAGGCACGAATAAAAGGCGTACAGCAGTGGAAGCGCCAACAGCGCCAGAGCAATCCGGAGGTCGAAGGGCTCTGTCCGCCACCGCGCAAACCGGTCCGGTATCCGTTGCCAATTCGGCAACGCCTGGAAAACGGCCGGCCCCACGAATCCGAGCGTCAGGAGCACGCACACGGCGAGGATGATGGGAAATGTAAAAAATTGTAAAAGCGCCAGGGCAAAGAAAACGAAAGACACCGCGCCCCATCCGACCGGCACCGTGAGGGTCAGGGGAAGCGGGCCGGCATAGCGCAATCCCTTGGCTACCAGGATTTTACCCACGCCATGTCCGAGCAGCCAAAACCACGCGATGAAGAGAAATTCCCGGACGTGGGCGGTATAGACCGAGGGAGCGAGCGTGTAGGCGAAAGCGTAATAGTTATAAGCCAGAGCTTTCCAATTGGCGGGATTGTGGTATACGTAGAGGGGAACCACAGCGGCGGCCAGTACGAAAAAAATCAGCCCCTTGTTGGCGTTTTGGCCTAATCGACAGGAATTTGGGTTCACCGGCGGTTACCTTTTTTTCAAGTCGGCGCATGGGAAATGCCGAGCGCGGCCGGATTCAGCCTGAAACCCCACAAGCATAGGCAATTTTGGTTCCATTCCCTAGTGACCCGGCGCGGTCTCGATCATGGTAAAGGTTTCGGCTCCCGTCCCACAATGATACGCGTCCAGCTGCCCTTCCAACTGAAGATATTCCTCTTGTTCTTCCTGGTATTCGCCCTCTTGTTGTTATTGAGCACCAACCGGGTCAACCGGCTGGTCTCTCAAAGCATCATCGAATCCAACGAAAAGCACTTCGAAGGATTGAAAACCATATTTTATAACCTTCTCGGATTTCGTCTCGACACCACCCGAAACGAGGCCTTGATGCTCGCCGATCAAGACTATCTGCGCCAGGCGCTGCAAATCGCCCGCGAAGGGAAACTGGTGAAGAGCTTTCTCGTCCAATCGTTTCCGGGCGCGCGGCGGCGGGATCTGATCGTGGTCACGGACAGCCAGGGGAACGTGATCGATGGAACCATCCGGCTGCGCCGGGGAGAGACGCCGCGGATCATCGCGGATGCCGCGGAAATCCAGTCTTTGCTGCAATCCTGGACCGCCCTGAAAGAAGCGTTGTCCGGCTACACCAGCGTCTTCTACATCCCCGTGGGCCCCACGGCTCCGGCGAGCCTGTTCGCCGTCGTCTCGGTCCCGGTCATCCAAGGGGGAGAAGAAAATCCCGTGCTGGGAACCGTTTCCATGGGGTTCCCCGTGGATTCCACTCTGGCCAACGAGCTGCGGCGGGGCAGCCCGTTTCATATCGGTTTCGTCTTGGGCAATGAAGTGGTGGCTTCCACCTTCGAGCCGGAGCAACAAGCCCGGTTCATGAACACGTGGGCGCGCCTGCCCCAAGCAGACCAGGCATCGATGCGGGACCGGGCGCGGATCATCGAGATCGGGTCCGGCCGCTATCTCGCCGTGGCTTCCTCGTTTCCCACGTTGGGAGAGAACCGGGGATACTACCTGATTCTCAGCCCAATGGAAGAGACCATGTTTTTTTTGAACCAGCTCAACCACTCCTTGTTCCTGGTGAGGCTATTCATCATCACGGGAGCCTTGCTGGTGGTTTATCTCCTGGCCCGGCGGGTGGTCGCGCCGGTCTCCACCCTGGCCCGGGCGGTCTCGCGGATCGCGGAGGGCGATTACCGCGCCTCCGCCACGGTGCGCACGGGCGACGAACTGGAGATCCTGGGGAGGGAAATCAACCGCATGGCTCAGACTCTCCAGCGCCGCGAGATGGAAATCCAGGATTATGTCAAGCAAATCGAGCGCTGGAACCAGGATCTGGAATCCAAGGTGATGGAACGCACCCAGGATCTGGAAGAAAAAAACCAGACCCTGCGCCTCGTCTCGGAAGAACTGGGACGCGCCTACGCCCGGATCGACGAGGAACTCCAGGGCGTGGGCGAACTGCAGAAAATGATTCTCCCGGATCTCTTGTTCGACCGGGAGGGACTGAACATCCGCGCGTTCTATCTTCCCAACGGACGGGCGGGAGGCGATTACTACGATTACATCCCGCGGGATCCGGAGATCCTCTTTGTATTGATCGCCGACGTGGCGGGCCACGGCACGCCGGCCGCGTTCGTCATGGGGATCACGCGGGCGATGGCCCACACGTTGATCATGCCGAACAGTTCCCCCGCCGAGGTCTTGTCCAACCTGAGCCGGGTGCTGATCAACACCCTGCGCGCCGGCGAATTCGTGACCATGTTCCTCGGCCGGCTGGACCTCAAAACCCTCGAATTCCGCTACGCCTCGGCCGGCCATCATCCCCCCCTCCTGTTCCGCAAACCCCCAGGCGCCCTCGAGGAACTGCCAGTGGGACGGGGCATGCCCCTGGGGATTGTGGACGATCCGGTCTACGAGGAACTCAACGCCGTCCTCCACCCCGGAGACCGCTTGTTTCTGTACACCGATGGCATCGTGGAAGCGGCCAACAGCCGGCGGGAATTGTATGGATTCCTCCGGTTGCGCACCCTGATCCGCAACCACCGGGACCTCCCCGCCGGCGAGCTGCTGAACACGATCCTGCGGGACCTGGAGGCCTTCGCGCAGCGGCCCTTGGACTTGGAGCCCCTGGAAGACGACATCACCCTGATGGTATTGGATTTACAGACCGCGAGCCTGACGGCGCCGGGCGCTTCGGAGTCCGGATAAGGTTCTGGGACCTGCCGACAAATCCCAGGGAGGATTATACTATACTCATCCAGCCGCGGGAGACATGCGCGGGAGGAAGAGAACCACCGGTCCGGAGACATGGAAAACCGAATCCCAGACGCGGTTCCGCCGGATCCGGAACAGCGCAAAGATCCAATTATCGGAATGGCTCGAAAGCCGGAGTGATTTAAAACCATGAAACGGCGCCTTCCTTTTATCCTGTTCTGGTGGATGGGGATAATCACGGCGAACGGCCCGGCCGGGGCCGCGGATTGGAAAGCCGATCTCGACGCCGCCTTGAAAGCCGGCCAGGCCAAAAACCAACCCGTGGTGGCCTTTTTCTTTCATCCGTTTTATTATCAGAATCCCGCGCGCAAGCGGGAGGATTTTCTCGTCTGGGAAAGCCCGCTGGTCACCCGGTACGATCCGGATTTCATCCACGTCAAAGTGGACGTGGAAACGAACGCCGACATGGGGACAAAGTACAAGGTGAGCACGTTTCCCGCGGTGTTGTTTTTCGATCCCCAGGGCCGGGAAATATTGGCCTTGCGCATCGAAAACGAGCCGCTCAAACGGTACCTGCTCGCCGAACGCCTGAAAGCGGCGTTGACCCAGATCGACGAATTCACGTTGGTCGAACAGCAAATCCAGAAAAACACCACCAATCCCCAATTGGTCCTCTCCTACGCCAAGGGGCTGCGGGACCGCGCCCAGTTCGACAAGGCGGAGGATCAATTCCAACGCTTGTTTCAGTGGCCCGGCCTGGACGCGAAGATGGCGCAGGACGCCCAGAGCGCGTATACC
Organism: bacterium; assembly: GCA_041946805.1. Taxonomy (GTDB): domain Bacteria; phylum Hinthialibacterota; class Hinthialibacteria; order Hinthialibacterales; family Hinthialibacteraceae; genus JABLXU01. Next base: position 42,399 of record JBHGBC010000014.1, read on the forward strand.
AACCTGGTTTTCTTCCGCGCCTCGGTGGATTTTTACGAGGGCAACTACGACCGGTGCATCGACGAGATGAAGCGCTTTCTCGAAAAGAATCCCGCCAGCGAGGCGGTCCCCCAGGCCCAATGCCTCCTGGGCATGGCCTTGTATGAAGGCGGCCGGCCGAAGGAAGGGGAGAGCCTCCTGCAGAAACTGTCCCGCAACAGCCAGGCGGGACCGTTCCAGGAACAGGCCAAACGCTACCTGGATGAGAAAAAGGGAGGGAAAAAGCGCTGAGAACGGTCCACCTGGATTGCCGGCATTACCGGGGTGACCGGCCGTGTCAGCCCCACAAGGACCACGGGGTATTCTGCGAAGGCTGCCCTCACTACGACCCCCTGGATTGCCGGGTGTTGATCATCAAATTGGGGGCCGCGGGCGATGTGTTGCGGACCACGGCGCTGGTTCCCTCCGTCAAGGACCTCTATCCCCGTTCGCACATCACCTGGGTGTGCGGCCCCAAAAGCACCGCGCTCATCCGGAACCATCCCCTGATCGACCGGCCGCTGGCGCTGGCGGACGAAACGCTGGTGATCCTCGACCAGGACCGGTACGACCTCTGCGTCAATTTCGACCTCGCCCCCGAAGCCGTTTCGCTCGCCATGCGGGCGAAGGCCGATCTCTACAAGGGCTTCGGACGCCGTCCGGACGGTTCCGTCTTCGCCTTCGATTCCAGCGGCGAAACCTGGCTGGAGATGAGTTTATGGGACGACCGCAAAAAGGCCAACCGGCTCACCTACCAGGCCCACATGCGGCGGATTCTCGGCGCGCCCGAGCGCAACCACCCCATCTACGTTCCCCTGCTGCCCGAACTGCAGCCGCAGGCGGACGAATTCCTGGACCAGCATGGGCTGCGGAATACCTTTCCCCGGATCGGATTCAACGTAGGAGCGGGCGACCGCTGGCAGCATAAAAAATGGACGGTGGAAGGCTACGTGTCGCTGGGCGAACGTTTGTACCGGGAATTGAACGTCCGGCCCATCATCCTATACGGCCCGGCGGATTACGAACGGGCCCAGGAAGTGATGCGCGCCATGACCGTGCCGTTCATCGACGCGGAACTGCGTCCCTCGATGATGGAATTCATCACCATTCTCAATGTTTGCGGCCTGGTGGTCTCGGGCGATACCTTCGCGCTGCATGCGGCCTTGGGATTGGGAAAACGGATCGTGTGTCTGGTCGGCCCCACCTCCGCGTCCGAACTGGAACTGTACGGGCAGGGCGTCATCCTGCAGGGTGAAATCGATTGCCTGGGATGCTACCTGCCCCGGTGCGCCAAGGATCCCCATTGCATGAAACTCCTGGCGGCGGACCGGGTTTACGCCGCCATTCTGGAACAGTTGGAGAAACAGCCATGAAGTCGATCGAGGACGATCCCTCCGTCAACTGGCGGAATTATCAACGCGTCCGGTTCATCAAGGGATTCTACAAAATCCGCGGAGTCGTGGAGGAGTTGTGCGGCCAGTATGAAAAGCGGAAGGAAATCGCGCATGAAACCATCGACCTCCTGCTGGAAACGCAGCTGCGGTCGTTGAAAGACCTCTCGCACGTGCTTTACCGCATGCCGGATGACACCCGGATCGACCGGAAACAACAACGGCTCTTCGACAAGGTCCTGGGCGAATTGTGGCACGAGCTGGACAAGGCGCGGGACAACATCCGCATCCTCGAAGTGTACGCCGGCGAAGTCCACGCCGGTGAGGATAAGGTGGGAATGGCCTTGGGCCGTCTGGACAAACAGATTCTCAATACCGCCCGGCGGGATCTGCCAATGCAAATGCGCCGGGTGCGGCGGGTGGTGAATGTCCTGGTCCCCCTGTTCGAGCAGATTCTGCCCATCTACCGGAACAATCCCATTGTGCTGCGCACGGTGTACTTCGACCGGAAATCCTTGGACACTTTGTGCCCTCCCTCCGCCATCGGATACTTCTACCCCATCATTTATGGCTCCGTGGGGGAGGGATATCTCGAGTTGATCCGCTCGTTGTTGGAAACCAAGCACCGCTCGCAAGCGCAAACCGTGATCCAAGAAATGGAAGCCTGGGTGGAAACGCATCCCGAACAGCAGACATTCCTCGAAAAAGCCCGGAAAGCGTGGCACCGGGGATGAAATCCCGGCCGGCCCATTGTTTCAGAAATCAACATCCATGGACGTGTTCCGTATTACCCGCCAATTGGCCGCCGATCTCGCCCCGTTGACGTTTTCACCGCCTGTCACCCATGTCTACAATCCCCTGCAATACGCCTGGGAATCCCACCGCCGGTACCTGGAACGGTACGGCCAGGGACGCAAAACAGCGTTGCTCGTCGGCATGAATCCGGGCCCCTGGGGCATGGCCCAGACCGGGATCCCCTTCGGCGATACGGTCTGGGTCCGCGATTGGCTGGGACTGGACGGAGAAGTTGAACAACCGGCGCGGCCGCATCCCAAACGGCCCGTGGAGGGATTCGCCTGCCGCCGCCGGGAAATCAGCGGTTCCCGCCTGTGGGGCTGGGCGCGGGCCCGGTTCGAAACGCCGGACCGGTTCTTCCAGCACTTTTTCGTCCTCAATTTCTGCCCGCTGTGCCTCTTCAGCCGGGAGGGCAGAAATATCACGCCGGACCAGCTTCCCACGAGGGACCGCGATCCCCTGGAAGCGGCGTGCGGCCGCGCCTTGCGGCGGTTCGTGGAGTATTACCGTCCGGATTACGTCATCGGCGTGGGGGGCTTCGCGGAAAAACAAATCCGGAACGTGGCCGGCGGTCCGGGAATTATCATCGGCAAGATTCCCCATCCCAGTCCGGCCAATCCTCAGGCCAACCGGGGCTGGAGCGAAGCGGCCGAGAAGCAACTCGCGGACTTGGGAATCCTGGAGCGGATACAGCATGACCCGCGCGGCCGGTAGGGAGGGTAACGCCGCGAAGGAAGGGATTCCCTCACCCCGGCCCTCTCCCAGAGGGGGAGGAGTGGAAATGACCCGCCATGGATCGATCCCGAAAATCACCATCCAATTCCGCCCCTTTTTGTTGTTTTCCGGCCCCCGGAGTGCGATAATCATCCCCATCCAGGTTCCGGAGGGGATATCATGAAAAGCCGATGGATCGCCACACTCGTTGTTCGGGTTTCAATAACCGGATTGGGCCTCGCGCTGCTCTCCGGGTGCGCCACGGGTCCGGCCGGCCGGAAGACGGCCGCCTTGGGGCCGGGCGGGAAAGAATGGGTGGCCGAAATCCCCAATTTGCTTCCCGGAGCGAAACCATTGATCTTGGCGCGGATCCCCGCCGGGTCCTTTAAAATGGGCAGCCTGGAGACCGAGGCGGGACGGGATCCCGATGAATCCCCGGTCCACGAAGTGATCCTAAGCCATGATTTCTATCTCGGCCGGTATGAGGTCACGCAAGCGCAATGGGCCGCCCTGATGACCGAGAATCCCTCATCCACCCGGGGAGCGGACCTGCCCGTGAACCGCGTCAGCTGGGAGGATTGCCAGGAGTATCTCAAGCGCCTCAACCAGACCCTCCAGGACACCCGCTTCCGTCTGCCCACCGAGGCGGAACGTGAATACGCCTGCCGCGCGGGAACCGTCACCGCCACGTATTTTGGTGAAAATCCCAGCGCTGAAGACCTCGAAAAGCATGCCTGGTTCCGGGAGAATTCCGAGGGAGAATTGCATCCCGTGGGCCTCAAGCAACCCAATCCCTGGGGCTTGTACGACTTGTACGGCAACGTATGGGAATGGTGCCAGGATTGGTATGGTCCCTATCCAGACCCGTCCCAGACGAATCCCTCCGGACCGGACGCGGGCCAGGAAAAGGTGTTTCGCGGCGCGTCCTGGATGGCCAAGCCCCAGTACCTCCGTTCCGCCGACCGGGGCAAGTTTCCCCCCGACGCCCGGCAAAACACGGGGGGATTCCGCGTGGCCTGGGGGCCCTGAGGGAGACGTGCATATCGGTGCAGGCCGGAGGCCCGCGCGACCAAAGGATCGTGATCCGCCTTCATGATTGACTTTGCCACCCATCGCTGGAAATTGCCCCTGCTCTGCCTGGGGCTGGCCGGAGTGCAGGGCCTGATCTTCGCCGGAGCGCAGTTGGCGGTCAACGGCGCGTTTTCGTTTCCCCTGGACGACAGCTTCATCCATCTGCAATACGCCAAGCAACTCGCCCGGGGCGAAATTTTCCGTTACCAGGACGGGCAGCCCGTGACCAGCGGCGCGACCAGCATTCTGTACGCCTTCGTCCTCGCGCCCGGCTACGCCCTGGGATTCCAGGGGGATTTGTTTCTCTTCTGGGCGTCCCTTGTAGCTTTGACCTGCGCCGCGCTGATCTTTTACCTGTTGGTCCAGATTGGTATCCGGGCCGGGTATCCCCGGGCGGGCGCGTTCGCCTGGTTGCTGACATGGGTATCGGGCCTGACCGGCTGGGGCATCTGGTCGGGCATGGAAATCGCATTGCTTGCCTGCCTGATTCTGCTGGCGATCCATGAAATCCTCGGCCCCGCGCCTTCCCTCCCTCGCCTGTTCCTCTACCTGGGATTATTGGCTTTATGCCGGCCCGAAGGGGCGATCTGGGGGATCGTGCTCGGCGCGGTCCTGGCAGTTCGTTGGATCTCCGGCGCGCCCCTTTCCCACCGGAGGGAATCCGCCGCCGCTTTCCTCGCGGCACTGCTTTTCGCGGTTATCTGCCTGGCAGGCCCCTCGCTCTTCTTTTATTGGGCGACCGGGAATTCCAGCGGCAACGGATTGCTGGCCAAAAGTCTTCTTTATCACCCCACCCAGATGCCCTATGAAATCCTCGGGGATATCGTGGCCAATGCCGGCGCAATCGTCATGTTTCTGATGGGCGGGGGAATCCATGGTTTGGGGGAATTCGTTCTGCCGGGATTTCTCTTGTTCGTTGTGTTGGGCTTACTAGGCTGGACGATCCGTCCGGGGAGTGAGCCAAAGTGGCAGGCCTTGTCCATCGGCTTGCCCCTCCTGGCCGTGTTGGGCGCGGTGGCCACGCTCGAGGTCTGGCCGCTGCACAATTACCGCTACCTGGTTCCCTTTTTCCCCCTGCTTTTCTTATTGGCCGTGGTGGGATTGGAATCCCTTGGCCTTATGTTCCGTTTGAATGATTCAGTTCCCCTGGCGGCTGGAGTGGCGCTGGCCGCGCTGACGCAAGCCACCTATCTGCCTGCCTGGGCCACACGTTATATCGAAAACTCCGCCACGATCCTGGAGAAGCAAAAAAACGCCGCGTTGTGGATCAACGGCAATCTCCCCGCCGGCCAATCCATCGCCATCAATGATGCCGGTGTATTAGCTTATTATGGACAAAGACCAGTATATGACCTGGTCGGTCTCGTCACGGACGACACCACGCTTGCTTACCGCATGGGCGAAGGCGGCCTCTATGAGCAGCTGGAGCGCCTGGATCCGCGGTCCCGGCCGGACTGCGCCATCGTCTTCCCCGCCTGGTTCCTCGAAATGAGCCGGATTTACGACGTTTTTTATCAGCCCCGGGTCACCTTTCCCGATCCGTTCGATCCCGGATTCTCGAAAACCCTGTACCGGATCAACTGGAACTATCAAGGCATGGAAGACTGGCCCCGCGCCTCTTCCCTGCGCGAAGGCTGGATTTTGAAGGACCGGCTCGATACCGCCGACCTCGTGAGCGAATCCGAACATGAGTACCATGTTCAACGCCGGGGCTGGTCCTCGCCCGGCATACCTGTTCCCTTCCGCCGGAACTTCGGGTACCACGAGGAAATCGATGCCTTGTGGCCGGATATCGAGAACGAGCGGCGGGATTTGATCCCCACCCTGCGCCGCCAGGGGCTGCTCTACTTTTTCGACATCATCGACGCGGGGCGGCGGATCGATGGGGGGGAAACATTCGTCCTGAAGAATCTCGAACCGCACCAGGACGCGCTCTTGATCACACGCGTCTGCGAAACCACCGGAGAATACGAGACCTTCCTCTATCAGATGGATGTTTATGTGAACGGGATCTTCGTAAAAACCCTGGCCATCGAGGGAACACCCTGGAACTGGTACGAAGCCCGTGTGGAGATTCCCGGCGAGCTGATTCCCGGCTCCACCCTGAGTATCCGGATGGTTAACCGGGGCTCGGAACATTTCGCCTTTTATGATTCCTTCTATTATTGGATCTATCAGGAAAACCAGAATTTAGGAGAAAACGAGGAAAGGGGGGAAGAAGCGGAGAGAGAGTGAATTCCCTCTCCCGGACCCTCTCCCAGAGGGAGTGGGGATTGTCTGAATCAGGATGGCCGGGATATCCAGGATGACCAAGATCATTAGTGGATTCCATGCGGCGTACTTGGTTATGTTGAGATTTCGCAGCGACCTATTTACCGTAATGGAGTGTTGCATTTGAGCACTAATGACCCGGCAAGATCACAGCCTAAGGCGTAAGCCCGGGGATGGTTGGGGCAAAAGCATAGAATCCCCTCACCCACTGGAAGAGGGAGAGGGTGAGGGAAGCCCGGAAAGAGCGTCTTAGGAAATATTCGGGCAATCGTCCAACCCGTTGCATATGGTTATTTCAGGCCTCATGGGAAAACTCAACGGGACCTGGCGACTCTTCGTCGAATGAGGTTTCGACTGGTTGCGCCGCCGCAGTATCCTTGATGCTTTTCCCTTAAATCGACTATAATTACATCCGATCCATATCACCCGCGTTACCATGGCGGGATTCATCCGTTTGGAAGAGAACAGCGGACAGCTACGTAGCGGGTGACATGAAATTCAACCCCGGATTTCCGCGGGGAAGCTCTGGCGGGTAGTAGTGTGAAAGAAGCGGCAGGTTCAGCAGCGGCGGCAAGGGTGGATTTTGCGCATGCGGGCGTCGCGGAGCGCGGCCTCTCCCCAGACACGGCTAACCCAGGCGCGCCCGTTGGCACGTTGGACGAGAGCGTTTCAGACGAAGCGTTGATGCTTCTCTGCCAAAAGGGAAACCAGGAGGCTCTCGAAATCCTGTATCAACGGCACTATAAACCGGTGTTTTTGTTTATTTTACGGATGATTCAAAACCGGGACATGGCCGAAGACCTGATTCAGGAAACCTTTATGCGGGTCTACAACAACCGGGAATCCTGGCAGCCCCGGTCCAAGTTCACCTCCTGGTTGTACCGCATCGCGCGGAATATTTGCATCGACGAAAAGCGCCGGTACTGGAACCGCCTGGTGTACATGGATTCGCAACTGACGCCGCGCAACGGCAACGGTCAAACCAATCCCCTGGGAGAAACATCCATCCTCGACCGGGTGGAAGACACCAGCGCCGATGCTCATACTCAGTTCATCAACAAAATCGATGAGGAAATCATCAAGAAAGCGATCAACCAACTTTCCGCCGAACAACGGGAAGTGATCATCTTGAACAAATATCAAGGAATGTCGTACATTGAGATATCCGAGATTCTCGGCGCGACGCCGGAATCGATCAAGCAACGGGCCTACCGCGCCCACTTGAGATTGCGCCAAATTCTGAAGCCTCTATTGGAAGATTTCGCCTGAGGCCACACGCTGGGTTCTTATGAGTCACCATTCCGAGATGAATACGCACGTTTGCCTGTTTAATCAAGAACTGCTGGTGGATTACGTTTCCGGCAATTGTGCGCCGGATGAGCGGCTGGCCGCCGAACGGCATCTGGCCCAATGCGCCGAATGCCGCCGTGAAGTGCTGGAGTTGGAAAAAACCTGGTGGGCCTTGGATGTCTGGCAGGAAGAGAAAACGCCCGGGGCGCCCCGCCTCAATGACCTCCGCTTGCGGCTCGCCGCCCAAACGGATCGACGCGGCCTCTGGCCAATGATCCAGGACGCGGTCGGTTGCCGCCTGGCGCTTCTCCGCTTCCGGCTCTCCTCCCTCCACTTCAGCCCCGCCACTTCCATCGCTTCCCTCGTGTTCGGTATCCTGGCCGCCGCCCTGGGGCTGACCTTGACTCAGCTCCAACAGCCCGGGTTTATCATCGCTCCGGCCATGGCCTCGGGTCCCGCGGCCACGGTCCCGGCTTCAAAATCCCTCCCGGCCGAGGCCGGCTCCACGTTCCTGGCGCGCTCCCTCGATGAACGGCTCGGATTAGACCGCGTGCCCACCGCCGATTCCCGCAAACGATACTTGAACGAAAAAATCCGCATGGGATACGACGGTCAACTCATTCCGGTCACTGCCATGAACTACGGCCACGCGCCCAGCCGGGAAATACCCGCCGCGTATCAGCCCGAGTTCCCTATCCGCCCCGCCGCGGCCCGTCCGTATGTGATCTACATGAGTGACACGGGGATGGTCGCCAGCCGGTAAGCGAATCGTTCGCGGCATGGTCTCCAACTTCATTCCATGGATTCGCACGGAAAACACGTATCGAGTGGGGAGGTGGCATCCCATCCGCTCCAAGACGTGGGCGGATACCAAGATCCGTTCCTACAAAATTTCCTCGCCCTCGCCGTCTCCCGGAGGGAGAAGGGATTGGGGATTTACCTCCCCGGCCAGCCCGATTGAAGATCAGCCGAACATGTATAATAATCGGCATTGACGCGCCGGCTGAACCATGCATCCACATCTTTCAGAAATTCCCGCACCCGCATGCGAAATCCATTGACCGCCTTTTGGGGAATGAATCGGAGTGACGATCCGGATTCCACCTATTTCTCTCCCCTTCTTAACGCCATCCGGAATCAGAGTCATCCTTTGCGGCTTTGTGTTTTTCATACGGGAATGTTTTTGTGGCTTTTCCCCCGGCTGGATCTGCCCGTGCTGGACGACGCCAACTATTTCGGCCATGGCGTTCTCTTCGCCAAGTCCGGCCAGCCGTTGTATGGCGACTTGTATCCCCTGCAGACCTATTTCGCCGCCGGGCTCCACCAACTGCTGCCGTTTTCCAATGTTTGGGCGTATGCGGTTTATGCCTGGTTCAGCCAGTTGATCTTTCTGCTGGGAGCATACGTCTTCATCCAGGCGTTCACCCGGAATGCCGGATGGACGTTTCCGGCCGTCATCCTGGTGGCGGTGTCCGTATCTTATCCGTTCAACCTGAATGTCCAACTTTTCCCCGCCGGGGTGCTGTTGTGTCTTCTGGCCTGGATGGAATCCAAAAAATCCCTCGATCTCTGGTTTTCCATCTCACTGATCGGTATTGCTTATCTCTTGCGAGCTGAATACAGCCTGATCGCGGCGGGCTTCGCCCTGCGCGGCCTGTACCGGCCGATGAAAAACCACTCGATCCCGCGGATGTTTCTCCCGGGATATTCTTCGCTGGCGGTAGTGGTACTGGCGTTGGCCGCCGCCTGGCCGGTGACCTCCGGGGGAACCTGGACGGGGCGTTTTCATCATGAATTCGAAATCCAATTCGCCCGCTTCGCCCAGGAGAAAGGAATGTATGAACCGGCGGGGCTTTCCCCCTCCGCTCCGCCTTCCGAGGCCGTTAACGCCTTTTTCCCCCTCCGGCAACGGCGGATGGCGTTCCTGGCGGAGTGGTGTCCCGTGCTCGCCACCGCCAGCGCCAATCCGGGGCGGTTCCTCGATTTCCTCACGCGTCAGGCCTCGCCCTTCTGGCGCGGTGATTTTTCATTCAGCGAATCCCGGGCCCTCTCGTCGTTTCTGAGTTTATACGTCGTGATCAGCCTGTTCATCCTGCTCGGAGTGGTTTTTCACCGACGGCAGTGGGATTATCTGTCCTTCCTCTATTACAGCGCGGTTTTCGCGGCAGGCGCGCTTCCCGTCTTATGCGGTTCGCCCACCCGCCACCACCTCCTGCCCGCGATCGTCTGGTTCGTGGGGGTGATTCCCTCGCTGTGGCTGACGTCCTCCCCCCACGCGCGCCTCTTTTTGTGCGGCCTGATCACCGCCGCCGTATTCAACCAGGCTCCCCATTGGACCGGGGAATTCCAGAAACGGCAGGGTGAACGCAGCTGGCAGCGGGCCGATTTTGTAACGGCCGCCGCGCGCCGCGAATCGCTCGACAACATCTCCCTGGCCGAGCCGTACCCGATCTTCAGCGTGGCTTTCTGCCGGCCGGTGGGGACCTCCTCGGATTACCAGGCCGCCTGGGACGGCGCCGGGCATTTCCGCTCCAATGGCGGGACGGGCGCGGAGATTGAGTATGTGCTTCTTGAAGAATATCCTCCCGGCATGCCCGGCCCACCCGCCGAAGCCTTGATGCCGGTCTTGCGCCACAACGGGACGCTCGTAAGGGAGGAAGGCCCCTTCGCCTTGTGGAAGGTGGAACCCGTGCATGTCTTCGTGACGGACGATCTGATCCAGGAGACCGATTTATGCCTGAGGACCGATATCGACCTGCCGGACAAACGCCAGTTGGTGGTCCGTTGGGACCTGCCCGGACACGCGTTCACCGATTTTCATATATGGGTCCAGGTGGATGGGGGGGAGGAGCAATACCTGGGGCGGACGGCGTCGGGGAAAGCCACGCGGTTTGTCTGGGAGGATAAATCCGGACTCCCAGTGGAAGAAGTCTCCCGGAAGGAGAATGAACCGGAGCTCGCCGGGGCGTTTCGATCCGGGCCGGAGTTGAACCACCGGTATGAGTTCATTCTGTATGGCATCCCGCCCGGGGTAAATCCGGAGCAGCCCCAGGCCCCCAAACCCCAACCTTTCTTCACCAAGGGATCATTGGAGTACCGCGAGGCCCGGTGAGAGAGAAGAGCCGCCGGGTTGTTGGCAAGGGGGAAATCTTTGTTTATACTATTGCGGTTTTACGCGCGAGACGAATCCTCGTTGAACAGTCTTACGAAAGCACTGGACCGATATCGATGACGACCACCCCGCCGGCAGTTCCGGATCCATCCAGCCTGACCGACTGGGAGCGATGGGCTTCGCTTCTAGGCCGCTTGCTCCTGTTTCTGACCGCTTCCTTTGTCCCGCTGGTCTTCTACACCTGGACCTGGCAGCACTACCAGGTGCCCAAGGTGACGGCGTTTCAATTTCTGATGCTGGCGCTGACCGCTTGTTGGGCGGTGAACGCATCCCGCCGGCGTTACGTCCGGGCGCCCTTGGCCACGCCGGCGGCCGCGTTTTTCCTGGCCGTGATGACCACCACCCTGGGGGCCGTAAACCTGGCGGAAGCCTGGGAAACCGTGGCGTTCACCTGCGCCAACATGCTTCTGATCGTGCTGGTCCCCAAGTTCCTCACCCGGTACAAGGATTACGAAATCCTGATCTATCTGTACGGGTTGATGTGCCTGCTGGTGGACCTGTACGCGCTCACCCAGTGGTTCGACTGGGAGAGTGTGTTCCGATACGCCGGTCCGTTCGGCTTCAAGGACCTTAACACCCGCAAGCCGGTTTCGTTCATGGGCAACGAAAACTACGCGGCCGAGTTTCTCAACATGGCGCTGCCGTTGTGCGCGGCCATGATCCTGAACTACCGCCGGCAGGCGGGCCCGTTCATCTTTTTCAGCGTGATCACCCTGCTGAACTGCGTCACCATGCTGTATATCGACTGCAACGCCTCGTATATGGGCTTTGCCGTGTCCACTCCCGTAACGCTGCTGTTGTGGATCTACTACAAGGGCATTCCCTGGTCGTTGAGCCGGGGGATCTTCCGCGTTTCACGGGCCGTGCTGGAGCGCCGGTTCCGCCACGCGCTGGTGGCGGGGATTCTTTCGTGCAGCGTGGGGGCGACGCTGCTCTGCGCCCTGCCCAATCCCCTCCGGACCCAGATCGTCTCGATGGTGACCTGGGTGGACGTGGACGGCGACCTGGCGCCGGACGGCGTCGCGCCCATCGTCTTCCGGCTGCAGTGCATGGACGCGGCCATCCGGAACATATTCGATTCGCCCATCGCGGGCATCGGGGCGGGCAATTTCAAGGTCATGCACCCGTTGTATGAAAGCCAGTTGGAGCGCAAGGTGCTGGGCGAGGAAACCCTGGCGCGCGAGGTGCACAACGACCATCTCCAGCACGCGGTTGAATACGGCGTCTTCGGGCAGTTCAGCTGGTATTGGATCATCACCGCCACGTTTTTCGGGATTTTCGCTTCGCTGCGGATCCTGGCCCATCAGCGGCTCCTGACCCGGGAAAATCAAGCGTTGGGCGATTCCACCCGGCTGGGGATTTTCACGCCCAAGCAGCGGGAGTTTTTCTTCTACCTGCAGCTCGGGACCGCCGGCGGCCTGCTGACCGCGCTGGTCAGTTGCGCCTTCGGCCATACGTTCATCATCGCGTCCGGCACGGTGACCTTTTGGATGCTGACCGGCATGAGTTCGGCCGTTTATCAGAAAATCCGGTTCGCCGTGCAAGGCATCCCGCTCTCCAACATGGGGATCAGCCCGGAGCCGCTGACCCGCTGGCAGACCTTGACCCGCCGGATTCCCTCGTATGGCGCGGCGCTGACCGCCTTCGCATTGGTGATTCCCTTCGGGGCCTTGAACACCCGGCAGTTGATCGGCGAGACCTGGCTGCGCCAAGGGATGTCGTATCACGAAAGCGGAGATTATTACACGACCTTCAACTGCTTCCTCAACGCCGAGCGGATCTATCCCTACCAGATGGAAACCTTTTACATTCTCGGACGCTATTACATCGATGCGGTGATGGCCTGCGAGAACGCGATCCTGGGCGGGGAGAAGGCGATGGAGAATCTGCCGCAGGGCCTGCGTCCGGATTACCTGCCGTATTACAACGAGCGCGGCATCGCCACGCTGCAGACCGACATCTTCATGAATCCCAACTACAAATGGGCCTATAACAACCTGGGCGTGCTGTATGACCGGTATTTTGAATTGGTGAAACCCGATTCCTCCTTCCGCAAGTTTTTCAACATCCCCGACGATCCGGCGAAGGTGGCGGCCCTCGAGGAAGCCAGCCGCCTGACCTACGGCCGGGTGTTGAGTATCGACAAGGAGCAGGTCTACGCGCATTACAACCTGGGACTGGGGGCTTTCAAACGCAAGGATTACAAGCAGGCCGCCGAGCGGCTCAACATGGCCCTGATGGTGGACCCGTCCCGGTATGAAATCTACCGCTACCTGGCCCAGTGCTTCATCAATCTGGAAGACTACACGCGGGCCTGCCGCGCCACAGACAAGTACCTGGAGAAGACCATCTACCAGCGGATCATGAGCCTCACCCATTCCTCGGAGGAGCGGAAAAAATACGCGTTGATTTTGGAATGTCTGGAAAAGGGCAACTACCTCCAGGCGGCCAAGCTCGCCCGGCAACAATTGGATTGGCAAAACGACGAACTCCAGAACTTCTACCTGAAGATCGCCACCGAGTTGGCCAAGGACGAGAGCCAGCACGAAACCGCCCTGGCGGCCCTCGAAAAGGCCGAGTGGATGGTGGCCTCCCCCCCGCCGCAGATCCTCCTGTATTACGCGAAACTGTTCCAATCGCTCGGAAAACTGCCTTCCGCCGCGGAAAAGCTGGAGGAATACCACCGGCTGCGTCCGGAGGACGGCGATTACGCCCGGACCCTGCGCAACCTCTACGTGCAGCTGGGCGATCTCCCCAAGGCCGCCAATACGTCCAGCGCCATCGTGCAACGCTTCCCGGACAACTGGCGGGACCTGATCACCCATGCCCGGATACTTCTGGGCACTCAAAAACCCTGGCCGCAAGTGTTTCCCTTCGTGCAACAGGCCATTCTCTCGGGCGGAGACGAAGCGCGGCAAACGGTGGCGGAAGACAAGCCCGGGAATTTCATCCATCTCTTCATCGACAAGGATCCCCGTCTGCAAGAACTGCTGGGGCCGCCCTTCGTGAAATCCCCCTCGCCGGCTCCGGCCCCGGCGCCCGTGCAACCATCCACTCCACCGGAAGCCCCAGGGACTGTTCCGGAGGCGACGGCCGCCCAGCCGGCGCCCACCGCGCCAGCGCCGGACGGCAACCGGTGAGGGTTCATCCCCCAGGGTTCCGCGCTGCCGCGCTAATCCATCCTGCTTGCTGCCCTACAGATATATCTCCATCATTACTCTTCCACGACGAACCAGGTGATGGAGCGGGGTTGCATCTTCACCGGCAGATCGAGACTGGAATCCCGTTTCAGTTCCATCCGGCGGCTTTCGCCTTCTTGTTCGCGGATGGAAACGGTTCCAGTGAGGCCTGTGTAATAGAGCGGCAGGCGCAAAGTCGTTTCGACTGCTTGGTCCAAGGGATTGTACACCATGGCCAGGCCCCGCTCTTTCAAGGCCGGATTGACGTGAAGAACGCAGTCGATCGATTTGTGATCCGGCCGGCGGACGTGAATGATGTCCGAAGTGAGGATGGCCCGGTATTTTTTGTAGAAATCAACCCACTTTTTCACCACCGCCTTGGTCTCGTCCGTGTCGAAAAGCCGGGGGCCGCGGTAGCAGGCGATCACCCCGCCGCCGAAATTCAACGCCAGATGCCATTCGTATTCGGTGAGATGTTCGGAGAGCGGTTCGAGGGTGGCCGCCGGGCCGCCGCCGTGGTATTCGACCAACGGGACGAACATCCAGCCCAGCGTGGGCGGCTTGAGCCAGGTCCCATCGAAGATGTTCTGGCGGGCGAGGAGAATCTGCCGCCAACGGGGCAAGCTCCAGTTGGTCTCGCGGTACCCCATGGGGAATTTCTGCGCGCCGTTGAAGTAGTAGCGGTCCGGGGTGTTGATATAGATCCCGCGCTGGAGGCAACGCGCGTAGAAATCCGAACAACGCCGCCATTGTTGGAATTGCGAATCCGCCAGGCCGCGGTGGTGGAGATGGGTGGTGGCGGCGCACACGTCGCCGTGGTAAGGGCCGTCGGTTTCGATCATGTCCATGCCGGTGGCGTCGATGAAATTCAAGACACGGCGGAAATACCCGTCCGACCATTCACTCGCCAGGCACGCGCTCTGGCCGAATTTGCTCCCCGGTTTGCCGGTGGCGGGGTCGACGCAATTGTTTTCGGGGCCGGCATCCCGCGAGGCGCACATCAGGGTGTAACCGCCGATCTCGATCCCCTTGGAATGGGCGTATTCCACATCGGCCTTGAAGCGGGCGATGTAAGCGGGATCCTCGCTTTCCATGTCAAAGCCGCTCCAGAAGGTGAGAATGACCATTTCGAAGCCCACCGCCGCGCACTGGCCGATGGCCAGCCGCACGTGGTCCGAATCGGCGTTGCGGACGTGCATGAAGATGGGGTTCTCGGTGACCTGGGGCAGCAGGGTCCGGAGCATGCGGCGGATGGACAGGCCTTGGCGCTCGCGGTCGTCGCTGTCGTGCAGAATTTCAAAGACGGTATAGGATTCGAAGGATTCACCCGGCTCCAGCATCACACCGGGGCCGCGGGGATAGGAACTGGTGAAGAGCACCGGCGACTGATAGAGGTAATCCACCTGCGAGGTGTACGCGAGGTCGGGGCCCCAGTGGCTGGTCTCCATGCCGTCGAAGGCGAAGGTGCTTTCCGCGTGAAAGCGGGCAGTTTGCGCTTCGTTCACGGCCAGGATCTCGACCGTGGCGGAATCGATATGGACATCGGCGGGCGTGCCGTTGGTGACCGAAATCCACTTGGCCATCACCGGAAGGCCGTCGTAGAGTTCGTAATGCACAACCACGTCCAGCCCTTTGTATTTCTCCATGGCTGGGGTGGGAGGATCGAAATGGACGGTCAGGGCGACGCCGCGCGGCGGCCAGGGGACGTTTTCGGAAAACCGCCGCGGCTGCCACGGAAAGCGCGCGCGGGGCGTTCCGGTTTCGAGGCGGGAATAGACGAAGGCGTGGGGACCGGCCGGCATTTCGGCCAGCCACCGGGGATCGAGATATCCGAGATCCGGTTGGCCGGTGAGGCCGCCGATGTCATACGTTTCGCCATCGAGCGTGATCCGCGCCTCGGGCTTCACGCCGCGCAGCAGGCCGTCGCCGGTCAGGCGGTTAACGAGGTCGGCGGTGGCGATGTTCGGGCCGAGATAGAACACACGGGAGACCAGGCCGTTGTCCATTGCCAGAAAGCACGGTTGATCCGGCTTTTGGGCGGGGATTTCATCACTTCCATCGATCTGGATTCCCGCCTGCTCGGCCACGGATTGCACCAGCCAGTCGCCATCCCGCGGCTGGTAGAGATAAGCGGGATAATCCGGCTCGGCGGAAACGGTGGACAGGGCCGCGATGACGAAACCCAACGTGATGCCAGTCGCATATTGAATACGTGGATTCAAAGCGAGTCTCCTCCAGGAAGGGATTGGAAAAAAGTAGAAGATCGCCAGGATTCTGTCAATTGACCCGAAGGGATGAACCAACCCTGAGGATCATCCGGCACGTGTGTACTTTTTCAGACCGCCGGATCGTATCTCTTCGGAAGGATCGGTGAAAACCACTCCCCAAAGTCCCTCTTCCTCTGGGAGAGGGCCAGGGTGAGGGTATTTATGTTGGTTCTTGGTGTCCCCCCTGGGGGATCGATTGGACCTCATGATGTACGCGCTTCCCGGATGAAACTAACCTGAAGGGACGAATAGCGGCGGCCAGGCGGATGATGGCGGACCGCGCCGCGCGTCACGCCCGCCCTCCTGCCGCCCCCAGCCCAACCTTCCCCAACCGCGGCATCATCTTTAGACTGGAACGGCCACCTCCCCCGCAAACGACACCCGGGGATTGTGTTCTGATTTCTTTTGTTGGAAACTGGCGGGAATGAATCCAGGGGGATGGATTGGCTCATCGATCCCCGAACGCAAAGGAGGAAGCACCATGATCATTCGACGGAGAGATTTTTTGATTTCCAGCCTGGGCGCGGCCGCCGGTTTGCACACGTCCGCCCTGGCCGCGATGGCGCAAACCGAGAGACGCAACCGCCCGCCCGCCATCGGGATTCAATTGTATTGCGTGCGCGGGGAATTTGAGAAAGACGTGCCGGGGACCCTCAAGAAAGTGGCCGAATTGGGTTACCAGGGCGTGGAGTTCTACGGCTACGGCGGCACGGAAAACGTATTCCAGGACTGGCCGGCCGAAAAACTCCGCGCGCTGTTGGATGAAAACAAAATCCGCTGCTGCGGCATCCACATGAGCGTCGGGGCGATTCAAGGGGACGCCCTGGCCCGCACGGTCAAAAACAACGAAATCCTGGGCAACCGCTTTCTGATCGTCGCCGCGGCGACTGACTACATGGAATCGCCGGAAAAAATCGGCCAGTTCGCCAAACTCCTCAACGAAACCGCCGAAAAAGTCCGCGAGCAGCGGATGCGGGTCGGCTACCATTGCCACGCATTCGATTTCAAGAAAATCAATGACCAAACCGGCTGGGATCTTCTCTTCAGCCAGGCCGCGCCCAATGTCGTGATGCAAGTGGATACCGGAAACTGCGCCGAAGGCGGCGGGGATCCGATCGCGATTTTGAAGAAATTCCCCAACCGGGCGGCCACGTTTCACGTCAAGGGATATGCCGGCGCGCCCCTGCAAGCCGATAATCCCGTCTGGAAGGAAATCATTCAACTGTGCAAGGACCTGCACCGGACCCGGTGGTACATCGTGGAAGAAGGCGAAGCCGAAAACCAAGGTTTCGGTATCGCCCAAGCCAGCATCGAATGCCTGAAAAAGATGATCTAAGCCCTTGGTATTATTGCCTTAGTCAAGCACATCGGTTATCCAGCGGAGTTAGGGCTTTGATACACAAAGGCCAGGGCTCCGCTGTTGCTTTGAATGGGATTATGTAACCAGGACGGATCTGATGACAAAAAGGCTCATCCGGCCTGCGCGTCCATTTTCCAAAGGGGGTGACCGGTTTCCAACGGATCAGGCCTGAGAGAACCACCCCAACTTCCCTCTCCCTTTGAGAAAGGACGAGGATAAGGAAAAGCCCTTTCGCTTTGGTTTACCTCTACCGGTTTCGTACCCTCTTTCACTTACCGGTAAAATGAGTCCCCTTCAAGAGACGGCTTTCCAGCAGCTCAGGATTTCAACCTTGGGCAAATGGCCTCGGATGTACCCACTGCTCGGATGAATCGTATACAATTCCCTCTTCCTCCGGGAAAGAGCCAGAGTGAGGTAAAGCCCTGAATGGGTGGAATACATACGGTTCATCCGAGAAGTGCAAACATAATGAATAATGAGGTGAAAACGATTCCATTCACTCCGGGATGAGGGCGGACACCAAGCTCCGCCCCAACAATAATACCCTCACCCTCACCCTGGCCCTCTCCCAGAGGGAGAGGGAATTTTGGGGGGTGGTTTTCATCGATCAATTCGAAGAGATGCGAACCGGCGATTTGAAAAAAAGTACGCCCTTGCCGGATGAGCCATACATAATATGCGCGCCACCAGATAATCGTAACATGGTATTGTTTAATGCTAACTGTTGACGGAATTGCAGAGAAAACAAGAATTCCGCCCTTTCAGGGCTTCCCTCACCCTAACCCTCTCCCAGAGGGAGAGGGGATTATTCCTTTTGCCGTTCTTTTCCCAGGGCTTATGCCTGGGCTTTACTCATACCGCGCCGTTGGCGCTTAATAGCGGTACCGCAAGCCGGTAAATAGTTACGTTTTATCATATAATGGACAAACTCAACCGAATCTAGCGCCTTCTCCGCACCGCCTTCCGGATTGTACGTTTTGACAGTATCTTATATATACCATTGCTTCTTGCCTGCTCATCTCCGCCGCGTATCCAATCCCGGAAAGATATCGTGCGTTTTCCCGCGGGACGAGGATTTGATACACCGGCTCGTTTTATTTCCATCCAAACACACGGGAGTGTTTCATGGTCACGGTATTGAACAAATACAGTTCGCGGATCACCCAGCCCAAATCGCAAGGGGCTTCCCAGGCCATGCTCTACGGGACCGGGCTGACCGTGGAGGACTTGCAGAAGCCCCAGGTGGGCATATGCAGCATGTGGTACGAAGGCAACACCTGCAACATGCACCTGAACGATTTGGCCGCCCGGGTCAAGGAAGGCGTGACCGCCGCGGGCCTGGTGGGCATGCGCTTCAACACCATCGGCGTCAGCGACGGCATCTCCATGGGCACCGAGGGCATGAGTTACTCGCTGCAGTCGCGGGATATCATCGCCGATTCGATCGAAACCGTCATGTGCGCCCAGTGGTACGACGCCAACATCTCCATCCCCGGCTGCGACAAGAACATGCCGGGCTGCCTGATCGCCATGGGGCGGCTGAACCGGCCGTCGCTCATGATCTACGGCGGAACCATCAAGGCGGGGCATGACAACGGCTGCGTGCTGGACATCGTTTCCGCCTTTCAAAGCTACGGGCAATATTTGTCCGGCGCGGTGACCGAGGAACAACGCCAACAGATCGTCCGGAAGAGCTGCCCCGGCGCGGGCGCGTGCGGCGGCATGTACACCGCCAACACCATGGCCATGGCCATCGAGGCCCTGGGGATGTCGCTTCCCTACAGCTCCTCCATCCCCGCCGAGGATCCGGCCAAGCAGGAAGAATGCCTCCAGGCCGGGCAAGCCATCCGGCTTTTGCTCGAAAGGGACATCAAGCCGCGGGACATCATGACCCGCAAAGCCTTTGAAAACGCCATGGCCGTGGTCATGGCCGTGGGCGGTTCAACTAACGCCGTCCTGCACCTGATCGCCATGGCCCGCGCGGTGAACGTGCCCCTCACCATCGACGACTTCCAGACCGTCAGCGGCCGCGTGCCCTTCCTGGCCGACCTGAAACCGTCCGGAAAATACGTGCAAGAAGATCTGCACCGGGTGGGGGGATCACCGGCGGTGATGAAATACCTGCTGGAGCAGGGATTCCTGCACGGCGATTGCCTCACCGTCACCGGGCGCACCCTCGCCGAAAACCTGGCGGATCTGCCGGGCTTCACGCCGGGGCAGGAGGTCTTCCATTTCCTGGACAATCCCATCAAGCCATCCGGCCATATCCAAATTCTGAAAGGCAACCTGGCGCCCGGCGGCGCGGTAGCCAAGATCACCGGCAAGGAAGGCGACGCGTTCACGGGAACCGCCAAGGTGTATGATTCCGAGGAAGAGATGCTGCACGCCCTGGAACGGAAAGAGATCGGCAAGGGAGTTGTAATCGTCATCCGGTATGAAGGCCCCAAGGGCGGCCCCGGCATGCCGGAGATGCTCACCCCAACTTCGGCCATCATGGGTGCGGGACTGGGGAAAGACGTGGCGCTGATCACCGACGGCCGCTTCTCGGGCGGCTCGCACGGTTTCATCGTGGGCCACATCACTCCCGAGGCGCAGGAAGGCGGGCCCATCGCCCTGGTGCGGGACGGCGACCGCATCACGATCGACGCCGGGCAGCGGACGATTACCGTGCACATCAGCCAGGAGGAAATGCAAGCCCGCCGGCGGACCTGGACCGCTCCACCCTGCAAAGCCACCCGTGGCACGTTGTACAAGTACATCAAAAACGTCCAATCCGCCTCCGACGGCTGCGTGACGGATGAATAGAGGGAGATCCACGCTCAAGCGTTGCCGGATATACCTTTTTCATGTTCAGGGCTCATCCGGCAAGGACGTACTGATTAAACATAGCCGGTTCGCGCCGGTTCGCGGGGATCGATGAAAACCACGCCCTGCAATTCCCTCTCCCCGGGGGCGGGAATTCTTTCTTTCGCCGTCTTTTTCCCAGGGCTTGCTCCCTGTACTATACTCATGCCGCGCCGTTGGCGTTCTAAATCTGTACGGTCCGGTAAAAGTCACTCTTTTTTATAAGAAGGAGATGGATGATGAATAGAAATGGGATGCTTCTCGTGCTGTTTCCGTTGGTGACTTTCACGTCGTGCGCCACGATCAGTCCGGAGATGGTCAAGGCGGAACGGACATCGTATAACGCCATCGCGCCGGATTATTTGAAATATGTCAACAGTGATGCCACGTTGTCGATCGATCAAAAAGTCAGCCGCAATAGTCTGGTGCAATCCTGGGATGCACAGATCAAGAAATTAGAAGAAAAAGTGAAATAAAGTGATATAAAGTGAAATAAAAACCGGGAGGGGGATGAAATCCGAGCGCGGCGCGGTCCGCCCCGCATAGACGGTACTGCCGAATTCCCCCCTCACGGAAACTCCCTCACCAGCCGCAGGCCGTAATACCGGAAGCGGACATCCCCCGATACGGCAAAGCGGGAGGCGGAGCGGCACAAGATAGATTCGTGGAACCAGCTGCCGCCGCGCAGCACCCGGTACGTGCCATACGCCGGGCCGCGGGGATTGGTCTGGGCCTCCAGCGGGTAGGGGTTGGACCAGTCCGAGCACCATTCGAACACGTTCCCGGCCATATCATACAATCCCCAGGCATTCGGCTGTTTGGAACCCACCGGCATCGTTTCGGTGGTGTTGCCCACATACCAGGCGTAGGGATCGATGGCCTTGGCGTCGTCACCCCAGTAAAAACGCGTGGCGGTCCCCGCCCGGCAGGCGTATTCCCATTCCGCCTCGGTCGGATGGCGGAATTTCCCTACGTACTTTTGATTCAAGCGGCGGATGAACTCCAGACCGTCGCGGTAGGACAACTGATCGACGGGATTGTCCGGCCGGCCGGGAAACGTGGAGGGATTGGTCCCCATGACCGCCTCCCATTGCGCCTGGGTGATTTCGTATTGGCTGATATAAAAATCATACGTGAGCGTCACCTGGTGCTGGGGCAGTTCGTCGTCGTCATGATCGGGGTCCGTGGCGGGCGATCCCATCAGAAAGCGGCCGGACTTGATCAGCACCATTTCCAGCGGTTGGGCCCCCGCGGCCAGATTGGGCAAGGGCACGATGATCGTGTCGCCCAATTTTCCGGGGACCGGCACGGGCGTGGGCGTGGGGACGACCGCTCGCCGGCTGTTTCGATACAGCAGCAGGTCTCCGCCGCCAATGGAAGTATCGTGATTCAAGTCGCGGGGATCGCCGAACGGCGACGCCATGCGGAGTTTCCAGCCCTCCGTGAACAAGGCCAAGTCCAGAAAATTGGCGCGCCGGTCGAAGTTGACATCGGACGGCCAGGTTTCCGGCAGGGTGGAGAGGGAGAGATATATACTCAAATCCAACGCGTCGATGAGGCCGTCGCGGTTGAGATCCAGTTCGGGATAGGGAGAATCGGCGGTCCGGGTATTCCATGCCGCGGCGAAATGTTCCAGATCCAGGGCGGAAATGGCGCGAAGCAGGGGCGGACGCGGGGACTCGGTGCCGGAAACGTTCGGAACCGGGAGGCAACCCAGCCAGAGAAACACGAGAATCCCCAGCGGGAAAAGCGGCCGCATCGTTGACGGCCATCCCATGAACGAGGCGCGCGCCATCATTGGATACCGATGAGTTCCCTTCCATTTTCCCGGGCACGAGGGCCGTTGCGTCATCGATGCCTGGTTCCTCCCAACATGTTCATTTCGATGAAAACAAGTTCATCCGGCAGTACGTACTGGTCAGGAAAAAAGTTCTCCACCGGTTCCATCATGCGAGAGGACACATGGATCCTCTCCTACAACATTCCCTCACCCTGATCCTCTCCCAGAGGGAGAGGGAATTCATTACTTTGGTCCTGACCTACCCACGGCTGAAGCTCTGGGCAAGTTTAAATTCATCGTCTGCGCTCAAAAAGCAGGACTGCCAACCGGTAAATCGTTGCGATAAAAAGTGTTCTCCGGGATCCACACCATCCACCTCATTCTGACGAAATCCGGACGGGATGGCAAGATGACATGTCTCAGGAAAACGGAAGCGCGCGCACCGGGAAGGAGAAACATGAACCTTTATCTTTACGGACAGCCCACCTAGAATCGTACGCAACTTGGCGAGCCGAGGGATTCGTTGGATTTGAGGTGGCGCTTATGGGTTATATCGAAAAGCATTCCATCCAGACCGAAGCGGACGCGATCCAGTTTCTCAAGAGCAACATCCGCGCGAAGGCCGCGCTGGAGAACACGCTGGACTACACGGGGGAAGGAGACTCGCCGTTCACCACGATCCGGAACACATTGATCGCCATCAAGGAGATCGAGGACCATTTCCGGGAAAGCACGTCCTGGGAGTTGGAATATTGGCTGGGCCGCGGATTTTCCTGGTGCGGCGAACACTACAGTTCGATCGATCATTTCGAGCGGGCCTACCGGCTGTCGGAAGGGCAATTGGAGAATCAAATCCCCGCCGCCCGGAAAAAGAAGGACGACGCGGCCGACCGCAACGACATCGCCTACGCGGCGGGCGAGGCGTGCCTCAAGGTGGGCCACGCGTCGTTCATCGGCAAGGCCATCGAACATCTGCGGAAGCTGTACGAGAATTGCGCCGGCTATCATCCCGGCATTGCGCGCCTGGCGGAAGCCTATTTCGAGGCGGAACGGTTCATGGAAGCCGCGGCCGTGGCCGAGGACGCGCATACCCGGATGAAGAACGATCCGCAGGGCGCCGCACAGGTGGATAATCCCCGGGCGATGACCATCCTGCTGTCGAAATGCTATTCCCGCGAAGCCCTGCGCCTGCGGGACCTGGGTGAGATTCCCAAGGTAGTGGAAGTGCTGGAACAAGCCCGCGCCAAGGGGCTTATCAAGCCGATCGACATGGAATTGCTGAAACGGCTCCAGAAGCAGGAGAAAATCCTGACCACCGAACGCCGGCATCTGGAGCAGATCCTCACCAGCAAACCGGTTATGTTCATCATCCGCCGGGAACTCAAAAAACACTTTCCCGATGTGACCTTCGACTACGAAGCGATCCGCAAGGAGTTGCTGCGCCGGATGGGCGCCGATTCGCAACCGGCAGAACATGAACCATCGGCCGCCCCGGTCAAACCGGAGGCCGTGGAACCGGTTTCCGAAGGCCTGCCGGAAGCATAATGGAGATGGGAGGATTGCCGGAAAAGTCAAGTGGATTGAGACTCGCACAATCCACCCAAAACCGCCTGTTCCGCGAATTCATTCCTTCCCCTGGCTTCCTTTAAGCCAACGGGCGGCCCAGCGGGGATAATCTTTCGCCAACAGGCTGTCGGGGGATTCGGTGTACCAGCTGTAACCGGCGCGCCGTTCGTGTTCGATCCCGGCCAGCGAATACTTGATGATTCCATCCCGGCCGCAGAATATCGGGCGGTTGGTCCCGATCTCGTAAAACCGCGCCCACAGCGGCGGCGCGGCGGGATCCTCGATGATCACCTTGTCGTACCCCCCCGGCAAGGAAGTATCTTCCTTGCGGATCTGGCGGATCCCGGTGAGTTTGACCCGCTCGAACCACGCCACCGCGCCCTGCACGGCCTCGATCACCGGCGGCGGCGGATTGTCGATCTCCATCAACAAACGGACGACGCCCACGCTTTCCGATCCGCTGAGCGAGATCTTTTCGTAACTCCGGGCGGGCGCGGGCCGCAGGGTTTTCTCGTCATGCTGGGCGCACCAGGCGGTGCGCCGGCCGTCCACGATGACCTGGCACCGCAGGATGCACTCGATGCCTTTCTGAACCGCCGCGGCCGCTTTCACCCGGCGGGCCTCATCCACGAAAGCGTACACGGGGGCGCCGCGGCCGATCTCGCGCAGCAGCCGCATCACGCCGGTCATGGCATTGTCGTTGAACGTGATATGCAAGGGATAACCGCTCTGGAAAGGCGACTGCGGCCAGCCGCCGTTTTCATACTGCATGGCCAGGAGAAAATCCAGTCCCTTCAGGAAGGCTTGCTGGAACCGTTCTTCTTTTGTGGCATTGAAAACCCGGGCCAGGAATTCGAGTTGGGTATACGTGGCCCCGTTATCGATCGTGCCGGCTTTTCTCTCTCTCTTTTTTTGGAGCAATGCGTCGCGTTCACTTTCACTCAATGGTTCCGCCATATCCAGGTTTTTCGGCCAGCCGCCTATGTCCAATTGATAGAGCCGCACGTTGTCCGCGATGCGCGCCGCTTCTTCGCTCTGGTACCAGGCATCCTCCTGGCGCAGGCAATCCTTCCATGCCACGCGCGTATCATCGCCTTGTCTCTCAGCGGCCGCACCGGAAAACACAATCCCGCTCGGAAACCAAAGCAGGCAGCCGATACCTATTCTCATGATGGTTTTCGAGGATTTCATATTTCCTTCCCTCCTCGAGGATTTGTCCAAGCCATTCCCACGCGATTTCTCCCCATGAAACGGGGATCGGATCATTGTACCGCCGGCGGCGCGATGGGCGCAAATCCCCTCCCCGCCTTGCCCGGGAGAGGTTGACATGAGCCCTCCGGTATGCTCGAATGGATCGTAAATAAGAATTATTCTTTTTTAACAACTCCATTCATACTACAAAGGAAGCGCCTCATGACCACACAAAAAAATCTCCAGGACGCCTTCGCCGGCGAAAGCCAGGCCAACCGGAAATATCTCGCCTTCGCCATGAAAGCCGAACAAGACGGCTATCCCCAGGTCGCCCGCCTGTTCCGGGCGGCGGCGGAAGCGGAAACCATTCACGCGCACGCTCACCTGCGGGCGATGGAAGGGATCCACGGCACCGCGGAGAACCTCCAAGCGGCCGTGGAAGGCGAACGCTACGAATATCAGGAAATGTATCCCATCTTTTTGTCTGAAGCGCGGGAGGAAGGCCACAAACGCGCCGCGCAGAGTTTCGAATTCGCCTGTGCCGCGGAGGAAGTACATTTCAACCTGTACCGGCAAGCGTTGCGGGCCGTTCAGGCGGGCCAGGATTTGGAGTCCCAAGTGATTTACCTCTGTCCGGTGTGCGGAACTTTGGAGATCGGCCGGGCGCCGGACAAATGCCCCATCTGCAACACCGCCGGGGAGAAATTCATCGCCATCTCGTGAGCTGTGAAATCCATTCATTCCCCCGGATGGCGCCTTTCCGTCCTTCCCGTCTTTTCGCGCTTTTGTCCAATCCGTCCTTGCTTGTCACTTCAGGGGGGATTGCGCCAAACGCAACCCGGTATGTCTTCAAGGGGAATGACGCCACGGCGTAATTGGATTACGATTGACTTTCCAATCATTCACGGGAGAGTTTCCAATCATTCACGGGAGAGAACGGCCATGTACGAAAAAAGCATTGAATTGTTGAACAAAGCCGCGGCGGATGAACTCGCCGCCGTGCATCAGTATATGTATTTCCATTTTCATTGCGACGACCAGGGTTACGACCTGCTCGCGGCCCTGTTCAAGCGGACGGCGATCGAGGAGATGCTGCATATCGAGCGCATCGCGGAACGTATCTTGTTTTTGAAAGGCGACGTGGTCCTGAAAGCCTCGGCGGAAGTGGACCCCATCCGTGAGGTCCAGGCCATGCTCCAATTCGCGGTGCGGTCGGAACAGCAGGCGATCCGGGATTACAACCTCTGGGCGGTGGAATGCGCGCAGAACGCCGATTCGGCCTCCAAGAAGGTTTTCGAAGACCTGGTGATCGACGAGGAACGCCATTTCGACCAGTTCGATACCGAACTCGAGAACCTCGCCAAATTCGGGGAACGCTACCTGGCCTTGCAGTCGATCGAACGCAGCAAGAGCCGGGCCGCGGGCGTTCCGGCGGAATAAAAAAGGGGCACGCGCATAAAAAAAGGCGCCGCGGTGCGGCGCCTTGTCCAACCATCATGGAATCAGCATAGGGAAGGAATATTATTTCTTCCCGGGATTGACGACCACCACTTCACAATCCGCTTCGGAGACGTTGCCGCAGCAATCCGTGGCCACGACATGCCATGTGATGTGGTCATTGACGCCGCCGCTGTCCCAAATCGTG
This sequence comes from bacterium, assembly GCA_041946805.1. Taxonomy (GTDB): domain Bacteria; phylum Hinthialibacterota; class Hinthialibacteria; order Hinthialibacterales; family Hinthialibacteraceae; genus JABLXU01. The sequence goes on from JBHGBC010000014.1 coordinate 68,953, forward strand.
ATGCAGTTGCCATCGATCGTCACTTCGCAGGATTCACCCTTGTCGATGACCTTCCCGTTCGATTTGATTTCATAGCAACGGAAACCGGTGATCACGACCTCGGGCGCGTCCCCGCAGCACACGTCGTCGGCCGTCATGCAGAACGTGATCGGCGCGTCGGGCGGAATGATGGTGCCGGGATTCGTGCAGTTGATGGTGGGGGCCGTGGTATCCACGACGGTCAACGTGCATTCGGTCTGGCTGGTATTGCCGGAGGCATCCGTGGCCGTGAAAACGGCCGTATATGTCCCCGCGCCGGAATTGCCGCAATTGGGATCGGGAGTGAAACCGGTCAAACTGCCGTCGATGGTGTCGACCGAGCAATTGTCGGTGGCGGATGCGCCGAACAACGGGCTGGAGGGATCATGCAGCCAAGCTTCGATATCGGCCAGGTTCCCCGCGCCGTCGCACTCCACCGGTCCCACGCTGTTGCAGCTGATTTGCGGATCTTCCGTATCCTCGACCACCACGGTGCATTGAATGACGAGAGGATTGGGCGAGTAGCCGTCCGCCGAGGCCGTTACCGTGACATCCGTTGATCCCACGGGATAGGGACCGTCCGGATCACAATCCAGGGCGAGCCCCACGACCGGATCGCCAAAAAGATCGACGACGGAGACGATCGAATCGCAAGACACCGTGGCTTCGCACGCGCCGGGATCGTTCGGATACACATTGACCGTGCACGCGCCGACCAGAATGCTGTGCATGCACTCATGGCACAGCTCGGCGAAATCGGCAAACTCACCCACGAAGAATTCTCCGCCGGTGTCATTGGCGCACTGCTGCAATTCATCCTCGCCGGCCTCATCCGCCCCCACCGCAATGGCGCAGATGGGAATCGTTCCGGCGGAGCTGCAGGGGGTATCCGTATCGCCGGCATTGGCCGCGCCGTCACCGATGAGGATGATGTGATCTTGATCGGTTCCGCCAGCCAACAAGCCTGCGGCGGAATCGATGCCGGCTTCGATATTCGTCGATCCGGTACCCACGATCCGGTCCGAAAGCAGGCCTTGCAACAGATCGCACATGGATTGCTTGTTGGAACTATTCAAGGATGTGATGGCCTGGACCACCGCGGACGAAGATCCGTACACCACGATCCCGACGCCGATTTTGTCATCCCCGGCCGCCGCCATTTCTTCCAGGCATTCGCAAAGTCCGTCCACCTCCAGCTCCAATTCGGCATTATCGATACTCCCGGATACGTCGATGGTCAACACGACATCCGTGATGGTGTCCGCATGGCTCACAAAAGCGAAAGCCATCGGCAAACAAAGACCGACCGCCAAGCCCAGCATGGATTTGAATGTTGATTTCAACATGTTTTTTCTCCATTTTTTTCTGAGGTTTTGTGTGCCGGAACAAGATGCTATAATAAAAAATACGTGCATTGGTACGAATGAAAATACGTACCAGTTGACACCCGGCTGAGAAGTACTGATCGTGATGGGTTGGATACTTCTCAGCCGCTTTCATTTGGCCCTGGCCGTGTTGTGCATGGATGGTCATTCAAGGGTGATCATTGGTTCTTCCTGGACCTCCTTTCAAAATATGGATACATCGTGTAATACCTCCTTTTCTCAACCATCTTGTTCTTTCCATGAAACTATCAGGAAGGATGAAAATTCCCGCTGTACAGAGGATGACTTTTTACCGGAGCGTCCTATCTGACCTTCTGAACCGCAGGCAATAACAGGCCGATCAGGACCGCTATGATGGCAATCACGACGAGGCCGGCGCCACCAAATGCCTGATCCCCAACGGCGATCGCGATAGCAGTCGTGTCTCCCTGAGTCTGCGCCAGGATCCGGACCGGCAGGCCGACATTTTCGGGATTGTTGGCCCGGGTCACCTCTCCCTTCATGGCAAACTGAACCTCGTTGCGGATCCGCTCCGTCGTTGCCGAGGTGATGGAAAAGTGGATATTGGCCTCGGGATGAACCGCATCGCTGGCGGTTCCGAAACCCTGCCCCGTCTCCATGTTCACCCGAAGGTCGAACGCCAGTTTCAAGTCTCCGGCAGGACCTGGCAGATCGCGGTTCCAGACTAAACCGTGCCCATACAGCACGTTCGCATCACCATCACGAGGACCACGGTCCGCTTCAACCGCCATCGGCATACCCGCTCCAGCCATCATCGTGGCTCCCGCCGCCTTTAGATAATCCCGTCGAGTTATCATCGAATGTCTCCTTTTATTTAATAGCCTCATCGGAAATCGATGAGTGAATTTCGGTGCGGGAACCCACCGAAGCCGATGCATAGTCTTGAACGAATACCTTGATGGAGATCCGGCCAACGGCGATTCTCATATTGATCCATCAATCCATGACACAACTATCTCCAGGCTTTTATTATGTAGTTTTGTAACGGCTCAAAGGACTTCGATGAACCATTAAAAGGCCGCGCTGAATACCGGCGCGGTGTGCTTAAGATCGGCTGAGTTTTCGCGGAAGGCCGGTTCCTGCCTGTTCGCGCAAAGCGGGATGATATGGATACAATCAATGAGCTTGTGGAGGTTTCCGGATGGTATGCATCTATCACCGCAACTCGACCATGGATTCAGGATTTTCCCTCTCCCTAGCGTTGGGACCGGATGCCTCAGGGTGGTCCCGTTGTCCTCGCGTGGCGGAGTCTTGGTTCTTGCATTAATAAGACAGTTCATTCTATACAATGTTGATATATTAAGTCAAGATTAATACGTTCAGAGAAGGTCATCGTGGCATAAGTTACATCAAATCAAGTAAATAAAGAGTTATAAATCCTCTCCGCCGATTTTCACGCAAGGGATTTTGTCCACGGAAATCGGTTCCATGGCCGCCGGCTTGCCGCAACCGGTCCGCGCAGATTGGCCGCTGAACCTCCGCGCGGCATGAAATCCGGGGATGGTTGAAGGCGGCCAGCGGCCACGGATCGAAAAAGAAAAAGCCTCTTCCCCAATTGAAACGAGGGGGAAGAGGCTTTCCACACCATTCCCAAATGCTGCTATGGATGAACAACCGCTTTAATGGGATTGCCTTTGCGGTCACGAACCGAGGCGATGGCTTCGCGCAGTTCCGACAGGGGGACATCGTGGGTGCGCAACAGGTCCACGTTCACCAGGCCGGTGGAGATGGCTTGCAGAGCGGTGGGCCAGGTCAGGGGGGCCAGCCAGGAGAAGCGGATGGTCTTGTCCCAGAAGATGGATTTGAGCGCGGGGACCTTGACCACGGCGTCGTCGGCGGGCAGGCCGAAGTAGACGATGCGGGCGCGGCGGCCGGTGATGTCGAGGGCCTGCTCCATGGCGGGGACGGAGCCGGTGGCGACGATGCAGGCATCGGCGAACTTGCCGTTGGTCAGTTTTTCGATCTCTTTTTTGAGATCGGGCGTGTAGTAGGGGGAATTCTTATCGGCCGTGTTGAACAGAAGCTTTCCGCCGACTTTCTTGGCGATATCGAGCCGGTAGTCGAGCGTATCGACAATCACCACCTGGCCGGCGCCGCTGGATTTGATCAGTTGGAGCATCAAGGCGCCGATCACGCCCGCGCCCAGGACCACGGCGAAGTCGCCCAGCTGGATGCTCATGTTTTTGACGCCGTAGGTGGCGCAGGCCAGCGGTTCGGTGAGGGCGGCCTGTTCATAGGTGACGTTGCCGGGGATCTTGTGCACGCCGGTGTAGTGGGAAACGCAGTATTCGGCGAAACCTCCGTTGGTGGAGACGCCAAGCACCTGTTTCTTTTCGCAGAGGTTCGGCATGCCGCGTTTGCAAATTTCACACGCATTGCAATACTGGACCGGATCGAGCACCACCCGTTCGCCTTTTTGGAACAGGCCCATTTTCTCGGGGATGGACCCGACCTCGGCCACCTCGCCCGTGAACTCGTGTCCCAGAATCAGCGGCCCCTTGCCGGTGGGGGTTTCGAGCGAACTCTGGCCGTAGTAATAGGCGACATCCGAACCGCAGATGCCGCAGGCCTTGACGCGCACTAAAACCTGTTCCGGGCCGGCCGTGGGGACCTCAACCGATTTGAGTTCCATTTTTTCCGGCTCGTAAAAGACTTGAGCAGCCATGGTTACCATGATAACACCTCTTCTTCCATTTTCTTGGCGGTATGGTTCCGCCGGAGAGACCAGGATTTCCGATCCCTCCAGCCGGATTCAGCGGCCGTATTTTTGCAGGAACGGCTTCAGGAATTCCTGCGCCTTGCGGGTCACTTCCCAGGCTTCCGGCCAGAAGCACAGGTCGATGGTCCACCAATTTCCGGTGAATTCGGCGTCGCGGATGATGGCGGTCAGCGCCTCGTCGAAGTTGATCTTGCCTTCGCCGAACGGCCGGTGGGTGCTGGTCTCGTTGCCGTGCAAGGTGCCGTCCGAATCGATCAGGTGGACATGGCCGATATGGCCCTTGAGCATCCGCGCGAACTCGGCCACGCCGCCGGGCAGGGTTTCCTTCTGGCCCGGCTGGCGCGCGCCCACCACGGCGCACATGTAGGCGTGGCACGTATCGAAGAGCACGGAGAAGTTGGGATGATCGACGGCCTTCACCAGGTTCACCACTTCGCTGGGTTTGTTGAAGAGAAAGCCTGGTTCGAACTCCCAGATCAATTTCACGCCGAAATCCTCGGCGATTCCGGCGCATTTCCGCCACAGGTTGGCGATGCGCTCGAAGGCCGCGGGGCGTTCCACGCCGGGAATGCCATCCGGCCCGTTGACGCAGTCCACGCGCAGGGCGGGCGCGCCGAGGTCCAGGGCCAGCTGCAGGTTTTTCTTGAAGAGTTTGATATACAAATCGTTCTTCTGCGCCTCATCGGTTCCCGGGCCCGGGTAGGCCCAGAAATCGGCGGCCATGCCGGAGACTTCGAGGCCGTTGGCGCGGATGAGGTTTTTGAGTTTGTCGCGGTCGGCCTTCATGGGATAATCATCCGGGTGGACATGAGGCCGGAACGCGCCGACCTCGATGCCATCGAAGCCGTAGGCTCCCAGTTGGCGGACGACGGTATCAAAGGGGACCGGGTTGGATTCATAGGGGCCGAAGGCGTATGCCCACGAGCCGATGGATAGTTTGACAGACATGCTTGCCATACCTCCCCGATAAGGTTGTATGTTTGCGCGCGGCGGCTGGGCCAACGGGACACCGGGTTGGAAGAAGGACGATACCTTCCCGGCTCCATTCCAGCCTATTCTACAGTTTCGGCGGGTAGCAGACGGTGACTTCCAACTTTTCCGCACCCGTGTTGATCAATTTATATCCAGGCAGGCAGGTGGGGATGAACACCGAGCGGCTCTTGGCGATGGGCGCATCGCCGAAGGATCCCCGGATGATTCCCTGCCCCTGGGTGGGGACCAGGCAATGGAAGCCTTGGCCGCCCGGCATGTCGACTTCCTTGCCCACGCGCAGGCGGCTGACCCAGAAATACTTTTGGGCTTCATCGGGGACCAGTTGCTCCTCGACGCTGCCGTTCTGCTCGCGGACCACCTTGGGGGTGCGCTTGACGTATTTGTTCAAATATTCCTCGGGCATGGCCTCGAAGCGGGCGGCGTCGAGGGCGGTGTCCCAATCCAGGCCGCAGGCGGCGTCCTCGCGCTTGTAGGGGTAGCCTTCCCATTCGGCCAGGATGTTCCAGTCGGTGGGTTCCTGCGGTTCAAGGATGCAGAGGCCCGCGCCCAGCGAGTGCACCCAGCCGTCGGTCAGGTAGATCACGTCGCCGGCCTTGGGCTCGATCACATGCATGTGTTTGCGCATGGTCTCGACGTCCTGGGCTTCCATCCATTGCTTGAATTCCTGCTTGGTGATGTCGCGCTTGAAGCCGACCCAGGCCTTGGCGCCGGGGCGGGTGTCGATGACGATCCAGGCCTCGTTCTTGCCAAAGGGCGAATTGAGGTGCTCGGACGAGAATTTCGGGGAGGGGTGCCAATGCACGGGGATGTGGGCGTTGTCGCCGACGTCGAAAATCTTGAGCAGCACGCCCAGCTTGGCCCCGAATTTTGCGAAATGCTTGCGGCCCAGGGTCTCGTCCGGAAAGGCTTCCAACAACTCCGTCAATAGAATGGTCCCGCCGCCGGGCAACTGCACCCGGCTGATGCCCTTGTCGGGAGGATTGTCGCGGCCCGGGGTGATGGCCCGGTTGGTCGAGAAGATCCATTCCTCGGACCGGAAATCGTCCTTGGGGTCGGGTTCGCCCATGAACTTGGCGCGCAGTTTTCCCCCGTTGTAGAAGTGGAGATAGGTGTTGGGCGCCAGGTACACCGGCTTTTCCAGCAATTTCTTCAGTTCCTCTTTGGATGCCATGTGAAAACCTCCAAGATCTATTGTCCCAAATCAATTCAATACCGTAGCGGCACGGTTTCTCCGCGTTACGGGGTATATCCTAACCCAATTGGGCAAGCACTGTATAGTGGAAGAAGGGGAGAAAAAGCGATCCAGGGAGGATGCCTGCGGGGGGGAGGACTGATACCGGTTTTCCCTCGCCCGGAGCCCCATCCGGGGGAAGGGGAAACAAGGAGGTACTGGCTTCCAGTCCGCGAGTGAACCGCCCCTGACCGGGAAGACCCGGCCATGCCGGGATTCACCAGGTTCGGTTGAGTTTTTCCAACATCGATCACATTACCCAAACGGTACGGGTTAATCGATTGTACGCAAAGCCAATAAGGCTCCCTTTCAGGGCTTCCCTCACCCTACCCCTCTCCCAGAGGGAGGGAATTGGTTACCTTGGTCCTGTCTATAATTCTTGGGCTGGTAGAAAAGCGCCATTGGCGCTGGCACGGCCATCCTGCATTTTTGGAACTCATTCATGACGAAAACTCAACAAAACCTAGAGAAAGGGCTTGCCAGGAAAAACCTGACAAGCCCTGATCATGCCGTGCGGTACATCGCCGCCGGCCCGGCGGGCGGGCAGCGGCTAGTCCTTCTCGGGCGGCACGAAGCCGGTGAGTTGGATAAAGGACATGGCGGCGCCGTCGGTGGCGCGCGTACCCAGGCGGAAGATCTGGGTATAGCCGCCGGGGCGGTCCTTCATGTCGGGGGCGATTTCGGTGAACAGTTTCTTGAGGACGCTCTTGTCACGAATCACACGGGCGACTTTGCGGCGTGCGTGGAGCGAATCGTCCTTGGCGATGGTGATCAGGGGTTCGACGACCCGCCGCAGTTCCTTGCTTTTCGCCAGGGTGGTCTTGATGCGGCCGTGGCGGAGGAGTGAGACGGCCTGGTTGGCCAGCAGGGCTTCGCGGTGAGCGGAGGTGCGTCCCAGTTTGCGTAATTTGCGTTTGTGAATCATTGGTCCATAACTCCATGCGGAAGGTTGAGATCCGGTTCAGGATTCGCTTTCTTCTTTCATTTCGCCCGCGGTGACGCCCTCCTCGAAGTCTTCCTCCTCATCGGAAAGCAGGACGGCAAAGGGTTCGTCTTTGACGACTCTCTTT
>JBHGBC010000140.1:0-16144 GCA_041946805.1 bacterium
CTGAAGTTTGGCAATCCGGAAGTCACTCCACCCACACTGATACCATTCAGGCCCGAGAGGTAAAACCCCTGGCGCAAAAGTTTGGCAATCCGGAAGTGCCAGGGGTAAAATCCCAGGCGCATCTTCCCCCTCTCCCTGAGTAAGAAGCCGTTTTGGGACGTTGACATGACCGCGAAAATCATTATAATTTTCACCTGCTTCGAAATCGTGGGTCCTTAGCTCAGCTGGTTAGAGTGCTTGCTTGACATGCAAGAGGTCACTGGTTCAAGTCCAGTAGGACCCACCATTGACTCCGGTGCCATCCCCGGTTAGCCAAGGAACGCAATCGGGATTTCATTTTTGGATCAATCCAAAAAGGAGACCTTATTGGTCTCTTTTTTCATAACTTGGATCGAGAATTCGCATGCCGGTTTCCAGTTCCACCGACCACATAGCCGTACGGGTCCCCGGCCGGGATGAACCCCTCCAGGTCGCGCCGGGCACCACGCCGTTGGAGATTCTAAGTGCCATTCCCGGTCATCCGGATGGGATTATCGCGGCCAAATTCAACGGGACGGCCGTGGATTTGAATCGCCCCTTGACCGAGGACGGCGGTTTGGAGTGGATCACCGCCGAGGATCCCGCAGGCCGGGAAATCTGTTTCCACAGCACCACCCACCTCATGGCGCAAGCGGTCACCGAACTGTTTCCCAACGTCAAACTGGCGATCGGGCCGCCGATCGAGGAAGGGTATTATTACGACTTCGGCGTGGACCGGCCCTTCACCCCGGAAGACCTGGAAAAAATCGAACAACGCATGCGCGAACGCTCGCAAGACCGCATTCCGGTCGAGCGTTTCACCATGCGCCGGGATGAAGCCATCGCGTATTACAAGCAGCGGCGCCAGGATTACAAGGTCGAAATTCTGGAGGAAATCGAGGATCCCGAAGTCAGCTTCTACCGGCAGGGCGATTTCACCGACATGTGCCGGGGGCCCCATGTGCCCGATACGGGGTGTCTCAAGCATTTCAAACTCCTAAGCATCGCCGGGGCCTACTGGCGCGGAGACGAACGCCGGCCCATGCTGCAGCGCATTTACGGCACGGCAGCCGCCAATCCGGAGCAGCTGCAAGCGTTTCTCGATAAAATCGAAGAGGCCAAGGAACGCGATCACCGCAAACTGGGCAAGGAACTCGACCTCTTCAGCCTGCACGAGGAAGCCGGTCCCGGCCTGGTGTTCTGGCATCCCCACGGCGCCCGCATCCGCAACGTCATCGAGAATTTCTGGCGGGATGAACATATCAAAAACGGGTATGAACTGGTCTATATTCCCCATATTTTGCGGGAAGATCTCTTCATCCGGTCCGGCCACCTGGAAAATTACAAGGAAAACATGTACGCCCCCATGCCCATCGACGGCATCGATTACTACGCCAAGCCGATGAACTGCCCGGGGCATATCTTGATCTTCAAAACCCAGATGCGCAGCTACCGGGACCTGCCTGTCCGCTACGCCGAACTGGGCACCGTCTACCGCTACGAACGCTCCGGCACCTTGCACGGCCTCCTGCGGGTGCGCGGCTTCACTCAGGACGACGCCCATATCTTTTGCCGGCCCGACCAGCTGGAAGAGGAAATCTCCGGCGTCATCCGCCTGGCCGATTTCATGATGAAATCGTTCGGCTTCGAGTATGAGATGTACCTGGCGACCCGGCCGGAGAAGTCCATGGGATCCGACGAACTCTGGGAGCACGCGACCGGTACGCTCCGCGCCTGTCTGGAGAAGACCGGCAAGCCCTACCAGATCGATGAGGGCGGCGGCGTCTTTTATGGCCCTAAAATCGACGTCAAACTGCTGGACGCCTTAGGCCGCACCTGGCAGGGCCCCACCTTCCAACTTGACTTTAATTTGCCGGAACGCTTCGATGTCAATTACATCGACAGCGACGGTTCGAAAAAACAGGTGGTGATGATCCACCGCACCGTGCTCGGTTCCATGGAACGCTTCCTGGGCAATCTGATCGAGCACTACAAGGGCGCGTTTCCCATGTGGCTGGCCCCCGTCCAAGTGCGGATCCTCACCATCACCGATGATCAACTGCCCTACGCGCGGGAACTGGATGAACGCCTGCGGGCCGCCTCCATCCGCTGCGAGGTGGATGACCGCAACGAGAAAATCGGGTATAAGATCCGGGAAGCCGAGGCGTTGAAAGTACCCGTGATGCTGGTGGCCGGCAAACGGGAAGCCGCGGAAGGGACTGTTTCGGTCCGGGAACGCGGCCGCCGCGATTTGGGAACCCTGAGTTGGGCTGAAGCCCTGGACTATATTGTAAATTTATCCAAAATTCCCACGAGGAATTGAAAATACGAGACCGCCTTTGGTCTGAGGGGAGCGTGATTTTCGATTAGAAGACAAATCAAGGTAAAGCGTGAAGCTCCACGCGAATTGGCCCGTATCAATGAGGCGATCCGGGAACGGGAAGTCCGCCTCATTGACGAAAAGGGAGAGCACTCCGGTATCGTTCCGATCGAGGAAGCGTTACGGAAAGCGCAGGCGGCGAATTTGGATTTGGTCGAAGTGAGCAACAAATCCAAACCGCACGTCTGCCGTGTCATGGATTATGGCCAATACAAGTACGAACTGGCCAAAAAACAAAAAGAGGCCAAAAAGAAGCAAAAACAGATCGTCGTCAAAGAGATCAAAATGCGGCCTCGCATTGACCAGCATGACTACGACTTCAAACTGAACCACGCCCTGAAATTTTTGGAACATGGTGACAAGGTGAAGATCATCATGCAATTCCGCGGGCGTGAAATGGCTCACAAAGACCTCGGGCGCGTGGTGATGGACCGCGTCATCGCCGATCTCAACCACCTGGCCCTGGTGGAGCAGGAACCCCGGATCGAGGGACGGTTCATGAACATGACCCTCTCCCCCCTCCCGGCCGCGCAGCGGAAGAAAAAAGAGGGCCACCGGCCGATTTCCGAGACGGGGCCCGCTGAACCGCTCCCGGAAGACCTCCCGGTGGATTTGGAAGGTGACGAGGAAGCGGACGGCGGCGGATTCGACTTGGATGAGTCTGTAATCGTGGAATCGACATGGGACGAAGACCCATCGGATAACGAATAAGGAACCAGGGACATGGCATCAGGTACCAAAATGAAATCCAACCGCGGGGCCGCCAAACGGTTCCGTCCCACCAAAAACGGGAAATTCAAACGCGAGCGGGCGTATCTCAGCCACCTGCGCCGGCGCAAAACCGCTAAGCAAAAACGCCGCCTGCGCCAGCAAACCATGGTCAGCCGCAACGATACCAAGCGCGTCCGCCGCTTGTTGGCGATGTAGCCGAATCACCAAGGAAAGGGTAAGCGATCATGCCAAGAGCGATCAACCAAGCCGCCTCTCGGGCCCGGCGGAAAAAAATCCTGAAATTGGCCAAAGGCGCGCGCCTGGGACGCCGCAACCAGATCCGGGCCGCCCGCCATGGCGTCCATAAGGCCCTGCAATACGCCTACCGCGACCGCCGCAACCGCAAGCGCGAATTCCGCCGCCTGTGGATCACCCGCATCGGCGCGGCGGCCAAGCAGGAAGGTCTCTCCTACAGCGTTCTGATCGGCGGATTGAGCCGGGCGGGCATCGTCATCGACCGCAAGCACCTGGCCCATCTCGCCGTCAACGATCCCGGCGCGTTTCACGAATTGGTGCAAATCGCGCGCGGATAATCGCGAATTACAATTTTCGGTTTTTTTAAAGATGATCGCTTGCCGCGCCGGGTTCGCGGCGTATTTTTTGGGGTTCATCCGATAAGCGCGTTCCTGTTTCCGAATGCATGGCCGGATATCGACTGGACGGGTGGATGAGAGCCACCCGCAATCCCCTCTCCCTCTGGGTGAGGGCCACCCCCTCTTCCTCTGGAAGAGGGCTACCCTAAATCCCCTCTCCCTCTAGGAGAGGAACACCCTAAATCCTCTCTCCCTCTGGGAGAGGGCCAGGGTGAGGGAAAACCCTGAAAGGGCGTGAACCAAGGTACGCTTTTCCCGGTTCATCCCTTTTTTAACCTGGAACACCATCATGACCGACCTTCCCGGCCTTCGCCACGAACTCGAAGCCGCCCAGGCCCAGGCGCTCGCCGATTTCCAGCGCGTGGATACTCCCCAGGCTTTGTACGAAATCCGGACCCAATACCTGGGGAAAAAGGGCAAAGTGAAAGCGATCCTCAAGGGCCTTGGCGCCTTGTCTCCCGAGGAACGCCCCGCCGCCGGCCAACTGGCCAACCAGGTGGCGGACGCGCTCGAGGATGCGTACCAACGGCGGCTGGCGGAGTTGAAAGCGCTGGAGGCCCAACGCCGGATGGAAGCCGACGTGGCCGATATCACCCTGCCCGGCGCCGGCGCCCGCCGCGGCGCGGTCCACCCCCTGATCCGCGTGCAACTCGAACTCGAGAATCTGTTTTATTCCATGGGTTATGACATTGCCGATGGGCCGGAAATCGAACTGGAACACTACAACTTCGAAGCCCTCAATTTCCCGCCCGACCACCCCGCCCGGGACATGCAAGACACCTTTTTCATGAAAAGCGGCCACGTGCTGCGAACCCACACCTCGCCGGTGCAGATCCGCTACATGGAAAAACACACCCCGCCGCTGCGCATGATCGCCCCCGGCCGCGTGTACCGCTGCGATTCGGACATCACCCACTCGCCCATGTTCCATCAGATCGAGGGGCTGGTGGTCGATACGGATATTTCCTTCCGGGACCTGCGGGGCACCCTGGAACAGCTCGTCCACCATGTCTTCTCGCCCGATATCGGCGCCCGCTTCCGTCCTTCCTTCTTCCCCTTCACCGAGCCGAGCGCGGAGGTGGACATCGAATGCTTCGCTTGCCGGGGACGCGAAACCCAATGCCGGGTCTGCAAGGGTACCGGCTGGATCGAGGTCCTGGGCTGCGGCATGGTCAACCCCAACGTCTTCCGCGCGGTGGGCTACGATCCGGAACGCTATACGGGCTTCGCGTTCGGCCTGGGGATCGAGCGTTTCGCCATGCTCAAGTATCGAATCAACGACATCCGCCTGTTCTTCGAGAACGACATCCGGATGTTGAAGCAATTCCGGTAAGCCGCGCCGCGTGACCGGTTATTCACGGCGGTTTTTCAGGTAACAAAGAAACCTATAGCCGCAATTCCCATAGAGAAGCAGCAAAACGAACCCTTCAAACCCGTCCTGGAATAATTCGGTGATTTTGTCAAATATCAGAAAGTGAAACAGCAAAACCGTCATCGCAAAAAACAATATTCCCGATATTAACATATCATAATTTTTAAATATCCAATTCGGCTGAATTTCTCTTCCGAGTAGATTCCGGAAAAACAAATACACGCTGTATTCCGAAATATACAGAAGCAGCAGGATGAACAGGATGAATCCCACGCCGCTTATCGCCATATAGGTGTAAGGGTAGAGGGGTTGGTCCATGGGTCTTCTCCCCTAAAAATACTTAAATCATTTATTTTTGGATATGGATTAGAAATAAAATTTTTCAAAAAAGCAAGTGAACCGGGATCAATCGATGCCGGTTGGTTCGGTAAGCCGCGCCGCGTGGCCGTTCGTCATTTTCTGGCAGTGATGTATTCGATTGCCGAGAAAAAATGATATTCGCCCTTTCAGGGCTTCCCTCACACGAACCCTCTCCCAGAGGGAGAGGGCCAGGGTGAGGGAAAATATATAACTAAAATGGCAACCCTGTGGTTGTCAGAAAAACCTGGATTCTGACCGGGAGGGCGAGGCTCCTGCAGCACCGCGTGTTTTCGATACGCCCCATCCTTATCGCGGCTCACATCCCGACAATCCCGGAGGGATTGAATATGAATAGCCGGGGGTGACAACCCCCGGTACCGTTCGAACGAGAACGACCCTGCCGGGGTCGAATGGGTTATTCAACCCCGGCGGGGTTGGTATTCCTTGTTTACGAAACCGTAGGCTGCCGCCTACGGCTATTCATATGCATCCCCTGGAGGGGATGGATTTCATTTCAATCCTGGGCATTCAACCCTTTGCAACCTGGCACGAAAACGGCAACCTTCCTTCTCTCCTCCCCTCTCCCTCTGGGAGAGGGCCAGAGTGAGGGAAGCCTTGTAAGGGAGCATTGTAGATGGACCACGCGGCCCGCCGCGGTCTGCCGCCGCGCCATGTGTTGAAATGGGATGAGGGAGATGGTGAGATTTTCACGAGTCGCAGGGTGGGCTCAAAGCGCAGCGTTGCCCACCAACATGAACTTTTCCCCCCCCATGACAACGCGAAGAAGCCCCGGATTTTACTCCGGGGCTTCTCACGGGTGTGATCATTTTCGTCCGCTTCATGCCGGACTTCATGCCGGGGCGGTAAGGCTTACATGGCGATGATCTGATCCATGGCCTGGGCGACGTTCTCCCGCAGAAACTCCAAACCGCCGCCTTGCACTTCCGCCGCGAAATAGCCTTCATAACCGATTTCGTCGAAGGCTTTCATCACTTCCTTCCAGCTCACGGATCCCTTGAGCAGGTTGACGAAGTCGAAGGTCATGAAGCCCGTGATCTTGACGTCCTTGACATCCACCCGGGCGATCTGCTTGCCCAGGGTGCGGATCCAGTCCTGGGGAAACCCATAGCGCAGTATGTTGCCGACATCGAACCACGCCTTCACCCGCGGACTGTTCACTTCCTCGAGGAAAGCCAGAAATTCGATGGGGCTGATCAAAAGGTTGTTCCACACGTTTTCCAAGCCGATGGTGATGCCCATGTCCTCCGCGATGGGGGCCAGTTCCTTGACCGCCTTCAGCGACCGCGCATAGGCGTCCTTGTACATCACCTCCGGGCTGACCACGCCGGGGACCAGCAGCACCATGTCGCCGCCCATGTCCTTGGAGTTCTTCAGGCTGACCTTCATGCCTTCCATACACTTGGCCACGACCTTGGGATCGGGGCTGGAAAGAGGGCTCGACCAATGCGTGGAGCAAATGATTGCGTCCAGGTGAATCCCCACCTCGTCCGCCGCCTTGCGGAGGGCGTCGACTTCCTTGGGATCGAACATGGTGTCGGGCTCGACCGCGTCGAAGCCGGCGTCCTTGGCGATCTGCAGCCGCTGCTTGAGGGTGAGTTTGTTTTTGTTCTCGTCTTGATCGGCAACCATCCCCAGTTTCAGGGTTTTCTTGATTTTCCGGCCTTCCGCCGCTCCGGCCCGGCTGGTGGTTCCCAGCACCGCGGCGGCCGCCAGTCCGGTCTGGATGAAACTCCGGCGATCCAACGTGTTCATCATGATTCATTCTCCTGTTCTTATATGAATGGTGGACAGAGTGGATTCCTCTTGAACCCCCGCCGCGGAGAGGATCTCCGCTCAGGCGTATCGGATTCGCCATGCTCCAATACGATGTTTTTTCCTCTCCGGATAGTCCGTTATAGTCTTACCAGATGACGGCGGCCGTTGCCTAGCCTGCTGACCCTGAAATCACGTCAATGCTTTCCGGTCATTTCACCGTCCGGTTCGAACTCGAAAACCGATTGTAGAACATTCAAACGCCCGCTTCCATGCTGAGCCGGGTTCTGTGGAATCAGTCTTTCCCGGATCCTTGTCCGGGTATGCGGAAGAGATCCCGTTTCCCACATCCGATTCCCATTTCCAGGGCTTGCCTGATTGTGTGCCTGTGGTAGGGTGAATTGTTATCCGTTTACCCTCCCCGAGGCGCTGCCCCGGGGATTTGAAACGAGGCGTTTCATGATCCCACTCGCGCAACGTACCACCCGTATCGATTCCTCCGGCATCCGCAAGGTTTTCGCCCTGGCGGCGGATTTGAAGGACCCGGTCAACCTCTCCATCGGCCAGCCGCATTTCGACATTCCCGATGAGATTAAAAACGTCGCGCTGGAAGCGATACGCTCGGGCAAGAACGCCTACACGCAAACCGCCGGCCTTACCGAGCTGCGCGATAAGATCAAGCAGCATTACCGGAACAAAGGCCTGGACCTCGGCGGCGAGGTGATGGTCACGTCCGGCGTCTCCGGCGGGATCCTGCTCGCCTTTCTGGCCATTCTGGACGAAGGGGACGAGATCATCATTCCCGATCCCTATTTCGTCATGTACAAGCATCTGTGCAATTTCATCCACGCGAAGCCGGTGTACGTGGACACCTACCCGGATTTCCAACTCGACCCGGAGAAGATCGCGCGCCTCGTCACCCCGCGCACCAAGGCCATCCTGATCAACAGCCCGTGCAATCCCACGGGCCAGGTATGCCCGGCTGAAACCTTGCAGGCGGTGGCGGCGGTGGCCGAAAAACACGGCCTGCTGATCCTCACCGATGAAATCTACGAGAGTTTTCTCTACGAGGGCGAACACCACTCGCCGGCCGAATATTATCCCTACTGCATGATCCTCTCGGGATTCTCCAAGTCCTCGGCCATGACCGGCTGGCGGCTGGGCTACGCGTACGGGCCCAAGGAGATCATCGCGGCGATGATCAACATCCAAATGTATTCGTTCGTCTGCGCCCCCAGCTTCGCCCAATACGCCGGCCTGGCGGCCCTGGATTACGACATGAGCGCGCACCGGGCGGACTACCGGCGGAAGCGGGACCGCATCTACAACGGACTCAAACCCTATTACAACGTGGTGAAACCCAGCGGCGCGTTTTACATCTTTCCCGAGGCCCCCGGCGGCGACGGCGAGGCCTTCGTCAAGCGGGCGATCCAGAATAACCTGCTGATCGTCCCGGGCAATTCGTTTTCCGAACGCAACACGCATTTCCGCATTTCCTACGCCGCCAGCGGCGAGACTATCGACAAGGGCATCGAAATCCTCCAAAAAATGGCAGGGGATTAAGAATCGCCGTTGTATTCGTTGATTTGGTGGCGTGGATGACGGAGTCGACTTGCATCACCGCTCCCGCCGGTTGGCCCTCCTGGCTGCGCGGGCATTCCGCCCTCCGGCCACCTCCCTTTGGAAGAGGGCCAGGGTGAGGGTTCATCCGAATAGGCGTACTGCACTGATTCCCACTTCCCTTGGAAGAGGGCCAGGCCGTGGGAATCCAGCGCCCCTTTCAAGGGGCCGCCGAATAGCAGCCCAGGATTTCAACCCTGGGCGTATTGACCCTGGGCTGAAGACCTTCCCTCTCCCCTTGGAAGTGGGCCGGGGTGAGGGTCATTCCAAATGGGTGTAACTCAACCGTACCACGGGACGGCATTCCAACGGTTCCCTGTTTCAACCCGGGGCATCGGCTTCGATCCGGATTCCGGATCTATCGAAAGAGGGTATATATGGAAACACGAATCACGGCGGATAATCTGCACGATCCCGTGCACGCGTACGTGCGGCGGGACACGGCCACGCTGCGGATAGAACAAACCGTGCAAGAAGCGTTGGACGCCCTGCGCCACCAGGAACTGAGCGAGCGGATCGTCTATTTTTACGTGGTGGACGCGGATCACCGGGTGATAGGCGTGGTTCCCGTACGCCGGCTGCTGAGCGCCGGCCTGGATCAGCGCGTCGAAGCGATCATGGTGCGGGGGGCGGTGACCGTCCCCGCGTCGGCCACTGTGCTGCAAGCGTGCGAGATGCTTCTGAAACATCGCTACCTGGCGTTGCCCGTCGTGGATGAAACCGGGAAACTGCAAGGGGTGGTGGACGTGCAATTGTTCACCGACGAAGTGAGCGAACTGGCGCAAAAGGCCGAGGTGGATCACGCGTTCCAGCTGATCGGCGTGCACGTGGCTCTGGGGCGGGTGGTCTCATCCTGGGTCAGTTTCATGGACCGTTTCCCGTGGCTGCTCAGCAATATCACCAGCGGGGTCATCTGCGCCTTCATCGCCGGGCAGTACGAGTTGTTGATCAGCGAATTCGCCATCCTCGTGTTTTTTATCACACTGGTGCTGGCGCTGGGGGAGAGCGTCAGCATGCAATCCATGACCATCACGCTGCAGACCCTCTTGCAGCGGGATATCACGTGGGGCCAATTATGGAACGCGGCGCGGAAGGAATTCGGGACGGCGGCTCTGCTGGGTTGCGCGAGCGGGCTCCTGGTGGGGATCGTCGCATTCCTCTGGCGGGGGAATTGGCTGGCGTCGGTTTCGATCGGACTCAGCATCGGCCTCTCGATCATCACGGCCTGCCTGCTGGGGGTGCTGATCCCCTCCGCGATCCGCGCGCTGCGGATCGATCCCAAGGTGGCTTCCGGGCCCATCGTCCTCGCCTCGGCCGATATCTTGACGCTGCTGTATTACTACAATCTCGGGGAACTCTTGTTACGCTGATAGACCTTCCCTCTCCCTCTAGGAGAGGGCCAGGATGAGGGAAAATAGCCCCGCAGGGGCGCTTCCTGCTTTAGCCAGGGGTAAAACCCCTGGCATACATCCAACTCCCTCTCCCCTTGGAAGAATGCCGGGCGGCGCAAATCTCGCGCCCCTTTCAAGAGGCCGCCTATAATAGCCCAGGGTTTCAACCCTGGGCGTATGAACCTTGGGCGTATTGACCCCGGGCACATTCTGGATGTTCTTCTGTCATCCCCTCCATCCGCACTTCGGGAACCTCATGGTTGACCGGCCTGATCGCCGCCCGCCCGGGGCGCGATAATTTCCGCGAAGCGGTCCGGACGGCTTTCGTCGCGGACCAGGTCCGCGTGGCGCAGGCCGCCCGCGTAATCGAGGGTGACTGTCTCGAAATCCTCCCCCCGCGGCATTAACAATTCCACAGCCTGTCCGGAAGCGCTTCCCGCGATGGCGCCGGTCAGGCGGTTCCTGTTGAATTGGTGTCCGTTCACGCCGGTGATCCGCGCGCCTTCCCGCAGTTGCGCCCGGTCGGCGGGGCCGCCGGGAACGATCCGGGAAATGACGCCCTCCTCATCCACCGCCATCCCCAGCGAGGCCAGGAACGGAGATTTCTCGTACGGCGTGGGCTGGTTGGAATACTCCAACCGGTACCCGGCGCGTTCAAGCAGGTCCAGGGGAAGATCCTCCCGCAATCCCCGCACGCGCCGCTCGATCAATTCCTTCCAGTCATACGGGAGCAACCCGTTGAGCCGATCCGTTATCTCGTTTTCATCGTATCCGGCCGTTTCCACGCCCGGCTGGTAGCGGCCCAGGAACCGCCGGATGAAATCGTCCAGGCTGAGTTTCCCGCCGCTTTTTTCCCGAAGCAGGCAGTCCATTTCGAACCAGAGCAACGCGCCTTCGAAATAATAATCCTGCGGGCGGTTGAGCGCGGACCAATACCGGCTTCCTCCGCGGCGGAAATGGCTGGATGCGCCGGTGTCTTCCAGGCTGATCGTTCGCCGGCCCTTCTGGTAGGACAGTTCGATCAAAGTGTTCCCGATCCCCATCCACCCGTTTTGCAGCGCGCCCTCCAGAGCGGTCTGCCTTTTAGTCGTGAGCAGGCCCGCGCGGGCGGCGAGCACCACGCCCAGATACTCGTCCAAGCCTTCATACACCCACAGCAGGCGCGTATCGAGCGGCGTTTGAAAATCCGGGACGATCATGCCCCGCGGCCGGTGGTACTTGCCGCACCAGCGGTGGGCGTACTCGTGCGCCAGAAGCAGTCCGGTCAACGGGAGGGCCTCTTCATCCCGCAGGCCGTTTTCCCCCACGATGTTGAGGCTGGAGCGCAGATGCTCGAGGCCGGTGAAGGGCAGGGAATCGCTCAAGAGCACAAGAAAATGATACGGATAATCATGCGCGGTTCCGAACAGGGCCATCGCTTCGGCGGCCAGGTTTCGGAACGAATCCACGGCCGCCTCCTCCAGCTGGACGGCGCGTTCCGATCCGGAGACGAGATGGAGAACATGCGGCGTGCCGCCCGGCGGCGTGATGTCATATGCGCGCGAAAACCGCCCGGCGATCACGGGACTGTCGATCAGCGTTTCCAGATTCGGGGTCTCCAATTGGATCTCTCCGCCGTCCGCGCTGCGTTGACCCAGCGAGGACGCGCATTGCCAATTCGCCGGCAGGAGGAGGGAAAGATCCACGGCGATGTCCCGTGCCTCCAGCCCTGCGGGATACACCAGGCACGTGTTCCAGGCGATCACTCCCGCCAGCGAGGACGCGAGGCAATCGGCGCCTTCGGAATTGACCGAAGCTTCGTTGCCGATATAAGTCGTTTCCACGATCAGGCGGTCGAGTTTCTCGGGAATCTCCACCAGAAAGCGATACGGATCGTGAGGATCCCGCCGCCACGAAAGCGGTTGGCCTTCAGGGGAACGCATGGCGATTTCGGCCAGATTTTCGATGGGGCCGCCGGGCGCGTGCGTGCCGGGGACCCAGCGGGGATAAAACAGGACGCAGGTTCCGGGGGAAACGTTGAATTCCAACATGGATTTCACCAGGCCGCGGGGCAGCCCGGTGGCGTCCACCCGCGCGCGCAGAACGGTCCCGGCGGCGGGGGAACCGGACGCGAATCCCGCCAGCAACAACCACGCGGCCACACCGGTGAGCAGTCGTCGGACTCGGAGCATGAGCGCCTCGGGAAGAAAAGCAGTATGAACATCATTGTAAGGATGATCCACTCCCGGGTGAACTCCTCCCACTTTGTTTCCATAAGCCTCCAACCGGGTAAGCGGATTGATTCACCCATCATTGTTTAAGCGCCAATGGATTTTTTTGAGCGCCGGCGAGGCGGCATGGGCATAGCCCAGGGCGCTAGCCCGGGATGCTGGCTCGATGGATACACCTCCCTCTCCCGTAACTAGTTACGGGTTTGCGGAACAGTTTTTGAGCGCCAACGGAGCGTTTGAATTAGCCCATTGCTTTATCCCTGGGATGGTCACAGCCGCGGCCTTGAATTCCCTCTCCCTCTGGGAGAGGGTTAGGGTTGGGAAGCCGTGGAAGGGCTCAATTCATCCTCTAGATCGGTGCAATCGGGTAAATGAATACCCTCTCCCTTTATGCGGATCTTTACCCAGAAGACCTGATCCGGCGGGAGATTTTCATCCCCGCATCCGCGGGATGACTGGGTGTTCGCGGCTTCATGACACGGGGGGAATCATTGTTGAGATGACCTATATTGTATGGATTATAACAATATAGAAGTAAAACGATATGAAAGAAACAATCAGGTGCTGTCATTCATCCGGGATGACGGAATCCAGAAGCTGGAAAATCGGCGGCCCCGGAAGCGGCCCGGCCGATGCGGCCGCGCATGGCTTGATCCATAATATGTATAACTATATAGTACAGTATTAAACAATATAAATCCAAACAAAAAACGTTCTCCCGCAAACGGAGTCCGGCGAGGGCGGCGGCGCCGCGTCATACCCGTATTCAGGGCGGGAAATGATGGGGGGATCGTAGCCGGCCGGTCAGTCCGCCGGCTGCGCCTGGGCCAGAAGCCGGTTGAGGACGGTGGAGGTGGAGGCGATGGCGGGGGCCTCGCCGCGGGATTTGCGCTGGGCCGTCAACTGGTTGTAACTCTCGATCACCTTGGCCAGGTACTTCTGCGGAAACGGGCCGCCTTCCTTGCGCCGCTTTTCAAACAACACCGGCCCCAGATTGTACGCGTAGATCGCGTGATCGAGATTCTTGTACCGCAGCATCAATTGCGTCAAATACAGCGTCCCCAGCTCGATGTTGCCCCGGATATCCTGGAAATGCGGGACCGATGCGTCTTCCGCGTCCTGGAGGAGGCTCAGCATCTTGGGGGTCTGCTCGACGCGCCGCGCCAACGCCTGGCCCGTGCTGGGCATCAGCTGCATCAGGCCGTGCGCGCCGGCCGGCGAGATGGCCTGGGGTTGAAAGGAGGATTCGGTGTAAATGAGGGCGAGCAGAAGGAAGGGATCGTGGCCGTATTTTTGACTGATTTCATCGACGATTTTCGCGATTTTCTTTTTCTCCTCGTAGGTGACTCCGGCCGAACTCAGATCCTGGATCGCGTCGAGGATCTCCACCCGCCTCTCCAACTGCTTGATGCGCTGCCGGTATTGCTGAATCACATAATCCCGCTCCTTGATGTTGTTCTGCAATTCGATCTCGATGCGGCGGGATTTTTCTAACTCGTTGTCCTTCTTCACGATCCAATACATCGAACCCGTGCCGTACACCAGGCCCGTCACGAACAGCAACGCGACCAGGGTCAGAAGCCGATTCGATTGCCGCCGTTTGCGTTCTCGGCCGGGATTGGAGACCTCTCCCCGCCGGATGAATTTCAGTATAGATTTCATGATGGTTTCCTTCACTCACTCGATCTAACGTACTTTTCCACCCAAAACACAAATCAGGCATCCGTTTCTGGTTCGAAAACCAGCAGCGTAACAATGAACCCTCCTCGTTGCGTCGATCAGGTATCCCTAGGCGTTGCGGGTTCGAGGGAAAGGCCAGCGGAATCTTCCTGGATCCACAAAGGATCCGAGTTACTTGAGTTCTTACGATGCGAACCCGGCAAGGTAACGGTAGCACGCGAAAACAATTGAGTCAAAAAATCAAAATGGCCAGGCCCCGGTTCGTTTCCATACCTATTTTCTTACATATCAAGACAATCCCGCCCGGGATATTGTTTCACTTTTTGACATTATATTTTCCCGGCCGGATTACGTATCACTATACTGTTACAATGTGATCGTTTAACAGGTTTATTTTGTTGCAGAATTATAAATCAGGCTCGGCCGATACGTGCGTACATTTTTCCGCGTGCGTGACCGGCCATCGAATAGACGGATGGGAGTGATCTACCCGAAATCCCTCTCCCCCGGGGAGAGGGCCACCGTGAGGGAATGCCTTTCCTCGGCGCCAACCCTCTCTGTGGGTCCCCTTCGCTGAGGGGAATGAAAATAGGTTCCTTCGGTTCTAAGTCTGGGTATTGTAATACGATTTCCCCCTTCTGTACACCTGGGCGGGATGAACCATAAATCAGAGACGCCTCGGCCCGACGGCGCGCCTCTCCGGTCTCCCCCATGGCTCTCTTCCGGCTGGCGGGGACTCTCAAAGCGGGGCGGGATGCGTTTTTATCTCGGGGGCCGACTCATGACTCTTGATCGTTTGATAATCGGCGATCCGCCACGCATCCTCTTCATACAAAAATTCGTATTCACGGTGAAGCGTCAGATCCTTGTTGGGCATCTTGTGCAATTCAATGCAATAGATCGACATCTTGTTGCCCTGCATGGGCGAGGCGGAGATTTCCACGATCCGTTTGGAGATCGGCCCCACCGTGTGCCGGTCCTGGTACTTCCGCATGCGCTGCAAAACGTATTCGTTGACATCATTCGTCTTCTTCTTCAGCATGGGAAAACAGCGGGCCAGGCAGAAAAATTCCGTCTCGAAATCCTGCTTGTTCCACGCGTCGACGAACTTCCGGCAGATCTCCTCGCTGCGCAGGTTCCGCAAGGCGTTTTTCTTCGCTTCATGCTGGGAATTCAATATGCCGGCCGCTTCCCCGCCCAGGGATCCCAAATGATGCTGCTCCGCCGACCGCAACTTGTGCACCTTGCGCAACAGCGATTCGACCAGCTGGTCATAAGTCTCCCGCTCCTTGGAGGTCAGATGCTTCGCTGAGTAATACAGCATCTTCCCCAACAGCGATATCTGGGCCTCTTCCGCGAGCATGGTTCCCATTTTTACGCCCTCCCCAATTCCGGATGTCACTCTGGATGCTCCTTGCCGTATCCTCACCTCGCCGGGAAATTCCCGCCCCGCCCGCCGGGCGCGGGCCGGTGGCCGTTACAGGGACAGCTGGTACTCGATGTCGTCGGTGGTGCCCTTGATTTTGTCCTTTCCCGCGCTGTGGAGGAAAATGGTGCGGTTGTCGAGTGCCCGCATTTCGTATTCGTTGCCAAACCGGTCCCGGGTCACGTCCCCGCTGGCGTCGCCCGACTGCTCCAACTCCGCCAGGCTCCGGGGAAAGCGGCCATGCTGGGTTTGGAACATCATCAGACTCGTTTTCAACGCCGGGAGGTTGAAGGTGTCGCGTTCGTTTTCGATCTCCAGATAGTTGTCCAAGGCCGTCTTGCCGATGAAACTGTCGATCACGTCATGCTTCCCATCCGGGGAAACCATGTCCTGCTTCGCCTTGTTGTACAAACTTCGTCCGGCGTTGGCGCCGGCCAGCAGCGCGATGAGAATGACCAACCATTTCAACGCGGTTTTCATGTCTCTATCCTTTCACTGCCTATATTGTTATGAAATTGAATCGAAAAATCAAGATATTTTCAAACGATGA
>JBHGBC010000141.1:0-16097 GCA_041946805.1 bacterium
CGCTGGCGCATTTGTTCCCGCTGTTCGTCCGTCATGTTCTGCATATCAGGCCGTCCGCCCATTCCGGGTTGTCCCTCTCCCGGTCCTCCCGGACCGAAACCAGGCCCTGCTTCACCCGCTCCACCTTGACGGTTCCGGCCTCCCCGGCGCATTTCCCCCCCGGTAGTGTCCGGAGCACCCATCCCGCCATCCTGTGGCTGGATGCTTGGTCCGGCGCCGGGTCCCGATCCGGGTTGGGTTCCGGGCGCGGCCGGTTGTCCCCCAGCCGGCGCGGCCATGTCACCTGTTTTCGCGGGCAAGTTGAATTTTTCCTTGTTGGTTCCATCATCCAACTCGGCGGAGGCGAGGGGCGGATTCAGGACCACTTTCTCCCCTTTTTGCAATCCGCTTTTGATCTGGATGAGACGATTGTTGTCGGGACCGATTTCCACGGTCCGGACTTCCATGGTGTCACCCTTGGCGATGTACACGGAGGGCTTTCCGCCGATCAACAGAACCGTATGCACAGGGATGTACAACGCATCGTCGAACTGGTCGATGATGATTTCCGCCTCGCAGGTCATCCCGCTGCGCAGGCCATCCCCGTTCCCGTCAATATAGACTTCGGTATTGTAGACCTTCAGGTCCGGATTCATGAACATGCTTTGCTGGTCCGGCAGAGGAGCGATGGTGGCCACGTGGCCGGTGAAGACTTTGCCGGGCAAGGCCTCGATGGTGATGCGCACCGGCGAATTGATCCGGATTTTATCCAGGACCGATTCATGAATCTTGAGGTCGGCCTTGTAGGAGGATGTGGTGGGCAGATAGATGAGTTCCTGGCGCTCGCGGACGAGCGTGCCTTCGCGGAGGGGTTCTTCATTTCCCCGGAAACCGCGGGACTGGCTGGCATAGACCACGACGCTGTCCATTTCCGCCCGCACGACGGCCTTTTCGATTTGCCCTTCGAGTTTCTTCAGTTTGCTGTTTTGCCGCTCCAATTCCGATTCTTTCGCCTGCAATTCCGCCGAGGCCTGGACGATGTTGGCGTTGGCTTTCCGCTGAGTGCGTTCCAGGGCCATGGAGGCTTCCTTGACGTCACTGCTCAGCTGGGCCATTTGGCGTTTGGAGGTAAACTCTTTGAGCAGTTTCAGCGCGTCCTTGGCGGATTCGGTCTGGATTGCCGCCCGGGTGGCCGCTAATTTGTCATTGTCCAGCTCGGATTGGGCCAAGTATTTTTGGTCGAAGAGGATCTGGGACCATTTCACATCCTGCTTAGCTAGATTGAGGGCTTCTTGCTGTTGTTGGATATTCGACAAGGCCTCTTTTTCTGACTTGGGATAATCCCCTTGTTCATATTTTTCCAAATCCAACTTGGCGAAAGAGTAAGTCAATACGGCCTTGTCAATATCGCTCTGGGCCTGGCTTTTGACGACTTCGAAGTTCTCGCGTGCGTTGATGAAGGCCGCCTCGGCGTTTTGGACCTTGATCTGCTGGTCGATGAGTTCATCCTTGAGCGTGCTGGTATCCAATTCGAGCAGCAGATCGCCCTTCTTCACGCGCGCGCCATCCGGTGCGATGTAGAGAATGGCGTTCTGGCCTTCGAGTTCGCTTTTGATGACCTCTTTGTCCCGCGCCTGGATGGTGCCGGCGTAAATGATGCTGATGGTCAAGGGTCCTTGTTGCACCTCGTAGGTGGGCATTTCGAGGGACGCGCCGCCTTTGAGGCGGTTGTTGATCGTGGCATAACTCAAGCCGCCGATGATACCCAGGCTGAGGATGACCAGACCCACGGACTTGCGGTTCACCAATCCAAAGGGGAAATTATTCGCTGGCATGTTCATTGTTCCACTCCTGAGGGGAGAATTCTTTCCACATTCCGGTTTCATCCACTTGCAAAACGTCAAGGTCGCGTTGCAATTCCAGTTCCCCCAGCCGGTAGTCCACCATGGCCCGGGTCAGGTCGTTTTGGGACGAAAGCAAGGACCGTTGGGAATCCAGCAATTGACGGATGTCGATCCGTCCCGCCTGGAGTTTGAGGTCCATGCCTCTCACCCGGCGTTCGGCCAAGGACACGGCTTGCGCCTGAATCTGCAAGGACGCCCGGCTGTCTTTCAGGTTGCGCAGCCGGTTGCGGACGTTATTCTTGATCGAATCTTCCAGGTCTTGATACTCCCGCACCGCGCTCTCCAGGTTCAATATGCTTTGGCGGTACGAGACGATTTCCCGGGTGCGTTCGAGGGGTAAATCCAGAGTCAATACCGCATTATAGCGTCCCTTTTCGAAATCGAGATCGAAGTTGTCCGGTTGCTTGGCGGAACCGAGGCCGCGGCCCTCACCCGCCGCGGCGTTGCCGAGCAAGGTGAATTCGGCCCGCAGGGCGTCGGCGGCCACCACCACGGCGCGCTGGGCGTCGTATACGTTGCCCAGGGCGGTCCGCAGGTCCAGGCGGTTTTCCAGGGCCAGTTGGATGGCATCTTCTTCCTCCAGTTCCATGGGCCCCGCGCCTTCGTTGGTCATGGGCGTGATCACCACCGGCGCATCCGCGGGCGGCACCTCGACGTCCATCATTCGCGAGATATCGATCTGGCTGATTTTCTTGGTGGATTCGAACAGCCGGTCCAGCTCGCCCCGGTCCAGCTCGATGTGCGCGTCCGGCGGCAGGCCGAGGGTAATTTTGAACGAGTCCAGGCTGCTTTGATAATTGAACAGCGCGGAGACCAAGTTGTTGCGCGAGCTCAGTTCCGTTTGGATGGCTTCATCCACGTTGAGAGGTTCTTCCCGGCCCGCGTCGGCCAGCCGCCGCAAGCGCCGGGTGGACCGGACGATCCCCTCGTAGTTGGCTTTCTGATTGTTGATCTGGTCGATGGCTTGCAGGACCCGCATGTATTCCGACGCGACATCCACGGCGAAGCTGCGCTTGAAGCGTTCGAAGGAGTAAATCGCGTAAACGGCGCCGCGCTCGGCTTGGGTCAACGGTTCGGCGACAATGTGTTTCCCCGCGCCGCGCAACAGGGGGATGCTGATGGAGGCGTCGCCGAACAGGCTGGCGGAAGACGCGCTGAAGGGGTTGAGCATCTTCACCAAGTCCATGCCGATCCGGGCGGTCACGGAAATCCCGTTGAGGAACTGCCGGCTCAGGTTGAGCAATCCGCCGTTGGCAATCCCGCTGGTGGTTTCGTCCCCGCCCAGGTCGGCGCTGATGTCACTATCCCAGGATCCGGTGAAGGTGTTGCGGTACTGATCCCGTTGCAGGTCCAGATTCAGGGCCGCCCGGAACAGGTTTTCCTTTTGGGATTGGTATTGCCGGTTGTTTTGGGCGGCGATTTGCAGGGCGTCGATCAGGCTGATGTGGAGGGGGGTGATCGAGGGATCGATTTTGACTCCGCTGATGATTTCCGTCAACCCATTCAAATCGTTCGTCAGCGAAGGCGTGGCATTCATCACGGAAGGTTCGGAATTCGTGACTGGGAAGGCGGCGTCCGTAATGGTTTCCGTGGCGTTCCTTATGGATTCGGCGGCCTCCGTCACGGATTCCGTGACATTCAGCACTGATTCTGAGCCGTTCGTCCCTGAATTCACGGTATCCGGCACTTCTTGCGGAGCGGACGCGGAGGATTCCGTGGATTCCAATACCTCCGTGGCCGCGCCGGGAAAGTAAGCCGTCGCGGCGCCGATTCCCCCCTTGGCCGTCAAATAATCGTCCTGGGGCCAGAACTTGATTGGTTCCAGGCTTTTGGTGCCCAGGGAGGCGGGCGAACGATAAGGCAATTTTTGATCGAGCATCAATTTTTTCCGCAAGGTCAATTCCGGCGGCTCGAGCGAGAAGGGCTCGGTGTGCCCCAGCGCTTCCTTTTGTTTTTGTTCGATGATTTTCAACGCAGTCTGGTCGATTTTCTTCCGATGCCCGCCCGCCGTCGCGCATCCGCTCAACGCCACCGCCACCGCCATGCCCAGACAAAGCCAATCCGGTTGGATATCCAATTTTTTGCGCAAAGAAGAGACTCCCATAGTCATGATGATAAGATCGATATCAGCGAGACAATCCGGAAACCACGGGAGGGCGAACCGCCTGCCCGGCCGGATGCCGCGCATTCGGCTTGGAAAGCCTTTCGCCCTCCCACAGTGAAAACCTTCCTTCCAGGATAACGTACACGGGGGATTGTTTATTGAGTCCGGGATCTCATCCGCGCCCGCATGTCATCGAATTCTTTCTGCACTTCCTGAGTTTTGGTTTCCCAGGCGGTTTTCTGTTCGGCGGTCAGAATTTCCCCCGCCTTGGTCTGGAAGGCGGCCTTCTCTTCTTCAAACTTCTTGAGGGCTTTTTCCCGTTCCGCGTCCTGCGCGCCGCCCGGGAAGCCGGAGACCATGGATTCCACCAATTTCAGCGCCAGGGGTTGCAGTTTCGCGCGTTGCTCGTCCTTCAGCTCGATCTGCCGCAAAGCCCGCAGGCTGGCGTCGGGCATCGCGCGGCGGGACAGGACCGGCTCGATGGCGGCCAATTCCGTGTCGGACAATTGACCTTTCAGCAGTTCCTTCAGTTTGGCGGCGGTTTCAGTTTGCATTTTGGCGAAACGTTCCCGCCGCTCTTCCTGAGTCATGTTTTGGAAATCCGCTTGGCTCCCCTGCATCACCTGGTTCCGCGCTTCGTCATAGGCGGTTGTCACTTTGGCGGACTTTTCCGCGTTCAGGACCAGGGCGTCACATAGCAACCCCGCTGTCTGACCGCCGAATCCCCGCCGCTGGCCTGGTTGCGCCTGGGCGAACGAAACCGTGGCTACCATGGCGATGACCGCGGCCGCCAAGGCGATCTGGAATGTGGTTTTGCTCATGTCCTCTTCTCCTTTGATGAGGTTAGGATGGGTGGGGAAACGACACCATTTCCTCACTTTTTATTCGTCACTCCAAGTTCGTAAAAAGTTCCCTTGATACCCAAAAGATCCCTTCGAATCCCGTCCGGTTTGGATTTCACCCGGCTGGGGAAGCCCTATGCATTTCCGAAAGTCCCGGGACGATTTGTCCGGGACGCCTAGCCCCCCGCGCCCTTCGTCCCGTACAATAGCCTCCAGGACCGATCCGGTACATCGTTTCCAAAGGAGAAAGCAATGGACACCCTGAAAGCCACTGCCGCCCCGGCGCTGCCCCGCCGGAGTTTTTTACAACAATCCCTCCTGGCTGGAAGCGCCGCCGTCTCCTGGACGGCGGCATCCTCCCGCCGGGTGGCAGGCGCCAACGACCGTCTGGGGTTCGGTGTAATCGGCGCGGGCGGCCGCGGCCACTCGCACCTCGACGTCATCGACAAGCTGAAGAGTGACCATAACCTGGCGATTGTGGCGGTCTGCGACGCCTTCCGACCCCGGCTGAAGGCCGCCGCCGAGCGGTATTCCGTCCCCAAGCAATACATGGACCACCGCGAGCTGCTGAAGGATCCCAACGTGGACGCCGTGAGCATCGCCACTCCCGACCACTGGCACGGGTACCAAGCCATTGACGCCCTCGAGGCCGGCAAGGACGTCTATTGTGAAAAACCGGTCACCCACTGGCGGCAGTTCGAACTCACCAAGCGCCTGGCCCACACCGTGGAGAAATCCAACCAGGTGTTTCAACTGGGCACGCAAGGCATGTCCGACGGGGCCTGGAGCCTGATGCGCCAACTGGTCCAGGACGGGCTGATCGGACAACTCATCCACGCCGAGTGCGGCTTCTTCCGGATCGGCGACTGGGGCGAGCGGGGGATGCCCATCGACGATCCGGACGCCAAGCCGGGCGACGATTTGAAATGGGAAACGTTTCTGGGCGATTCGCCCGCGCGGCCTTTCGATGTCAGCCGTTTCTTCCGCTGGCGCATGTACCGCGACTATGCCGGAGGCCCCGCCACCGACCTTTTCCCGCATTCGCTGACCCCCACCCTGAGCATTCTGGGCGTGGGCATGCCCGGCGAGGTGGTGGCCGCCGGCGGGATTCTCCGCTACGAGGAGCGCGAGGTGCCCGACACGTACAACATGCTCGTCAGCTACCCGGAACGGATCACCATCGCCTGCCTGGGGACACAGGGGAACAGTTACAACGCCACGGGCGCGCGGGGATCGGGCCAACGGATTCCGGTCATCCGCGGTTGGGAGGGGGCGCTGACCGTGGAGAAGGACGACGTGGTGTTCATCCCCGTGGAGGGCTCCAAGGCCGAAGCCCGGCGCTTTCCGATCGAAAAGGGCGAGAGTTTTCTGGATTATTACGGCGCGTTCATCACCTGTATCCGGAAGCGGCAAAAAGAAACCCTCAGCCCCATGCATCTGGCGTACAAAGTGCAGACCACGCTGCACATGGGCATGCTGGCCCTGCACGCCGGCCAAACCGCCAAATTCGACCGGGAGAAGGAAACGATCCTCGTGTGAAGGGAAGAAGGCCGGGGTGGGAGATTTCCCCGGAGTGCGAATTCACGCGCCCGCCCGTTTTCCCGCGTACGCCAAGGCCGCGCGCAGCCGGGCTGCAACCCGGTTCGCGCCGAGCAGGCCGATGATGTCGAAAATGGGCGGGCTGACCACGGTTCCCGTCAACGCCAAACGCACCGCCTGGGCCAGAACTTTCATCTTAAGCCCCTGCTTCTCCAGGATGTGTTGAAACGCCTGTTCCCAGGCCTCATGCGTCAGGTCCGGGCCGCGGTGTTCCGCCGCGAAATCCGCTAGCGCCTGCAGCCCCCGCATTGCCTCCGGCTGGAAGATTTCGAGGGCGTCTTTCTCCGGATAGGTCAATTCGTCCTGGAACAGGAACCGGACCATCTGGTAAATCTCATCCAGGGTCTTGGCGCGGACCTGCGTGCACTCCACGATTTTCATGACGCGCCGGCGGTCCTGGAGAAACGCTTCGGTTTGATCTCCCAGGTATCGCTTGCGGCGCATGTGCTCCGCGAACAGCTCCGCCACTTCCCCGGCCGGCTTGGCCCGGATGTGCTCGCCGTTCAGCCACAATAATTTCAGGGGATCGAACACCGCCGCCGATTTGTTGATTTCCTCGATGGTAAAGAGCCGGATCAGCTCGTCCCGCGTGAAGAATTCCTGGTCCCCGTGGCCCCACCCGAGCCGGGCGATATAGTTGATCATCGCGTCGGCCAGATAGCCCTGGTCCCGGTATTCCAATACGCCCGTCGCGCCGTGCCGCTTGGACAGCCGGGTCTTGTCGCTGCCCAAAATCTGGGGCAAATGCGCGAATTGCGGGATGGAATACCCCAGGGCTGCGTAGATCAAGACCTGCTTGATGGTATTGTTCAGATGGTCGTCGCCGCGGATGACGTGGGTGATTCCCATGTCGTGATCGTCCACCACCACGGCGAAGTTGAACGTGGGTGTTCCGTCCGTGCGCAACAACACCAGATCGTCTACTTCCTCGTTGGACACGGCGACTTCACCCCGAATCCGGTCGGAGATGCGGGTGACACCGGTCTGCGGTGATTTCAGCCGGATGCAGAACGGCGCGCCGTCATCGGGGTGATTCTGGTCACGGCACAATCCGTCGTACCTGGGCTTGAGCCCCGCGGCCATTTGCCGTTCCCGCAAGGCGTCGATCCGTTCGGCCGGGCAGCGGCAGCGGTAGGCATGGCCTGATTCGATCAATCGCCACGCCTCGGCCTGATGGCGGGCGAGATTCCGGCTCTGATGAACAGGCTCTTCATCCCAATACAATCCCATCCAGCGCAGGCTTTCGTAAATCGCCTCTTCGCATTCGGGCCGCGAACGCTCCTTGTCGGTATCTTCGATGCGCAGCAAAAACTGCCCTCCGTAATGGCGGGCGAGCAGGAAATTATAAAGCGCCGTGCGGAAATTCCCGACGTGTGGTGATCCCGTGGGACTGGGCGCGAAACGTACGCGGAAGGGACTGATATTCATGACGCGATGGTACCCGATCTATAGAGAATGGTTACGAATCGATGGATGTGCGATGTGAAATTCCGTTGCCGAGTTCTTTGCGGAAAACCTGAAAAACCAGCTGGGCGGAACGGTTCATTTCCGAATTGAACCGTTCCATGTCCAAAACTCCTTTTCGCTGGAGTATGTCAATGAGCCGCAGCAGCACCTGTTTTTGCTTATGGGCCACTTCATGCAACTTGTCCACCGGCTGGATGGAAGAATTTTCCCCCGTTCCTGGTTCGCGGGCGGCGAACGACTGAACCGCCTCGATCTTGGTTTCGTACCGGTCGAACAACTCCAGCACGCGGCCGATGCTCAAAAAGCGCTTGACCACATTTTGGGGCCGCAGCAGTTTGATTTTCCCCCCATGTCCCAGAAACTCGCGGTTCAGCCGCAGCAGTATCATGATGGTGGGACTGCCGATGAATTTCACATCCTCCAGGTCCAACACGACCTGATAGCGCTTTTCTTCGATCAATCCCTCCAGGCACCGCCGCAGCTGGGCGGCCTCGAAACGCCCGATTTCCCCCTGTGGTTTCAATACCGTTACGGAGATGTGATCTTCCCGGTGAATTTTCATGATCTCTCGATGGTTCCGTTCTGGGGGATTATAAGCAGACAACCGGGATCGGCCAAGGCAGATTGGCGGGCAGCGCTTCGCTTGGAGCCCCCCTTCCGGCTGGCCCGCCGGAATCACGCAAACGGGGAACCGGATTGACCGGCCCCGGTTCCTTTCCGCAATTGCTCCACGGTATCCTGGATCACGCGGGCATAATACGAGGCGAGTTCGTCCATGCCCTGGAAAAACGGCCGGTACCGCCCCACGGTCTTTGCGACGTTTTCCAGGTCCGTGGATTCACCCTGGGGCCGGCTGTCCTGCCGCAGGAAGGGATGCAACACCCGGTCGGCCGCCTCGTCCAGGACCGCGTACAAGCGGTGTTCCTGGATCAACGCCTTATGGGTGTCGGTGATCTCATCCAGAATATCACGAAGATTTTCCCGCAGGGGCGACGGGCTCCGGGCCACGGTCTCCAGGGCGTCCACCAGGCGCAGGCCCCGGTCCGCTTGTTTCCCCGCTTCTTCCAACACGTCGAGGCACTTGCTCAACACCTGCAGGCTCTCATCCGCGGAACCGCCGAAATAGAAACCCATGGCCATCTGCAGATTGCTGGCCACCATCCATTCCCGGACGCAGCTGTCCGAGATGAAATCCGGCAGACTAACCGCTTCCGCTCCCTCGATGCGCGCCCCGCCGGAGGCGTTGACCACCCGGGCCCGGGTGGCCTGGATTTCCTCCTCCATCGAACGCAGATAGGCCAGAAAAAACTTGTTGGTCGCGACCGTGTCTCCCCGATTGCCCGGGATCAACCGCGGTTCGAATTCTTCCAGCGTGGGCTGCTCCGTGATCAATTCCACCAGCATCTTGCCCGGTGTGGACGAGGGGATGATCCGCCGCCGCCACGCGGTGCCCGCGGCGTGGGTGGTACCCCCCTCGCGGGGAAACGAAAAATCCAGCCCCACCAGCGCAATGGGATCGCACCCCATATACCGCGCCAGGTTGAAGGCCGTCTGCCCCACGTTGGTCCCCGGTTTGAGAATCGCCGTTTCCGCCCGGGGGGGCAGCAGCAGGCGTAGCAGGCGCGAGGTCACCAGGGGAATCGAGGCCCGGCTTCCCTTCAGCCGCGCCGGGATTTCGGGGCTGACCGACGGCGAAAATACCAACACCGTTTCCCGCAAATCCTCGATCCCCTCGAAATGACGGATATTCAGGGTGGTGGGGTCGGTGGTGACCACCAGGTGAGGATCGATGCCCTGTTCCCGCAGCGGTTTCAATACCGTGTCGCACGCAATCACCACGCCCCGGTCGCCGATCCGGGCCAAGGCCTCCAAACTCCGATCCAGCGACGGCCCCGCGCCGATCACGAACGCGGGAACTCCAGTCAATAGCGATTGAAACGCCGAAACCGGGGGGCTGGCCAAGAGGTGGGGAAGGTTACGGATGATGTTTTCCTGGATCATCCCTCCCAGCTGCACCTTGGTGCGCAGCAGCATTGCACCGCTTTCCAGGCATTCCTCCACCAAGCGGCGCGCTTCGGCATACCACGCCGGATGGAGATCACACGAGGCGGGATGTTCGACGAGGGAAACGCCATCCAGCACCAGGGGCGTCATGTGGCGGTTGATAAAGGCCCGGATTTCGGAGGGCGTGGGATCGACCAGGAAAAAGGCGCCGCGGGTATGCAGGTACGGCGCGAGATCCAAATGCGTGAAGGCCAAGCGCACAATTTCCCAATCTTTCTCCACGATCACCAGGTTCCGCAGCGTCTTCAGGTGGTTCTTGACCAGCGCGTACACATGATGCAGCAGACCGCATCCCATCACCAACAGGTTGTAGGGCGAGGTGAGGGTCACGCCCGCGGCCCAGCGCTCCGCTTCCCGCGCCGGATCCTGGCCGCTGTGCAGCAGAACGGGATTAGCTTCTCGCTTGATCCGCAGGGAGAGATGCCGTTGAGGGGTCAGAAACACTTCCGCCCGGCCGGCGGGGATGACCTGGCGAAGCCGCATCGCCAAGGCGGGATCGTAGGCTTGGAGCAGTGTGAGGTTGGATTCCAGATAGTCGGCCATGCGTGTTGCCCCTGCCCCAAGCCCGTGCGCGGCGGCTCTATTCGGCCGCCGGATTTTTCGGGGCATTGGGGGTGCCCATCAGGCGAGCGAGTTCATCCACGAACTGGTTCAGATCCTTGAATTGCCGGTAGACGGACGCGAACCGCACATAGGCCACCTGGTCGAGCTCCATGAGTTCCTTCATCACTTCCTCACCCACGACTTCGCTGGGGATTTCGCGTTCGCCGCGCGAGAAAAGGCGGAGTTCGATCCGCTTGGTGATCGTCTGGATCGTCTCTTCCGACACGTTCCGCTTTTGGCAGGCTATGCGGATGCTGCGGGCGATCTTTTCCTGACTGTAGTCTTCCCGCCGTTCGTCCCGCTTGATGATCCGCAGTTGGATGGTCTCGACCCGCTCGTAGGTGGTGAAGCGGTTGTTGCACACCTGACAGGACCGGCGGCGGCGGATTTCATACCCGTCGGCGGTGGTGCGCGAATCGATCACGTGGTCTTTGTCCGCCCCGCAGTAGGGACACTTCACGTTGGTTCTCCCCGGGTGGAATCCCCTTGGCGCGTCCGGTCCCGCTCAGGCGTTGACCAACGCGTTTTCCCGCCAGCGCGGATAGAGGGGAAACGCCTCCACCAGTTCGTGGACTTGGCGCTTGACCGACTCGATCACCGCTTCCTCCAGCTTCGATTCCAAGATGTCCGCGATCCAGTTTCCGATCCGGACCATCTCCTCCGTCCCCATGCCCCGCGTGGTCAAGGCCGGCGTGCCCAGGCGGATGCCGCTGGTGACCATGGGGGATTGCGTGTCGAAGGGGATCATGTTCTTGTTCGCGGTGATGTAGGCCCGGTCCAGCGCTTTCTCCGTCTCTTTGCCGGTCAGGCCGTTGTGGCTGACGTCGAGCAGCAGCAGGTGGTTGTCGGTCCCGCCCGAGATCATGCGGATATTGCGGTTCTTGAAGACATTTTCCAGGGTTTTGGCGTTTTCCAGGATTCGCTTCTGGTAGTCCTTGAAATCCGGCTGCAGCGCTTCGTGGAAGGCCACCGCCTTGCCCGCGATTACGTGCATCAGGGGGCCCCCCTGGCATCCCGGGAAGATGTTCTTGTCCACCGCCTTCTGGTACTCTTCTCCGCACAGAATCATCCCGCCGCGGGGGCCGCGCAGGGTTTTGTGCGTGGTGGTGGTCACGACATCCATGTGCGGGATGGGATCGGGATGCAGATCCGCGGCGACCGGCCCGGCGATGTGGGCGATGTCCGCCACCGCCTTGGCCCCCACCCCGTGGATGATCCCGCCCAGGGTTTTGAAATCGATGATCCGCGGATACGCCGATGCCCCCAGGATGACCAAGTCGGGCTTAAATGCTTCCACCGCCCGGCGGAACGTGTCCGCCTCGATGCGGTGGGTTTCCGGATGCACGCCGTAGGACGCGACCTGGAAAAGATGGCCCGAGAAATTGACGGGGCTGCCATGCGTCAAATGCCCACCCTGGGAAAGATTCAATCCCATCAGTTTGGCCCCTGGTTTAATCAGCGCCAGGTAGGCCGCCTGGTTGGCCTGCGAACCCGAATGGGGCTGGACATTGGCGTGCCCGCAGTGAAACAGGAGTTTGGCCCGTTCGATGGCCAGCTTTTCCGCGATGTCCACGAACTCGCAGCCGCCGTAGTAGCGTTTGGCCGGGTAACCCTCGGCGTACTTGTTGGTCAGGGGCGAGCCCATCGCTTCCAGCACGGCCTCGGATACGAAATTTTCCGAGGCGATCATCTCCAGTTTCTGGTGCTGGCGGTTGGCCTCTTTCCGAATCGCGTCATAAACCTCGGGATCCGCATTGCGCAGGTGCTCTAACACAGTCCAGTCTCC
This sequence comes from bacterium, assembly GCA_041946805.1. Lineage (GTDB taxonomy): Bacteria > Hinthialibacterota > Hinthialibacteria > Hinthialibacterales > Hinthialibacteraceae > JABLXU01. Next base: position 12,349 of record JBHGBC010000141.1, read on the forward strand.
TTCTTCCTCAGTTTTGGCTTGGGACGCGGGCGGTTCGCCGTTCCGGCCCGGTCCCGCATGGAGCATCGCGTGAAATTTTCAGAAGCCCGCCGGTTCGGGGTTCCAGGTTGAGATGATACGAAAAAAAAGGCCCTTTTCCAAGAAGCGGCGCCGGTTTTCAACACCGGAGCGAATTTTCGTATCGCGAAATCATGCTCAACCGCCGCTGATAGTTTCCACCCAAAAAGACGGTCCGCAGCCACTCCAGCGTAATGGCCTCGATGGCCTCATGCTTGTGGAATCCCGCGCCGAAGGCCAGCACGTTGGCGTTGTTGTGCGAACGCGACAACCGCGCGTGCCGCTCATCCAGGGGCAACACGGCCCGCACCCGCGGAACCTTGTTGGCGGTCAGGAGCATGCCATGCCCCGTGGAGCAAACCAGAATTCCCCGGTCGGCGTCACCCTGACTCACCAGTTTCGCCACGTGCAAGGCGTACGCCGGATGATCGCAGGGTTCCTCCGAATGCGTTCCACAGTCGATGATCTTGTACTCCGCGGACTTCAAGAATTCGATCAGCCACTGTTTGACGGAGTATCCCCGGTGGTCCGCCCCCAAGGCCACCACTTTGCGGCCGGGATTGTAATAGCGTTCCTCGATACTTTCCCATTGCAGCAACAGGTTGTTGATCGCCGCATCGATCAGAAGAAAAGTCTGGTCATATTCGAGGGAGCCGCCGCCCATGGGATCGGGTATCCCGTATGGAGGTCCTGGAAAAAGAAACTGGCCGAGCAAACGGACTTTGTCGCCGTGGTCAGGCATCTTCTCCCACATGTATTCCTCGTGGGTTTCGTCCATAACCAGGATCAGGTGCGCTTTTTCACATAATTTGACCGTCAAGGCCTGGGAATGGAAACCCTCGAGGGAAGCGCCCTGCTGTTTCACCTTCTCAGCCGCCGCAGCCGCCGCCGGCTCGCCTTTGACGGCCGCGATGCCCGCCGACGCGGCCACCACGTCCTCTGTCAGATTTTTTTCCTGGATTTTCCGGCGCAGCAACGCCTCGGCCATCGGACTCCGGCAGGTGTTGCCCGTGCAGACAAAAAGTATGAACATCGGTTCAGTCATTATTCATCGAGCGACACAGTGTGAGATGGTATATCATATCGTACCCGCCGGCATGAAATATCCCACCCGCGCGGTAGTCATTTTCCGATTGTTCCCTCGGCCCGAAAGCCTTGATCGCCTGCGATTTTTTCCGGCGGCATAAAACGCATCCACATCCCATTGCGGTGTCAAGGCCTTTTCATGAACATCATTTACTCTTCCCCCGGGGTAAGGAATTGGGGATGGAATGAATCCCGGCGGAGCAATAGGAGCGCTTTGCAACATGCTCAAACGACAACATCGGATTGAATCATATCCGGGGCTTTTTCTGGTGATGATGGGTCCCCAGTTGAAATGAATGCGCCACGTTGAGGAGCCGGCTTTCGCTCAGCACCGGACCGATTAATTGAAGGCCAATGGGCAAGAAATCCGCGCTGAAGCCGCCGGGAATCGCAAGGCCCGGCAAACCAGCCAGGTTGACCGGGGCCGTGAAGACGTCCGACAAGTACATCTCCAACGGATCGCCGGTTTTGGCCCCGGCCGGAAAAGGCGGGGTGGGAGTCGCGGGGCATAAAATCACATCGACGCTTGCGAACGCCTGGTCGAAATCCCGTTTGATCAAGGTCCGCACCCGTTGCGCCCGGCGGTAGTAGGCGTCGAAATACCCCGCGCTGAGCACATACGTTCCCAGCATGATGCGCCGCTTCACCTCCGGCCCGAATCCCTCGCTGCGGGATTGACAATACATCTCAATCAGGTTCTCGAACGGCCCGGCGCCGCGGTGGCCGTACACCACCCCGTCATACCGGGCCAGGTTGCTGGACGCCTCCGCCGTGCAGATCATGTAATAGGTGGCGATGGCGTATTCGGTATGGGGCAGCGAAATCTCACAGGACACCGCGCCCTGTTCCTCGAAAAATCGCGCGGCGTTCTCGACCGCCGCCCGCACTTCCGCGTTCAAGCCCTCGATCATGTATTCCTTCGGAATGCCGATCCGCAAGCCCTTCACCTCGCCCGTCATTTCAGCCGGGTAATCGGGAACCGGCGCGTTGATCGAGGTCGAATCGCGCCGGTCATGCCCGGCGATGATGCGCAGCAATCCCGCCGCATCCCGCGCGTCCTTGGTGATCGGCCCGATCTGGTCCAGCGACGAGGCGAACGCGATCAGCCCCCAACGCGAAATCCGCCCATACGTCGGCTTCAAACCCGTTACCGAACAAAACGCGGCCGGCTGGCGGATCGAGCCGCCGGTATCCGAACCCAGGGCCAGAATCGCTTCATCGGCGCTCACGGCGGCCGTCGATCCCCCGCTGGAACCCCCGGGAACATAATCCAGGTTCCAGGGATTACGGGTCCGCCCGTAAGCCGAGTTTTCCGTGGACGACCCCATCGCGAATTCGTCGAGATTGGTCTTGCCGACCGGGATCAACCCGGCCGCCAGCATTTTTTCGACCACGGTGGCGTCGTACGGAGGGATGAAGCGCTCCAACATTTTGGAAGAACAAGTAGCCGGGCAACCGCGCAGGCACATGTTGTCCTTGACGGCCACGGGAATGCCCGCCCAGGGATGCAAGGCCTCCCCCCGCGCGCGGCGGGCATCAATTTCGTCCGCCATGGCCAACGCCGGCTCTTCGATCACGTGTTGATACGCATGGATTTGGCTTTCCACCTGGCCAATCCGCCCCAGGACGGAGGCGGTGAGTTCGCGCGCGGACATTTCGCGGGCCCGCAACGTTTCGGCGGCTTGCCAGGCGGTCATTTGGTAGAGTTCGGTCATAACGGTGGAGGCGGACACCCAACGGTCCGCGAACATTTCCAGGACGAGATGAATAATAAAGGTATATTAATCAAGCGGAACGGGATTCTGTCAATGCGCGCGTCTTCCCTTGGAGAAGGACCGGACTCCAGGCAGCGGGTGGGGAAGGAAAGCGGATCGAGGGGGTATGGCTTCCACGCGCCGGATGGGTATGGAACCGGCAGGGCCGCGGGGGATGAAAATGATACGCGTGAAAGGGATCGAGCCGGTATGGGAGAATACAATAGAACCGGTGAAAAGGTATTGACTGAAACCAGCGAGCGGATATATTGACATCGTGGCTTGGCGATTACCGATGTGTAATTACAGGATTCGGCTGATCATAGGCGTGTAGCTCAATTGGTAGAGCAGCTGACTCCAAATCAGCAGGTCGGGGGTTCGAGCCCCTCCACGCCTGAACTTCATTTGATTAGACTTACGTTCATCCTCTTCAACCCCCAAAATCGTCCGTGCTAACAGGGTGCTAACACCTGGACGAAAAAAATCCCCTCGTTTTGCCTGTTTCCCCATCCGGCAACATCCCCGCCTTGCGGGGTTCATCCGTCTGTTCGAGAGGGGAAGCATCATGAACGTAGTCCTCGATGAAGTCCAAGGCAAAGCGGTTTGCGGGTATTACGGAGAATGCCGCGCGGTTTATCGGGATCTCCCGCCCACGTGCGGGATTCATCCCGAATGCCCGGCGATCCGCGGTAACCGGCCGGCCCTCGACGGATACTATCCCGCCAAACTGGCCGCCATTCTTTTCTCGTTTTTCTCAAACCTTCCGGAAGAGGAACGGCGCCGGATACTCGGTGAGTATTGGCTTCGCGGAAACACCCCACCGGCATCCCGGTAAAGCCGGGCCGGGCCGCG
>JBHGBC010000142.1:0-16077 GCA_041946805.1 bacterium
CTGACGGAACGGCAAAAAGTCTCCTCATGGTGGTGCAGACATCTTGTCTGCGCAAAATAGGGCGGCAGGCAGGATGCCTGCACCACAAATATAGAACATATCCGTTGCATTTTCACTTTTTGCCGGAGCGTCATAGGCTGACTGGTATTGGGATTGAACACAGTTATGTGAAGACATGCGATGGGAAGGGCTATATGCACATATCGTTTGTCTGACTTGGATCTTGATTAATTCCGGAGAAAGCTTCCCCGCTCCCCGTTATCTACACGAAATAGCAATGAGGCGTTTTTCGTTGAGCCCGGAGCACGCAAGGGCTCTTGTTCGGGCCGATGATCAAAGCATTCATCCTACCTCATGCCCAGTGCCTTTTGTTCCATCTATCCATACCCTCTTCTGGTCCATGATCGTGGCCCGCGTACTCGGGCCGGCCTCCAAACTGGCCACCGCCCGCGAGCTGGGGAAACTCACCGGATCCAGCACCTACGAGGTATTTCTGGAAATGGAGCCTTCCACGCCGTGCACGTCCGGCTGTACGACTTCCACATCCAGGACGTGACCGCCCGCGACGCCAAGGGCGGGGCCACCGAAGTGGGCCGCGGGATGATCGACATCCCCGGCGTGCTCCAGGCGCTGCTGGAAGTGGGATTCACGGGGCACGTGGCACTGGACTATGAGAAAAAAAGCTGACAATCCCCTGCTGCGGAGTGATCGAATAGTATGCCTACATGTGGGGCGCGCTGTCGGCGCTGTGAGGGATTTTGATGGGGTACGCTTCGCTAACCCATCCTACACAACTACAAGACTTATTTATACATCTCTCCGTTTTCCACGGCCGAGGTGGGCAAGAGGCCAATCTGGGTAATTAAACCGAGATGATCCCAATAATAATGGGCATAAGATATCAATCCATCAGTGGTTATTCGATAAAGATCTCCACTACGTAGTTGAAATTGACGGCCGGTCGCGGGGAATCCAAAATACGGACTGGTATGAGTGCCTGTATAGACTTCATCCGAATATACCCAGCCATCTCCTAGATGAACCAGGAGTAATACTTCGACTTTCACATCGGCGAAGGAGGTGACATAAATTTCTTGAACTGCGGCAAATTCATCGGTCGTAACCGGCTTGCCGAGGGCGGTGACAAAAATATCGGCGCCTTTCGTGAACATTTTTGACATTTCTACAGGCATATGAGCGTTGAACCGGTTCCCTAATTCGGGGGGAGTATCCAGGAAACTCAGCCCTGTAGGCACGGGATCAGGCATCGGGAAAGATGGCTTCAAGGGCGGCAACTCGGGAGCCGGCATGACGCCCAGGGTGATCATGAGGCCCTGCATGTCGCCGTAGGTGGTCACTTTCTTGATCTTGGTTCCCTCGAATTCATACACATCGAGATGCGGGAACAGGCTTGGATAATTCTTCCCGGATGGTGGAATTCCGTTCCATACTCCCTTGTGAGTCCCGGTGATCATATGCTCCATGACCAATATGTTCCCCGCCGCCAATTTAACTCCATCGGTGACGCTGAAATCCGGAAAGCCGTTGAACACGGCGGTCCAATACGCCTGCCATTCCGGTTCGCTCATGGGAGCAGCCAAAGGCACCAAATCGAACTGGAATCCGGGAGCATGCATGGTTTTGCATTTTTCCAGGTCGTGCGCGGTCAGGTATCCCATATATTGCGCGTGCAGGGCCTTGAGCTCGTCGGTGGTTTGGGAAAAGGCCGGCGGCACGAAGACAAGCGTAAGAATGATGACAATCGTTGGTATAATGGAATGTTCTTTCATGAGGGTATCCTCCTCTGTTTCGCATTGATTATAAAACGATATTAACTTAACATTGTGGAATTGACTTTAATATTTCGACCACAAATCGGTTTTCAGTCCGCTGATGACAAGGCCGAGTTCCCAGGTGTCATCATATAACAAATAGATATCGCCTCTTGTTATACTTCCAAAACCTCCAAATAGTACTATTTTTTCACGATGACTATCATAAGCCATGGAAAATATATGTCTTGCATTTGGCCCTGCCACATTCAAACGAGACCAATTGTCACCATCATATTTCCAAGTGTCGCTATAACTGATTTCATTTTCCAATTTATCGCAGCCTCCGAATAAAACAATCCGCTGCAATGCATTGCTATACGCCATACTACCCCACAAGCGAGGTTCAGGTCCGGTTTCACTAACCTTTTGAAAACGAGTTCCATCCCACTCCCATGTATCCCCTAACGCTTTTGTTCCATTCCAGCCACCAAACAAAACAACAGTCTCGCGGTCTCTGTCATACGCCATATATGGAACTGCTCGAGGTGAGGGAAGGCCTGAAACTTCCAACCGAGACCATCGAGTTCCATCCCATTCCCATAGATCTCCTAACTCTTTCATGTTGTTGTCATGCCCTCCAAACAATAGGATCTTTTCACGCGCTTCATCAAAAGCCATGGCGTGGCCGTATCGTAAACCCGGCCCTTCTGCATTTAACTTAAACCACTGTTGGCCATCAAATTCCCACGTATCTTCGTATGATTTCCATTTATCAGCATCTGCTCCGCCGTACATTACTATTTTTTTTTGAATGGAATCATAAACCATGGGCATAAGAAAACGAGGCTCTGGCCTATTGGCTGGACTTATATTCAATTCTTTCCACTGATAACCATCCCATTCCCATGTCTCATTTAACATGGCTCTTGGTGTAGATCGTAAACCACCAAACATAACAACTCTTTGATGGCTTGCGTCGTAAGCAAGGCCGTGCCCTTGCCGCTGCGAAGGACTAACCTTGGTCTCCATCTTCACCCACCCCAGCGCCTCCCCCACCGCCACGGTTCCCCCGATGGGGAGCAACAAGGCCGCGAAAATTATCAGTGCGGCGCAGGATTTCCAGTTCAAACCCATTTGTATGTTTCTCTTCTCGTCCAGGATCCTCATGATTCTCCTCCCGATAAACCGTCCGTTGCGGGATAGGCCCAACGCATAGGGCATCAGGACGGGGCGGGCATACATTTGCGTTGAGATTCCTAACAGCCCTTCGCTGCATTCCTGTCGGGAAATCCGAGCCGCCACGATCGCCACGTCGTCGCAGGCATACTCCCGCAGCCGGTCCACGATCCAATTCGTCGCGAGCACCACCGGGTTGAAGAAGAAGGCGATCTGGAAAACTCCCTGAACCAGCCGTGCCCACGCATCGCCCCGGCGGATATGCGCCAGCTCGTGCAGCAGGATCCACCGGATTTGCTCCCGCGAAAAACGCCGCGTGAATCCGGGCGGAACCAGGATGACGGGATGCCGGAAACCCCACACCGCGGGCGATTCCACCCAAAAGGCCGTTTTCCACGACACGGTCTGGTGGAGTCCCGCCCGGCGCGACAAGTCCTCCATCTCCGCATGCCACGCCTTGCCCTTCACCGGCCGGATGCGGCGCGCCCAGGAACGCAGGAACCATTGATATTCCGCGAAACGGACCACCATCACCGCCACGGCCGCCGCCCATCCCAGCATCAGCCACCCCCCGAGCGACAGGCTCTCTGCTTCCTCCCGTTCCATGATGCTGCCGATCGGCGTAGCCGCCGGGACCGGGGCCTCGTCCCCTCCGCCCCGCAGCCGGCCGAACCGCCACCAGCCGTCCCCGTCTCCCGTCCCGGCCGTCACCGCTTCTGACATGGGCAGCCACGCATGGATCAAGCCCGGAAGCGAGATCACCCCCGGCAAGATCAGTTTCACCAGCACCAACAGGAACAGGAGGTATCCCATCTGTGCGGAGAGGCGCTTATGCAGGACTAACCACACCAGACCCACGAGGCCAAAAACAAGGGCGGAATCGATCGTGCTCCGGCTCATGAAGGACGCCCACGGTTCCGCCCACGCGTTCAACCACTCCGAGGTGTTCATGATTCATTCCCGCTTTGCTGGTTTGGTTTTTTCAGGCTGATCGAGCAAGGCCCGCAGTTTTTGCTTGTCCTCGGGTGACAGGCCGCCGCGTTGAACCATGTAGCCCAAGAGCAGGCTCGCGTGGCCGCCCAGGGCCTTGTCCAACAACTCGTCGGCCAACTGAAACAAGGTTCGCGCCAGGGTTTTCCGGGGACGGTAGAGGTACGCATTGCCGACCGCGGTGGCTTTCAAAAATCCTTTCTTCACCAGGCGGTGAAGATGGGTGCGCACGGTGTTGGGCGCCCAGCCGTACAGTTCGCCGGCCAGGAGATAGACATCGCGGGCGGAACAGGTTTTCTTGTTCCAGACGATGTTCATCACTTTCCACTCCGGGGACGTCAAGGTTTTCAAGGAAGGCCGCGCCATGGGTGCCTAAGGCTCCTGTTTCAAAAATGAAATATTTCATTAATTAGCACAATAACAAAAAAGTTCAGACTTTGCAAGAGATTTTTTAAAAAGCCACGGATGGTTTCGGATAAATCCAACCCGCGCGGCCTGGATGGACAAAAAAAAGCCCAGTGCGATTGGGAACACCGGGCTGGGGAGGAAAGCGCGAAGGGTCACTTCGCGTTGTTACAGGCCGATTTTTTTAGAACCAGTCATGCCTCGAGCAGAATCTGTGCCAATCCCGGGCGGGTGGAGGGGCGGGGCGGCCGGGAGGTTTCAGGATTCTTCACGACGTTTTCTAATTCGTTCATAAACAATAACTTGCGCAGAAGGGCGGCCGGAAGGGCGGCTGCGGAAGGAAATACCTGGAATTGCGATTGCATTACGAAAACCGGCGGAATCGGGGCGGGGCGGTTCTTGATTTTGAGACACGGCGTTCGAGAATCGGACACTCTACTCGCCGGACCCGGGTGGGGCGGGAGTGTTTTTTGGGGGGAGATGGTTAAAAAAACCGATATATCTAATTATTTTTTTCTTTACTTGGATGGGAAAATATGGTAATGAATGAGTATCCATCCTGGCGAAGGCAAGGAATGACGCATCATGGCCAAGCCCTCCGAGCCCTCTTCCACAGCATCCCCGCGCATCGACCGCGCCGGTTTCCAAGCCTTGATCGAATTGCTCCGAAAACTCGGCTTTACCGTGATCGGGCCCCGCATCCGGGACGGGGCCATCGTGTATGAGGAAACGGCATCCCCCGCGGATTTTCCCATCGGGTGGACCGACGATCAGGAGGGGGGGAAGTACCGGCTCAAGAAGAAGAAAAACACCACTTGGTTTTGTTACACGGTGGGTCCGCAATCGTGGAAAAAATACCTATGGCCCGCCCATCAGTTTTTATGGAAGGCCCAGCGGAACGAGTCAGGATTCCAGATCACCGGGAATCACCGCGCGAGCCCGGCGTACGCGTTCATCGGCGTGCGGCCGTGTGAGCTGGCCGCCATCGCCCTCCATGACCGGGTGTTCCTGCAAGGCCCGTTCCGGGATCCCGGTTATCAAAATCTCCGTGAAAAGCTCTTCGTGGTGGCGGTGAATTGCGCCAAGGCGGGAGGAACCTGCTTTTGCGCGTCGTTGAAGACCGGCCCGAAGGCCGCCGCGGGCTTCGATCTGGCCCTTACCGAGTTGTACGACAGCGAGCGCCACGATTTTCTGGTGGAAACCGGCTCGGAGCGGGGGCGGGAAATCCTCCAGCAGATTCCGCAGGAGACCGCGTCCAAAAAAGACATGGACCTGGCGGAGGCCTTGCTGCATAAAAGCGCCGCGTCCCTGGGGCGGACGTTGGACACCGAGGGCCTCAAGGAGTTGATCTACCGCAACCTGGAGCATCCCCTGTGGGACGAGATCGCGTCGCGGTGCCTGTCGTGCGGCAACTGCACCTTGGTCTGCCCGACCTGTTTCTGTACGTCGGTGGAGGATTCCACCAGCCTCACGGGGGATCACGCGGAGCGGGGGCGGGCCTGGGATTCCTGTTTCACGCTCGATTTTTCGTACATCCACGGGGGGAGCGTGCGGGCCTCCCCCAAGGCGCGGTTCCGCCAGTGGATGAGCCACAAACTGGCCACGTGGCAGGACCAGTTCGGCGCGCCGGGGTGCGTGGGATGCGGGCGGTGCATCACGTGGTGCCCGGTGGGCATCGACATCACCCGCGAGGCGGAAGCCCTGCGGGAAAGCGAGCGGCCCAGCGGCAAGACCCGCGTGGGCGTCCAGGGCGGGCCGGTGTGAGGGCCGCCGTATTCTGGGTTCCCTCACCATACCCCTCTCCCAGGGGGAGAGGGCTGCGGTGACCGGTTTTACATAAAGGCGTGATTGATCAACGAAGTGACCTTGAGCCGGAAGGGAGTGGCGTCATGGCCGTGGATCCGGACCCCATGCTTCCCCGTTCATACCGTGTCGACCGGATCATCGAGGAGACGGACGACACCTTCACGTTGCACCTCGAGCCCTTCGACAGCCATAACGGGCAGCCGTACGCGGCGGGGCAGTTCAACATGCTGTACGTGTACGGCGTTGGCGAAGTGCCCATCTCCATCAGCGGCAGCCCGGTGGCGCCCGTGCCCCTGGTGCACACGACGCGGTTGGTGGGGGCCGTCACGCGGGCGATGCGCGCGCTGAAGAAGGGGGATCTGATCGGAGTCCGCGGCCCGTATGGCAGCCATTGGCCCATCGAGAAGGCCGAGGGCAGCGATGTGGTGATCGTGGCGGGCGGGATCGGGCTGGCTCCCCTGCGTCCCGCGTTGTATCAGATGATGGCCCAGCGCGAGAAGTTCGGGCGCATCGTGCTGCTGTACGGCACGCGCACGCCTGACGACATCCTGTTCCGGCAGGAGCTCAAGCAGTGGCGGGGTGAATTCGACCTCGAGATCTATATCACCGTGGACCGGGCCATGGAGGGCTGGCGGGGCAACGTGGGCGTGGTGACCACGCTGATTCCCCGCGCCCCGTTCGATCCCCACAACACCGTGGCGCTCATTTGTGGGCCGGAAGTCATGATGAAATTCACCGTTCAGGGGCTGAACAAACGGGGGGTGACTTACGACCGGATTTTTGTCTCCATGGAACGCAACATGAAATGCGGGACCGGCTTTTGCGGCCATTGCCAGTTCGGCCCCACCTTTGTCTGCAAGGACGGGCCGGTGTTCGCCTACAGCCAGATCCAGAACTGGTTCGACAAGTGGGAGATTTAACAGGAGAAGGGCGCGCATCATGAAAAGACGGGCGAAACCCAAACTGGCGGTGTGGAAGTTCGCGTCCTGCGACGGGTGCCAACTGAGCCTGTTGGATTGCGAGGAGGAACTGCTGGCGGTGGTGGGCGAAGTGGAGATCGCCAATTTCCTGGAGGCCTCGCGGGCGGTGGTCAAGGGCCCCTACGACATTTCGCTGGTTGAAGGCTCCATCACCACACCCCACGACGCGGAGCGGATACACCAGGTGCGGCGGATGTCCACGATCCTCATTACCATCGGGGCGTGCGCCACGGCGGGGGGCATCCAATCCTTGCGGAATTTCAAGAATATCAACGAGTTCGTGACCTTGGTGTATCCCTCGCCGCAGCACATCGACACATTGAAGAAGTCGACTCCCATCGCCGACCATGTGTTCGTCGATTTCGAGCTGCGCGGCTGCCCGATCAACAAACACCAGCTCATCGAGGTGCTCAGCGCCCATCTCAACAACCGCAAGCCCAACATCCCCAATTACAGTGTCTGCATGGAATGCAAACGCCAGGGGAACGTGTGCGTGATGGTCGCGCACGGCCTGCCCTGCATGGGACCGGTCACGCAGGCCGGCTGCGGCGCGTTGTGCCCGTCATACCAGCGAGGGTGCTTCGCCTGCTTCGGACCCAAGGAGTCGTCCAACACCAGCAGCCTCAGCGAATGGTTCACCCAGAACGGCATGAAAAAGGAAGACGTGATCCGCGCCTTTCGGGGCTTCAATGCCTACGCCGAGCCGTTCCGGAGGGAGAGTGAAGCGTATGAAAGATAAAACCTCCATGGCCAAAGCCTCCAAATCCCTCCCCGCGGCCGCCAAAAAAGGTTCGCCCATCGCGCACCGGGACGGATTCAATACCCGCGTGATCCAGGTGGATGCCTTGGCGCGGGTCGAGGGCGAGGGCGCGCTCTATGTGAAGATCACCGGCAACCAAGTCAGCGAGGTCCGCTTTCAGATCTACGAACCGCCGCGCTTTTTCGAGGCGTTCCTGCGCGGCCGCTCGTACCGCGAGGCGCCCGACATCACCGCCCGGATCTGCGGCATCTGCCCCGTCGCCTACCAGATGAGCGCCATCCACGCCATCGAGAAGGCCTTCGGCGTCACCATCATCGGGCCGATCCGCGAACTGCGGCGGCTGCTGTACTGCGGCGAATGGATCGAAAGCCACGCCTTGCATGTTCTGATGCTGCACGCCCCCGATTTTCTCGGTTATCAGGACGTGATCCAGCTGGCCAAGGATCATCCGGACATCGTCCAGACCGGCCTGAAGATCAAGAAAGCCGGGAACGATATCGTGAACCTGCTGGGGGGGAGGGAAATCCACCCCATCAACGTCCAGGTGGGGGGCTTTTACCGGGTCCCCGCCAAGAAACAGTTCGAGCCGGTCATCGAAAATTTGAAATGGGCGCGCGAACAGGCCGTCGGATTGGCGAAATGGTGCGCCACCCTGCCCATCCCCTCCTTCGAATACGATTACGAATACGTCGCCCTGCATCATCCGTCCGAGTACCCCTTCAACGAAGGCCGGATCCGGTCCAGCAAGGGACTCGACATCGCCGTGGAGGATTACGAAAAACATTTCATCGAGGAACAGGCGCCGCATTCGACCTCGCTGCATTCGCGCATCAAGGACCGGGGCGCGTATTTCGTCGGCCCCACGGCCCGCTACAACCTGAACCACGACCGCCTCTCGCCTCTGGCCCAGGAAACCGCCCAGGCCGTGGGGCTTTCCGCGTATTCGCGCAATCCCTTCGAAAGCATCCTGGTGCGCGCCGTGGAGACCGTGTACGCCTGCGACGAGGCCTTGCGCATTCTCGAACATTTCCAGCCCCCCGACCGCCCGGCCATCCCGTTGCAGCCCCAGGCGGCCACCGGCTGCGGGTGCACCGAGGCCCCGCGGGGAATTCTCTATCACCGGTACACCCTCGACCGCGAAGGCCTCATCAAGGACGCCAAGATCGTCCCTCCGACGGCGCAGAATCAGAAAATCATCGAAAGCGACCTGTTCCGTTTTGTGTCCGCCAATCTCAAGATGCCCAAAAACGAATTGACTTGGAAATGCGAACAGGTCATCCGCAACTATGACCCATGTATATCGTGTTCGTGCCATTTTCTGAAATTGCACGTCGAACGTGACTGACCGGCCCGCGATCATGACCGAACCGCCCGCCTGGATTGCTATTCCCGCCTTGGTCATCGGCTTGGGCAATTACGGGCGGGGCGATGACGCCGCCGGCCTGCTCGCCGCCCGCCGCGTGCGGGAAGCCAGGCTGCCCCACGTGCCCGTCTTCCTCTGCCCGGGCGACTGCAGCCGCCTCCTCGAAATGTGGTCGGGGGCGGAACATGTGCTGCTCATCGACGCCGTCTCCTCCGGGGCGGATGCGGGCACGATGCACAAATGGGACCTGAAATCCGGCCGCCTTGAATCCTCTTGGTTTTCGGTGTCCACACACGCGTTCACCCTGCTGGACGCCATCGCCCTGGCGAAGGCCTTGAAACAAGTGCCGGAGAACCTGTGGATTTACGGGATCGAAGGCCGGCAGTTCCGCGTGAATGGGGAAATCTCCCCCGAAGTGCAATCCGCCATCGAGACCGTGGCCCAGCGCGTGGTGGCGGATATCCAGGAAATCATCCAGAAACACGGTAATTCTATGTCTACGGAATAGTCATAAGCGGATGCACGAATCGTCCCTCATGCGGGATTTGCTCGCCAAAATCGAGGCCGCGCGGCTCGAACACCACGCCCGCCGCGTGGTCCGCGTTTCCATCCGCCTGGGCGCGCTGTGCGGCATCTCGCCCGGACATTTCCGCGAACATTTCTCCCTCGCCGCCCTCGGAACCCCCGCCGAACACGCCCTCCTGGATCTCGAACCATGTGAAGATCCCGCCGATCCCCACGCGCGGGACGTCCTTTTGGAACGCCTCGAGGTAGAATACGATTGAACGCGTGAGGCATTTGGAAAGGACGATCCTTCGAGGATCATCCACGACTCCATTACAGGCATTCAATCAACCGTGGCCAATCCCATAAGGCGTTTTCATCTGGATATCCGCGGCGCGGTGCAAGGCGTGGGCTTTCGCCCGTTTCTCTATCGTATGGCCGCTGACCTGCGCCTCGCCGGTTGGGTAAGCAATACTCCTCAAGGCGTGATCGTTGAAGTGGAAGGCCCCGCCGCCGCCGTGGACCGCTTCGTCCAGAGGGTCCAGGATGAAAAGCCCCCGCATTCCACCATTCAGCATTTCTCGGCGAATGAGATCCCGGCGCAAGGCTCGGCGGTCTTCGAAATCCGCGCCAGTCTCGACGGCGGTGTCAAATCCGCCCTGATGCTGCCCGACCTGGGTACCTGCCGCGAATGCCGGGACGAGGTTTTCGATCCCCGCAATCGGCGTTACCTCTATCCCTTTACCAACTGCACGCACTGCGGCCCGCGCTTTAGTATTATCGAATCGCTGCCCTACGACCGGCCCCACACCAGCATGAAGCATTTCGCCATGTGCCCGCGCTGCCGGGAGGAATACGAGAATCCCCTCGACCGCCGCTTTCACGCCCAGCCCAACGCCTGCCCCGAATGCGGTCCGCGGGTGGAATGGTGGGACGCAACAGGTCATATATTGTCCTCATCCCACGAGGCCATGCTGGACGCGGCCGCCGCGATTCGCGAAGGCCGGATCGTGGCCGTGAAAGGCCTGGGCGGATTCCATTTGATGGCGGATGCCCGCGATCCCGCCGCCGTGGCCCGCCTGCGCGAACGCAAACACCGGGAAGAAAAGCCTTTCGCGCTTTTGTTTCCCTCACTGGAATCCCTGCGGGAAGAGTGTGAAGTCTCGGATCTTGAAGAAAATCTGTTACTCTCGCCCGAGTCACCCATTGTGCTGCTACGGCGCAAAATCCAGTCTGCCTCCACGTATCCCGTATGCCGGGATGTGGCTCCCGGGAATCCCTATCTCGGCGCGATGCTTCCCTACACGCCCTTGCATCACATTCTCCTGCGCGAACTCGGCTTTCCCGTGATTGCCACCAGCGGCAACCTTTCGGATGAGCCGATCTGCACGGATGAACACGAAGCGTTGCAACGCCTGGCAGGCATTGCCGATGGCTTTTTGGTCCACAACCGGCCCATCGTCCGGCATGTCGACGACTCCATCGTCCGGGTCATTGCCGGGCGGGAGATGATCCTGCGCCGCGCGCGCGGATACGCCCCGCTGCCCATCGAAAGCCCCGATCCCGTACAGCCAACTCTGGCCGTGGGCGCGCATCTCAAGAACGCCATCGCCCTCGGCGCGGGGACGCATCTTTTCATCAGCCAGCATATCGGCGACCTCGAGACGCCTCAGGCCTACGGCGCGTTTCTCGAGGTGATCGGCAGCTTCCAGCGCGTGTATGAAACCACGCCCGCGGCGGTGGTTTGCGACCTGCATCCCGATTACCTTTCCACCCATTACGCCGGCCAGACTGGCTTGCCCGTCAAGCGCGTGCAGCATCACTACGCGCATGTGTTGTCGTGCATGGCCGAGCACCACTTGAATGGTCCCGTGCTGGGGGTTTCATGGGACGGGACCGGCTACGGCCTCGACGGGACCATCTGGGGCGGCGAGTTTCTGCTGGCCACCCGCGAGGATTTCACGCGGCTTGCCCATTGGCGGACCTTTCCGCTGCCTTCGGGCGAAAAGGCCGTCAAGGAACCTCGCCGGATAGCCCTGGGCCTGCTGTATGAATGCCTGGGAAACGAAGCTTTCCAGCGGGCCGATTCGCCCCCCCTCCAATCATTCACTCCAAACGAACTGGGCGTGTTGCGCAATTTATTGGAGAAAAGCCTCCTCTCGCCCCGCACCTCCAGCGTGGGGCGGTTATTCGACGCCGTAGCCGCTTTGATGGGATTGCGGTTCAAGGTGTCGTTCGAGGGCCAGGCGGCGATGGAATTGGAGTTCGCCCTGGCCGGAGTGAACACGGGAGAGGCGTATCCGGTGGAGATGCGTGAAAATCCGGCGCATTCCCACGATACTTTAACGGTTCCCCGGCCGTGGGTGGTGGATTGGGATCCGATGCTGCGTGCTATACTTTCCGATATACGAGTGCAGACGCCGGCCGGCCTGATTTCCGCACGGTTTCACAACGCGCTGGTGGAAAGCATTGTGGATATCGCCCGCCGCGCGGGTGAACGGATCGTGGTGTTGACCGGTGGATGTTTTCAGAACCGGTATCTCGCCGAACGGGCTATTGCGCGCCTGCGGGAGGAAGGATTCGAGCCGTATTGGCACCGCCGCGTTCCACCCAACGACGGCGGCATCGCCCTGGGACAGATTTGGGCGGCGCGAGAAGTCAAAGGATGATTCACCGCCGAGACGCGGAGGCGCGGAGAAGGTTGTTTATTGTTTAAGAGTGAAGTGAATGGTTCTAATGCGGGATTTTCCCTCACCCTGCCCTCTCCCGAAGGGAGAGGGCAGGGTTTAGCGGGAGATGATGGCAATCGGTCACGGAATCGGGAAAAGCCAAGCCCGGAGTTTGGATCCCCGCTTTCGCGGGGATGACATGCTGATACGATTTCTGATTAAAGATTAGCCCTCCGGGAGAGGGTTGGGGTGAGGGAAAGAATCACCAGGCAGACGATGTCACAAATCAATATTACACACCGAAACCCCGGAATAACTTTTAAAACAGGAGTTCCATTCTTATGTGTTTAGGCATACCTGGAAAAATCGTCAGCATCTCGGGTGACGATCCCCTCTACCGGATGGGGAGAATCGATTTTGGCGGGATCCGGAAAGAAATCTCCTTGGCCTACGTGCCCGAGGCCGAGGTGGGCAACTACGTCATCGTACACGCCGGCTTCGCCATCAGCGTCATTGACGAACAAGAAGCCAACGAAGTCTTTCAATACCTCAAGGAAATGGAAACAGCGCAAGGCTAAGGCCGATTTTTCCCACCTGAAAGCGGAAATCATGAAATACCTGGATGAATACCGCGATCCGGACGCGGCGCGTTCCTTTGGGAAGGCCATCCACGGGCTGATCACCCGGCCGTGGTCCCTCATGGAAATCTGCGGCGGACAGACGCATGCCATCGTGAAATACGGCATCGACGATCTGCTGCCCGATTCGCTCACGCTCATTC
This sequence comes from bacterium, assembly GCA_041946805.1. Lineage (GTDB taxonomy): Bacteria > Hinthialibacterota > Hinthialibacteria > Hinthialibacterales > Hinthialibacteraceae > JABLXU01. The sequence continues at coordinate 13,210 of JBHGBC010000142.1, forward strand.
ACGGCCCGGGCTGCCCGGTATGCGTCACGCCCGTGAGTATTCTCGACAAGGCCATCGAGATCGCCGCGCGGCCGGAAGTGATCTTCAGTTCGTTCGGCGACATGCTCCGGGTCCCGGGCAGCGAACGCGATCTGTTCACGGTCAAGGCGGCGGGAGGAGACGTGCGGGTGGTTTATTCGCCGCTGGACGCGCTCCAACTGGCCCGCGAGAATCCGGGGCGCGAGGTGGTCTTCTTCGCCATCGGCTTCGAAACCACCGCCCCCGCCAACGCCATGGCCGTGCACCAGGCGAAACGCGAGGGAATCCACAATTTCTCGCTCCTCGTCTCCCACGTGCTGGTCCCGCCGGCCATGGAGGCGATCCTGTCATCGCCCGATAACCGCGTTCAGGCTTTTCTGGCCGCCGGGCACGTCTGCAGCGTGATGGGATACACCGAATATGCCCCCATCGCCCGCCAATACCGCGTGCCCATTGTGGTCACCGGCTTCGAGCCGCTGGACATTCTGCAGGGCATTTACATGTGCGTGAAGCAACTCGAGGAGGGGCGCGCGGATGTCGAAAACCAATACGCCCGCTCCGTGCGGAAGGATGGCAACGAGGCCGCCCGCCGGATGATCGCCGAGGTCTTCCAGGTCGTTCCCCGCGCCTGGCGGGGCCTGGGCGAGATTCCCCACAGCGGCTTCGGCCTGCGCCCCGAATATGCGGACTGGGACGCCGAACGCCGCTTCGGCTCCGCCTCGGCTTTGGATACTGCCGAATCGTCCGAGTGCATCAGCGGCCTGATATTGCGTGGAATCAAGAAGCCGCATGAATGCCCCGCCTTCGGGACCCGCTGCGTCCCCGAACGTCCCCTGGGCGCGCCCATGGTCTCCTCGGAGGGAGCCTGCGCCGCCTATTATCGTTACAAGCGGGATGCCATCCCCCGGGCGGGGTGAGGCAGGGTATGCTCCCATTTCGTGGTATGAGGCCTTTTAGATAGTAGGGGCACATGGCTACGTGCCCCTCTACGCAATAGAAATGGCATTGGAAGGAACAGAATGGAATCGGCAGTGATACCTCGTTCCGATGCTTTCCCCCACCCTGGCCCTCTCCCAGAGGGAGAGGGGATAGTTACCGGGGATGAGAGAAGGATTCACGGGGGGGGAATGGAATGAGTGCATGAAAATACCCGCGCCATAGCTCGATTGAATGCAGGCAGGACACCGGCTCTACAACATACGGGGGTAACGTGGTTAGGATCTGTTGAGTTTTCATAATACAGGATTCACCGGATTACAGTACTGTGATATAAGCGCCAATGGCGCGTAAGAAGTTAGCCCAGGGCAACGCCCTGGGAAAAGGACGATAAAAGTAATAATTCCCTCTCCCTCTGGGAGAGGGTTAGGGGGAGGGAATATTATCGAGACGGGCCTTGGTGTCCGCCTGGACAGATTCCTTTCCGGACAATCCGAAAATCATCGATTGAGGAGACCGCAATCCAACCCATGACCGACGCCCCGGATTTTTCGCTGTCCTGCCCTATCCCCAAACTCGATTATCCCACTGTCCTGCTGGCGCATGGCGGGGGCGGGACTCTGATGCAGCGCCTGCTCGAAACAGTCTTCTATCCGGCTTTTCGCAATGCCATCCTGGACCAACGCCACGATTCGGCTGTGCTGGATGTTCCGAAGGGCCGTATCGCCTTCACTACTGATTCCTACGTAGTCCACCCGCTCTTTTTCCCCGGTGGCGATATCGGATCGCTGGCCGTCCACGGCACGGTCAATGACTTGGCCATGAGCGGCGCGCGGCCCCTCGCCCTGAGCGCGGGATTCATCCTGGAAGAGGGGTTGCCCATGGAGACGCTCGAACGCGTGACACGCTCCATGCAATCCGCCGCCACGGAAGCCGGGGTGTCCATCGTCACCGGCGACACCAAGGTGGTGGACCGCGGCAAGGGGGACGGGATCTTCATCAACACCGCCGGAGTCGGAATCATTGAGCATAATCTGGACATTTCGCCCCGTTCCGTGCGCGAGGGCGGCGCCGTGCTCATTAACGGCGACTTGGGCCGCCACGGCATCGCCATCCTGGCCGTGCGCGAGGGACTCGCGTTCGAGACCGCCATCGAATCCGATTCCGCCCCGCTGGCGGACCTGGTGCGACAAATGCTCCAGGCGGGCTTGCGGATCCACTGCCTGCGCGATCTCACCCGCGGCGGCTTGGCCAGCGCCCTCAACGAAATCGCCGAGGCGTCTGGATTGACCATCACCCTGGAGGAACGGGCCATCCCCGTGCGGGAAGACGTGCGCGGCGCGTGCGAGCTGCTGGGATTCGATCCGCTATACGTCGCCAACGAGGGGCGCATGGCGGTTTTCGTGGATCCGGAGGACGCGGACCGCGCGCTGGAGATCATGGCCGCGCATCCGCAAGGGCGCGGCGCGGCCCGCATCGGCCGGGTGACTCGCCGAACCGCCGCGCCGGTGGTCCTGACCAGCCGCATCGGCGCGTCCCGCATCGTGGACCGCCTTAGTGGAGAACAGTTGCCGAGAATTTGTTGAAGAAATATACCATGCCGGAATATTATGAACTGGAGGGTATTCTGTGAAAGAATGAACATGGAACAAATTTTCTATGGAGTATTATCCAAAATCCAAGAAATAAGGTTCATCCGGTAAGTGCGTACTTTGTATCAACCATGTCGGGCCGCTTTTTCATCGGGCTGGCCGGGGAGATCAACCTCCTAATCCCCTCTCCCTCTGGGAGAGGGCTGAGGGGAGGGGATTTTGGTAGGGGCGGACCTGACGGAGCGGCAAAAAGTCACTTTATTGTGGTGCAGACATCTTGTCTGCGCAAAATATGGTTGCAGGCAGGATGCCTGCACCACAA
>JBHGBC010000143.1:0-16045 GCA_041946805.1 bacterium
TCGCCCCGCGCGTACGAACCGAAGACCACGAAGCGGACCAATCCGGGGCCGAACCTCTCCCCCAGCCGTTTTTTGAGTTCATACACGGCCGGCGGCAGAACGCGGGATGAAGGGGGGCCGATTGGTTTGTTCATGGTTAATCCCTACTATTGAGGTATTACTCACCCCTTTATTCTACACCAATCCCAGCCGCTCGAAGATCAAGTCGATGTTCATCAGCGTCCCCTCCAGGTCGAAGCCTTCTTGGAACACTCCTATCTGTTATTTATGATATTGGCTTTCAAGAAGTTGTGTGATACGCTCCTTCTTGTAAAATATTCAACGATCTATTTTGCGTATGCATCATAGACTGTCTTCGATCTTCCTCCAAGGAGATTGTTACTCATGAAAGCCATTATCTCCAAATGGGGTGATAGTTGGGCGTTAAAAATCCCCTCCGAGTGCACCGAGAGAATGAGGATTCAAGAAGGGATGGAAGTGCGGTTATCCATTTCCGAAGGCCGTTTGATTGTTGATCTCCCGCAAGGGGAAGCGACCCTGGATGCCCTGATCGACTCCATTACTCCCGAAAATCGTCACGGGGAAATGGATTGGGGTCAATCGGTTGGCCGGGAGTTTTAAGCATGGGGTATGAATTTGTTTATATCCCTGACCGGGGCGATTTGATTTGGTTGTCATTCACTCCCCAGGCGGGACATGAGCAGGCCGGCCGGCGTCCCGCGTTAATCTTATCTCCAAGGACATACAATGAAAAAACCGGATTAGTTCGGGTATGTCCTATCACTTCCCATGTAAAAGGATATCCCTTTGAAATTCATCTGCCCGAAGAATCGATCATAAAAGATGTGATCCTTGCGGATCATGTGAAAAGCCTGGATTGGAGGGCTCGTGAAGCTGAATTCATCGAAAAAGCGCCATGGCAAATAATAGAAAATACAATAGCCAGGTTGAAACTACTTATAGAATAAATTGACAGAAATCCTGGCTTCTACACCAATCCCAGCCGCTCGAAGATCAAGTCGATGTTCTTCAGCGTCCCCTCCAGGTCGAAGCATTCCTCCAATTCCCGCTCCGTCACGCGGGATTTCAATTCCGCGTGTTCCTTGAGGACCTCCAGCAGGTTCAACTCGGTGTCCCAGACCCGCAGGGCGCAGGATTGCACGATACGGTAGGCGTCCTCGCGGGACATCCCCTTGCGGGTGAGGAGCAGCAGGACTTTCTGCGAGAAGACCAGGCCGTTGGAGGCGTTCAGGTTCTTGCGCATCCGTTCCGGATAGACCACCAGGTTCTGGATGATCCAGTTCATGCGGTGGATCATGTAATCGAGCAGGATGCTGGCGTCGGCCAGGGTGACGCGCTCCACCGAGGAGTGCGAGATGTCGCGCTCGTGCCACAGAGCGACGTTCTCGAACCCGGTGAGGGCATAGGCGCGCAAAAGGCGGGCCAGGCCGCAGATCCGCTCGCAGAGGTTGGGATTCTTCTTGTGGGGCATGGAGGAGGAACCCTTCTGCCCGGCGGGAAACGGCTCCTCCACCTCGCGGATTTCGGTCTTCTGCAGGCCGCGGATTTCGAGGGCCATTTTTTCGAGCGTGGCGCCGGCGTTGGCGAGGGCCGCCAGGTATTCGGCGTGGCGGTCGCGCTGGATGATCTGGTTGCTGACCGGCGCGGGCTTCAGGTCCAGTTCTTTACAGACAATGCCTTCCACGCGGGGATCCACATGCGAATACGTCCCCACCGCGCCGGAGACCTTGCCCACCCGGACGGTTTCGCGGGCGTGTTCGAGGCGTTCGATCTGCCGGCCGAGTTCCTCGTACCAAATGGCCAGCTTGAATCCGAAGGTGATGGGTTCGGCGTGGACGCCGTGGGTGCGGCCGATCATCACCGTGCGGCGGTGTTTTTTCGCCAAATCACTCACGCTGTGCCGGAGTTCGCGCAACCCGGCCAGCAGCAGGTCGGCGGCAGCCACGAGTTGGAGGGCGGTGGCCGTGTCGAGTTTGTCCGAGGAGGTCATGCCGTAGTGGATATACCGCGCGGCGGGGCCGACGTGCTCGGCCACGTTTGTAAGAAACGCGATGGACTCATGATCCACTGTCTTCTCGATCTCCTGAATGCGGGGAATCTCGAAGGCGGCCTTGGCTTTGATTTCCTCCAGGGCATCATCGGGAACCAAGCCCAGGCGGTTGTGGGCCACGCAGGCGGCGATTTCCACCTTCAGCCACATTGCAAAGCGGTATTGATCACTCCAGATATGGCCCATCTCCGGGCGGGTGTAACGCTCGATCATGCCTGCCAGCCTCCTGATGTATTTTACGCTTCAAGAATACTCCAAGCCGGATGGTTGCCGAAGTGATCTTCAATAGTTGACATAGTCAAATACCCTTTTTTTAGAGGAGAGAAACAGATTATAATCGGGGAGGGAGAAGAAAATATCAGAATTCACCGCCGGAATGCAAATGAAAAGTAGGGGCACGGTGCCACGTGCCCCGGGGTGAATTCAGGATTTCCCTCACCCCGGCCCTCTCCCAAAGGGAGAGGAGGACCGAAGCCGGAGGGAATCACCAACGTCCACGCCAGGCCAATCCCTGGGAAAACATACGGCGCGGAGAATGATTCGATCAAGAAAGGTCTCGCATGAAGGTTCTTTTGATACAACCGCCTGAATTTCATATGATCACCACCAACGTTCCCAGCGTGGTGGATGAGGAGAGCGGCGCGTATCCGCCTCTCGGATTGCTCTACGTGGCGGCGTACCTGGAAAAACACACCAGCCACACGGTGGAAATTCTGGACACGATCCTGGAGCACCTGGATTACGAACAGATCGAGGATGAAATCCGGCGCCGCAAGCCGGACCTGGTCGGCATCCAGGCCATGACCTTCACCCTGATCGACGCCACGCTGACCGCCCAGGCCGTGAAGCGGGTGGACCGGACCATCCCCGTGGTCTTCGGCGGGCCCCATGTGTACATTTATCCAAACGAAACGTTGAAAATCCCCGAGGTGGATTACATCGTCGTCGGCGAAGGCGAGCACACCTTCACCCACCTTGTGGATACGTTGGCCGAAGGGAAAGACCTGACGGCAGTGAACGGCATCGGGTACCGGGACAAAGGAGAAATCCAATTGACACCCCTGGTCCCGCTCAACACCCATCTCGACGACTTGCCCATGCCGGCCCGCCATCTGGTGCCCCAGGACCGCTATTACTCGGTGTTGGCCAAGGAAGTCCCCATCACCACCATGATGACTAGCCGGGGCTGCCCGATGCAGTGCATCTTCTGCGACCGGCCTCATTTGGGCAAGCAGTTCCGCTACCGCGGGCCGCAAAACGTGGTCGATGAGATGGAAGCCTGCGAGAAGATGGGCATCCGGGAAATTTTCGTGTACGACGATACCTTCACCATCCGGCGCGACCGGGTGTTGGAAATCTGCCGCCAGAAAGTCGAGCGGGGATTGAAGATCCAGTGGGACATCCGCGCCCATATCAATACCATTACCGACGAGGTGCTGGACGCGTTGGCGGCGGCGGGCTGCTCGCGGATCCATTACGGCGTGGAAGCGGGAACCAAGGAAATCACCAAGGTCCTGAAGAAAGGCATCGACCTGGACCGGACCCGCGAGATCTTCACCAAAACCAAAGGCCGGGGCATTACCACCTTGGGGTATTTCATGATCGGCAATCCCGGCGAGACCAAGGAACAGGCGCTCGAGACCATCGAGTTCGCCCGGAAACTGGACGCTGATTTCATCCACCTCTCGGTGGCGACGCCGTTCCCCGCCACGGAACTGTACCGCATGGGCTTCGAGCGGGGGCTTTACAAGCAAGATTACTGGCGGGAATTCGCCCGCAATCCCCGGCTTGATTTCCAGCCGGAACTGTGGGAAGAAGTGATGACCCGCGGCGAGCTGATCAACCTCATGCAGTGGGGATACCGCCGCTATTACATGCGCGCGGGCTATATCATGAAGCGGGTGTTGGAACTGCGCAGCTGGGGCGAGTTCCGGCGCAAGGCGCGGGCGGGACTCCGGCTGCTGTCGTGGGGCTCCAAGGCCCGGGCGGTGTGAAGTCCAGGAGAAAAATTGAAAGGCTTTTGATGGATTATGCGATATCGCGCCAACCCGTCTTTTATTTTATAAAACCTTCTATCAGGATTTCTCCAAAGGAGGGGATCCAGAATGATTTCTTGCCGGATTCCCGCCTTCATCCCATCCCACGCGGGGATGCCCTTTCGCTCCATGCGATGGGCGATTGGAAAAAAAACGACTTCGGCAATGAATCAGGTAACAGCCGCAACCTTCTGGCTCAGGCGGCTTGTGCCCGGGTGGTGTTCCTTATTTTTTCATTTTTTCCCGGTGTTTTCGTTGTTCATGAATCCCGGGCCGGCGAAGTAGATGTCCCCCCGGCTGTTGAGGCCGTTGCTGGCTTCGAAAGCCATGCCGGCGGAATCGAAGTCGGCTTCGGGCCGCTTGTCGGGACCTTGGGAATACCAATAATAGCGGGTGTCTTGGGGCAGGGGAATGGTTTCGATAGCCCGGGTCAGCCATCCCCAATGATCCAAGCCCGGCTTGGCGATCCAGATATCGTAGGTCCTGTATTTCCAGGATCCATTGGTCTGGGTGACCACGCTCAAGCCATTGGGGAGGTCCGTGTCTCCGAACGGATCCACGGGGAACCCGCTGATATACGAGGTCGGCGTCGTCAGGGCTTTCCAGCGGTTCTCCAACGGGCTGTTCCCGCCGAACTTGGGCGTGACCAAGTCAATGTAGGGATAATCGTTGTTATCCAGGCGGTACATTTCCATGGCCATGCCATAGGAACGGGAATCACTGTACACCCGCGCGATCTTAGCCCGCGTCTGCGCGTTCAGAAAATTCGGCACCGCGATGGCCGCCAGGATTCCGATGATGGCCACGACGATAAGCAATTCGATCAGGGTAAAACCCGCTTTTGAGGTTGGCATTTTTCTATTCCTCCCCAAGGAATAATCGCTTTATTACTTTAACAAATAAATTTCATCAAGAAAAGATGGATTGACGCGAATTCTGAAATAACCCGGTTGGGACCATTAAAATCCAAGGTTCAGAGCAGGCGTTGTTCCGGCCGGGCTTTTTGAACCCTCTCCGTCCAATAAACAACCCTGAAAGAGCCCCGGCCCCGGAGGGAAGCCTATTCTTGAGACCTGCCATTGAAGACAGATCAGCACAAGAGGCTTACGGCCCTGGAGGACGCCTTCCGCCTGAGGGCGGCCTCGGGAATAATTTAGATGGCTCTATGAATCCATGAAGAAGGTGTGAAGATGGATACATACCGCTTTCAAGTCATTATCGAGCAAGACGAGGATGGCTTTTTTGTCGCTGATGTTCCCGCCCTTCCAGATTGCCATACGCAAGGGAAATCTTTGGAAGAAGCTTTGGATAATATCCAGGAAGTGATCCGAATGTGCGTCCAAGAGCTGCGGGAAGAAGGCAAACCGGTACAACCGCATTACCCCGAAATATTTGGTATCAAAACGCTCGAGATTGCCGTGTGAATCCTCCATTCCTTTTCTATTCCGCCGTGATTTCCCCAAAAAATGACCAGGATCCGCCACTCCTTTCTTCGCGACGTCATCCCCGCGTTAGCGGGGATCCAGGAGGATGTGATATTGCCTTCCTGATCCGCGGGGAAAATGTACCCCATTCCTCCGGAGTGAGGGAAAGCCTTGATACCCAGGATTACGCCTCATTCCATTTCACGCTCACCGGTTCCCATTCACCTGCATTGGTAGGGGCACGTTGCAACGTGCCCCTACGGGTAACGATCCTGGATGAATTCTGGATCTCCGCCTTCGCGGGGCTGACCTCCTTGGGAAATCCGTTGAGGGATGATCATCCAGGGAGCGGCTTTCTGGCGGGCTACGCCGTCGTTGTCATGAACCGGCCCGGCGGAAGCCTCGCCCTCCCGGATGGCTCAATAAATCCGGGGGGACAATCTTCACGGATCATCCCCCCGGAACGGATTCATACAGATAAGGGTAATCTTACTCCGTCTTACTTCTTCTCCCGCGCCACGGCGCGCGCGGCCGAATGGCGGGCGATGGGCACGCGGAAGGGCGAGCAGGAAACGTAGGTCAATCCCACCCGGTGGCAGAACTCGACGGATTCCGGGTCCCCGCCGTGCTCGCCGCAAATCCCCAGTTTGATGTCCTTGCGGGTCTTGCGGCCGCGTTCGACGGCGATCTGGATCAGCTCGCCGATCCCTTCCTGGTCAAGGGAATTGAACGGATCACAGGGCAGGATCTTCTTGTCCACGTACACGGGAAGGAATCCGCCCGCGTCGTCGCGGCTGAAACCAAATCCCATCTGCGTCAGGTCGTTGGTTCCGAACGAGAAGAACTCGGCCACTTCGGCGATCTTGCCGGCCACCAGACAGGCCCGCGGAATCTCGATCATGGTCCCGAACATGTAGGGGATCTTCTTGAGGCCGGCCGCGGCGGCGACTTCATCGTGCACCCGCTTGCAGATCGCCTGCATGTCGGTGAGTTCGCCGACCAGGCCGACGACCGGGATCATGATCTCGGGCAGGGGCTTCTGCTTGGCCTGGATCAATTCCGCGCTCGCTTCCAGAATGGCGCGGATCTGCATTTCGGAAATTTCCGGATAGGTGATGCCCAACCGCACCCCGCGGTGGCCCATCATGGGATTGGACTCGTGGAGGGATTCGGAACGGCGTTCGAATTCGGCTGGGGTGATGCCCAATTCGCCGCACAGTTTCTGGATCTCGGCCTTCTCTTTGGGAACGAATTCATGGAGGGGCGGATCCAGTAACCGGATGGTCACGGGCAACCCGTTCATGGCCTCCAGGGTGTCCTTGATATCTTTCTTGACGAAGGGATAGAGTTCCTTCAGGGCCTTGACGCGCTCGTTCTCGTCCTTGGACAGGATCATCTTGCGCAGCTTGGAGAGAGGCACTTCAGCGCCCTTGCCGTAGAACATGTGCTCCGTGCGGAAGAGGCCGATGCCCTCGGCGCCGAACTTGAGGGCGGTGCGGGCGTCCTCGGCGGTGTCGGCGTTGGTGCGCACCTTGAGGGTGCGGACGGAGTCGCAGATCTTCATGAATTCGTTGAAGAATTCATTCTCCTCGGCGGCGTCGATGAGGGGCAGCCGGCCTTCATAAACATACCCCTTGGTCCCGTTGAGGGTGATCCAATCGCCCGCCTTCAGTTTTACGCCGTTGGACGAGAGGATTTTTTTCTTGTAATCGATTTCGAGGCCGCCGGCGCCGACGATGCAGCACATGCCCCAGCCGCGGGCCACCAGGGCGGCGTGGCTGGTCATGCCCCCGCGGGCCGTCAGGATCCCCACCGCCGCGCGCATGCCTTCCACGTCCTCGGGATTGGTCTCTTCCCGTACCAGGATGACCTTCTTGCCCTCCTTGGCCAACGCTACCGCTTCCTCGGCCGAAAAAACGATCTGGCCGCATGCGCCCCCGGGTCCGGCGGGAAGCCCCTTGGCGAAGACCTTGGTTTTCTTCTCCTGGACGGGATCGACGACGGGGTGCAGCAACTCATCCAGCTGGCCGGGCGAGACGCGCAACACGGCGGTTTCCTTGGTGATCAGGCGCGCCTTGCACATTTCGACGGCCATGCGCACCGCGGCGGGACCGTTGCGCTTGCCCACGCGGCACTGCAGCATCCAGAGCTTGCCCTCCTGGATGGTGAACTCGATGTCGAGCATGTCCGTGTAATGCTTCTCGAGTTTCTTGCGGATGTCGTCGAGCTGCTTGTAGAGTTTGGGATACAGTTCTTCGAGCGACGCGAGATGGGCGCTCTGCTCGGTTTTGCCGTACACGTTCAAGGGATTGGGAGTACGGATGCCGGCGACGACGTCTTCGCCCTGGGCGTTCGGCAGCCATTCACCGTAGAATTGATTCTCGCCGGTGGCCGGGTTGCGCGTGAACGCCACGCCCGTGGCCGAATCATCGCCCATGTTGCCGAAGACCATGGCCTGCACATTGACCGCGGTGCCCCAATCGTGGGGTATCTTTTCGATTTCCCGGTAGGACACGGCGCGCTTGCCGTTCCAGGATTGGAAGACGGCGTTGATGCTCCCCCACAACTGGGCGTTGGGATCGTCCGGGAATTCCTTGCCCAGCACCTTCTTCACTTTTTCCTTGTAAATCTTGCTCAACTGCTGGAGGTCCTCCGCGGTCAGGCCGGTGTCGTTCTTCACGCCGCGGGCCTTCTTCATCTTGTCCATTTCCGCGTCGAGCTGGGCGCGGATATTCTCGCCTTCCTTCGGTTCGAGGCCGGCCGCTTTCTCCATCACCACGTCCGAATACATGGTGATCAGGCGGCGGTACGAATCCCAGACGAAGCGGGGATTGTTGGTCTTCTGGATCAAGCCCTGGATGGTGGTCTCGTTGAGGCCCACGTTGAGGATGGTTTCCATCATGCCGGGCATCGAGCTGCGCGCACCGGAACGGACGGAGACCAGCAGGGGATTGTTGGGATCCCCAAACTTCATCCCCATGCTCTTTTCGATTTTTTTGAGCGCGGCGTCCACTTCTCCCTTGAGCTCGGGCGGATATTTCCCCTTGTTCTTGTAATACTCGGTGCACATCTCCGTGGTGATCGTAAACCCGGCCGGGACGGGGATCCCGAGGTTCGTCATCTCGGCCAGGTTGGCGCCCTTGCCACCCAGCAGGTTCTTCATGTCCGCGGTGCCGTCCGCTTTGCCGTCGCCGAAGAAATAGACGTTCTTTTTGCTCATGGTTCCTATCCTGTTCTCGCCTATGTTTTAAAGGGAATGGTGGGATCGGCTGATGCTGTCTACCAACCCAAGTTTCCAACGTCAAGAAAACCGGACCGTTCCAACAAACAAGCAAACAAACATCAATTAATATCATCAAACCGTTGGTTGGGGAAGGTGCGCGTGACCGCTTTCCCCGGATTTACCGGCTGGATTGTATGCGGCCCGGTCGCGCCTCCCCCGCGGTGGGCTGCCGATTTCTCCCCAAATCCCTTCGCCGGGATTACCATCGGCAATCCGTCGGATATACAATTTACATGGATCGAAACGTCCGGCTCCCGGGGCCGCCCGGCGGATCGGTCTCCCGGCCGTGACCGCCATCCCCGGTTCCGTTACTGCCGCCATCCCCCATCCCGGTGGGCCTGGATCCGCGGCCGCGCGGTACGCCGGAAAACCAATCGAGTGAATGGAATGGACAGCCTGGAAGCGAAACTGAAAGACATCGCCACGCAATTCGAGGCGATCGAGGCCGAACTCAGCGATCCGGCCAGCATGTCGAACCGCGCCCGGATGACCGAGCTGAGCCGCAAGCACGCGGAATGGCTGCCCTTGATCCAGGATTACCGGAAATGGATCCGCCTTCGCCAGGAAATGCACGACGTCCAAGACTTGCTTTCCTCCAAGGACAAGGACATCGCCGAATTGGCCCAGGATGAGCTCCAAGAGCTTAAGGAGCAGGAAAACGAAATCCAGGTCCGGTTGAAGGACGAGCTGACGCCCAAGGATCCCAACGCCCACCGGAACACCATTATCGAGATCCGGGCCGGGACGGGGGGCGAGGAAGCCGCCCTGTTCGCCGGCGACCTGTTCCGCATGTACAGCCGTTACGCCGAATCGCGGAAGTGGAACGTCGAGGTGCTCTCATCCAATCCCACGGGGCTTGGGGGATTCAAGGAAATCATCTTCATGGTCAGCGGCCCGAACGCCTATTCCCGATTGAAATTCGAAGGCGGCACGCACCGCGTGCAGCGGGTGCCGGAGACGGAAGCTTCCGGCCGCGTGCATACCTCGGCGGCCACCGTGGCGGTGCTGCCGGAAGCGGAAGAGGTCGACATTCAGATCGCGCCGGAAGACATCCGCGTCGACGTGTTCCGCTCGTCCGGCCCGGGCGGGCAAAGCGTGAACACCACCGACTCGGCGGTGCGCGTCACCCATCTTCCCACCGGCCTGGTGGTCTCGTGCCAGGACGAAAAATCCCAACACAAAAACCGCGCGCGCGCCCTCAAGGTGCTGCGCAGCCGCCTGCTGGAACTCGAGCAACAAAAACAAAACGACGAACTCCACTCGCAGCGGCGGACCATGGTCGGCAGCGGAGACCGGAGTGAGCGCATCCGGACCTATAACTTTCCCCAAAACCGGCTGACCGACCACCGGATCAACTTCACCCTGCACCGCCTCGAATCCATTATGGAAGGCGACCTGGACGGCCTTATCGACGCGCTGATCCGGGAAGACCAGCTCAACCGCCTCCGCGCCGGCGGGTGAACCATGAACCTCCAGCAAGCCGTGGACTTTGCTGACGCCACATTACGGTCGCATCACGTCGAATCCCCCCGGCTCTCGGCGGAACTGCTCGCCGCCCATGCCACGTCCCTGACCCGCTCGCAGGTCCTCGCCCGGAGCGGCCGGCTCCTTTCTCTGGAAGAAGAAGCGATATTTCACGCGGCCCTGCGGCGGCGCGCCCGGCATGAACCCATCCCCTACCTCACCGGCGAGATTGAATTCTATTCCCTCCCCTTCGCCATCGCGCCCGGAGTGTTCATCCCCCGGCCCGAAACCGAAACCCTGGTGGACGCGGCCCTCGCCCTCGCGCGGAATCTCGGCCATCCACCCCGGATCCATGATCTGGGGACCGGCTCCGGCGCGATCCTCCTCACCTTGGCGTCTCATCTGCAACAGGGCGAATTTTACGGCAGCGACCTTTCCCGCGCGGCGCTCGACATCACGGCCGCCAACGCCAAACGGCTCGGCGTCTTCGATCGCGTCACGTTGCGGCAAGGAACCTTGCCGATCCCACCGGGCGATCCCTCCGGGCAGGAGTTGGACCTCTTCGTTTCAAATCCACCTTACATCAAATCGGGCGACATCCCTGGCCTGCCGAGCCAGATCCGGGACTTCGAACCCCATCTGGCCTTGGATGGCGGACCGGATGGATTAACCTGCATACGCGCCCTTCTGGAGGAAGCGCCGGCCCTTCTGAAACCGGGCGGCGCCGTGCTGCTCGAAGCCGAACCCGGCCTCATGGCGGCGATACGGGAAGAAGCCCGGCGGCGCGGATACGAAGGCTTTGTCATCCACCAGGACGCTTCCGGAAAAGACCGCGTGGCTCAATTCCGACGCCGGCGGGATTGATGTTGCGATTCACCTACTCCCGCGGCACGCGAGAGCGCGAATCCGGTGATCCAGTAATAATATTAAGGTGTGGAATCCTGTAGTTCGGGATCTGCTTTCCATCCCATCCCGCCGGGATTCAAGGTGAATAGCCGGGTATGACAACTTCCAGCACCGGGGAAGAAAGGAACGGCCCTGGAAGGAGCGGACGGCATCGCGTTCAATCCCGGCGGGAGGCCGCTTTCTCCTGCAACAGAACCACGAAGAAGGTTCCATATTCGGCCCAGGGAACCCAAAGCGGAAACGATCGCGTGAAATAGAACGTATAAGACAAGAAAATCAGGCCCGTGAGGAGGATCCAGGCCCGGCTGGGAAAAACGCACAACAGGGGAACCAGCCAGACGAGATACCAGGGATTGATCACGGGAGAACAAAGCAGCAAGGTTCCCATCACCCCGAACATTCCGCGCAGACAATCCTCCGGGTGTGGAACGTTCGGCATCCGGAACGACTGCCAAACAGTGACGAGAATTATCAGGCCGAAGAGCGTCATCCGGGCCGCCGTCTCCGGATTCCAGATCCAGGTTCCGGCCACGTGCTGAAAGATCCAAGTTGTCAGTTCGAATATCCCGCCGTTGAACCGCCACTCCCTTGAATAAATGAGAAAACCTCGGAAGGGATTGATTTCGGGAGAGAGGAATGGGAGATACAACGCCAGAAGCGTCAAGGCGAACAGCGCGTACGCCGGCCATCGCCAGACCCGGCGCAGCAGGGGCGGAAACAGAAAACCGAAGAACTTGGTCAAGGTCATCCAGGCCAGCGCCACCCCGCCGGCCAGGTCCTGTTTTTTAACCAGAAAAAGCAGGGTGAGCGTCAAAAAAAACGCGCAGACCGAGTCGGCGTGTCCCGAGTTGGCGATTTCCTTGAGGATCAGGGGCGACCAGGCGTAAATCAAACACCACTCGATGGGACGCCGTAATTCGCGTAACAGCCGTATCAACAAAAAGAGAGTCCCCACGTCGAACAGAATCATGACGAACTTCATTCCCAAAACCCGGCCGGGAAACAGATATTCCGGGAGGAGAAACACGAACTGCAGAACGGGGGGATAGATGGTCGGCACATAACGGTAGTTGATCCGCTCCCAGTATTCAGTGCGGTAGGGCTGCGTTTCGGTGTTCAGGGGCGCGTACCGGTAGGGATTGATACCCTGGAGCGACGTATGGCCGTCCCACTGATAGCGGTAGATATCGTTTTCCAGAATCGGCTGAGAAGGGAGCAGCACCACGCGGAAGAGGATGCCGAACGCCATCGCCACGGCGAATTGATGAGGACTGAGCCGCCAGCCGCGGATAATCCGCGAGACCAGGATCCAATACCAGCCGAACACGCACCCGGTCAACATCAGGAACCGGGTGACCGCCATCATATCGGCGGACCGGGGTTGCACTTGCTCCGCGGGTGTCAGGGCGATGAACACATATCCGCCCAGGCTGAACAATCCCCAGGCCCACAGGAGGCCGGCCCCCGGTTCGTATGGAGTTGTCCGGCCGTCTGCACTGATCATCCATGCCTCCCCTCGAGACTCGAGGCCGCGCTTACGCCGCCGGGCGGGACGCCAACGCCCGCAGGGCCTCCTCCACGGTCTTCCCCATTCCGGGAAGCGGCAGGCGCGGACACAGGTCCGAGAGCGGCTTGAGCACAAACCATCGCGCATGCAGGCGCGGGTGTGGAATTATCAGCTCCGGCTCGGAGATGATTTGATCTCCATAAAGCAGCAGATCCAGGTCGATGGGCCGCGATTGCGGGAGATTATTCTCCCGGATTGTCCTGGTGCGCGTCCGGCCCAGCTGCGATTCAATATGCAACAGGATGTCCAACAATTTCCGGGGGGGACACTCCACCTGGAGTTCGGCGGCGCCGTTCAAAAAGGGCGGGGCGGATTGCGCCAATCCCTCGGCCTGGGTTTCATACACCGGCGATACGCGCTGCAGCGTCACGTGTTCCTGCCGGGCGAGTAAGGCCAAGGCTTGCTGGATGAGCATCTGCCGGTCGCCGAGATTGGACCCGAACGCGATGTAGGCGGTGACCATTTCGATTGAGCCCTGGTTTTACCTGGAATGATTATTAGGAACATGTTATTACATATAGAATAGAATAAAGTCGGGTCTCAAGGGAAGGCCGATGGGGGAATTGCCGCTGGTCCTGACGATTAATCATCGGAGAATGGAATGCCAGACCGGACTCCACGCCATCAAATCCACGTCCATCGCCACGCCAAGGCAAAATAAAGGCAGAAAGGAATATATCGATGAAACCATGGTGGATGCCGGGATGGATAGGGATAGCCCTTCTGGTTCCGCTTTTCAGCGCCGGGCGGGAGAATGCTTCCCCGTATTTTCAAATCCAGGTGATTGACGAGCAAACCGGCCGGGGCGTTCCCCTGGTGGAACTGGAAACCGTGAACCGTATCTTGTACGTCACCGACAGCAACGGAATCGTGGCGTTCCTTGAGCCGGGACTGATGAACCAGACCGTGTTTTTCAACGTCCGCAGCCATGGATATGAAATTCAGAAGGACGGCTTCGGCATGGCGGGTGTGCGGCTCCATACCAAGCCTGGAGGTAGCGCCACGGTCACCATCCAGCGCAAGAACATCGCCGAGCGCCTGTATCGCATCACGGGGCAGGGAATCTACCGCGACAGCGTGTTGACCGGCGCGCCCGTCCCGCTGCGGGAACCGGTGCTCAACGGCGGCGTCCTGGGGCAGGATTCCGTGCTGCCCGCCCTGTACCGGGGACGTATCTATTGGTTCTGGGGAGATACCAGCCGTGCCTCGTATCCCTTGGGCAATTTTCGCATGTCGGGCGCGACCTCCGAACTCGTGGCGAAGGGCGGATTACCTCCCTCCCGGGGCATCGACCTGAAATATTTCGTCAACGAAGATGGATTCTGCCGCTCGATGTGCCCGATCGTGAACGATGGCTTGATTTGGATCGACGGGGTGACGGTTTTGAACGACAGCGGCGGGAACGAACGGATGGTGGGACGGTATTCCCACCTGCGGCAATTGGGCGATGTGCTTGGGCAAGGCCTGGTCCGGTTCAACGATGATACCCAAACCTTCGAGAAGTGGATAGAGGTCGATCTCGCGAATCAGTGGCGCTTGCCCCGTGGACACGCCATGCGTCCTCCCGATAGCCGGGACGAACTTGTGTATTACATGATTGCCTACCCGGTCACGCGGGTGCGGGCGGACCTCAACCTCCTGGCCGATCCCAACGCCTACGAGGCCTTCACCTGCCTGGCTCCGGGAGAAACCTACCGGGGCCAGGATTCCGTGGTGGAACGCGACGCGCAGGGCCGCCCGGTGTACGCCTGGAAGAAAAACACCGATCCCACCGATGTCAAGGAAGAACAAGAACTGGTCAAACACGGATTGATCAAGCCGGACGAGGCGCGTTTTCTGCCCCGCGACGCCGAATCCGGCGAACCGGTGGCCATTCATTCCGGCTCGGTGTATTGGAACGCGTACCGGAACCGTTGGATTCTCATCGGGGTGCAGATGGGCGGGAAAACATCATTTTTGGGCGAAGTCTGGTACTCGGAAGCGGACGCGCCCACCGGCCCGTGGCGGCGCGCCCGCAAGATCGTCACGCATGATAAATATACCTTCTACAATCCCGTGCATCATCCGTTCTTCGATGAGGAGGGGGGAAGGCTGATCTACTTCGAAGGGACTTACTCGCGCACCTTCTCCGACGCGCCCTCGGCCACGCCGCGCTACGATTACAACCAAATCATGTACCGGCTGGACCTCGCCGATCCCCGCCTGCGGCTGGAGAATCCATAATCCCGCCCGGTCCGCGTCCCCTTCATGGTTATCCGGTCTTCCGATTGGATGGGATAAGAGGGGGACTCACCGTCTTGCTGCAGGAGTTCCGTCAACTTCCGGATAAGGGGAAGAAAATCATATACTAGTTTTATATATTAACTAAATTAAGTATATTAGAAAATTAAGTAAATTTATCTAAATATATAATAAAATAAAAATTTGTCAAAATACGGGATTTGGGATTGCTATTCATATTGGCTTCTGATAAATGGTGAGTGTTTCTCGCGAGGATTCATTTACTAACCTGATCGCTCCGGCCCGCGCCGCCGGATTGATCAGCAATGAGAAGGGTGGATTGCCATTCCGTCACGCGGGATGAATGGTGGAGAGCAATGGAGAGGGGTATTTCTTGCGGTTCAGGATCATGGTGGGGTATCCAAATCGTTTGCTTGATAACAATGGCTGTTCTGGCTTCGGACAGGGAAGGGATGGCAGGGCCGGACTTGGGGGATGAGGTTGAACTTGTTTCATCCCAGTGGTTGTGTTTCGCGCATGTTTCACTGGCCGAAGCCGACACTCCCACGCCCACGGAGGCCCCGACGCCGACTCCTACCAAGCCTGCCCCGACTCCTACACGGGTAAAAACTCCAACGCGCACGAAAACTCCGACGAATACTCCCACGCCTCCCGGCCCGACCCCCACGCCCACGGAAGCATCCACACCGGCGGGCACGGAGATCCCCACCTCAACGTTGGCTCCCACACCAACCTATACATCCACACCAGAACCTACGCCAACGGTCACGCCAATCCCGATCCCCACGGATACTCCGACCAGCACATCGACTCCGACTTATACATATACCCCGGAACCTACACCGACCTATACATTTACTCCAACCGCTACCTCCACGCCAGAACCTACGCCAACGTTTACCTCAACCCCGATTCCAACGGATACGCCGACCAGCACATCGACTCCGACTTATACATTCACGCCAACCTATACGTTCACACCAACCGCTACCTCCACACCAGAACCTACGCCAACGTTTACCTCAACCCCGATTCCAACGGATACGCCGACCA
>JBHGBC010000144.1:0-15965 GCA_041946805.1 bacterium
GTCTGGAAGCCGCGATCCGGGAATTGACGGTGCAAATGCGGAAGGAGTATGGATTGCCGATCACCTTCCAGGATGACAAAAGCCTCAAACCGGTGTCGGATGATGTGCGGTATTTCCTGTTCCGGGCCATCCGGGAGTTGTTGGTGAATGTGACCAAACATGCGCGGGCAAGCCAGGCGCGGATCAGCCTGAGAAGGGAGAACCGGAATCTCGTGATTGGAGTAGCGGACAACGGGGTGGGATGGGAACACACCGAAATGTCTGCCCGTCTGAGCGGCCGGGGCGGTTTTGGGCTGTTCAATATCCGCGAGCGGCTGGCGCAGCTCGGCGGTTCCTTGACGATCCAATCCGAACCGGGGGAAGGAACCCTCATCACCATGGTGATCCCCCTTCAGGAGGGCGCCAGCGAGGAAGAGGCGCGATGAAAGGAAAAATCCGGATTTTGCTGGCGGATGACCACGAGGTGGTCCGGGACGGTTTGCGTGTCCTGCTCGAAAAACAGCCGGATTTCGAAGTCATCGGGATGAGCGGCGACGGGCGGGAGACCATCCGGATGACGCAACAGCTCGCGCCGGACCTCGTGATCCTGGATATCAACATGCCCAATCTGAGCGGGATCGAGGCGGCCCGGCGGATTCGGGCGGGCACGCCGGCGGTGAAGATACTGACGTTATCGGTGCATTCGCGGAGCGCGTTGGTGGCGCGGATGATCCAGGCGGGAGCGTCGGGCTATCTCCCCAAGAGCTGCGCGGCCCAGGAACTGATCGAGGCCATCCGCACGGTGATGCGGAACCATACGTATATCAGCCCGAAGATCATGGATTCGGTCGTGGAATATTTGCGGACCGAGCCGGCGGCGCGAGCGGTCCCCGCGGCCGAGCTGAGCGGCCGGGAGCGGGAAGTGCTGGGCTTGATCGCGGCCGGGAAATCCAGCAAGGAGATCGCGGCATGCCTGAACCTGAGTGAACGGACGATCGAATTTCACCGTCACAATCTGATGGACAAACTCGGCCTGCATACCGTGGCGGATCTGACCAAATACGCCGTCCGGGAAGGACTGGCCCCGCTGGATGACGCCTGAATCAGTTCACCGCGGCGATTCCGTGAGAGTGAACAAAATAGGTAAATAGGATTTATCCCGGAAGTGAGTCCGACAGGAGGGGATAGCGATTCTCTCCGCTTTCCACGATTGGCTATCGATCGCTCTTTCGCCGAAAGGAACTATTTACTGGTTTGCAGAACAGTTTTTGAGCACCAACGGAGCGTTTCAACCAGCCCTGGGATGGAAGGATCACGGCCATGGCCTTGAATTCCCTCTCCCTCTGGGAGAGGGTTAGGGTGAGGGAAGCCGTGTGGAAGGGCGCAATTCATCCTCTCTATCTGTGCAATCGGGTAAATGGATACCGCCGAAAAAGGTGCTCACTGACCGGATGAGCCATACAAACGTCATGCCCAGCTGAATCTATTTTCATCCCATCTCAATCAATGAGATCCTGATAAACAGGAAGGCTCCGCCGCCGATGGTTCACGATACGCGGAGCCTTTCTCCTTCCTCACCGGGCCGGGCAGTGCCTGCCGGCCATTCCTGACGTCCTTTCCGGGCTACTCTCCGTTATTGCACCGAAGATTGTTTCGTAATCGTCACGTCCTTAATGGCCAGCCAGCCGTTGCTGACCGAGAAGCGGAAGTCGGCGCCGCGGTTCTCGCGGTTGACGAAGCGGGCGTCGCGCAGGGGGATCTTCCTCGTCACCCACTTTTTCGTGTTACCGCAGGTGACCAGACTGGTTCCCTTGTACGCGCCTTGCAATGTGGCGTTTTTGTCATGGGAATCATATTCGAGGGCATGCTGCTGGTGGCCTTCATCCCAGTAAGTGTATTCGAGGACCAGCGGTTCCGAACCATCGAAGAAGAAGGGATCGGCCACGGAGAAATACATGTAGGTATGGCCGGACTGGATGGTCCGGACGCAGTTTTGTTCGCCGAGGGTGGCGTTTTCCACGGGTCCGTCCTCATTGCCCCGGACCAGCTTGATGCCCTCGGACGCTCCGCCTTCGCCCAAGGTAATACGTACGGAGCGGGCGCTCTCGTACTCGCTGCCCTCGGTGGAGGGGGGCGGCGGCAGGAGGTCGGGGTATTTCAGTTCGATGGTCTCGCTGGATCTCTCATTCTGCTTGAATTTCCGGCTGTATTCGCGGGTCAGATCGATATACTGCCGGCCGTATTCGCGCGACTCGCAGATATCAGTGCCCTCGTGCATTTCGCTCCAGGTTTCGACCAAAACGATGCGCGCGTTGCTGTCGAGGACCTTGTTCCAGCTCCAACGGTAGAAGTTACCGTCTTCGCGGTGGCGGACCGGGGTGGTGCGTCCCGGCACGGCGGCGTCGATGTAGCCGGGGCCCAGTTGCGCCACGGCCCCGAAAATGTTGGGGCCGGTCAGGGCCGCGCCCCATTGGGTGGTGGCGTCGGCGTTGAAGTTCCAGGATTTGTCCTTGATAACATAGGGCCGCAGGCCGTGGAAGTCCCGGGCGAATTGCTGGTACACGTAATCGAGGGTGCTCTGGTCATGCCGCGCGGCGAAGGCGCTGGCGTAGAGGACCACCAGGGGCCGGCCGTCGATGGCGGCCCAATGACGGGGATGGATCTGGTAGAAGAAATCGCGGATGGTGCGGTAAAAGATGTCCTTGCCTTCCGGTTGGGTGAGGTCATAGCGTTCATCACGGCCGGCCACTCCCCGGATTCCCGGCAGCAGGGTGGACGTATCGTAGAACAGACCGATCTTGGGGGAGGGCTTCCCTTCCCGCGCGCGCCGTTCCATGGCGGTTTGCAGGGGTCCCAGTCCGCGGACGCTGAAGGCGATGCCGGGTTGGAAATAATTATCGACCACACCCCAATAGACGGGCAGGATGAAGTCGAGGCCCGCGTCCACGCAATCCTGCAGCTGCTGGGCGTGCCATTCGACCGAGTTGAAACTCACGCTTTCCGGATTGGGAAAATGATCCTGCAAGCTGTCGTCGGTATGCGCGCCGTTGTCGTAGAAGTGATGGTCCGGATAGTCGTACCAGTAGAAATAATGGGTCCCGACGATTTTCTGAGGAGCCTGGAAGGATTGGACTTCAGATAAAGCGCCCGGGCCCCAGACGGGATTGAATTCATCTCCCCCAGCGGACACGGCCCACGTGAAAACGGCGGCGAGAATCAAGAGAGTTTTGGCTTTATTCGGCATCTTCTTTTCCTACGATATGTGTGATGGAGGACTTCAGGATTTCGATTTTAACATTGTCCGCGACTTTGATTACAGCCTTCTCCTCCTTGATGCCGATGATGGTCCCGTAGATCCCGCCCGCGCCGATGATTTGATCGCCCTTTTTCAGCGCGTTCACTTTTTGTTCGTGCTGATGGCGTTGTTTTTGCTGCGGACGGATGAGGAGAAAATAGAAAACACCGAAAATCATCCCCATCATGAGGAGAAAACTGCTGAGGGATTCCATCGGGCCTTGCGGGGCGGGCGCTTCACCGGCCCACGCGTTCGCGGCGGCCAGGATCCCGGGGATCCAAATCAATCGTTTCATTCCAGTAGGCTCCTGCAATATAATATCTTCACAATCCGGGTCTCCGGATTCTTGGAAATCCGGAAGGCGAAAAACCGGATGTAGTATAGGCGGGGAGGGGGCGGATTGTAACCCGGAGCGGGATTCTCATGGGGGGGCGAGGATGAGATGGGACGGGTATTCAACACGTTAAAATAGGGGCACGAGGCAATGTACCCCTCCGATTGCAGCGTTGTAGGTTTCCTGCCCGCATAAATCATTCAGATAGGTCATTCAAATGGTTCCCACTCACAATATCAAATCGCACACCGTGGCGCGCAAGCCCTGCTGCTCCAATCCGCAGGCTACCGCGAAGGCCTCCTCCAGGCGGGTATGCAGGCTGTAGAGGTTGGAACCGGAACCGGTCAGCCGGGGTGGGGTAGGGGAGACGCCTTGGAAAGTTCCGTACGCCTGATGGATGCCGGGGTAATTCGCGAAAATGACGGATTCGAACGCATTGAACAAAAAGCCGGGCACTCGCTCCCAGTTCTGTTCTTTCAGCGCCTGGATCAGCGGTTGGGGTGAAGCCGGATGGCGGGGTTCGAGCTGGTCCCACAGTTTATAGGCGTGCGGCGTCGATACATGTTCTTCGGGATGGCAAAGCACGGCGCGCAGGGGAGGTTCTCCTTCCGGGAGAGGAATCGGGATGGGGGTTACCCGCTCGCCGATGCCCTCGCACAGGCAGCAGCCGTCGTACAGGAAAAAGGGGACATCCGCTCCGATCCGGGCTCCGGTTTCCCGCATGGTTTCCATCGGGACCAGCTCACCAGTCAGGCGGTTCAGGGCGGTGAGGACCGTCGCGGCGTTGCTGCTGCCCCCTCCCAGCCCGCCCCCCTGGGGGATTCGTTTCTCGATGTGGATCCGCACTCCCTGGGGCAGGTTGAGCAGATCCCGAAACCGCCGGGCGGCGTGGTGCGCGGTGTTGGACAGATCCAAGGGGATCCGAGGACCGCTGGAGGTCAACTGGATCTCGGGAGTACGGATCAACGAGCATTCGATCCTATCATGAAACGAGACCTTGGCGTTCACCATGGTGAGCAGATGGTAGCCGTCTTCCCGGACGCCCACGATATCCAGGAACAGGTTGATTTTCGCGGGGGAGGGCAACTCCAGGGTCATGATATATCCCGGCATGGGAATGGTGTTCCATCAATTCCAAATGAATAAATCGGATTCAAGCGGCCAGTGCGTACTTTTTCATAGATAACGCGGTCACTCTGCCATGGACTGGTTAGAGAGATCAACCCAATTTCCCTCTCCCTCTGGGAGAGGGCCAGGGTGAGGGATAACCTATTCGCTCGGGTTCACCTCGATCGGTAACGGCCATCCTTTCGCTGATCAGTATAATGAGTTCCCTTTAGGGGACGGCTTTAAAGTCGCCCAGGATTTCAACCCAGGGCCAATGGCCGCGGATGTACGCACTTCTCGGATGAACCCGATTTATTCCCCAATCAGGATCATGGGATTAACATGGTTTTCGGCCGGCCATTACTCGTTAGCCGGATGAACCATTTTCCGGATGGATTCGGCCAGGATCCAATCATCCGGTGTAGTGAGTTTGATGTTGAGATACGATCCTTCCACCATCACCACCGTTCCTCCCGCCCATTCCAGCACCGCGCCGTCGTCGGTGGGGCAGGGCGGCGGCGAGTACGCTCGATAAGCCCGCAGGATGTCCAGGTATCGAAACGTTTGCGGAGTTTGTGAAAGCCAATAACGGCTGCGTTCGTGCGTGCGGATGACGGTGGCGTCCGGATGGATTTCCTTCAGCGTGTCCTTGAGCGGCACGCCCACCACGGCGCCGGGATATTTCGCCAAGGCCGCAAGAGACAACTCAATGAACCGTTCCTGAATGAAGGGCCGCGCCGAGTCGTGAATCAAGACGGCCTCGGGGGAGAAGGCCTGGCAGGCTAACAAGCCGTTGCGCACGGAATCGAACCGTTCCGCGCCACCCGCCGCGAAGTGGCCCGCCGCCTTGGGGCAATAACTCCGGGCCGCCGATTCCAAGACCGTGCGTTCCTCCTCCCGGCCCACGATTACCACATGGGTGATGGATTGGCATTGTTGAAAGACGCCCAGGCTGTACGCGAGCACCGGCCGGTCTCCCAGGGGACGCAGGACTTTGTTTTCTCCCCCGCCCATCCGGGTGCTCCGGCCGGCGGTCAGGACGATGGCGGCCACTGTGTGAAAAGCGTTCATGAGTACTTCCACAAAGGTACGTTTTTCCGGAGACTGGCCGATAAAAAAATCCCCGCGTGAAAAATCACGGGGGGATGGTAAGTCCATTGCACCGCGGTTACCGGGCCGCCGCGCGGTCCACCAGGCGCATGAGCCGGGATTTCCGGCGCGAGGCGTTGCGCGGGTGAATGATGTGTTTCTTGGCCGCCGTATCCAGGGCCGATACCGCCTCGCGGAGTATTACCCGCGATTCATCCAGTTTTTTCTGCTCCACGGAGAGCCGGACTTTCTTGATCAGGGTGCGAATGCGGGATTTGGTGGATATATTGCGTTGGCGCAGTTTGACGCTTTTCCGCAAGCTTTTTTCCGCCGATTTATGGTTGGGCATTATTTATCGCTCCTCAAACGGATTCGGATTGTGAATTGCCGGTGGTTTAACGGTGAACGAACGAGATCAACGCCATCGTCCGCGCGCGCTTGATCGCGGTGGTCAACATGCGCTGGTGGAAGGCGCACGTGCCCGTGATGCGGCGCGGCATGATCTTTCCCCGCTCCGTCAAAAATTCCCGCAGCAGCCGGTAATTCTTGAAATCGATGTAATGGACATGATCCACGCAGAACCGGCACACCTTGCGTCGGGGGAACCGGCGGCGTTGCGGCGCGCCTCCCGGCCCGGTTTTGCCTCTCGCGCCCGGACCGCCAGGACCCGGGCGTCCACCGTATCCGCCCCGGCCGCCGCCCCGGTCATCGCCGTATTCATCATCCGGCCGGCGGTATGGCTCTCCACCCCCGCTGCCCCGGTACGGGGGACGCCCGCCGCGGGGGCGGGCAGCATCGGAATGCGAGGGGGAATCGGGACGGCTGGTGGATTCAGGATTGGGCATATTTTCACTCATGAGGTTTCATGACTCCTGTTTGGTTTAGAAAGGTAAGTCACTGTCGTTGATATCCGCCGGCATGTCGGGATGGAAATCCTCTCCCGGCGGCGGAGGCGCGTTCTCCTCGGAAGGGGGAGCGAAAGCCGCCTCGCCGGGACGGCCACCCTGGCCGCGCTCCAGGAATTGAATGGTATCGACAACCACTTCGTACGTCACGCGGTTCTCGCCTTCCTTGGTTTGATATTTGTTCATCTGGAGCGAGCCTTCCACGGCGATCAGGCGGCCCTTTTTCATGTATTGCCCGGCCAGTTCGGCTTGTTTCCGCCAAGCCTTGAGATTGATGAAATCGGTCTCGCGTTCTCCGCTGGCGTTTTTGAACCGGCGGTCCACCGCGAGACGCATTTGCGCCACGGGAATGCCATTTTGGGTGTACCGCATTTCCGGGTCCGCGGTCAGGCGGCCGATCAGGATCACTCGGTTGATCATGATGTCACTCAGAGTGTTTCGCTGTCTTGGGGAGCAGCGGATTCTGGCGCCGGTTCCACTGGAGGCGCGGAGGCTTCCGCGGCCGCCGGCGCGGATTCAGGAGCCGGTTCCGTTTCACTGGCCAGGGCGGCCGCCGCGGCGGCCGCTTCCGCCGCGGCCTTGCGCTGCGCCTCGGCGGCGGCTTCTTCTTCGCGGGCCTTGCGGGCGGCTTCCAATTCTTTTTGTTTCTTTAGTTCGTCCTGCTTTTCCTGCAGGAGTTTGGCCTTGGGGACCTTGAGAATCAACTCCCGCAGAATGCCCACCCGCGTTTTGATCAGTTCCTGGATTTTGGACGGCGTATCTTCCGGCGCGGTGAATTCCAGATTGATATACACGCCATGGGTCTTTTTCTTCAGCGGATAGGCCAGCTGCCGGGCGCCCCAGTTGGTCTCCTTTTGGATTTCCCCCCCGGCTTCCAGGATGGTGTTCCGCACCTCGGAAGACAACCTCTGAATCATGGATTCTTCCAGGGATGAATCGATGATGTACAGTGCTTCGTATAACGAAGACGCCATGTAAAACCTCCTGCGGTCGGTGGTCCATGCCACGCGGGCATGGACAGGATGATCCCTCCGCGGACACGAAGGGACGGCCGGTTCCCAAACGGGCCGGTCCGTGAAATATCAAGAACATATATTTAACTTCCCCGATTCCCTCTCATCAAGGGATATGAAAGAGGAAAGTCATTTTCAATCTTGAAATTTGGCGAAAGGGGACGATCACCGATCTTTCACACGGCCTCTGGAAAAACGGCCGGGGAACCGAACCGCCGATTCGTCACCAATTCCTCTCTGGCTGGGTGGTTGATCAATCCTTCACCGGTTGAAGAGATTCATGGCCTTGTCGATATCGTCCGTGATGATCGTTTCCACCGCCTGAGCCGCGCGGTCCAGGGCTTCTTCCATCACATCCCGTTCCTTGCTTGTGAACGGCTGGAGGACGAATTCAACCCAATCTTCATCCGCCCCGCCCAGGCCCAGGCGCAGGCGGGCGATTTCTTCCGTGCCCGCCGCCTCCAGGATCGAACGCAAGCCGTTGTGCCCCCCGTCGCTCCCCCTTTTCCGGATGCGGATCTTGCCGAGCGGCAGGCTGAAATCATCCAGGAGCACGAGGGTCTTCTCGCGGGTGATGTCCGGGTCCTTGAGCAGGCGGCTATAGGCCTGGCCGGACCGGTTCATGAACGTCATGGGCTTCACCAGCAAGACCGGCGTATCCCGCCAGTCTCCCGATCCGAACCAAAAGGAAGGCCCCTGCAGCGTGACGGGTATGTTCCAGCGGGAAGAAAGCCGGTCGATGAGATCGAAACCCGCGTTGTGGCGGGTCGACTGGAAACGTTCCCCCGGATTGCCCAATCCCAGTATGCACCACATCCTGGATCCCGGAGGTTAATCCGCCTTCTTTTCTCCGCCTTCTTCGTCTTGACCTTCCTTGGCTTCTCCTTCTTCCGCCACGGCCTGGACAGCGGCGGGAGCCACTTCGATCTTGGGCGCGGCCACGACGACCAGGGCCAGTTCGGGAGAAGTCAGGATGGTGTAGCGCGGATCCTTGGGCAGGTCGGACACATGCAGGGATTGGCCGATGCCCAGGCCGGAGACGTCTAATTCCAATTTATCGGGAATATCCAACGGCAAGCATTGGATCTGAACTTCGCGGATCATCAATTCCAGGATGCCGCCCTCCCGGACACCGTGGGCGGAGCCAGTGGCGTGCACCGGGACCGTGGTGACAATGGGCCGGTCGGCGGAGACGCGCAAGAAGTCGCAGTGCATCAGCACGCCGGAGACGGGATGATGCTGCGCCTCCCGGACCAGGGCCAGGGTCTTATCGTCTTCCCCTTCCATAATCAAGTTGACCAGGATGTTTTCACCCTCGCCGCTGGATTTGAAGGATTTCTCCAGGGTTCGGCGGTCCACGGAAACCGGGATGGCGTTTTTCTGTTCGCCATAGAGAACACCGGGGATCTTGCCGGCTCTCCGGGTGGAGCGGGCCGCTCCCTTGCCGGTGGCGCCGCGTTTTTCAATGACAATATCCACAAGTTTCATCGTATCTCTCCCTGCGGTCGAATTTTCAAGTTCATTTGGCCTTTTTGGCGTGCGCGTACACGATTTCGCCGTGCTGCAAATTGGCGAACGGCCCGATGCTCATGCCCGGCGGGATGGAGCATCCCCGGAGATACGAGCTGTTGATATGCGTGCGTTCTCCGATTTCGGAATCGTAGATTTGGGTCAAGGGGCCGATCACGCAGCCGGTTCCGATGACCGTGTTGCCATAAATGCAGGTATTGGGTTCGATGATGGCGTCGATGCCGATGGTCACGCTGTCGTCGATAAACGTGCTGGCGGGATCGACGATGGTGACGCCGGAGAGCATGAGGCGCTCCAGAATACGGTCGCGCATGATCCGTTCGGCCTTCGCGAACTGGACGCGGTCGTTAATCCCCATGGTCTCGGAAGGGTCCTTGGTGACGTAGGCCTCCACCCGTTTCTTTTCCGACACCATGATTTGAATGACATCGGTCAGGTAATATTCGCCTTGTTCATTGTTCGGCTTGATATTCTCGAGCGCCTTGAACAGGTCGCGGCAATCGAAAACGTAGGTTCCCGTGTTGACTTCGTTGATTTTCTTCTCGTAGATGTTCGCGTCCTTGTCCTCGACGATGGACATGACGGTATGGTCCTGGTGGCGCAGGATCCGGCCGTAGCCCGCCGGCTTTTTCATGCGCGTGGTGAGGACGGTCGCCGAGGCGTCCTGGTGCCGGTGGCGTTCGATCAGTTTTTCGATGGTTCCCCGGGACAACAGGGGCGCGTCCCCCACCAGGATGAGGATGTCGCCGCCGAAGTCCGCGAACAGGTCTTTGGTCATCATGACGGCGTGGCCGGTTCCCTGGCGCTTTTCCTGGAGGGCGAATTCCACCTGAAAGGTTTGCAGGGCTTCTTTTACCATTTCGTGAGCGAATCCGACTACCACCGCTTGCTTGTAATCCACCAGCCCGTCGATGGTGCGCAGGATGTGCTCGATCATGGGGCGGCCGCAGATCCGGTGCAACGCCTTGGGAAAATTCGACCGCAGGCGTTTGCCGTCACCCGCCGCCAAAATAATGGAACCCAATGATTTCGTTGACATGCGTCTATACCGAAATACCTTTCCGCCTGAGGGTTAGGAACCATCATAAGCATAAAAAAAAGCCCGTGGGGCATCCTGCGGCCGGAACCCAGGAAGGGCAACTCCATATTCTTGTCACAACGGATTGAATGGTCAAGGGTAATCAATCGGCATGCCCGGCGCGTGTAAGTTTTAGAGCGGATTCAGTGCAACGAAATCCGCCACGATGAGAGGGAAGGGTGGGCTCAAGGCGCGGCGCAGGCCACCACCTTGAACGCCATTTCTCCGAAAAAAGGGTTACCTCACTCTTCCGGTTCCCTCGCTCCTCATGAGAGAAGGGTAGGGTGAGGGGGCTATTGCGGAGGCGGATCTTCTCCTTGTGGCGCAGGCATCTTGCCTGCCTCCTCAAGAAGGGAATCCTGGTCTTCACCCGGCTATGTCCATAATCACCGTTTCTACTTCCTGAACTCCCTTTTCCAATCCGGCATATCGCTCCCTTCATGCTCCGTTCATCATTGCCATCAGCCAGTCCGCCGCCACCCGGCCTCCATCCAGGCTGACTGAATCAACTCCTGAGGGAGATGGTTTTCTCTCCTGATCTTCATATAAATCATAGAGAAAATCCCAATTCCCCGAGAGCAGATCCTTTTCGGAAATGGGGTACAGGGGAACATAACATCGCGTTTCCCGTTCTAAAATCTCATGCTCGAGAAAGTCCGCCCGGGGCGGATGGGCGATTGGAACCCGGTGCGCGATGCACTCGGTGACGATGCCATACCCCAGCTTGGCCAGGACGAGATCGGACGCGCGGACCGCGTCGGGATGATAAACCGTTTGAGAATCCAGCAATCGGACATTGGCGGGCCCAGCGAGTTGCGGATCAAAGGTAAGGAACGTGATGTCCCCGTACCGGGCGGGATGCTCGGCCCGCAGCCCTTGTAAACCCATTCCTCCGAAGGAGATCAACACCGCCCGGGCATCGGGAGGAACACCGAACTTCGCGCGGGCCGCCTCCCGGCTCAGACGGGACCGCCGCACGATGAGCGGAACGTCCCGAATGACCGGAAACACGGAAAGATCGCCAGCCAGGGGCGTGCGGAGCAGCAACCGTGCCTCCCGGTAATAGGAAGCGATTGCGTCGATGATCGTTCGAAATTCGGGTTGTGTATCCGAAAACGCGGTGAAGATCCAATCCCACGTGAAATTGGCGGTGATCACCGAGGGAATCCCGGCCGCCCGCGCCGCGGCGATGGTGAACGGCGACACGTCCCCCGCCGCCAGGCGCACTTTTTCGTCAAGGATGCGATCCGCCTCGGCCCGGGCCATCGCGGGATACTCCTCGAGCAGTTGCGTCCAACGCTGGCAGGTGCGGCCCACGTCCTGGCGCAATGAATCCTTCTGGATGATGCCGGGATCGTGAAACAGTTCCTGGTACCGGTAGGCACGGTACACCGACTTTTTGAAAAGCCACTCGGGAACCTGGGTGATAATCTCCACCTCCACCGATTCAGGCAGATGATTGATCACCTCGATCGCCCGCGTGGCATGTCCGAAGCCATGTCCCGATATGTAATAGTTGATTTTTGCCATGCCGCTATTGTATTGGCGCGGGAGAAAAACCGAATGGGCGGAGAACGGAGAACAAGTCGGTTCGTGGACGCCGGCGCGTACGCCACCTGCCAAGGCCCGCTGTTTCGTAACATCCGGCGGGAAGGAGTCTTGATTTGACGCCGGAAAAAACGGATTTACTGCTCAAAGCTTCGAAAAGTCTTCAAGCCGCCCTCACTCCCCCGGCTCGCGATAATGGTTCAAGATCAACCAAGGATCCTGGGTGTTCTTCCGGAACGCCAGGGTTTTTTCTCGAAGTTCATTCAAGACATCACTGTATTTCCGGCCGCGGGCCAGGTTCTTGACCTCATCGGGATCGTTTTCCAGGTCGTACAGTTCCTCGGCGGGACGGTGCAAGAAATCCCGCAGCCGCCGCTTGCCGTATTTCCAATTGAGTCCCCGGTGGCTTTCCAAAACACCTTGCCAGGTGGCCGAACGGTATAGATCGCTAGCGAACGGAAACGGCAATTCATGCGCCAGATTATTGATGTATTTAAACTTACGAGTGCGTATGCCCCGCGCCGGGTAGTACATGGTGACTTCATGAAACGTATGCGAAAAATAGATCTCATCCCACCCTTCCGGATTCTCCTGCTGCAGGATGGGAAGAAACGAGCGGCCATGGAGCGCATATTTCGGCGGCACGCTCGACCCCGTCCACTCCAGGATGGTGGGCATTATATCGGTGAAAGAGACCATGGCGTGGTTCACCAATCCCTTCCGGCTTTGGTCCGGTGAGCGGACCAGGAGCGGCAGCCGGATGCCGGGATCGTACAGGCTGGTCTTGGCGCCGGGGAAAGGGATGCCGTTGTCGCTCAAAAAAATGACAAGCGTGTCTTGCTCCCGCCCGGCTTCGCGCAGCGCTTGGAGGATCAATCCCACGCCGTGATCCATGCGGCTGGCCGACTGGTAATACTCGGCCAACTCCCGCCGCGTCTCGGGCCAGCCGGGGAGAAAAGAAGGCACAATCACCTCTTCGGGAGAATAAATCACCGGTTTGACTTCGGATTTGTTGTCCTCATTGCCAAAGCCCTTCTCGCTGCGGTGGGGATCACCGAATCCCACGAGGAGAAAGAAGGGTTTTTCCCGATTCGTCTCGAAAAACCGCTTCGCCTGCGCGGCCAGGGCGGTGACATTCCGAGTGCTGACCGTGGGCGCGAAATCGAAGGGAAACACTTCCGGCGGCCCCACATGCAGCTTGCCCACCACGCCCGTGGCGTACCCGCGTTCCTGGAGAATCCGGGGAAGCGAAAGCACCCAGGGGAAAGCGGCAAAATGGTGGTAATCGTGCATGAGGCCATAGAGGCCGTTGCGGTGATTGTGCAGCCCGGTGAGGATCACGGACCGGCTGGCGGTGCAGCTGGGGGTGGTGCAATAAGCATTGGTGAACCGGACTCCCTCGGACGCGAGCCGCTCCAGGTTGGGGGTGAGAATCACGGGATTCCCGTAGCTGGGCATATCGCGGCCCAGATCGTCGGCGATCAGGAGGAGGACGTTGCGGGCCGGGGAGGGCGCGGCTTCCGGCGCGGCAATGGACGGCCGCGGCAAGCCGGCGGCCGCCAGGCACAACAGTAACCACTCTCGGCGGGATATATGTTCCACGATGCGTTCATCCTCCGCTATATATTTAGAAAGAAAGGTTCATCCGAGAAGTGCGTACATAATGAGGTAAAATCGATTCCATTCACTCCGGGATGAGGGTGAACACCAAGGTCCGCCCCGGCTGAAAAACCCTCACCCTAGCCCTCTCCCAGAGGGAGAGGGAATTGTGGGGGTGGTTTTCATCGATCACTTCGAAGAGATGCGAACCGGCGATCTGAAAAAAGGCACGCATTTGCCGGATGAGCCAAAAGCAATCTCGATTTTTCACCCTTGAAAAATCATAGGACATCCTGGGACGCCTGCCTAGCGAAGAAGAATAAATGGAGAACGCAGGGTGGGTTGAGCGTGGCGAAACCCACCTCTTTCATCCCTGCTCTTGCTCCTTTACCCCGGCGAAAGGAAATAAATCAGGGCATGCAAAAAGAAGGGGCACGTTGCAATGTGCCCCTTCCAGGACATCGAAAGCGAAGGACATGATTTCCAATGAACGGAAGATAGATTCACGCGCGGCGGGTGATCCATCAAAATCACGAACAGATTCTGTTATTCCGTCTTGCCTTGGGCGATGCTCTCGGTCTGGGGTTTTTCCAAAGCCCAATCGATCGCGTTGATGAGCAGGGTGCGGAAGTTTTTCTGAATGAAGTCATCCGGCTTGCCAAGCGAAGTATAAAATACTTTGCGGCCTTCTTTTTCCAGAATCCAAGCCACGGGATTATCAACCCGCTCCTTTTTGTTGATGGGGCCCACCGCCTTGCCCATCAGCAGCGGCTTGGCCTCCGGATCCAAGGGCAGAACCTGGCACAAGCTGCAACGGGACACGAATTTGGGACTCACCCCTTTGAGGATGGGATGCTTGGCCATTTCGGGAACCACCGTGATTTCGGTGGTGGACTTGCCGCCATATTCGAACTGCCAGCCCGGCGTGCCCAGGTATTGAGTAGCGAAATCCTTCCAACCCAGTTCGGGTTTCGCTTTGTTGTAAAAGGCCTCGGTCGAAGCGCGCAGTGCGATCAGGGGCCGGCCCTTGGCCAGATATTGCTTGATTTTATCCATCTGGTCCTCGGGCAACTCCCGGCCGCGCAGGAACATGACCACCAGGTCGGCGGACACCAAGGCGTTCAATCCCGGCAAATCGTTGGGGCTGGTGGACATCAGCAAGGTGCAGCGCATGCCCCGCTTGAGATCCAGAAACTCCGTGATCTTCGGAATCGTCTGGCTGGCTTGATTCTCCTTTTCGCCCACGAGAAACACCACATGCGGCGGCTTGGGGGAAAACGCGGCTTCCTCGGCCGCTTCCACGGCCGCCGCCCCACTCCAAAGCACCCCAACCACCATGAACCACCGTAACAACGATTCCCTCAACATGGCATCGACTCCTTGCTTGAGATCCAGTGGATCCTATGTCACTCCTGATGATCCCAGGTCATAAAAAAATGGTTCGGATACCTTAGCATTTTAATTATCGGAAAGTCCAGAGCCGGGTTAAGGGAATTCCTTGATTTGCCTTCCGGAAAGCTCGACAATGAAGCGGTTTAATCCGACTCCAAAACCGAATACGAGATAGGAGATCCAAAATGCGGAGAACCGTGACGATCGGGATTATGCTGACCGGCTTGTTGGTGCTGGCGCCGGGAACGGCGCTGTTTGCCGCCGAGACGCGCGGCCCCGCGCCTGTCCCCTTGTTCAATGGGAAAGACTTGTCCGGCTGGAAGGCCATGCAAGAACCGGGCGAATGGCTGGCCGCCGGCCAGGTGGCCATGAGCCCGAAAAACAACAAGGTGTTCGACATCCAGCCCGGGACCGGCATTCTGGTCAACGGACCCAAGGGCAACACCAGCAACATCTACACCGGGTATCAGCATGGCGATTGCCAGCTGCATATCGAATTCGTGGTCCCCAAGGATTCCAACTCCGGTGTGTATTTCCAGGGATTGTATGAAATCCAGATTCTGGACAGTTTTGGAAAAGAAAAACTGGAATTCGGGGATTGCGGCGGCATC
Organism: bacterium; assembly: GCA_041946805.1. Taxonomy (GTDB): domain Bacteria; phylum Hinthialibacterota; class Hinthialibacteria; order Hinthialibacterales; family Hinthialibacteraceae; genus JABLXU01. Next base: position 15,481 of record JBHGBC010000144.1, read on the forward strand.
TACGCCCGCTACCAGGACGAGAAGACCTACGAGGGGCATCCTCCCCGCGTGAACGCCAGCAAGGCTCCGGGCGAATGGCAATCCTTCGATGTCACTTTCCGCGCCCCCCGCTTCGACGCGAACGGCAAGAAAACCGAAAACGCCAAGTTTATCCTGGTCAAGCATAACGGTCAAATCGTTCACGAGAACGTGGAAGTCACCGGCGGCACCCGCGCCTGCATGGAACGGGACGAAGCGCCCCTGGGCCCCCTCATGCTCCAGGGCGACCACGGCCCCGTGGCGTACCGGAACATCCAATTGACGCCGTTGAAATTGAAGTGATTAGTTTTGGTGAGATTTCGTATTTATGGCTCATCCGGCCAGTGCGTACTTTTTTCAGATGACTGGTTCGTGTCTCTTCATGGGGATTGATGAAAACAATCCCCTCAAAATTCCCTCTCCCTCTGGGAGAGGGCCAGGGTGAGGGAATTTTTTAGGGGCGGACC
>JBHGBC010000145.1:0-15961 GCA_041946805.1 bacterium
GATATCGGCGAAACGAACATCATGACGGCCGCCTGCTTTTCACCGGATGACCGGCAATTGTACATAGCAGGGATCGACCGGAAGATTTACGTCTTCGACAGCCATTTGCCTTCGCATACGCCGGGGTGGGAGGTGTACCCGTAAGCAATGCGTTGATGGAATGATAATAGGAGTTGATGGCTTACGCCCCGCGGGCTAATCCATCCTACACAATACACACTGACCTTTACCACACCGTTTCGATTGAATCCCGCGGATATTTCCCCCTCCTTGTTCAAATCTTTCTTGTGATCTTTTCCTCCCGCCTGATCGAAGCCGCTTGATCTGGAGTGATACCTTGCCGTAGAGTAACAGGGACGCATTCCGTGACGTCATGTTTTCAAAAATTTCAGCCATGATTTGAAATCAGGAGTACAGGTGCAACCATGAATAAAAATCGAATCTCCCGGAGAGACTTTCTCCAAAAATCCGCCGCCGGACTCGGCGCGGCGGGTTTCTTCACCCTGGTCCCCCGCCATGCCCTGGGGGCCACCGGCCGGCCGGCTCCCAATGACGAGCTGACCCGCGCGGTCATCGGCGTGGGCGGCATGGGACAAGGCCACCTGCGCTATCCCGGCGCGCGGCTGGTGGCGGTATGCGACGTGGATGAGCAGCACTTGCGCTCGACCCTGGAACGCGTGGACGACCCGGACGTGAAAGGCTACAAGGATTTCCGGGAAGTACTGGAGCGCACGGACATCGACGTCGTCCACATCCCCACGCCTCCCCACTGGCACGCGCTGATCTCGATCGCCGCGGCCGAAGCGGGCAAGGACATCTGGTGCGAGAAGCCCATGACCCGGACCATCGGCGAGGGCCGCAAGGTCATCGAGGCGGTCCAGCGCAACGGGCGGATTTTCCGTATCAACACCTGGTTCCGTTTCGAGGACACGTTTTACGGCTTCGGCACGCCGGTGAAGCCGATCAAGAAACTGGTCCAGAGCGGCATGCTGGGCTGGCCGCTCAAGGCGGCCGTCTGCGGCGAGACGGGCTTCGATTGGAAATTCTATTGGAGCGGCCGCACCGACTTGATTCCCGAAGCGGTCCCGCCGCCGCTCGATTACAACTTCTGGCTGGGACCGGCCCCGTTCAAGCCGTATCATCCCCACCGGGTGCATGGCACGTTCCGGGGCTACTGGGACTACGACGGCGGCGGGCTGGGCGACATGGGGCAGCATTACCTCGATCCCGTGCAGTACATATTGGGCAAGGACGACACCAGCCCGGTGGAGATCGAAGTGGACGCCCCCCAGCAGCATTACGACGCCGTGGGCTCGTGGCGGCGCATCGTGTTCCGTTACGCCGACGGCTGCGAGATCATCCTGGACGGCGAGAATCAACAGAAAAACGTGCCCTTCCTCGAAGGCCCAGAAGGAAAGCTGTACAAGCAATTCGAATCGGACATCCCGGACCTCAAAAAGAAACTGGCCGCGTTTCCCGATCCCGAACCGCAACTCACCGACTTCGAGAAAGCGGTGCGGACGCGCCAGAAATTCGCCCTGGACGAATGCAAGGCCTTCCGCTCGTGCACGCTGGTGAACCTGGGCAAGATCGCCGTCCGCCTCGGCCGTAATCTGAAGTTCGATCCGGAGCGGTTGCAATTCATCGGCGATGACGCGGCCAACCGCCTGGTTGATGAACCCATGCGCGCGCCCTGGCATTTGTAAGCCGGGCGGGCGATTTTGATTCACCGCCGAGACGCCGAGGGCGCGGAGAGCAGGATGTTTGGATCAGGATAGCCAGGATGAAGATGGTCGTGGATAAGGATCGGGGCGGACACCTAGGTCCGCCCCTACAAAAGTTCCCTCACCCTGGCCCTCTCCCAGAGGGAGAGGGAATTCGTTCTCGATCGGATGTACCAAAAAGTTAACCAAGGAGATAACCAACTCATGCATCGATATGCAAAAATCCTAATACCGTTGTTACTTCTATCTTTTGTCAGCGGCGTCATGCTGATGGGATCCGCCGCCGCGCAGGACGCCGGCGCCGCGGAGATTTTGAAACGCCTCCCGGCCCAGAATTCAGCCGAAACCGAGGAAATCGCCAAGCAAATCCTGCAACTCGGCCCGGCGGCCATTCAGGAGATTTGCGGCCAGCTGGTTCCGCCCGGCGGAGGCAACGACACCCCGGCGCGGTTCGCTCTCAGCGGGCTGGTCCAGTGCGTGGCGCGGGGGGGTTCGGAAGAGGCGCGCGCGATGGTCTCCAACGCTTTGATCGCGGCCTTGGGTTCCGCCACGGATCCGGAAGTCAAGGCGTTTCTGATCAGCCAACTGCAGCTGGCCGCGCGGGACGAAGCTGTGGAAGCGCTGGGCGGCTATCTGGCGGACGAGCGGCTCTCCGATCCCGCCGCGCGGGCCTTGCAGGCCATCGGCGCCCCGGCCGCCGAGGCCAAGTTGCTCGAGGCCCTCTCCGCCGCCACGGACGTCAACCGTGTTACGTTGATCGATGCCGCGGGGCGTTTCCGGAGCGAAAGGGCAGTGGAGGCCATTACACCCTTCGCCGCGAATGACAACCGCGAAACCCGCCTGGCGGCCCTCTACGCGCTGGCCAACATCGGCCATCCCTCTTCGGCGGATATCCTGGCCCAGGCGGCGAAAGTGGAAGCGGATTACGAACGCGCCCAGGCGCTCTCGTTCTATCTGCTCTACGCGCGGAGGCGGGCCGAGGCGGGAGACGCCGCGGCGTGCGAAAAAATCGGCCGGGAACTGCTCGGCCATCCCCAAGTCAACGTGCAATGCGCGGCGCTGGCGACCCTGGTTTCGGTGCTGGGCAATAACGCGCTGCCCGATCTGCTCGCCGCGATGAAAAGCGATTCCGGGCCCTTCCGGGAAGCGGCGCTGGCGCTGGCGGCGCGGATCCCCGGCGAGGAGGCCACGAAACAATGGATCGAATTACTCCCCAATGCTTCCGCCCCGGCGCGGGTGGAACTCATCCGCATGCTGGGCAAGCGCGGCGACGCTGCCGCGTTGCCGGCGGTGATGAAGGCGCTCAAGGATGAAGATCCCGGCGCGCGGGTGGCGGCCATCACCGCGTGCACACGCCTCGGCGGCAATGAAGCGCTTCCCTCGCTGATGGCGGTGACGCAATCCACCACGAACCCCGATGAAGTGAACGCCATGAAGGAAGCCTTGCTCAGCCTGCCGATGAAACGCACCCTGCCGGTGGTCTCGGCGGCCCTGTACCTCGTTTCTTCGCCCATGCGCGTGGCGTTGATCGAGTATCTCGCCGAACGCCGCGCCGAAGACCAGGCGGAGAAGGTGTTCGCGTTGACGCAGGATCCCGATCCCGCGGTGCGGGTGGCGGCCCTCCGGGCCCTCGAGCACGTGGCGGGTGAAAAAGACTTGTCCCGCCTGGTGGACTTGATGCTGGTGGCCCGTTCCGAGGATGAACGCCACGCCGCCCAAAAAAGCGTGGTGGCCCTTGCGAATGCAATCCCCGAATCAGGTCCGCGCGCGGACGCGGTGATCCAGGCGTTGGAGCAATTGAACACGCGGCGGTCCGCCCTGCTCGAAACCATGGCCTGGATCGGTGGAGGCAAGGCGTTGGACGCGGTCACGCGGGAACTGCGAAGCGCCGATCCCGCCACGCAAACCGCCGCTCTTCAGGCTCTCGCATCCTGGAAAGACACCAGCGCCATCGAGCGGTTGTGTTCCCTGCTGGAAGATCAATCCCTGCGTGACATGGCCGCCGCGGCCCTGGTGAAAATCATTGTTCCAGGTGAATACGATGACGATGGCAAGCGAAGCCCTGCGGCCTACAAAGCGCTCGAGACGCTCATCGAAAAAATCCAGGACGCGGATCTCATCGCCCAGGCCCGCAAACACCTCCTCACCCGCTGGGAGGATGAAGAAGGATTCGTTTCGCTCTTCAACGGCCAGGACTTGACCGGTTGGGTCGGCGACACCAAGGGGTACCTCGTCGAAGACGGGAAGATCGTCTGCAAGCCTGGCGGCAACTTGTACACCGAGAAGGAATACCGCGATTTCGCGTTCCGGTTTGAATTCAAACTCACGCCGGGAGCGAACAACGGCCTGGGCATCCGCGCTCCGCTCGAAGGCGATTCCGCCTACCGGGGAATGGAAATCCAGATCATCGACAACACCTCCCCCATCTACAAGGACATCTTCCCCTGGCAGGTCCATGGTTCCGTGTATGGCGCCGTACCCGCCAAACGGGGATACCTCAATCCAGTGGGTGAATGGAACCAGGAGGAAGTGATCGCCCGGGGCATGCAGATCACCGTGATCCTCAACGGCGTGACCATCGTGGATGCGGACATCGAAAAAGCCAGCGCCAACGGAACCATCGACGGGCATGATCATCCCGGCCTGAAAAATGAAAAAGGCCATATCGGCTTCCTCGGTCACGGTTCGGTGGTGGAGTTCAGGAATATCCGCGTCAAGGAGTTGTAGCCGGATTGTTTTTTTCCCGTAGGAGAGGGGATTGGTTGTTCTCTGAATCAGGATGGTCAGGATGAACAGGATGACCATGATAATGACGGGTTGTGTGCGGTGCGCTACCCCATCCTACTAAACTGGGGCAACCCGCCGGTCGCCCTTTCAATACAAGGCAAGGTTATGAAATGCAGGGGCGGATCTTCGTGTCCGCCCTTTCTTTTCTGATTCCTCCCCCGAAGACCGGGACAGGTTAGGAGGGGGTTGAAAACGGAGGGTGGTTTGAGACTCCATAACCTCAAACAATTTCCGCGCCCTCCGCGTCTCGGCGGTGAATGTGGTTTTTCTCCCTCTCCCCCCGGGAGAGGGCCGGGGTGAGGGAATTTGTGATGCGGGCATCCTTGCCTGCAATCAATCCCGCGGGATCGAGGTAAATCAATGCGCCTCCTCCGGGATTGGTGCTCTTTTTCCGAAACCGTAGGCTACCGCCTGTGGCTATTCACATACATCCCCTGTGGGGATGAAATACTGGAGGAATCCATTCAATCCAAAATCCGCCCCTGCATGTTTACTTTCTCGTTCAAATGTCCGACAATCAGGCGTCGATTGCATCGGCGAATCATCTTGGAGGGCCGGCCCGGGCCGGTAGTAAGGGGAGACTCGTTATGACCATTTCCAAACAGACCTCACGGCGCACCTTTCTGAAACAATCCACCGCCGCGTTGGGCGGCGTCACCGCCTTTCATGTGTTTCCCGCGCGGGTGATCGGCCAGGACGGCCAGCCAGCGCCCAGTGACGCGATCGTGCTGGGCAATATCGGCGTGGGCGGCCGCGGCTCGGCGTTTGTGCGTCCGGGCATGACCGCCGCCGTCTGCGACGTGGATGAAAACCACCTGAAAGCGGCGGGCGAACGGATGCAGGGCAAGGCGGCGCTGTACAAGGACTACCGCGAGCTGCTGGACCGCCAGGACATCGACGCGGTGACCATCGGCACGCCCGACCACTGGCACGGTTTGATGACTGTCCATGCCTGCGAGGCCGGCAAGGACGTGTACGTGGAAAAGCCGGCCTGTGTCTATATCGAGGAAGGCCAGGCCATGCTCGCCGCCGCCCGGCGTTACGCGCGCGTGGTCCAGGTTGGCTCGCAGGGCCGCTCCACCGACGCCGCCTACCACGCCTGCCGCTACATCCGCAACAGCAATCTGGGCAAGGTGAGCAAGGTGACCTGCTGGCATTACGAGAATCCGGTCGGCGATTGGACTCCCAACGCCACCCCTCCGCCGGAACTGGATTGGGACCTGTGGCTGGGGCCGGCGCGCTGGATGCCCTACAATCCCAACAAGGTGCACTTCAATTTCCGCTGGCTGCTGGATTTCGGCGGCGGCCAGATCCGCGACCGCGGCGCGCACGTGATGAGTGTCGCTCTCTGGTGCATGAACGCCGACCAGCAAGGGCCGGTCAGCGTCACGGCCACCGGCGAGCCGCCCCATGAGGGCATCTGGAACTGCCCGCCCACCATGGACATCACCTACGAATTCAAGAATCCCGACTGGACCATGACCTGGAGCCAGCCCGGTGAAAAATTGCTGGACGCCGCCTTCGGGGCTAAGTACTGGGGCGACAAGGACACTCTTATCGTCACCGGCGGCGACGGCGGCTGCGGCACGGAAGAAAAAGCCATGAAATACACCCCGCCGGCCGATGGGGTGGAAGTCTTCAAAAGTCCCGGCCATTTCGAGAACTGGCTGGATTGCATCAAGACACGCGAGAAGCCGCTCATGGATATCGAGGCGGGCTACCGGGTTGCCGTCTTGTGCATCCTCGGCAATATCTCCTACCGCCTGGGACGCAAACTGGAGTGGGACGCCGAAAAAGAGCAGGTGATCAACGACGACGAGGCCAACCGGTTCCTGAAACTCGTCGGCCGCGGGCCGTGGAATCTCTAACTCCATGCGCGGATGGACACGGCGGTGCAACGCGGAGGCGGAACACCGGCACGGGGAGTGATCTCCGTGCCGGTTTTTGTGAAGGCCGTCCAGGGGAGGGCAGGGCATGAGCAAGCAACAAGTGGCGATGTTGGCGTGCCGGATTCTGGCCCTCTACGCGTTTATGCAGGGTGTGCTCCGGTTCGCCTCGATGGGGATGGTTCCGTTTTATCTGCAAAGCCCCACGCCGGGCGCGCGGGAATTGATCATGGCCATGTCCGCCGCGTTCCCGTCGTTGTGCATGCTGACTTTCTCGGCGGCGCTATGGATCTTCGCCAGCCGGATCGCGTATTACATGACCATGGACATGCCCCCGGGCGAGGCCTGGAACAACATCCAGGCCGACACCGTGTTGCGCATGGGTATTGTGGTTTGCGGACTGATGCTTCTGGTGAACGCCTTTACGGACATTTCGGGATTGCTGATTTTTCTAATGATTAATGGCCTTCAGCCAATGCGGATGGGTGAGTTGGAAGTGGCCCTCCGGCCGCTCACCGAGTCGATCGCCTTCTTGCTTAAACTCGCCATCGGCGCGTGGTTCGCCGCGCGGCCCCGTCAAGTCATCCGGTTTCTGCGAAGGCGGATGGGCGAGGACCACGGGGCATGAAGCAGACCTTCCTGGATGATGAAGAACCGGTAACCGTTCCCTTCTTCCTTTGGGAGAGGGCAAGGGAAGGGAAATTGGCAGGGGCGGACCTTTGTATCCGCCGGTACGAGGAAGTGAATTGATTGCATCTTCCCCATCAAGTACGCACTGGCCCCATGAGCCGGTTTCATTGCAGTGCAAAGCTACCGCGCACCGGCACTCCCCGTTCATGTAGATACTGTTTGATCTGGGGAATGGTGTAGGCGCCGAAGTGGATCATGGAGGCTACGATGGCGGCGTCGGCCTTGCCCTCGGTGAAGACGTCGTAAAGGTGTTCCGGTGTTCCCCCGCCGCCGCTGGCGATCACGGGAATGCCCACCGCTTCGGCGATCATCCGGGTCAGGTGAAGTTCATATCCGTCTTGCTTGCCATCCGCGTCGATGCTGTTGACCACCAACTCACCGGCGCCCAGTTCTTCACCCTGTTTGGCCCAGGCGAGCGCGTCGAGGCCCACCGGCTTCCGGCCCCCGTTGATATAGATTTCGTATCCGGAGGGAATCGTGTCGCTGGGGGAGACTTTTTTCACGTCCATACTCAGCACAAGGCACTGGCTGCCGAAGGCCTTCGCGCCTTGGGAGATAATGCCGGGATTCAAGACCGCTGACGAATTGACGCTCACTTTTTCGGCCCCGGCCAGCAACGCCCGCCGCATGTCGTCGTATGTCCGCAGCCCGCCTCCCACCGAGAAGGGAATGTAGATTTCCTCGGCCGTCCGGCTGACTACGTCGATCATGATGTCCCGCCGGTCGCTGCTGGCGGTGATATCGTAAAAGACGACCTCGTCCGCGCCTTCGTCATAATACTTCTTGGCCATCGCCACCGGATCGCCGATGTCGATGTTGTTCTTGAATTCCACGCCCTTGGTCACCTGCCCGGCGCGCACATCCAGGCAGGGGATGATCCGTTTGGTCAGCACGGGTTTCTTCTTTCAATTCGATGGATGTCATCCCCACGAAAGCGGAGATCCACGTGAATTGGATGGGTTACGCGCTGTCGCGTTAATCCATCCTGCCGCATTAGTTCGGCCAGGATTGAAACCCTGGGCTATTTTAAATCGTCCCTTGAAGGGGACTCAAATACTATGGACTAACTTTGCAGAAGATAGTGGGTTTCGCTTCGCTCAACCCACCCTGCGCCTTGCCCTCACCCCGGCCCTCTCCCCGAGGGAGAGGGAAAAGTGACTTGAGGTGGGCTACGCCGCGCTTGAGCCTGCCCTGCTGAAATCATAGGTGGCGTGCAAGTACAGTCAAGCAAGCGCGTTTCCGGTGAATCGATAAAGGATCCCGCCGGCCGCTCCGCTTTCGTGGGCCGCCCCGGTTTTCTATAATAGCCGAAATCCACATCGCATCGGACATGAGCGGCCGCCGGCATGAAGAACCAATCCGCGTTTCCCCGCCTTCTGGGAGAGATTCTCTTTTTCCTGTCATTTTTGTTGATGATCGTGCTCTCGTGGAAGATCGCCGAGGCAGGAGCGGCGCCCTTCATTTTCTTCCCCGCTTTTTTCGATGCCTTCGCTACCGCCGGATTCCTAGTATTTCTATTTCTGCTTCTTTTTCGCTTGGGCTCTTTTTCTGGGAACCATCCGCCGAACCGCATGCGGCGAGTCATGAAAGAATGCGCCATGCCCGGAGTGCTGGTGGGCGTGTCGTTCTACTGGTTTGGCGGCCTGTTCGGGGATGGCTTTCCCTCCACCATCGACCACGCCACCCGCCTGCTGCGCTGCGATTTGACCGAGCGCGCCCTGTGGGAGCATGGAACTCTGCTGCCCTGGACCTCGGCCATCGGGGCGGGAGTTCCGCTGAACGATTTGTACCCTCCCGGCGGCGAAATACTCTATTGCCTGATCCGGCTGCTGTCGTGCTTCACGCTGGAGCGCGAGACCGCGTACGGCCTTATCGTATTCACGGCCTGGTTGGTTCTGCTGGGATCGTTGTACGGCGCGGGACGGTATTATTCCGGCATCGCGGGAGGAACCCTCGCCGCGCTCCTGCTTCTCCTCGATCCCGGTTCCATCGCCCTGCCCGGCTGGGCGCAGGGATTTTCCGTAGGCATGTGGCCGGTGATCCTCAGCGCGGGATTTTTGGTTCTGACCGTGACGCTATTTGGCGCGACATTGCATCATTCCGCCGGCCGGGGGCGGATGCTATGGCTGGCCTTGCTCGTCATGGCCGCGCCGCTGGCGCACGTCATGGCCTTGCTGGGGCTGATTTTGGCATTACCGGTGGTGACCGGGGTTGGCTTTCTCCACGCGGAGAACCGTTCTCTCTATATCCGCCGCACGTTACGCAATGGCTTATTTTCCCTATTCGGACTGGGTATGGCGGCCTGGTGGGTGATTCCTTTCTTTCTCAGCAGCGGCTGGACCCTCCCTTATGGCGCGCCGGTCATCTCCCCCGCCATGCGGGCCGCGCGGATCGTGGAAGGAACGTTGTTCGAAAACACGCCGCCGCTTTTCGCTTACCTCGGCCTGCTGGGAACCGGCTGGGGAATTTGTAGCGGCCAACCGATGATGACCGCCTGTTCGCTGCTGTATTGGGCCTTTTTGCTGCTCAATCTGGATACGCTGTACACCTGGTTCTTCTCCCCGGCCCTTTCGGGCCTCATCATGAACGTGCCGCTGTACCGCTTCGGGGGATATTCCAAACTGCTGGGCTATATCCTGGCCGGAGGGATGGCGCAAAGCCTCCTGGCCCAAGCCGGGCCCGCCTTGGAACGTTGTGGCAAACGGATTTATGCCTTTGGCCGGCCGGCAGTAGAAAACCATCCATTGGTTTGGATTCCCGGCAGCCTGCTCGCGTGCCTGCTGGCAACCCTGGGCGTTGCCATGGCGGTACCCCTCGGCCGGTCGTTGGGTACCACCTTTCAAAGACATTACGGCGGGACCGAACGGTTTCCCATCGCTACCAGCGCCACCCATCCCTCGTTCGTCCATGATTTCGAGCAAGCGATGGCGAAAATCCAGAGCCTCGAGCCGCACCACGCGGCTGCCGATGCGTTTTTCCTGCCCTTGTCGTGTCCCCGCATCGGCATTCAAACCAACGTCATCGAAAGCGCCATCCCGTTTGAGTACGGTTTCGGCATCGTCCCGCCCCGCTATATGCCGGCCACGACGTTTTCCACCCGAGCCGCGTGGACGGATGTCTCCGCCCCGTATCTCGCCGGTATGAAATATTTCATCGCCTACGGCGGCCTCGCGCAAAATCTGGAAGCGCAACCGGATTGGGAAGCGCCGCGGCGGTTCGGTGAGGTGACTCTATTGCGCAACCGGCGGTATCTTGCCAATCCGGTTTTTCTGCTGGGGGAGACCCGGGGAACCGCCACGGTGGAAATCCAGGAATCCGGCCGTCTGGGCATCCGCCTGCGGGGCTTGGAAAGCGAAACCTGGCTGCGGGTGGGGATCTCGCGCTACCGCAAATGGCGCGCGCGTCTCAATGGACAGGCGGTCCCCATCCAGGAACACATCGAACCGCACGAACCGCTGGACGTGGGCCGCTATATCAGTGTTCCCGTTCAAAACGGATTTTTGGAATTGACCTATCAACCGGAATCCCTGGACTGGGCGGCGTATATTCTGTCAATTTCATCCTTGATCTGCTTAATGATCATTCTGACCTGGAGAGGTTTATTCCACTATTTTTCGTTTACAACGATTCCGCCGCACAGGTCCCGCTTGGCTCCCATTCCACCCGCTGGGAAACGCCTGACCATCGTATTTGTGATGTTGATGATGCTTGGGACCGCCGGCTATGGCTTGCTCTTTCATGACAACGCCACGCGCTTCTGGTACGCGGGAATCACCACGGACGCCTTGGGACGGATGAAGGGGGAACCGGACGGCGAGCTGGATCTCGAGTTTGCCGTCCACTTCGGAGAAGATGTCCGGGGCAAGACACTTGATTCGATCACGCTTCACGAAATCCGCCGCGCGGGCCTGCCTCCCACCGCCAACGCCTGGAGCACGCGGGCCGGCCCCTTGTGGAAAATCCGCGTGGCGGCCTGGAACGAAACGCCGCCGCGCTGGGACCGCAATGGGGAGCCGATGAACATCCCCCTCTCGCCCCCGCACTCGCTGCGGCTCTTCGCGGCCAATCCTTACCGGGGAGACTACGTCGCCGGGGGGACGGAAATCGAACTCACCCTGTCGTTCACCGATGGGAGCGCCCTCACGCGGCGTTGCGCACTGTGGCCGCAGGGAAACCATTGAGAAGAATCACCCGCCCCATGCGCAGAAATTCTTCAGCATCCGCAGGCCGGCGGGGCCGCTTTTTTCGAGGTGGAACTGAGTGGCGCAAAGATTGTCCTTCGTGACCGCGCTGGCGAAGCGAATGCCGTACTCGGTCTCGCCGATCACGACGGAAGGATCTTTGGGAACGCAATAGTAGGAATTGACGAAGTAAAACTCGGTGTTCTGGGGCACGCCGGCGAAGAGCGGATGGGGCCGGACCTGGCGCACTTGGTTCCAGCCGATTTGCGGGATCTTGAAGGATGAATCCGATTCCGGAAACCGCTTCACACTACCCGGCAGGATACCAAGGCAGGGCGTATCGTCTTCCTCGCTGTAATCGAACAGGATCTGGATGCCGATGCAGATCGCCAGGAAGGGCTTTTTCTGTTCCAGCACCTGTGTTTTGACCACCTCCATGAGGCCCGTGCGGCGCAGGACCCCCATGGCCGCGCCCGCCGCCCCCACGCCCGGGAAAATCAGACGGGACGCCCGGCCGATTTCGCGGGGATCACGGGTGATGACCGCCTCGTACCCCACGTGCCGCACCGCCCGTTGCACGCTGGTCAAGTTACCGCCTTCGTAATCTATGATCGCAATCATGCTGAATCGTTGTTTTCTTCCAATGAGTTTCCTGGAAACAGTATCTTTCTCATCTGCCTATTACAAGTCATTCTCTTTTATATTGTGAAGATTAAATAGGCCGATCCCGGATACCATCGGGTTCGAATTCTTACTGAGGTTCTGTTGAGTTTTTGTGACGAACCATGGACTGAAATGGAGTCCCGCTTTTTGACCGCCAACGGCGCGCTTCAACTAGCCCAGGATTTTAGCCCTGGGAGGGTAGCGGCAAAAGTAAATAATCCCCTCTCCCTCTGGGAGAGGATTAGGGTAAGGGAGAGTCCTGAAAAGGCGCAAAAGCTACCATCCGTGCAATCGGGTAATCCGCTACATAGAGTTATTTTATGTTATTCGAAAAAAATCAAAAGAACCTGATCCATTATGCTGGTTTGCCTGGTGTTTTCAACCGCGTTCCCAATCCTCCGGGGATTGCCAGTTTCGAAATTCTTGATCTCCATGCCAGCCGCCGGAGGAATCGTGGGCGGATCCGGTGCGGCGCGCGGAACGGAATGCCGCCGGCCTTAGATTCTATCCGGCAACAACCCGTTTTTCATGGACCGGACGCGGATTGGTTGCGCGATCGAATGCCCTCACCCAGCCTATCTTCAAACCGGCGCTGCGGGCAAGGGCGGGCCGGGTAAACCGGGGCAAGAGCGGGGAAATCTCTTTACACGGAATCCCGAATAGCGCTAGAGTTTTAAATGAAAGATTCGATCAAGTAATATTTTTACAGGAAATCCGGCGTTTTTGAGAAGCGATGCATATGAGAACCGGTTAAGGGTAGATGCGGATATTACACCGGCAGTCCTTCACGATCGTTGAGTTGATGATTGGGGTGTTGATTGTTGGCCTTCTTGCCCTGATGGCTCTCCCGAATTATTTAAATGCCCACACGCGATCCAAAATCACCCAAAGCCGGATCGGTTTAAAAATGTACCAGACCATTCAACAAATGTATTTCTTGGAGCACGGGGACATTCCCGGGAGTTACATGGGCAAGGAAGAACACTGTCCCTATATCAATCTGGGATACATCACCGCTCCCCTGAGGGATCCGTTCGCGGATGAGAAGGACCTTATGTTTCTCTACCTCAAAGGGATGCTTTACAGCCATCCAAAATTGCCCATCGACAGCGACTGGCCTTTGGAGGAACATGAAGCGATGAATCCCGGTTTGACCGAAGAATGGTTCCGCGCGGGAGAGCCATACATCCTTTTTGGCGAAGGGCCCGCAGGTACACAGAGCTGGGTACTGGACCAATGGTTTTCTCCATACGACATCAGCAACGGGATCCATAGCAACGGGTGTTTCGTCATGCTGGGGATCAGAGGGAAAGGTCAACCCGGCTTCAATCTTGGGGACCGGAAATGCCGTTAACGGTCTGTACGCCAATACGATGACGGATGTTCCCGCATTTGGCGGCGGCAGTGAGCGAGGGTCGAAACATGCGCATTCCCGTGGGCCCCTCCCCAGGCTTCCTATCTGGCCTTGTGGCATCTGTGCTTCTTTCCCTCTTCCCGGCCGGCATCGGCGAGGCCCAGGAACCGCCCCATTGGCGTATCTGGATTGATCCGGAAGAGTTTCAAGTAAAAGGCAGCGGTTGGCTCAGCGTCAGCCCCCGAGGGAGGATTTGGGGGGCATCCGAAGGAAGGTCGGATATCTCCGTTCATTGGTTCGATGGCTATGAGACCGGCTCCCTTCCCAGGGCCGGCGGGAGTATTGCGGTGCGCGAGGGGCCGGCGGGGCAAATCTGGGCGCTTAATTACGACGACCTCGGACAGAATGTCCTCCAGATCAGCCACTATGTTTATCAATCCAATCCCCTCGAGGGCCAGTGGCTTCAATACGGCCTCCCGGACTGGCAGGCGCATGGCCTGCTCCCGCGAACTCTTGGAGGCGCATCGAATTTCCTTCCTAGCGGTTCCGGCCGGCTGTTGCTCCTTCTGCTGGACCGTTTGGTTGAATTCGACGAGGCGGCGAAGAAGGCGGTTGTCCTCAAAACGGTGGAAGAGACGCATTTCGGTACATTCATTCACATGACGGACACGGTGAATGAGGGCCTCTGGATCACCACGGACAAGGGAGTGGTGAAAGCCTCCGGGGATGGCCATGGGAATTTGCCCTCACCCGGTGCAGTCCGATGGGAGGATTTTGTCTGCCCGGAGGAACTGGGACTCCGGGATTTTGCCTATCCAGTACCGGTCCGGCAGGGGGAGATATTCTGCACGGCCTCGCCGCTGCCAAACGAGAGGCGGGTCCTGGTCCGTTTCGATGGGACATCCTGGACCATCATTCATTCCGCCCTTGAGGAAGATGTAATCATGGGATGGGCCGGTGTGGACGGGATCGTGTGGGTTTTGAAGGCGAAAGCGTACTCCCCGGCTCCGTTTCCCTCTCGATATACTGAGCGGCTGCGGCTTCGGGACTGGATCTCGCCCACGTTGTCGTGGATCGGGGACGGGACCGAACGGCGCGTCGACCGGCGAAAAACCCTCCTGGGCCGCATCAATCAAGTGGCCGTGGCACCAAACGGCGTGTTTTGGGCGGGGACGTCACGCGGACCGGTGCGTTACGCCCCGCCGGCGTGGCGATTACCCCCGGATTGCCCCACGATCGAGGAAGCGGTTTACGCCGCCCACGAGGACCGGCCGGGACGCCTCTGGTTTTCCGCCACGGACACATTGCTGGGTTTGGAGAATGGACATTGGCAATCCCATCGTTTGCCGGAAGGAAAAGCCTTTCCCATCCATACCGTTCAGTCTCTGGGCTCTTTGCCGGACGGCCGGATTGTTTTCGTTACCCGGGACGGGAGTATGCTGACCATGAAGCCGGGGAGTGAAGAGGCGGGATTTCACTCCATCGAGCATCCGGAAGGGCGGATGCTTCTCGCGGTTGTGCCACGGGCGGATGGCCGCTTGTGGGTTGTCACAGGGGACCGCACGCTCTTCGGGGGACGTTTGGAGATCTTTGATGGAACTCGTTTCGAGACCTTCCGGGGAGAAAAAGACAATCTCACTCTGGGGAGTATGTTTGTATACCGGATGATAGAGACTTCCAGCGGGGATCTGTGGTTTGCCGGGAATAATGGAATTGGCTGGTACGCGAACGGAGAATACCGGAAATTCGATGCGGGAGATGATGAGTGTTTGAAAGGGTATTTCTATTCGCTGGTGGTAACGGGAGACGGAAAACTCTGGGCGGGTGGCGAGAACAAGATTGTGGAATTCGACGGCCACGCCTGGAAAATCATAGGTGGTCCGGGCTTCGGCAACGTCAACAATCTCTTGCGGCAGCGTGACGGAACTGTCTGGGCGGCGGCCACGAGAGGGATCTATCGGTATGCCGCGGGATCGTGGATCGCCAACTCGGACGAGGAAGGTTTGCCGGCCGAACACGGATATATGCTCTTTGAGGATTCCCAGGATCGTTTGTGGGCCGGGACGGCGAGCGGGTTCGCGCTGTATCACCCGGAAGCGGATCCCGATCCGCCCGAAACCTGCATCCCCCTGGACAAGAATCTGGCGGTGGCCTCGCCGGGAGGCGATGTCCGGCTGCTCTATGCGGGGATGGACCGTTGGAAGTACACCCCGGCCGAACGCCTGCTGTTTTCGTTCCGTTTCGATGAAAATCCGTGGGAGCCCTTCATGCCGGAGACGGTGGCGGCGGCGGCGGGTATGTCTCCCGGAACGCATCGGTTCGCGGTGCGGGCGGCCGACCGGAACGGGAATATCGATCCTACCCCGGCCGTCTTTGAGTTTTCCGTCCCCTTGCATTGGTATCGGCATCCCGCTTTTTTGATCCTGTTTTTCTCGGGATCCGCGATCATCCTGGTTCTGCTGAGCCTGCACCTGTATCATTATTTCAATCTGGAATTCCTCGTCACGCAGCGGACCGCCGATTTGCTAACAGCGCAGGGGGAACTATTGACATATCAGGACCAGCTGCGGGCCCTGGCGTCGGAGACGTCTCTCATCGAAGAGCGGGAACGGCGGAAGCTGGCGACGGATCTTCATGACCGCATCAGCCAGACATTATCCCTTTCCCATGTGAGGA
>JBHGBC010000146.1:0-15810 GCA_041946805.1 bacterium
CCGGCGGAATCCTCGCGGCCATCCCGGGCAGCCGCCCACGCCTGCTCGAATATCCGCATCCGTTCGCCGGGACTTGGCTCCGGTACTTGGAATCCCTTGGCCAGATCCAACGCCGCGGCCAGATTTTCACTACGGTGACGGCAATCGGGGCAGACGCGCACGTGTTCCCACAAGGTGGGATGAGCGCCCGGTTCGACGTGCATCTCCACGAGCTGTTCCTCGTTCACATGCTTCTCGTTCATGGTTCCTGTTCCTGGTAGGCGAGATAATCCGCCAACGCTCTCCGCACCGCCGCGACTGCCCGGTAGAGATGCGATTTCACCGTGCCCTCCGAGCAATTCAACGCGAGAGCGATGTCGCGAAGCGGCGTGTCTTCGTAATGCCGCAGAACAAACGCCGCCCGTTGTTGGACCGTCAAGCGGCTCAAGACTTCCTGAATCGCTTCGTGGATTTCCTTTTCCTCCACCTCGTCGCGCGCCGAGGGGAGGGCGGATGGCCAGGAGGATCCAGCCTCATCATCCAACCTCACCGCGTGGACCTGCCGGTGTTTGCGGCACCCGTCGATCGCACACCGCACCGCGATGGTGGCGATCCACGACCGCGCCGACGTTCCCGGCAGGAACCGGTGGGCGTTGCGAAACACCTTGATCCACGCTTCCTGGGCGGAATCCTTGGCCAGCCAATCGTCCAGCAGCACACGATAACCTATCCGATACACCAGATCCGCATACCGGGCATACAACAACCCCGCCGCGGATTCGTCTCCCCGGGAAACGGCAGCCAGCAACTGGTCGTCGGCGATTCGGCTCTCGTCCTGCATGGTCTTTACACCCCATATTAACGGAGGCCGGGATGCGGCGGTTTACAGGAAAATTTGGAGAGGCGCATCCAATCCATCAGCATTCCATTCTTTCTCATGGGAATTTTGTAGGGGCGGACCATGGTGTCCGATCACGTCATACCGCGGATAGAATCCCTTTTTCAATATCAGGTACACACTGTCCGGAGGAACAAAAAATGATCGGGAGAGGTTGACAACATACTTGCTTTTCATATAATCCTACTAAGCCAATGGATTTTATAGGTTATTCATGCTTTCCAAAAAAGCCAAGTATGCCCTGATCGCGATGCTCTCCCTCGCCCGCAAGTACGGCGAAGGTCCCATTGTGATCTCGGATCTGACCGAGGAAGAAGGAATTCCACGGAAATTCACGGAACTGATCCTCTTGGAAATGAAGAATAACGGCTTGTTGCACAGTAAAAAAGGAAAAGGGGGTGGCTATTGGCTCCGGAAACCTCCCACGGAAATTACCTTAGGTACAATCATCCGGTTGATTGACGGCCCCCTGGCCCCGGTTTCATGTGTCAGTTTGACCGCGTACCAGAAATGCGAGGAATGCCAGGACGAAGCCACCTGCGGGATCAAACTGGTGATGAAAGAGGTCCGCGATTCCATCGCCAACATCCTGGATTCCACCAGCTTACGAGATGTTTTGGACAAAGTGAGCACGCAAAACCAGACTATTATGTATTACATCTGATTTTTTTACGGCATTATCCTACTAAATCTATGGGAATAATTACAATTTTACCTGTTTGATCTACTCTTAGTTGGACGTCAACATATCTATATCTTATTGTGGCAAGGAGTTGGATGAAGATGCGGAATTATGGATGGATCGCCGCCGGGGCTGTGCTGATTTCGCTCTTCCCTGCGTCCCTCGGATTCCCGCAATCCGGGAATCCGGAACAGCCATTGGATGCCGCCACCCTCCGGAATGAATTACAGCAGCTGAAGGCCAAAGTGAAGAAACTGGAAATCCGGCTCTCTGAATTGGAAGCCGCGGGTACCGCGTCGGCCGGTACGGTTAAGGAAACGACTCCAGTTTCCGGCCCGGAGAAGCAATCCGCGCCGGCGGCGAAGCCGGAAGCGTCATCCAGCCCGGTGAGTCTGGACCGCAAAGGCCTGTCCGTACAATCGGCGGACGGGGATTTCCAAATGAAACTGCACGGGTACCTCCAAATGGATTCGCGTTTTTACCTGGGCGATGAAGAGGTTTCCGATGACACTTTTTTGCTGCGCCGGTTCCGTCCGATCCTCGAGGGTACGGTATTCGATTTCTACGACTACCGCTTTATGCCGGATTTCGGGAACGGCAGCACCTCATTGTATGACGCGTACATGGACATTCATTACTGGCCCGAGGCGCGCCTGCAGATCGGCAAATTCAAACCACCGGTGGGACTTGAGCGCCTGCAATCCGCCCAAGCCATTACGTTTGTGGAGCGTGGACTGCCCACCTCGCTGGTCCCTAACCGGGACGTGGGTATTCAGCTGCAGGGCGAGGTGCTCGGCGGCGCGCTGGCCTACGCCGTGGGAGTATTCAATGGAGTGAAAGACGGGGGAAACGGCGATCTGGACGACAACGACGGCAAGGATTTTGAGGGCCGGATCTTTGCACATCCCTTCCTCGGGAGTGAAATCGACAGTCTCAAAGGCCTGGGAGTGGGTTTGGCCGGGACTTATGGCGACTACGAAGGTTCCCCGGCATCTTACAAATCCACGGGGCAGTCTCAGTTTTTCTCCTTTGCCAAAGGGGTGGAGGCCGATGGCACGCATACCCGCATATCTCCCCAGGGGTACTACTACTGGGGACCCTTCGGGCTCATGGGTGAATATGTGCTTTCCTCTCAGGATTATATCCACAACGGCTTGACGGAAGCGTTCGGCAACGACGCGTGGCAGATCCAGGCTTCGTACGTGCTCACCGGGGAAAAAGCCTCCTACATGGGCGTGAAACCCAAGAAACCGTTCAGTCTGAAGGACGGGACCTGGGGCGCGTTCGAACTGGCGGCCCGCTATGGCCAATTGGATGTCGAGGAAGACGCGTTCCGGCTAGGGTACGCGGATCCGGCTCAATCCGCTGACGGGGCGGAGGAAGTGGGAGTGGGATTGAATTGGTATCTGAACGACAATGTGCAGTTCAAGACCAGCTATTCGCACCTCGAATATTCCGGCGGAGGCGCGGGCGGCGCGGACCGGGAGAGCGAGGACGTGATTATCACCCGGTTCCAAATCGGATTTTGAGAAGCGAGACGCAGGATGGATCAGCGCGTGGCGCGGAATCCATCAAATAGGCCGATCAAGGTTTATCCGGCATTCGCATACAGGTTTATATTTATACCAATGCAGACAATCGCGCGGATACCAGGCTTGGGCCCTACATAATTCCCTCACTCCGGCCCTCTCCCAGAGGGAGAGGGAATATATGCTCCGATGATGGTCTTGTACGTCATCCCCCCGAAAGCGGGGATCCAGCTAAGCGTGAATAGACATGGACGAATACTCCGAATGGAATGCAGTTTCAAACGCCAATGGCGCATCGGAAGCAAGCCCAGGGCTTTCACTCTGGGATGGTCACGGTCATGGCATTGAATTCCCTCTCCCCCCGGGAGAGGGTTAGGGTGAGGGAAAAACTTACACCGGGAAGGTTTCAGCAGGATTTCAATCCATAACAAACGAGGAAAACACGTATGGCTAAACCCTGGCTTTTCTCACTCCTGATCTTCGGCCTGATGGGCAGCGCCCAGGCCCAGGTCACGCTGTTGAATGTCTCCTACGACCCCACCCGGGAGTTGTACCAGGAGTACAACAAGGCCTTCGCGGAATATTGGAAAGAGAAGACCGGCGAAACGGTCACGATTCGCCAATCGCACGGCGGCTCGGGCAAGCAGGCGCGTTCGGTGATCGACGGGTTGGAGGCCGACGTGGTCACCCTGGCGCTGGCTTACGACATCGACGCGATCCATGAAAAAGCCGGCCTGCTCCCCAAGGATTGGCAGTCCCGCCTGTCCCATAACAGCGCGCCGTACACCTCGACGATCGTGTTCCTGGTCCGCAAGGGCAATCCCAAGGGGATCCAGGATTGGAATGACCTGGTGAAGCCCGGGATCTCGGTGATCACCCCCAATCCCAAAACCTCGGGCGGGGCGCGCTGGAACCACCTGGCCGCTTGGGGTTACGCATTGCACCAAGAACTGGGTGATTTCGAGAAACTGCAGGATCCCGCCGCCGCCGAGTCTGTCAAAAAGGCAGAAGCCAAGGCGCTGGAGTTCGTGAAGGCCTTATTCAAAAACGTGCCGGTGCTGGATTCAGGCGCGCGGGGCTCCACCACTACCTTCGTGCAACGGGGCATCGGCGATGTGCTGCTGGCCTGGGAAAACGAAGCGTTTTTGGCGGTCAACGAACTGGGGAAAGACAAGTTCGAGATCGTTGTTCCCTCGATCAGCATTCTCGCCGAACCGCCCGTGGCGGTAGTGGATAAATTCGT
Organism: bacterium; assembly: GCA_041946805.1. Classification (GTDB taxonomy): domain Bacteria; phylum Hinthialibacterota; class Hinthialibacteria; order Hinthialibacterales; family Hinthialibacteraceae; genus JABLXU01. The sequence continues at coordinate 4,332 of JBHGBC010000146.1, forward strand.
GGACAAGCATGGAACCCGCGCGGCGGCGGAAGCGTATTTGCACTATTTGTATTCCCCGGTGGGACAGCAGATCGCCGCCCGGCATTATTACCGCCCGGTATCGCCCGAAGGGGTGAATCCGGAGGATCTGAAGCGCTTTCCGGAATTGCGCTTGTTTACCATCGCCGAGGTGTTCGGCGGATGGAGCCAGGCCCAGGCGGCGCATTTCGACGACGGCGGGATTTTCGATCAGATTTATTTGAAGAAGTGAGAATGGAGCACAGGCACCAAGCCGGTTCAAGGGATCCTTCAGGAACGATACCCGTAGAGGCATGTGGCCGCGTGCTTCTGTCAGGATTTTCCCTCATCCCGGCCCTCTCCCAAGGGGAAAGAGGATGAGTAGCAGAGGATTCGTGTCATGGGCCGATATCGCGCCGAAATATCCAGTCCCTATTTCATCTGAGTGACTTGAATTTATGTACAGATTACAAAAAAAACATAGCGTGATTCCCGGATTCGGCTTGTCGTTAGGATACACGATTTTCTATCTTTGCCTGGTGGTGCTGATTCCCCTCTCCGCGCTTTTGTTCAAATCGTCCTCCGCGGGTTGGGCGCATTTTTGGGAGACGGCCTCCGATCCCCGGGTGATAGCCTCGTACAAGCTCAGTTTCGGGGCCTCGTTCGGCGCGGCGTTGGTGAACACCCTCTTCGGCCTGTTGGTAGCCTGGGTGCTGGTGCGCTATCCGTTTCCGGGCCAGCGGCTGATCGACGCCTTGGTCGATCTGCCCTTCGCCCTGCCCACCGCCGTGGCGGGCATTTCGTTGACGGCGGTTTATTCGCCCAGCGGGTGGATCGGCCGTTGGCTGGAGCCGTGGGGAATCCAGGTGGCCTTCACGCCGCTGGGAGTGTTCGTGGCGCTGACCTTCATCGGCCTGCCCTTCGTGGTGCGGACCGTGCAACCGGTGCTGCAGGACATCAGCCGGGAAGTGGAAGAGGCGGCCTCCAGCCTGGGCGCCACCCGGATGCAGACCTTCACGCGGGTGATTCTTCCCTACTTGTGGCCGGCGCTGCTGACCGGCTTCGCGCTGGCCTTCGCGCGGGCGCTGGGCGAATATGGATCCGTGGTGTTCATTTCCGGCAACATGCCGATGTACACCGAAATCACTCCATTGTTAATCATCACCAAACTGGAGCAATACGACTACGCCGGAGCGGCGGCCATCGCCGTGGTGATGCTCATCGCCTCGTTTGTGCTGCTGCTGATGATCAACGTGCTGCAATGGTGGAGCCGCCGGCGGTACCAGGAATGAGGGATTCATGGTGGATTATTGCATGCCGATCGTGACACGGAAACCAATCCAGGTTGTCATCCCCGCACAAGCAGGGGATCCAGAATCCTTTCCCGGGCGATATCCGCAAGGGTGCGTTGCGGTACGCCATCACAAACAATTACCCTCACCCTGGCCCTCTCCCGGGGGGAGAGGGAAACGGATTGAGTGGCCGGTACAAGACTATTGGAGTCCCCTTCAGGGAACGGCTTTACAGTAGCCCAGGGTTTTAATCCTGGGCCTAAAAGCCTAGACGTCCAGGAGTACTTTTTCCTATGCATGTTCATACGCTGTCATCCCATGGCGGAATTGATGTAAATCCTTCGTTGACGGAGCCGCGGATCGTGCGCTGGCTGCTTACCGGTACGGCATTGCTTTTCCTTTCGCTGTTCCTGTTCGTTCCCCTCGTGTCGGTTTTCGTGCAGGCCTTCGAAAAAGGGATCGGCGCGTACTGGGCTTCGTTTCAGGATCCCGATGCCTGGGCTGCCATCAAGCTGACCCTGCTCACCGCCGCCATCGCCGTGCCCTTGAACATCGTGTTCGGCATCGCCGCCTCCTGGAGCATCGCCAAGTTCGAGTTCCCCGGCAAGAATATCCTCATTACCCTGATCGACCTCCCCTTCTCGGTTTCTCCCGTCATTTCCGGATTGATCTATGTCCTGCTTTTCGGCATGCAGGGCCTGCTCGGATCCTGGCTGTCATCGCACAATATCCAGATCATCTTCGCCGTGCCGGGCATCGTGTTGGCCACTCTCTTTGTCACGTTTCCCTTCGTGGCCCGCGAACTGATCCCCCTGATGCAGGAGCAGGGGCAGGAAGACGAGGAGGCGGCCATCGTGCTGGGGGCGAACGGCTTCCAGACGTTCTTCTGGATTACGCTGCCGAACATCAAGTGGGGGTTGTTGTACGGGGTGATACTGTGCAACGCGCGGGCCATGGGCGAGTTCGGAGCGGTGTCGGTGGTGTCCGGCCATATCCGGGGACTGACCAACACCATCCCCCTGCACGTCGAGATTTTGTACAACGAATACAATTTCGTGGCCGCCTTCGCGGTGGCATCACTGTTGGCGCTGTTGGCCTTGATCACCCTGGCGGCGAAGACCCTGGTCGAGATCAAGGCCGGATGGAACCGGTGAGGACGATCCGTGCTGAAACCCGGTAAATAGTTTCAAAGAATGAATAATTGTGTAACTCAAGAAAAAGTTTGGTAATGACATCACCGATACCACACATTCAATCCTAGCCTTTTCGAGGTTTGTTTCATGAGCATCGAAATTCAAAACATCGCCAAATCCTTCGGGCCGTTCCGGGCCTTGAAGAACATCAACCTGCAGGTGCCCACCGGCGAACTGGTAGCCCTGCTGGGGCCCTCGGGTTGCGGCAAGACCACGCTGTTGCGCATCATCGCCGGATTGGAGAAACCCGACGCCGGCACGGTGCTGTTCGACGATCGCGACGCCACGCATGAATCGGTCCGCAGCCGCAAGGTCGGCTTCGTTTTCCAGCATTACGCCCTTTTCCGGCACATGTCGGTATTCGAAAACGTTGCCTTCGGCCTGCGGGTAAGGCCTAAGTCATCACGGCCCTCCGAGATGGAAATCCAGGAAAAAGTCCATTCCCTCCTCTCCATGGTGCAGCTGGATTGGCTGGCGGACCGCTATCCCTCGCAGCTCTCGGGCGGCCAGCGGCAGCGGGTCGCCCTGGCGCGCGCGTTGGCCGTGGAGCCCAAACTGCTGCTGCTCGATGAGCCTTTCGGCGCGTTGGACGCCCAGGTGCGCAAGGAACTGCGCCGCTGGCTGCGCCGGCTGCACGACGAACTGCACATCACCAGCGTGTTCGTGACCCATGACCAGGAAGAAGCCATGGAACTCGCCAACCGGGTGGTGGTCATGAACCAGGGCGAAGTGGTGCAGGTGGGAACACCGGAAGAGGTGTATAACCACCCCGCCAATCCCTTTGTCTATCATTTCCTGGGGGATGTCAATTTGTTTCACGGCCGCGTGAAAGGGGGCGTGGCCTACATCGGCGGCACGGAGGTGACAGTCCCCGCGGGGGAACAATTCGACAGCGACCAGGCGGTGATTTACATCCGGCCGCATCAGTTGGCCATCGAGCGGCGCGCCCAGAACGGCAACGCCTTCCCCGCCCGCGTGCTGCATATCAATCCCGCCGGACCTCAGGTCAAGGTGGAATTGGTCAGCCCCGGCAGCGAGCCGTTCGACGTGGAGATTCCCCATGAGTCCTACCGCGAGCTGCAACTGACCGTCGGCATGGACGTGTTTGTCAGTCCCAAGCAAGCGCAGTTGTTTGTGGAGGATTATGTCATATAACAGGTTTAGCCCGATGCCGCCTTATGTTTTGGCCGATTTCCCTCCCCTCCTGGTCATCCTGGTCATCCTGACCATCCTGATTCAGACCATCTCCGCGCCCCGGCGGTGAATACTCTTCTCCTCCTATCCCCCCGAGGCTCCGCCATGATACCATTTCTTCCGTACTCCACCCGGCCCTCCCGCCGGGAACCGAAGACAGAGGAGATGCGGCAATGAAACGGCGTGACTTTATGCGGATTTCGGCCACGGCGGCGGCGGGCTTGGCCATGCCCATGGTGATTCCCTCCCATGTTTTCGGACAGGCGGGGAAACCGGGGGCGAACGACCGCGTCGCGGTGGCGTTCATCGGCCTGGGCGGCCGGGCTACGTGGATCCTGCAATACGACGACCTCTCCCAGGCGCAAATCGTGGCGGTGTGCGATTGCTTCCGGCCCCGGTGCGACGCCATCGCCAAGGTGATGCCCAAGGACACGAAGTGGAATAAATACACTGACTATTTCGAGATGTTCGACAAGGAAAAACTGGACGCGGTCTTCGTCGAGACCACCACCCACGCCCGCGTGCTGACCTGCATCCACGCCTTGCAGGCGGGGCTGGACGTGTACGGTGAAAAGCCCCTGACCCTGACCGTGGCCGAAGGCCGCGCGCTGGTCAACACCGTCCGCAAGCACAAGCGCGTCTTGCAGACCGGCACGCAGCAACGCTCCATGCCCATCAACCGCCACGCCAGTAAATTGGTGCGCGAGGGGGCGATCGGTAAGATCCACACGGTCGTGGTGTGCAACTTCGAAGGTCCCAAGTATTGGACGCCCAAGCCCGAACAGCCCGTTCCCGAAGGGCTGAACTGGGAACGGTGGTGCAACCAGACCGAACTGCGGCCCTATCATCCCGACCTGCATTTCGGCTGGGCGCAGTGGTGGGATTACGACGGCGGCGGGCAGTCTTGGGGTGTCTCCGGCTGGGGGACGCATTCGCTCGACCAGGTGCAATGCGCCCTGGGGACCGACGACACCGGTCCGGTGGAGATCCGCCCGGAAGAAAAAGGCGAGAACTGCAAGGTCACCCTGCGCTACGCCAACGGCACGCTGCTGAAACTGGAAGGCGCGCGGCGGCAGCACGAAGACCTCGGGGCGATTTTCATCGGCGACCAGGGGAAGATCGAAATCCTGCGCGGTGACTACATCGCCGAGCCCAAGGAGCTGCGGGACCACGCGCCCGATCCGACTCCCGAAGGGCCGCACGAGAACGATCCGCACCTGCGCAACTTCTTCGAATGCATCCGCACCCGGCAACTGCCCAACGCGGACGTGGAGATCGGCCACCGCTCGACCAGCGTCTGCCACTTGATCAACATCTGCCGCGAACTGGGCCGCCCGTTGCAATGGGATCCGAAGGCGGAGAGGTTCGTGGGCGACGAGGAAGCCGACAAGAAACTCTCCCGCCCCCGCCGCAAGGGATATGAAATTCCCGACGTGCTATAGGACTGTAGGATGGGTTCGCGAGCCTTTTCAGGGCTTCCCTCACCCTGACCCTCTTCCAGAGGACGAGAGAATATTCTGTTGGGATTTCTGTCGTCCCAGGGTTTGCGCCCTGGGCTACACGCATGCCGCGCCGTGAGCGCTCGAAAGTGTTCCTGCAAACCGGTAAAAAAGAGTCCATCGAAGATTGGAGAGGTCATGCATCCAGGCATGGGGATACCCTGCCTGGATGATGTGGCGCGGAGATGAACAACGGCCTTCCTCAAAAATGCCGGGAAGGCATCGACCGGTCTTTCCTTCCCCCGATTCCCCAGAAGTAAAAGCCGACCGAAAACGAGTAATCGTCGCCCAAGGTGGGATGGGTGCGGTGCTCGATTTGGAACAGACCGTAGAAATCGTACATGTCGCGCATCAGGCCGATCTCGTTGCGCCGGAACGTGCTTTCATCCAGGTCGAACCAGAGCGAGTAGTAGAGTTGCCATTTGCGGGACAAGTCCCAAGACAGGTTGAAGGTGATGTCCTGCTGTTCGTCGGCGTTGAGCGCGGGGTGGCGGTAGGTCAGGTAGCCCAGCGACAGGTGCACCGGTTCGATGGGCGTCAGGTTGGTGTAGTAGTGGGAGGCCCGCATCTCGCCGTCGTCCACGTCATAACGCACTTCGTTGCCGAGCGAGAGCCAATCCAGCGGGTAGATGGAGAAGTCCTCGACCAGGTCCGAAAAGCGGTAATCGTGGTGATCGGCGGGATCGTCGTAGTACGCGAAATTGTCATAGCGCAGGTTCTCGTCCGGCAGAAAATCGTAGACCACGCCGGTGGAGAAACGCATCCAGTCGCGGCTTGCTCCACCCTCGTTCTTCCCTTGGATCCGGGTGCGGACCAGGGCCGAGGTGCGGTGCATCTTGAAGCGGAACTCATCCACCGGATCGATGTAGGGAAAGCGCACGTCCGGGCCGGTCATGATCTCTTCCAAATCGGTGCTGGGGTGGTAATAGCCGTAGGACAGCACCGGCTCGACCACCGCCCGCATGCGCTTGAATTCATCCAGAAACGGATCGAACTCGTAGGTCAGCCGGTTGGAGAATTCCACCCCGCCCTCGCCCATGGCGCGGGTTTCGCTGCCGAAGTCATAGGGGGTGATGGGATCGCCCACCGAGCGGGAGGGGTCCTCATACTGGGTGCCGCGGAAGCCCAGCCAGGGCTTGATCGTGAAGCGGCTGGGCAGATGGATGGGATACTCGAGGCGCAGTTCCGAATCGAGGCGGTCCACCTCGTCGTAATAATGGGTTTTTTCGTACAACTCGCGCTCATTCAGGGGATAGGTCACCCCTTCCTCGCGGCGGAAGCGGCCGAAGTCCAATTGCAGGTCGGCGAAAAGGCCGGAACCGAACAGGTTGTAAGGATATTGTTCAAAATGAATCTGGGGCGTGCGTTCCACATAGGGCAGGCTGTTGTAGTAAAACGAATCGAGGCGGGAGGCGGCGGTGATCCGCAAGCTTTGATCGTCCCACCATTTCACCAGATTGACGAATGAAACCACGTCCTGGTCCAAATCGTCCAAGATCATATCGTGCAGCCGGCCGGGGCGGCGGTAGTCCCACCGGTACTCGGAATCCGAAAAGCGGTGTCCCCGGGCGGTGAAGCGCATGTCGTAGGGCAGATCCTGCCCGTATTCGCCGGCGATGATCCAGCGGTCCTCCCCGTCGTAAATCGCGTCGTTGTCCGGCGCTTCCTGCTTGATGTGATACCCGTACACATAGCCTTTCGGCCCGTACGGGCCGGGGACGTTGAAACGGACCTTGGCCCCCTGGCCGAAGCCTGCCTTGGTGAAGTAATCGCCGAAGAGGTCGAGCGTCCATTCCTTGTACAGCGAGAACATCAGGCGGTTGAAGACGCCGAAGCCCAGTTTGGAATAGTAATTGGCGTTGATGAAATAGGCGATTTTGTGCTCGGCCAGCGAGCGGGTATAGAAGGGGAAATAAAACCAGGGGACCGCCTGGCTGACGAAGACCATGTCCTGCAGCGTGATGCGCTGGCCGGGGACCAGGACAAGCTTGTCGTATTTCAGGTAATAAAACGGCACGGGCAGGTCGTTGGTGGTCGCCTTGCCATCGCGCAGGACATACTCCCGGATCCGTTCCGGCTCGGTCGCGCCCTTGGGAATCTGGCCCGCGCGGTGCCGCAAGTCGAGATGTTCCCCGCTGACATAGACGCCCGGGGAGATTTCCGCCCATTCCAGTCCGCTGAGCACTCCTTCCTCGGTGTCCAGGTTGAACACCAGGTGGTTGCCCCGCAGGATGGTCCCCCGGTCCCACAGGCGGACAGCCCCATCGGCGGTCAGATCGTTGGTTTTTTGATCGAAATGGATGGTCTGGGCGGTGATGGACTGCGGGCCGAAGGTAACGGTGGGCTCTCCCCGGTCATCCGCCACGACTTGCATGGTTTCGGCGTCCAGATCATAGGTATAGTTGCCCCGCACGATCTCCAGCACGGCGGATGGGCCGGACGGCGTGTCCAAGGGTTGCGCCATCAAACCGGAGGCTGGAACGGGGAACAAACCCACCACACAAACCAGAAAAAAAAGAACGGATCGGATCATGATGATTTCCGCCATTGTCGCATGGATTGCCGGGAACGTCTATATTCCGAAACGCATTCCCACGGCAAAAAACACCCGGACATGATTTCATCACAGCTCCGCGGATATTCAACCGCAACGGATTTTTCCGCATAATACCATCCATCCGCCTTGCCGGGGAAAGAGAGCGAGTCTAAAACGGGATGAAATGGAAAGAAAAGATCCTCATGGTTCCCCAATACCCTCTTTTGCCCCGCGCCGTGGGGGGCATTTTGCTCGCCGGGGTGATGGCACGGCTGCTCTTTTTTCCCCGGGTTGGCTTCGAGCAGGATTTTTTGTTCATTATTTCGTGGTCGGAGTATCTCGTCCAGCACAGCCCGGTCACTATTTACGACAACCCCGAGCAGTTGAGCGTCCAGTTCATCAACTACCCGCCGCTCTACCTCTATTTTTTGACCGGGACCGCCCGGTTGTACCGCGCGTTCACCGAAAGGCCGTTTTACAGCCTGGGATTTTTGGCCCTGATCAAGAGCCTCACGCTGAGTTTTGAAGTCCTGACGGGGTTGGTTTTATGGAGATGGACGGGGGAAAAATACGGCCCACGGGCGGGGGCCTGGGCGTTGGGATTGTATTTTCTCAATCCCGCCATCGTCTACGTGAGCGCTTATTACGGCCAGGTAGACGCCATTTTCGCCGCCTTCCTGCTGCTGGCGATGGTGGCCTGGGTGAAAGACCGGCCCGGTTTCTGCGGCGCGGCGCTGGCCTGGGCGCTGGCCATGAAGCTGCAAAGCGTGGCGTTCCTCCCCCTGTTGTTCCTGATCCCCCTGCTCCAGAAAAAAATCCGGGCCTTCGTTTATCTAATGGCGGGATTCGCTCTCACCGGCTTCATCCTGCTGTCTCCCTATATACTCCAGGGGAAATGGCCCGCGCTGGTGTACGAATGCGTGGTCCGCAGCATCGAGTGGGGCAAGTTCGTCAGCGTGGGAGCGTTCAACCTGTGGTACCTGCACGCCGATCCGGTGACGCACGACTACCGGATCTGGGGCTGGTGGTTTGGCCGGGACGGGATGGTTTCCGCCCATCCGTTGGTGATGCTGTGCACGTACAAGAACCTGGGCGCGGCGCTCTTCGGCGCGGCGTATCTGGCGGCCCTGTATGGCGTTTGGAATCACGAGAAGGCCGCCGCTCCGTGGATCGCGGCCATGCACATCGGCCTCGCGTTCTACTTGTTGCCCACCAAGGTGCACGAGCGCTACTTGTTTCCCTATTTCGTCTTCGCCGCCCCCCTGGCGGCGCGGGGGGGCGCGCGCCGGATCTTCTACCTGGGCTTCAGCCTGACCTACCTGGTCAACCTCATGGTCATCTGCCCGCTGTTCGGCGAGGTGAAAAACGTCACCGAGATCGATTCCTCCCTGGGGACCGCCGCCGCGGCGCTTAATCTGTTTCTCTATATCCTGTTTATCGCGTATGAATATATCGCGCCCGCGTTTCCCGAACGGCGGATGATGATCCTAGCCAAGGCCGGGATGACCGCCGTGGCGGGGGTGATGATCATTCTCCTCCTGCGGCACGAAAGCCGGATCCCCGATCCTTCCCTACTCTACCTCAGCCAGATCACACCGCGCCTGGCCGAGCAGGACTGGCCGGTGGACCCGAAGGCCAACGCGCGAAAAGGCTACGAGAAAGTGAACGCCGATCGGTCCGTGGACGAGAAGGAACTGCAGATCGGCTCCACACTCTACCGCTACGGCCTGGGAACGCATGCCAACTCCCGGATCGAGTATGAAATCCCCGGCGAGTATCAATGGTTCGAATGCATGGTGGGTTTGGACGCCGAGGTGCGGCCCAACTACGAGGCCCGGCCCGACCGCGCGACCGTGATCTTTTCCGTGTGGATCAATGGAGAACAGCGCTATGCCAGCCCGCTGATGTTCCCCCCCATGCCTCCCCAGCGGGTGATGCTTCCCCTGCCGGAAACCAAAGGCTTCAACCGCCTGCGGCTGGAAGTCAGCGACGCGGGCGACGGCAACAACTCGGACCACGCCGACTGGGCGCTGGCCCGGGTGAAACGCCCGCCGCCTGGAGAATAAGCACCAACTCAGGGGATGAGCGGTTTTTGTCCGATAACCGTCCAGCTGTTTTGATTGACGAAATGGCAGGCCGGATTTTCCAGGCCGTGAATCAGGGCCAGGGCTTCCTCGCGGGTGTAATAGCGCGCCACGGGGGGCAGGAGATGATCGAAGATGATCAGATGGATATGACGGAAGCGGAAGTCGCGCAGTTGCCGGAAGTACGCGCCCCGGGGCCGGAAGATTTTCACGTATCCAAAAAAGGGAATGGAAACCAGATAGGTCAGCCAGTCCAACACGGGAGGCGGCAGTTTGGAGGTGACGTGTTTCCGCACCGGGTCCACCAGCCGGAGAAAGCGTTCATTGCCTTCGCGCGCGTAAACCCACAACAGCAGCGTCCCGCCCGGCTTCAGGGCGCGGATCAGGTTGATCACGGCACATCCTGGATTTTCCAGGAACTGAATCACGCCGGCGGAAAACACGAAATCGAATTCGTTTTCGTAGGGAATATCATAGATGGAACGCTTTTCCACCCGGACGTTGGGAAACTCGCCCAACAAGGAACGGGCGGCCTGGATGGTGCGGTCGTCGTTGTCGAAGGCCACGATATCGGCCGCGCCCCATTTCGCGCACCAATAGCTGTTCCGGCCCATGCCTGATCCCGCGTCCAGCACCCGCCGGCCCCGGATGAAATCCGGGGTGATAGGTCCCAGCCATTGTTGGAATTGGGATTCATAATAGGGATCCAGTTCGCGGTACTTTTCCCACTCGTATCCAAAGCGTTGTTCCACCGACATGCAAAGCGGCTCCTCTGGGGCCTCCATGAGAAACGAAGCAAGGATATCCATCCACCTTGCTCCATGTTTGTGAGGCAGAGCAGTAACGTAGAGGGGCGCGGCCCCGCGCCCCTCATTTCGTTTGCGATGCGATTATGAAAAGAGGATGGTGGATTTGGCTGCACACAACCCACCCTACCGATTCAGATCCCCTCTGATTATCCATTCTCCTTGCTCAGGGCCACATCCAGTACCGCGTCCATGTCGTTGACAAAGATCAGTTTCAGCTGATTCAGCACGTGCTTGGGGATATCCGGGATATCCTTGCGGTTGTCTTCGGGCATAATCACGCGGTGAATTTCAGCCCGGTGGGCGGCCAGCACTTTTTCCTTGATGCCGCCGACCGGCAGCACCCGGCCCCGCAGGGTGATCTCGCCGGTCATGGCCAGGTCATCCACCACGGGGCGGCCGGTGAGGGCTGAGATGAGGGCGGTGGCCAGGGTGATCCCGGCCGAAGGTCCGTCCTTGGGAATCGCCCCTTCCGGGACATGAACATGGATATCGAAGCGTTTGTAGAAATCGCGGACCAGGTTGAACCGTCGCGCCCGGGTGCGGATGTAACTCAGCGCCGCCTTGGCCGATTCCTGCATCACTTCGCCCAGTTGGCCGGTCAGGGTCAGCTGCCCCCCGCCCTCCATGATCGTCACCTCGGTGACCAGAATCTCCCCGCCGGTCGAGGTGACCGCCAGGCCGGTGGCGCAGCCAATGCCGTTTTCCCGGCCGATTTTGGGATCACGGAACCGTGGGATCCCCAAGAGGCCGTTCACCAGTTTGGGCGAGACCTTGATCTTACGGCCAAGGCGGCTGGACGCCGCCCGGCGGGCCAGTTTGCGGCAGATGGAGGCGATTTCCCGCTCCAGGTTGCGGACGCCGGCCTCGCGGGTGTA
>JBHGBC010000147.1:0-20503 GCA_041946805.1 bacterium
GAGCGCCAACGGCGCGGCATGAGTATAGCCCAGGGCGTAAGCCCTGGGAGGGATAAAAACAAGAGTGATTAATTCCCTCTCCCTCTGGGAGAGGGCTAGGGTGAGGGATGCCCGGACAGAGCGGAATACCCGATTTCAAAGCCATTTCATTGTCCACTCCTCATCCGGGTGGAAGAGACCGGGGGGTGACAAACGCTTCCGGCTGGATCAAGATCTTCGCCTGAACGCTTGGATGGATCGATGCTCCGGGAGCCGTCATGTCCTCACTCAGCCTGGTCATTCTGGTTTTGTATTTCGCTGTTCTGATCGCCATCGGCCTGGTCTTCGCGCGGCGGCAGGACACGCTGTCCGAGTTTTTCCTGGCGGGCCGCGCGATTCCCGCCTGGGCCGCGCTGGCCGCGGTGGTGGCCGCCGAGACCAGCGCCGTGACGTTCATCGGCGCGCCCGCGCAGACCTTCCAGGAAGGCGGGGACATGTCGTTCCTGCAGGTGGCGCTGGGCTTTATGATCGCCCGGGTGATCCTGGCGGTCTATTTCCTGCCCAAATTCATGTCCCACGAAATCCTGACCATCTATGCCTACCTGGGGAAACGCTTCGGCGTGCGGACGCAAAAGGCGGCCGGGCTCTTTTTTTTCGTGACGCGCGCGCTGGCCTCCGGCGTCCGGCATTATGCCGCCTCGCTGGTTATCTCCAGCGTGTTCAAATTCGACCTGATGACCGCCATCGTCATCACCGGCGCCGTGTCCGTGGCGTACTCGGCCACGGGAGGGCTCAAGGCGGTGATCTGGACTGAAGTACTGCAACTCGGTGTGATGATCTTGGGCGGCGTGCTCGGCGTGTATTACGCGTGGCAATGGATCCCCGGCGGGTGGGACTCGATCCTGGCCACGGGAACCGCCAGCGCCAAGTTCGCGATCATTCATTGGGATTGGACGGACGGCGGGAACTATTCGTTCTTCCTGGGGATTTTGGGCGGGACCTGCCTGAGCCTGGCGACCCACGGGGCCGACCAGGACATCGTCCAGCGGCTTTTGGCCTGCCAATCCCTGCGCGGCGCGCGGCAGGCGCTGATCGGCAGCGGGATATTCGTGTTTTTCCAGTTTGCTTTTTTCTTGTTCTTGGGAATTCTGCTATTTGCTTATTATGGAACCTTGCCTTCTGAACTGGAAAAGGCGGATGAAATTTTCCCCTATTTCGCCGCCCGGATGATGCCGCCGGTGGCCGCCGGCCTGGTGATCGCCGCCATCCTGTCCGCCGCCCTCTCCAGCACCGCCGCCGCGCTCAACGCCCTGGCCTCGGCCTCCATGAGCGATTTCGTGCTGGTGATCTGGAAACAACCGCTGTCCGCCCGGCAACAGGTTTTCTTGTCCCGCGCCATCACGGTGTTCTGGACGCTGGTGCTGATCGGCATCGCCTTTTGGGCCAGCGGATCGAAGAACATTCTTGACACCGGCCTCAGCATCCCCAGCTACACCTACGGCAGCCTGTTGGCTGCTTTTCTCTTGGGGATCTTCACCCAGTACCGGAATGAAACCGCGCTCATCGCGGGGATGTTCGCCGGCGCCGCCGCCGTGTTGATCTTCTCGCGTTTTCATTTTCATTGGACGTGGTTCGTGCCCGTGGGAACACTGGTGTCGATGGGGGTGGCGATGGGCTTGGAGATATTTTGGGAGAGACTTGCACGCCGGCCATATTGAGTGAAACGATTCATAAACCGCTTAGACATAGATCAAATCCTCTTTGATCTCGGCCCAATGCCGGGATTTGATCGCCCCCTTGGATACCACATCCGCGGGAAGACCCAGCGCGGCTTCAATGCTATCCGCCAGGATCACGAAATCCAGGCCGATGTTGGGATCGACCTCCGCCAGGATATCGACATCGCTTTTCGGATTATGTTCACCCCGCGCCGCCGAGCCGAACAAGGCCAGGGACTTGACCTGAAAGCGCGCCGCCCATTCGGGTTTATTCTTGGCGAGAATGGATAAAATCTCTTCGCGCGTTTTCATTATAGCTCCTTATCCGATTGCATGAGTGATTGGTGTTCTCCCGCATTAATCTTCCCGCCTCTGAAACACACCCCGGCCGGAAGAACCGCTTTTTTCGATTCTTCTACTCCCCTGAACCACCACCCTTGAAATGCATCAGAAATATCTTCACTTCGTTCATGGCTTGGCCGCGGTGGCTGACCGAATGCTTGAGCGCCGCGTCGATCTCGGCGAAGGTTTGGCCGAGCGGCGGGTAAAAGAAGATGGGATCGTAACCGAAGCCGTTCTCCCCCCGCGGCGCGAAGGCAATGCGCCCCTCGACGGACCGCGAGGTCGAGAAGAGCGTCTCGCCGTCCCGGGCGATCACGGCGGCGCAGACGAACCGGGCGGTCCGCCGTTCTTCCGGCGTATCCCCCAACTCCGTGAGCACCCGCCACAGGTTCTCCTCATCCGTGGACCCTTCGCCGCGGGCATACCGCGCCGAGTAGATTCCCGGCGCGCCATTCAACGCGTCGACTACCAGGCCGGAGTCGTCGGCCAGCGTCAGGCATCCGGTCTGGCGGGAGGTTTCCACCGCCTTTTTCATCGCGTTTTCGAGAAAGGAACCGCCGTCCTCGATCACCTCGGGGCAATCCGGAAAATCACGCAGCGTCAAGACATGCCAATCCCCCCCGGCCACGAGGTCCTGCAGTTCCTTCTGTTTTTTCAGATTGCGGGTGGCGAGCAGCAGTGTGGATTTCATCGGTTCGCGAACGGATTCCGCATGGGGCCGGTGAACGGTTGCAGACCGCGCGGGGATTTCAGAATTTCCGATAGCAGGATCGACGCGCGCAGGGGTTCTTTTTCCGCTCTCCGCGCGATCAGGACCAAGGGTGAAGGGCCGGAAACCACCGGCGTTTTGATGGCCGGCGCCACCCGTTTCTGGGTGGATGGTTGGGGAGGTTGAACCGGCGGAGGCGTTTGCGGCGCTTCGGGCTTGGATCTCCGCCGCCTCCGGGGACGGGGTTCATCCACCGGCTCGGGCAGTTCTTCCACCTCCAGCAACTCCCGCAAGACCTTCATCAGCGTGGATTCCTTCCGCTGCGTGGGCGCTTCGGTCACAGTGGGACGCGGCGGTTCCGCCGGAAGCCGCCGGGTGGAAATGGGCCGCGCGCGTTTCGCCATGGAGGGACGCGGCGGCTGGGGCGGACGGGTCCGGCTGGGAAACAGCGGAGCCCGTGGTTCCCGGGCCACGGGCGGATGGGGAATATCAATGGAATCCGGCGTGGTGTCCTTTTCCTCTTCGGAACCCCGCAGGTTTTTGAAAAAATTCTGCATTCCCCCAATGATCAAAAAGGCGAGAATGACGAGCAATTCGATCAAATTATCCATGGTACACTCACTTTATTGTTTGTGATTCATCCGGCAACTGCGTACATGTAAGGGATTCCAATCCTTCCAGGATGCGGGCGGATATCAAGGTCCGCTTCTACAAAAACTCCCTCACTCTCTCCCGGAGGGAGAGGGAAATGGGGATCGGTCTTCCCGTCCGGTTATCCATGCAGGATAGGCTCGAAGCGCACCGCGGCCCACCCCCAATCCTGTGCATCCTGTGTATTCTGGCCATTCAGATTCAGGCAAGAAACTACAACTCTTCTTCATTTGTCACACCCTCATTACTCGTTGGCCCGCGATTGAATATCCGATTTATGATAGCATAATGCCCTGGATCGAGGCAGAGTGAAATTCCCTTTCGATCCCATCAACCCGGACGCGCTCAATGCTCCGGGCGGGAGTAAGGACGGTGAACGAATCCGCGATTCCCCACACGTTGGGCATCATCCCGGCGCGCGGCGGGTCCAAGGGATTGCCGCGTAAAAACGTACGGCCGCTCGGCGGCATTCCCCTCATCGCGCACACGATCCGGGCGGCGCTGCGCAGCCGGATCGAACGCGTGATCGTCTCCACGGACGACGAGGAAATCCTGGCGGTGGCGCGCGATTGGGGGGCGGATGTGCCCTTCCGGCGGCCGCCGGCGTATTCGGGCGACACCGCCACGTCGCTCTCGGTGCTGCTCCACGCGCTGGACTATCTCGAGCGGGAAGAGGGCGCGCGCGTGGACCACGTCGTGTACTTGCAGCCGACCTGCCCCTTCCGCAACGCGGGGCATATCAATGAGGCGCTGGAAAAATACTTCGGCGCGGGCACGGTATCGCTCATCTCGGTCACGTCCGTGGAAGAGTTTCATCCGTATTTCATGTTCACGAAGGATGAACAGGACCGTTTGCAACCCTTGTACGCGATCAACAACCGGCCCTTGCGGCGGCAGGACCTGCCCGCTGTCTACCGTATCAACGGCGCGATTTATATCACCCGCCGGACGTATTATGCAAACCTCCCGCCGGCGGCCGCGATTTTCGACTGGAATTCACTGGCCGCGTACGAAATGGACGCGCCCAGTTCGGTGGACATCAACGATTACCTCGATTTTCAAAAGGCCGAATGGCTGCTCGAGCAGGAAACGGGAGAAACGCCATGAGACGAGTCGCCATCGTGACGGGCGCCCGGGCGGAGTATGGAATCTTGAAACCCGTGATCGAGGCGGTCGCTTCCTCGCCCCGGCTGGAATTGCAGCTGGCCGTGACGGGGATGCACCTCGCGCCGGAACACGGCTATACGGTGCGGGAAATCGAAAACGACGGCTTTTCCATCGCGGCGCGCGTGGAAATGCTGCTGCGGGGTGACACTCCGGCGGCGATGGGCAAGGGCCTGGGCATCGGCATCTACGGATTGACCGGCGAAATCGAACGGCTGCGCCCGGACATCGTGCTTGTGCTGGGAGACCGGGTGGAGGCGTTCGCCGGGGCGGTGGCGGGCTTGTTCGCCGGGGCGGTGGTGGCCCACTTGCATGGGGGGGAAATCACCCGGGGCGGGTTGGATGAATACATGCGCCACGCCATCACCAAATTGAGCCATGTCCATTTCACGGCTACGGAACAGGCCAAGCAACGCGTCCTGGATATGGGCGAACATCCCGCCATGGTTTTTTGCACCGGCACCCCTGGGCTGGACGCGCTGCTGCGGTATCCCTGGATGAGTGACGCGGAATTGTCGCAAGCCGTGGGATTCCCCCTTCCGGAGCGGTACGCGCTCGTAATTCAACATCCTGTGTCCACGCGTCCGGACTCGGCCGGAGTGGAGATCATGGAAACACTGGAAGCCCTGCGGAAGAGTGGATTGGCCACCCTGCTGTTCTATCCCAACGCGGACGCGGGGGGACAGCAAATCGTGGAAACCATCGGGGAATACAAGGGAGAGGCGTGGCTGCGGACCTGTATCCATTTTCCCCGTCCCGTCTACGCGAATCTGCTGCGGCGGGCGGCGGTGCTGGCGGGCAACAGCAGCTCGGGCATGATCGACTCAGCGGCCTTCGGAGTTCCCGTGGTAAACATCGGCGACCGCCAGAAGGGCCGCGAGCGCGGAGATAATGTGATCGATGTCCCCCCGGAACGGGAAGCGATCGCGCGCGCCCTCCAACGGGCGGTGAACGACGAAACCTTCATCCAGCAGGCCCGCGCCGCCAAAAGCCCCTACGGTGACGGCGCGGCCTCCACCCGGATCCTCCACCACCTCGAAACCCTCGATCTCGACCAGGCCAAGGAAAAAAAATGGATGGCCCGCGGGTGATTGGTTTTATGGGATATGACGGTCTGGTAATCAAAACCTCCGTCCGCTCTGATGGATCCACCGCGGGGAGAGGTAGGATGGGTTAGCGCGAAGCGCGTAATCCGTCGATATTCAGCTGATTTATATTCGATAACTCCTCCCCGGATATCATCCCCGCGAAAGCGGGGATCCAGGAAGTGGCGATTTTATCCATTCGTTATCGGAGAATAATCAAGGTGAATGACTCCATTGTCAGGCTTTCCCTCACCCTGACCCTCTCCCAGAGGGAGAGGGAATTTTGTGGGGTTGTTTTCATCGATCCTTTCGAAGCGATGCGCACCGGCTGTTTGAAAAAAAACACGCGCTTGCCGGATGAACCATAATCACTTCTTGGATATGCCTTATTTTTTCTCCCCGCTTATTTTCTCCCGATACGCCGCATATTCCTGCAGCACGTCCTCCCGGCCTTCCCACAATTTGTACACCACGCGGTACTGGAAGCCGTATTCCTTCCCGATTTCATATTTGGGCACGATGTATTGAAAATCCCACGCCGGATTGGTGTCGTCCTTCGCCGCGGTGAGTCCCCCGCCGGAGGGCGAATGGGCGAAGCGGATGCCCTCCGGCGACGCGAACATCACGATCAACACCATGTTTTTGAACCGGCCGTAGAAGAACGGCTCCACATACCGGATCTTTGATATATTCGTGAATAGAAAGGTGGGCGCGCCGGGCGCGAAGGTCCAATCGAATTCATCCCGGACATGCTTCACCGTGCTGTCGTGATTGTGAAATTGCGTGCAGAACTGTTCCCAGACCCGGCCGTCCCCGCCTTCCGTGAGATAGTAGATGCTCTTGTTCAAGGGTGAGTTGATATAACTCGCGAAGAAGACGCCGAACGCCCCGCCCTCGTAGACATCCTCATGGGGGACGCAGCGGAACTCCACATCGATATAGTAGGGATCCGCCAGCGTGAAGCGCGTGACGCTCTGCATCTTCATGACCGGCGTGGGCGGCTGGTGCAGTTCCGCTGTCTTCTCGTTGATTTTTTGGAAGGACATGGGGGCGTTGCGGGGTTCGAAGAGGATGTTCCGGTCCGCGAAACGGGCCGAGCCGTCGAACACGTGCTCCAGGTTCAAGCCCGCGTAGGCCGGCACGAAGACCGATTCCGGCTGGTGGATCGAACTCAGATGAAACACTCCGTTGTATCCCGCCCGGTGGTCTCCCCGCGCCGCGTTGTTGCCGATGACGCACCGCAGTTCACTCGTGCGGAATTCGGCGTTGTCTTCGGCCCGGACCGCCGGCGCCGTCCATGCCCAACCCGCCAGGATAAAGCTGAGTATCCATCGAGAATGGTTCATATTTTTTCTCCGGTGAACATAGGTTTTATTCGGCAATCGCATGCTCATTTCGTTTATCCGGGAAGCGCGTACATCATGAGGTAAAATCGATTTCCTACACACCGGGATGAGGGCGGACACCCAGGTCCGCACCCCCTATCAAAAATACCCTCACCCTGACCCTCTCCCCGAGGGAGAGTGAATTTTGGGGACGGTTTTCATCAACCATTTCGAAGAAATGCGAACCGGCGGTCTGAAAAAAGCACGTACTAGCCGGATGAGTCCTCATTTCCATAAGGGGCGATCGTCATCCATTCAGACTGCTTTGAGAGATCCACTCAAAATCCCCACTGCCTATGGACTGATCTTTACTCCGAATTCCCGGATCATGCAATAGAATATGATCCCTGGAGGGGATCAATGTGAATAACCGTAGGTGATGGCCTGCAGTTCTGTAAATACTGAAAACCTACCCCACAGGGATTGAATATTTTATACGATCCCGGCGGGTTCCCAATGCTTCTTCCGGATCCCCGCTTTCGCGGGGATGACATTGGGCTCTTCTTTTTATGACATGGCCGCGAACACCCGCCGGGCGTATTCGACACTGCGCCGATGCGCTTCCACCGGGCTGAGGGACTGTGGCGTGCCCGTTTCCACGGCCTGTTCCAACACCAGGTGGGGTTTGACGCCTTGGGCCAGGATAGCTTGGGCCAGAGCGGGGTAATCGATATCGCCCTCGCCGAACGTTTCCGCCCACGCGTGATTCACCGATTGCCGCAGGTGCAGCTCGGTCACTCGCTTCCCGTACAATTTCACGATGTCGAACAGCGCCACCTGGGAATTGCCCGATCCCCGGTAGATCCAATGCGAATCGAGGCAAAGAGTCACGTACCGGGGATCCGTCCCCACCATCATGTGGTGGAACTCGCGCGCCGCGTTGCGCAGCTCCATGTCGTGGTTGTGATAGGCCAGGATCAATCCCCGGCCGTGGAGTTCCTTCCCCAGCTGTTCAAGCGCCTCCGCCTGGATCTTGAGTTGGTCGTCGGTCTTGTCGCCCGCGCCGCCCCATTGGATCGGGCTGGGATTGGTAACGATGATTTTCGTGCCGATGGCCTGGGCTTTTTCAGCGATGGCGAGAACGTGCTTCAGGCTCTTTTCGGCCTCTTCCGCGGTGTGCAGCACACTGTTGACGTAGAACGATCGCATTTCCAATCCGTGTTTTTCCAACAGGGGCGCGAACCGCTCGATGTCTTCGGGACCGTTGACGTTGGCCTCGAACCCATCGATCCCGCTGGCCGCCACTTCCTTGAGGCCTTCGTCCAGCGACTGGTTGAAGTCGCGTTTATCCCGATTGAAAAACACGATCCACGAGTAGTGGTTGGAAGCCAGGTGCAGGTTACCGCCCGCCTTGTTCTTCTCCGCCCGCGCGATTCGGGGCCTGGTCCAGGCCGCGCCCGCCGCCAGGCTGATGGCGGTGAGAATACCCCGGCGGGAGATCGACGACTGGTTCATGGTTCATTACCCCCATATATTAGAAGATGCCGGTTTATCAATCCTTCACGACCACTTTCAATTTCACGGTAACCGGTTCCTGTTCAGGCCCTTGAGACGAAAATGTTACTGTATAAAAACCGGGTTGCCCATAGGTGTGCGCGAGTTCGTCTTGGATCGGCTGCACCGCGCTTCCATCACCAAAATGGACCATGACTGGCGCCGTGGTATTCCACAGCCGGTTCCAGAATAGAACCGGCGAGCCGGAATGAATACCCCGGACCGGCGTATAATAACACCACCCCGCGGCCATCTTTCTGCCCCGCTCCGGATCGAATACCCGGATTTGGGCAAAGTCCCGGTCTTCGGCGCCGCCCTCCGTCTTCACGATCAATTCTTCCGAATAGAGTCCCGGCTGATCGAATTGCACTGTGACCTGGGCTGAATCAATCTGTTGCTGATCATGCAAAATCCACCGGAACGAACCGATTTTTCTTCCGGGCCGCGCGATGGAACGCGACGCGTCCAGCTCCACTGGCTCCCCCGGCAAGGCGAAATGATATCCCCCCGCCACCGCCAAGACTTCATCCGGAAAGGTATTGAAATAGGCCTCGATCATGGCCGGGTAGGCGCTGATCGGGGAGTCGTGAAAATGAAAATCAAAATGGAGATGCGGATCATTGTGCTGCTGAGGTTTTCCCTTCCAGGTCGCGCCGGTTTTCCCCATGACCTGCCCCCTTTTCACCTCCGCGCCGGCGGTTAAATTGTTCGCGATGGTCTCGATATTCATATGGGCGTAGCGAAGAGTGAATCCCCGTGCCGTTTGGATCCGGATGATATTCGAATCCCCGTCGCCACCGGGAAGCGGGGTGGTGACGATACGGCCTTCCAGCGCGGCCATCACCTCCAAGCGGCCGGGGATCGCGCCAAAATCTTCCCCGCGGTGATAATAGAGCAGGTTGTAAGGGACCAAGGCCGACCAGGTATTGTTATAAGACGAGGATCGCCATCGGTAATCCTTGATGGGAAAGACCATCCCTTCCGGCCCCCAGGATTCCCCCTCCGCGCAAAGAGAAAGACGCGTGTCTTTCCGCAAGTCCATCTCGGCAATCTGGACTTGGGTGGACCAGGTTTTGGTGGTTTCAACGTAAAGTCGAAGCCCGTTCACGGAGACGGGCATTTGGTAAGGCCGGTGGAGCAATGCGGCTTTTTCACCCGATACCTCCACCGTGACTACCGCCTTGAGTAAGGTGCGATGATCCGGATTCTGTTCTATGTGATAATCCGGCTGCCACGCATGCCGGATCGAAATCAGTTTTAAATTCCGCTTTATTGTTCCAGCCGGGGTTTCGCGGGTGACCGGGATGGATTCGCCGGTATTCAAGTCGGCCACCAGAGGCAGTCCGGGAACATCCATGATGATCGTGCCGGTCCCCGTTTCAGAAAAACAGCCTGGACTGTTCTCGAAAGCCATTCCGGGTAAAACGAGAAGCAGGATCAGCGCCCGCTTGCCCCCTATCGCGGATCGAAGCCAATCGAAAAGCCGGGGAGACATCATGTTTTGGGCTCCTGAATTCCGTATCGTGACAACCGCATAGGGATTTTGTTCCGGGCCGCGAGTGATCCCGATCCCGCCGGCGTTCTGGGTACCAAGACGATCCGGCCGATATTATCATACTGATTGCACCGGGGAAAAGACGCATCTTGCCAATGTACCTTCACAATCCAATCCATCTTTGGGATATTCTGTTTTTACCGCGGTATGACTGTGGCGGTTTCATGGAAAATGCCATCCCGCCAATTTCCAAATCGCGAGCCAGGAGATATAAACATGAATATAAACTCGTTTTCCCGGCGTTCGTTTTTTTCCCGGCGTTCGTTTCTCTCGGCCTCGGCCGCGGGACTCGGCTTGATGGCGCAAGGAGTTGCCCCCGGGCGCGTGCTGGGGGCCAACCAGCGGGTCCGCATCGGCATGATCGGCCTGGGGGGGCGGGGAAGCGATCTGTTCCGCATGGTGCTGCGGCGCGCCGGGGATCAAAATGATGTAGAAGTGGCGGCTCTTTGCGACGTGTACCGCAAGCGGCTCAACGCGGCCGCCGAACACGCTCTGGAGGCCAAAACGTATTTGCGCCACCAAGAACTCCTGGAGCGGAAAGACCTCGACGCGGTCTTCATCGCCACGCCTGATCATTGGCACGCGCCCATCACCCTGGCCGCCATGCAAACGGGCAAGGATGTTTATTGCGAAAAACCCATGACCCTGCATTGGGAAGACGCCAAGGTGGTGGCCCGCCAGGCCCGCGAGAAGAACCGCGTCCTGCAAATCGGTGTTCAAGCGCTGTCGTGGAGCAAGTGGCACAAGGTCAAGGAAATCGTGGACCAGGACATGTTGGGCAAAATCGTCATTTGCCAGGGAACCTACAGCCGCAACGCTCCCGGAGGCGACTGGCAATACACGATCGATCCGGCCGCCGGCCCCCAGGGGAAAGATGAAGATTTCATCGATTGGGAACAGTGGCTGGGTTCCGCCCCTCCGCGGCCTTTCGATCCGGACCGCTTTTTCCGCTTCCGGAAATATTGGGATTACTCCGGCGGCATCGCCACCGACCTGCACTACCACACCGTCGCGCCGTTTCATCTCGCCGTGCGCAACGACCATCCCACCCGCGTGGCCGGCCTGGGAGGCATCTGGAGGCACAAGGATGGAAGGGAGGTTCCCGACACTTTCCTCACCGCCGCCGATTACCCCGGCGAATACTCACTCCATGTCCCCTCCTCGCAGGCGAACGCCCACGGGATCCAAACCCTGATTCGGGGCGAGAAAGCCACGCTCTACTGCGGCGCGGATTGGGAAGGAGAAACCTACGGCGTCCTGCGGGTGGTCCCCGAGGAACCGTTCCAGGATGAATTCGTGAAAAAGTGGGGCGTCAAAGAGTACATCGTTCCGAACATCCAGGACGAAGGCGACCAGAAGCACGTGGACAATTTCATCGAGTGTATTCACAGCCGCAAACCGCCGAATTGCCACGCGGACCTCGCCTACAAAGTCATGACCACCATCGATCTTTCGGTCCGCTCGTACCGGGACGGCAAGATGTATCATTTCGACGCGAAAAAAGAACAGGTCTTATGATACTTTCTGTGTCCCAATGAAGACCGCCTTCCGATTCCTTCTTTGGTTTTTCTTGAGTTTGCCACCGGCTTTCGCTTTGGAACCGGGATTCTGGCGGTATTGGACGGTCCTGGACGGGCTGCAGGAAGCCTGGTGCTCGGCCGTCACGTTGAGTCCCTCGGATCATGTATGGATCACCCATGGTGTGGCTGTAAAGCATTCCTCCCTCTATGATGGATACCATATCCGCGCCTTTCCCAAAAACGATACGCATCTGCCCATGTTCGAAGGACCGGATTTTTCCCTTTGGTCTCTGACCCGCGGCAATACCTTACGTTATTTCCCCGATTGGCGTGTGAGCATGGAGGGAGAATGGACCGACCACTCGTTGAATCCCGCGAACGGCTATCCGGTCCTGATTCCCGTATCGAAAACCCAGGCGCTTTATCTATCGGTGGATCAACGGCTGATCGAGTACGACGTGGAACTTCAAGCCGGACGGGAAATTCTGGAAGCCACCAGAACGAACCTGGGGAGCCTCAATGGCATCTTTCCAGGCCGGGACCGGTGTGTATGGTTGTCCGGTTCGCGGGGATTGGGACGGTGGCGCGCCGGGGAAGGGAATCGGCTTGAGGAATTTCCTTATCCATCCGCTTTTTCCGGCCAAACCGCCGTCTTTCAAATGGAATCGCGGAGAGGATTTGTGCAGGGGTATCTGCAAAGGGATGGGAACCAGGCCTCGCCGATGGTGTTCGACGGGCGCGGATTTACGGTGGATCCGCATACCTTCGATCTCTCCGGCAACGCCCTGGTCCGGGAGGACCAAATTCTTATTCCCGTGCGGGATCATGTCCTGTTGGCGGGCCGCGAGAATATGATGGCCGCCTTGATCAATCATGCCTTTTTCGAGGATGACGGCAAGGTCTGGTACGCCACCAATCAAGGCTTGGCCCGTTATTGTCTCTCGATTTGGCAAACTCCTCTCGAAGTGGCGAATATCCATTCCATCGTCCATGGCATCCACGAGCATCCCGATGATTCCCTGTGGTTCATCTGCCGCAATCAATTCGCACGCCTGAAGGATGGCCAATGGGAAACCCATCTCATTCCGCCGGGCTTTGAGGCGAGCTACTACGTGACCGGCGCGATCGGCTCCCTGCCGGATGGCCGTATTTACTATTCCACCGACCGGTCCATCATCGCGTTCGATCCGGCCACGCGGCAATTCGAGGTGTTGATCGAATCCACTCCCTACAAACTCCGCTATTACCTCAAACAAGAGGGGCCGGACCGGCTCTTGGTGACGGAATACGCGGCCCCGGACTATTCCCTGGGTCTTTTCGACGGCAAGACCTATACACCGCTCATTCAAGAATCCGGGAGCGACCGCCTGCTGAGCGGCGTCCGCGACAGTCTCGTGGACCGCAACCATGTCCGCTGGGTGGCGGGTCTGCGGGGCGCTTTGCGGTTCGAGAACGGTGTCTACCGGCCCTTCCCGGAAGGCGAGCAACCGCCTTTCGGAGCCGCTTCCTGCCTCATGGAAACCCGGGACGGCCGGATCTGGGCCGGTGGCTCCAACAGCATCTGGCAATTCGACGGACGGCATTGGTCCCTGGTCCGGGACAACCTCGACCGGGTGAACCACATCGTTCAAATGGCCGATGACAGCATTTGGGTGGCCTCCTTCAGCGGGCTGCATCAATACAAGGACGGGACCTGGATCACTTACACCAGCGAAGACGGCCTATCCAATACGTCGGTTTATACGGTATACCAGGACAAGCAAGGCCGGATCTGGGCCGGCACCACGAGCGGCATCGTCATGTTTCATCCCGAGGAAGATCCGGATCCCCCGCTGGCCTGGATCGATCCCAACAATTCCCGGGAAATCGCGCCCTCCGGCAACGCCCAGTTCTTTTTCTCCGGCGTGGATAAATGGAACTTCACCAAGCCGGAACGGCTCTATTTCGCCTGCCGGATTGACAAAGAACCGTGGTCATCCTTCTCCACGCATACAGTCGTTCAAGTGCGGAACTTGGCTTCCGGATCCCATCGCCTGTACGTGCGGGCCATGGACCGCAATTGGAACCGCTCGGAAACGGCGGCCTGGGACTTCACGGTGCCTTTGCCTTGGTACAAGGAACCTGGATTTTGGGCAATATCCTCCCTTGGGGGAACCTTGACCTTGATTCTGGCCGCCTTGGCGGTCTCCCGCCATCGGCAGGTGCAAAAATCCAATTTGAAGCTGCAAGAAGCCAATCTGCGGCTGAACCGGGCGAACGAGGAACTGCGCGAGCTGGACAAAATGAAATCCGCCTTCGTGGCCCAGGCCTCGCATGATCTGCGCACGCCGCTCACCGCCATTCAGGGAAGTCTGGATAATCTGGCCCATGGCGTCGGAGGCGGCTTGAACGAAAAACAGCAGGTCATCATTGGCCGCGCCAGCCGCTCCGTCAAACGCCTTACGAACCTCATCAACGATATTCTCGACATTTCGCGCATCGAATCGGGACGCATGATTCTGGATCTGAATCCGGTATCCCTGAAACTGTTGACGGAAAGCATCCTCCAGGAAGAAAAATCCGCCGCCGCCCAGAAGAACATTTCCCTCTCGATGGTTGCCGCGGAAGAGCCGCCCCGGATCCGCGTGGATGCCAGCAAAATTGAACGGATTATTGGTGAATTGATCAGCAACGCCATCAAATACACTCCGGAGGATGGTTCCATCGAAGTCCGCCTGGCGCAGACCGATACCAGTGTATACGTGGCCGTTCAGGACACCGGCATCGGCATGGCGCCGGAGGAAATCCCCAAGATCTGGGAACGTTTTTACCGCACCACCGCGTCCCGGAAAATCGCCAAAGGCTCGGGCCTGGGGCTGTCGATCGCCAAGGAACTGGTGGAACTGCACGAGGGGACCATCACCGTGGAGAGTGAAGCCGGGAAGGGCTCCACCTTCACAGTGACGCTGCCCAAGCGGTGAGGAACCGATTGGTTTGATGGGAACGCTGCCTGCTTTTGCCGGATTCTGGATTATCGCCAATTTTTCTACAGCCCATTTTCTTTTGCTGGATTTCCCATTTTTGGGTTGAATGCCCCCCCCCGGAGTTCAACTCAGTATGTATTTCTCCTTGTATTTCTCCGATTTCTCCTTGAATCAAGGGACTCTCTGAACTGGTCTCCATGAATTGCAGGCTGCATAATACTCGGTAAGTGCATGTATATTTTTAACTTATTCAAATCAAGGAGAAATACGATGAGGTATCCGAACGATTGGACCGATCCGTAATGAAAAAAACCATCCGCCCTCTGCTCGAATTTGCCAATGGGTATGGTAATCGGTGCAAACATCCCTGCTTGCCATAATCCATGCCATTCTCTCCCAGATGATGACGGGGCGCCAATGGAGGCAGTTGCCCTTTGATTTTCCGAACTGGAAGGGCGTTTACAGGGGCTACGCGCGGATATGCCCACGGAGCGGCGGGGAATTCGTATTGGACGAAATCAATAGCCAACTCCGGATCACATAAGGCCGCCGTCCCGGTCCTTCGTACGCCATCATGGATTCGCAACGCGTGAAAACCGCCAGCGGCGGAGACCAGCGGGGCTGCGACGGGGGAAAAAAAGGTGAAGGGGCGAAAACGGCGCATTGGCGTGGATATTGAAGGCCATTGGCTCCATGAGGAGGTGACGGCCGCGAACGTGGCGGACACGAGGATGGGCGGTTATGTGATCGAACCGGTGATCACGAAATACACCACCGTCGAAGCGGCCTCCGCGGACGCGGGGTATCGACGCAACACAGTCCATTACGCGGAGATCCTGCTCGATACGCTGGTGCATATTTCCACGAAAATCCAGGATACATTCACCGTGCTGCCCAAACGTTGGATTGTCGAACGAACGTTCGCGTGGATTACAAGCGAGCGCCGGTTGTCCAAAGATTATGAGGCCAATCCATGGCATTTCGAGAATATGGTTCGGATCGCCATGTTGAAGAAAACCCTCGGACGGTTGTGCCCGATATCGATTTCCTCTCCCTATGGGAGAGGGTGAGGGTGAGGGTGAGGGTGAGGGTGAGGGTGAGGGAATCCTTGAATTGGCGGTATTCATCCTTCTTTATCAACGAATAAATAGTTGCTTATAATAAATATACTTGTTCTGAAAAGTTCAGGGTACACCGTTATTTGAGATTTTGGCGCTCCCGGAGGTCATTCGATGAAGGTTGAACATATCCCCTGCGGTCTCCCGGCCAACGAAAGCGAGCGGAAGGCCATCTCCTTTTTGATGAACAAACTCCAGGCAGAACCGGGAGACGGAGAGTGGATTTTACTCACCAATTGGCTCTTTTCCGTTACCAACCGGGTCCAATCCGATGAAATCGATATTCTGCTGATCGGGCCGCCCGGGGTCCGAGTCATCGAAGTCAAGCATTGGGACGACAAATGGGCCCGGGATCATAATGAATTCGTCACTCATGAAATGGAAAAACTGACCGGGAAGGTCAAAAAAATCGCCACCACGCTGCGGAAGCATGAACCGGATGTAGGCTTTGTGGACGGATGCGTCTTGCTGACGCGGGAGACTTCCGCTCTGAAAAATCTTCGAAGCCAGCCCATCCGGGGGATCCCCTTTCTCGGATTGACGGATTGGAAAACCTTGCTCGAGGTGAAAAATCAACATTGGACCGCGGTGCAGGTCAAAAATCTGTGCCGGATGCTCGAGCCCCGGTCCGCGGTCGCCTTGGAGGGGGATCTGCGGCGTTTCGGCGGAGTGGTGAATCTGGAACTGATAACCCCTCCGGATGAACGGTTCCACCGCATATATAAGGGACGTCATTCCGTCCGCCAGGACAAGGTGGTTCTGCATCTGTACGATTTATCCGCCCATCCCGATAAAAACGCCGAGCAACTGGCGCGCCGGGAGTTCGAGGCCTTGTTGCGCACGCAACGTTTCTCCTGGGCGCCCCGGATTCTGGATTCATTTCATGACGCGCCGGGATATCCCGGGGAGATGTATTCGTTCACGCTGGTGGATCCTTCCGCGCCGGCTTTGCGGGACCGCCTAAACGACCCGGGGTGGAAAACCCGGGAGCGTCTGGCGTTCGCCCTTGAGTCCCTGCGGGCGCTGAAAGAAATGCATCACCCGGGC
The DNA here is from genome assembly GCA_041946805.1 of bacterium. Classification (GTDB taxonomy): domain Bacteria; phylum Hinthialibacterota; class Hinthialibacteria; order Hinthialibacterales; family Hinthialibacteraceae; genus JABLXU01. The sequence goes on from JBHGBC010000147.1 coordinate 16,731, forward strand.
GAAGAGTCGCCTCCCATCATCCATCGGAATTTAACCCCCGCCACGATAAGGATCCGCCATGATGGAACTCCCATTTTCACGGGATTTCATTGGGCGCGGATTCCCACCGACACCAGCATTGCCCCCGCGTTGCCCATGCCAAGCGAGTGGGAGCAGGCTGTCGCGCCGGAAATCCGCCAAGCCGGCTTGGCCGCCGCGTCCGAGCGCTCCGATTTGTATTCTCTCTGCTTTTCGCTGTTGCTTCTCTTTAAAAATCAAACGGATGATGACCTGGCCCGGCAAGCGGGCCAGTTGCTGGAAGGAGGTCTGAAGGAGCAGCCGGAAGAACGGGAAACGCCCGATCAAATCATGGAGGGAATCGGCGTGCTTCTGGGGCAGTCGCTTCCCGCGCCTGCACTTCCTCCAGCCCGGTTTTGGACGGAGGATCAGACCGTGCGCTTCCACGGCCGCGATTACCGGATCGTGAGTTGCCTGGGCGGCGGCGGCATCGGGACGACTTTCAAGGTCATTGAATTCGATCGGACAACCCACGAGGATTGGGGAACCTATGTGGGGAAGGTGGTGCATTCGCGGGATCATGGTGGCCGGGTGCTCAAAGCGTACGTCCGGGCGCGGCATTGCCTGGGGCGTAGTCCCGGCCTGTCGGCGATTTACGAAGTCGCGACGGAGTGGAAAGACAATGATTTCGTGGCGCTGATGACCTGGATCGAGGGCGCTCCGCTGGCGGATTTCATCGGCGTGTTCCCCTTGCTCGCGGAGGAATGGGAGGAAAAATCCCCCGAAGCCCTGGCGGTGCGTTGGATCCGGAACCTGTGCGCCGCGCTCCATGACTTGCATAAACACGGATTGATCCATGGAGACGTCAGCCCCCGGAACATCATCGTCTCCGGCCATGACGTGGTGCTGACCGATTATGACTTTGTCACCAAAATCGGGGAACCACGCTGGGGATCCGGAACCCTGCTCTACTGCACGCCCCTCTCAGTGGGGGAGACTCCTGCCCAAGCCGCGGATGATCTCTATGCCTTGGCGGCGTCGTTTTTCCTAGTGCTGACCGAAAAACTTCCATTCCCAGGCGATGGCCGGGCGGCCAAGGAACGAGGCCTCGTTTGGGAAGAATCTGACCGCGAAGCCTACCCTTTCCTGAGTATCTTTTTGAACCGGGCGACGGATCCGAACCCCGCCCGCCGCTTCGCTTCAGTGGAAGAAGCGCTGACTTTTCTCAAGGACTACGCCCAGGAAGAACCGCCCGTTGAGATCCGCGTCCCGGAGGTGATTGCGACTCGCGAAGTGCAAGAGGGGCGCGTTGACTGGTTGTATTCCTTACTGCAATCATATCCGGGATCCCAGTGGGGCAACCAGGAAACGCGGGGGCTGGATACGCCCTTCGCCGCGCGGACGTATGTCGAAACCAGCCTGGAAGAAACCTTGTTGCGGGAAATCCGGGCGCGCCAGATCCGGCTGATCATTCTTTGCGGCAACGCCGGCGACGGGAAAACCGCGCTGCTGCAACGCCTGGCGCAGCAGTTGGGATTCGGCAGCCATCAATCCGCTGAACGGATCATCGAACACCGGCTGGAAAACGGCCCGCTGGTGCGGATCAACCTGGATGGTTCGGCCGCTTGGCAGGGCCGGTCCTCCGATGAATTGCTGAATGAATTCCTGGGGCCGTTTCAGAGCGGCGATCCCGCCGAAGACATCGTTCACCTGCTGGCGATTAACGACGGGCGGTTGTTGGAGTGGATCGACTCCGTGGGGCCCACGGCGCTGACGAACAAACTCACTTCCTTCCTTCTGGACGATCCGGATTCGGACCCGTCCCGTGCTTTTCACGTCCGCTTTATCAATCTGAATGACCGCTCCCTGGTGGGCGGGCTGAATCCCGGCCGCACGAAGATCGAAACCACGTTTTTGGACCGCTTGGTGGACCGGCTGTACGGTGGAGAACAGGCGGAAGCGATCTGGAAACCCTGTTTGAATTGCGCCGCGCGGGACCGCTGCCGGGTATTCCAGGAGCAGACTGTCTTCGGCCCCGATTCACTGCCAGTGAAAGAATCCGAGGCCACCCGCCGGCGCGCGCGGGAACGGCTGTTCGAGGCCCTGCAGGCGGTGCATCTGCGGGGCGAAGTGCACATCACCACGCGGGAACTGCGCGCCGCGTTGGTTTATATCCTGTTCGGAATTCATGCTTGCGAGGAGTATCATAACGAATCCGCATCGCAGGCGCTTTCTTATCCTTACTGGGATCAGGCTTTCGCAGCGGAAGCGGCCGCGCGGCAGGGCGAGGTTTTGCGCGAGCTGATCCGTTTCGATCCCGCGTTCGAGGCGCATCCTCAGATCGACCGCTACCTGATCAGCCAGCCCTCGCCGGATGATCGCCGGACCGCTCCCCGGTACCCTCATCTCTCCCTGGCGTCCGCGCGCCGGCGGGCGTATTTCGAATGGACGGAAGCGCATCTCGAGGAAATCGCGCGGGACCAGGCCGCCTTGGGCCTGGCGCGGGGGCGGCATCTGGACGCGTTCCGCCGGATCCCCCTCGAGCAGGCCGGCATGGGTCACGAAGGCCGGAAACGGTTGTGCGAAAAATTGTGCGCGGGCATATCCCGTTTGGAGAACCTGCCGCCCCAGGCCTACAAACGGGAAGGCAAGGTCCCATTGCGGATCACGCCGCGCACGCCCACGGAAACCGCGTTTTGGGTGGAGAAGACCTTGGAGCGGTTCCGCTTGGAGGCGGACCTTCCGGCTGACGCGGAGGGATTTGATATCCTCCACCGGCAGGCGTATCTGATTTACGAATATCAGGATGGCCAGATGGAACGGTTGCGGCTGGGGGCGGAGTTGTTCCATCTGCTGATGGAAATCGCGGAAGGATATCAATTGGGCGATGTCTCCACGGATGACACCTTCGCCCATCTGTCCATCTTCGTGCAGCGGCTGGCGCGGGAGGATGAGCGGTCGTTGATGGCTTACAATCCGATGAACGAGGATACCATTTACAACCTCGCCGCGCGCATCGAACAAGGCCCGAACGGCCCGGTGCAAAACCTGGTGCTGACACCGGTGATTTCAGGAGAAACGACATGCCTCGAGAAATAGTCGAAAATGTACTTGGAAGAGATATGACCCGAGAATTATGGACGGGGAATTACACTACTGTAATACCAATTTCATTGATTAATTTTGATTTATCTTCAGTTTTGCCCGCTGTATTCTATATGTTTCGTTGGGGCTATCGGCGGGGCCAGGGTAATTTTTTGAAGGTTTTTGCCGATGAGCAAGGTACTGCTCAGCAGCGGCGCCGGTCAGCTACCATCGAACGCGTGACGGAGCGTCTTTCCCGTACGCCCACTCTCCAAGGATTTCAGGGTGAAGTGGAACAGGCGATTCTTGGCGATCTATTGCTCTGTTACTGCCTGGAAAATAAAAACCATGAAATGGGACGCGATCAACAAATCCAACGGGTCGCGCCGGCTCACTACATGGCTAGCTGTGTAGATTTACCTGAGCATGTAGGTCATTTGCGATTTGTTCCCGAGATGCTTGTCGCATTACTTGCAGACCAAGATTTCACGGATTACGTGAGGCAAACGGCAGACCGTACCTGGTTCGCGGTAGGAAAAGATTTTAGGGATAATGCTTTGCTACGCGCCTTTCATAAGGGTATTGAAATAAAAGGCATACCAAGTGACAGAACATCCGATTACTTTGTGGAAGAGTGTGTAACTTTTTTCCGTTTTTTAGGCGGCCTGGGCTAACGGTATGACTGGCGTATA
>JBHGBC010000148.1:0-15403 GCA_041946805.1 bacterium
TCCGCCCGAATTTCATCGAGTAGATGAAATGCCTTCTTCTCCAGCGGGTACGCACTTGTCGGATGAACCCAAAAAAAGAGTAATTAATCCCCTCTCCCTCTGGGAGAGGAGCAGGGTGAGGGAAGCCCGGAATTCATCCTTTTCCTGCAATTGAGTAAGCAGGTACAAAACGAATACGGCCTCTTGATGATTCACATTATGCAAAGGAGGAACCGCCGTGCGAAAAAAATCCCTCTTCACTCGTAGTTGCATATTCCTTCTGGCGTTCACCATTCGACCTGTCTGCTCGCAGGACCTCTCGGATCTCTCCCAAATCCATCCCGGACGGTCCAGCGCCGTGACCTCCGCCGATCCCAATCCCGGCAGCAACGCGGACCGCATCCGGTACGTGGCTCCCGGCGAAACGAAGGTCCTGGCCGACATACCCGGCCCGGCGGTCATCCGGCATATCTGGCTGACATTCAACGAAGCGCGGCCGAACTGGCTCGAGGCGGAAGGCTCCGCGCGCCCGGACGAGATCGTCCTGCGCATGTACTGGGACGATCATCCGGAACCGGCGGTCGAAGCGCCCCTCGGCGACTTCTTCGGCGCGGGATTCGGGCTGCGCCGCGAGATCGTCTCCGTCCCCGTTCAGGTGGAGAGCGGCGACGGCTACAACTGTTATTGGCCCATGCCCTTCTTCAAGCGGGGTCTCATCACGATCACCAACGAAGGGACCAAAAACGTGCGTAGTTTTTACTACCACATCGACTACACGCAAGAGGAAAGCCTTCCGGAAAAAACCGCCTATTTCTGCGCGCAATACCGCAATGAATTCCCCGAGAAAACCGGCGGCGATTACCTCATCCTCGATGCGGAGGGCGAAGGCCACTACGTGGGAACCGTAATGTCCGTCCGCTCCCGCAGCCCCTTCTGGTTCGGCGAGGGCGACGCGAAATTCTACATCGACGGGGACGCCAAGCCCACAATCCAGGGAACCGGCACCGAGGATTATTTCTTGATGGCCTGGGGATTGAATGAGCGGCTGTTCCCTTATTTCGGCTGCACGTACCTGAGCTGCGATTTTGAAGACCTGGGCGTGGAATACTGCCTCTACCGCTGGCATATTGACGATCCGGTGCGTTTCACCAAATCCCTCCGCTTTGAAATCGAACACAAGGGCTGGATCACCGCCGACGAGACCGAAAGCGGCCAGATCGAGGGCCACGTGGAACGGGAAGACGACATGGCCACCGTGGCCTTCTGGTACCAAATCGGCCAGCCGAAACGCTTCACCCGGCTCCCGCCCTTGGCGGAACGCGTGTTGCCCAATATCGATTCTATCATCGAGGGGAAAACGCTGCTGCCCACCGCCCGGCATTCCCCGGGAGTTCTGGAACTGCAAAAGGGATACGATTGGACCGGCGACGGCCAGCTCTTTTTCATGCCGGCCAGCGGGGAACCGTCTCTCGAGGTGGACTTCCAGGTCGAGAAGGAAGAATACCGCGGCCTGCTGCTGCGCTGTACCTACGCGAACGATTACGGCATCTACCGGATCTTTCTGGACGGGAAAAACGTGCGTCAACCGGACGACTACATGGCGGGCCAAAAGCTGCAGGACTTCGATTTCTACTCCCAAGACCTGCTCGTGAAAGACATTTACCTGGGCAGTTTCAAACTTCCCGTGGGAAAGCACACGTTGCGCTTTGAATACAGGGGCCAGAATCCCCTATCACAAGGAAAATACCTGGGCCTCGATTCCATCCGCCTGCGCGAGCGCTGGGATAAAAAACGCAAGGCGCTGCAGTAATCAAGGCATTGCCGTATTCCTGATAAACCAATGCGGTGATTCCGAATCATGGTCATCCAGAAGACGATTTATCGGTATTCGACGCCGATTTTCGATCGCCAACGGCGCGGCCTGAGCATAGCCCTGGGCGTAAGCCCCGGGAGAGATAGTTTCGTGAAAAGTAAATAATCCCCTCTCCCTCTGGGAGAGGGTAAGGGTGAGGGAAGCCTTATTGTGATGCTTCCACCTCTACTTCGCGTGTAAATCATATGGAGCATTGTCAATAAGAGTTCCCTTCCGCGGACGGTTTAAACTAGCCTAGGATTTCAACCCTGGGCAAAATATCTCCAGGGTACACATTTGCCAAATGCATCGCCAATAGACTGGAATTGATAAATCGCCTTGTTTCAGACGTAAAACCCAAGGAGCCAAACCATGCGCATACCTGAAAAACTCCTCTACTGCCATACAATCCTATTGATTTTGATCATGACTTCCCTCACCTGCGGCTACGGGCAATCATTGCCCGAGGGAGTGAAAGCGTTCAAGAACCTCGAGTACGTTCCGGGGGGCCACGAACGCCAGAAACTGGATCTCTACGTGCGGGAGGGGAAAAGCCCGTATCCCCTGGTCATCTGGATTCATGGCGGGGCATTCCGCATGGGGAGCAAGGACTCCTGCCCCGCCCTGTGGTTGACCGGCGAGGGTTACGCCGTGGCGAGCCTCAACTACCGCCTCAGCCAGCACGCGATCTTCCCCGCGCAGATCGAGGACTGCAAGGCCGCCGTCCGCTGGCTGCGCGCCCACGCGGCGGAGTACCGCCTCGATCCGGAGCATTTCGGCGCGTGGGGGGCGTCGGCCGGCGGTCATTTGGCCGCGATGCTGGGCGTCACCGGCGGCGTGGCGGAATTCGAGAAGGGGGGGAACCTGGACCAATCCAGCCGGGTGCAAGCGGTGTGCGATTGGTTCGGCCCGACCGATTTCACCTTGATGAACAAGTTCCCGGGAGACATGGACCACGACGCGCCGGATTCACCGGAATCGCAGCTGATCGGCGGACCGGTGCAAGAGAACAAGGAGAAAGCCCAACGCGCCAATCCCATTTCCTACGTGACCGCGGACGATCCTCCGTTTCTCATCATGCACGGTGACCAGGACCCGCTGGTGCCCATCCACCAAAGCGAGCTGCTGGACGCGGCGTTGCGCCAGGCCGGCGCGGCTGTCACGTTTCACGCCGTCCAAGGCGCCGGGCATGGATTTCAGGAACCGAAGCTCGACCGCATGGTTCTGGAATTCTTCGACCGGCATCTCAAGACAATAGCCGGCGAGGGGAAGAAGTGAGGAGAGGGAAAAAAGAGATTGTTCAGACTTGAATATGGATGATCTGGACGGTTCTTGTATGAACCTATCCAACGATAGAAGGAGACACCCAAATGAAGACAACGATGCGATGGACACTGTTGTTGCTGTTGTTCCTATTGTTCGTAATCGTCTCGGGCGCGCGCGCGGAGAATTACGTCTTCCCGGTGAAGGTCAGCGAAAATGGCCGTTATTTTGTTGACCAGAACAACCAGCCGGTCTTTTGGCTGGGCATCACGCAATGGCAGATTTTCCGGGAGTACACGCTCGAGGAAGCCCGGTTGATCCTGGAAAACGCGAAAAACAAGGGATTCGTTTTCGTCCAGGCCATGCTCATGGGCGTCGGAGACGGAACGAAACCCAATATTCACGGCGAAAAACCCTGGCATAATGACAATCCCCTAACGCCCAACGAAGCCTACTTTCAAAACGTGGACGCCGTGATCCAGGCCGCCCGCGATAACAATGTGATCATCTCCGTGACGCTGTATCACCAACGCTACCGCCAGTGCATCACCCTGGAGAAAGCCCGCGCCTGGGCGAAATGGCTGGCCACCCGGTACAAGGACGTCCCCAATATCGTGTGGTCGATGACTCCGGAGGCGAAGGAGGAGTTCGTTCCCATCCTGCGCGAACTGGCCAAGGGACTGCGGGAAGGGGACGGTGGATCTCATCTCATTACGTTCAAGCCGGATCCCGCACCGTTCTCGTCCAGCTTCATTCATCAGGAAGAGTGGCTGGATTTCGACTCCATGCAGACCTGGAATGCCGTGAAACTGATCTATCCCATGGTGACCCACGATTACAATCTCATCCCCGTCAAGCCCGTGCTCATGGCGGAAGGCGCTTATGAACAAGGTTCGGAATACGGATTCGACGTGACTCCCCTGTGGATCCGCCGGCAGGCTTATTATTCCTACCTGGCCGGAGCGCATCACACCTACGGCCACAACGACAGCTGGCGCGTGCTCCCCACCTGGAAAAAGGCTTTGGACGCGCCCGGCGCGGTGCAAATGGGCATTCTGAAGAAAATTTTGGAATCCTTGCCGGAATGGTGGCTGCTCGTTCCTGATCAAAGCATCTTCGCCGGCGGCGGCCATACGGAAGGGGAATTGTTGAACCTGGCGGCCCGGCATAAGGATGGCAAGTGGCTCATGATTTACCTGAGCCAGAAATGCGAGTTTTCCATCCACCTGAACAAGCTCACCGGAGGAGGCCCGGTCAACGCCTTCTGGGTGGATCCCCGAACGGGCGAATCGGCCGCGGCCGGATCGTTTCCCAACCAGGGGGAGAAGTCCTTCTCCACGCCCGAGGGATGGGAAGACGCTCTTTTGATATTGAAAAGCGGAAGCCACGGAGGATAGGGCGGAGGACTCTGGATCATCCGGCGGAGAATTCAACTGGCGGAAGTATGGGGATTCTATTAAACCGTTTCATCTTCCAGGTGTAGAGAGTATTCTATTCAGATTATTAAGGTTTATCCGGGAAGCACGTACATACTGAGGTAAAATTGATAGGGCGGACACCAAGGTCCGCCCCTACAAAAATCCCTTCACCCCGGCCCTCTTCCGGAAGGAGAGGGAAGTGTGGAGGCGGTTTTCAACGTGGCTTTCGAAAGGATGCGATCCGGCGATCTGAAAAAAGTACGCATTTACCGGATAAGCCATTATTAACTTATCAAATCCACGCTTAAGAGCATCTGTTTACGCGGTTGCAGAAAAAGGATCTATTCCGCCCTTTCAGGGCCACCCTCACCTTGGCCCTCTCCCGGAGGGAGAGGGAACAATAAATGGTCTGAATCAGAAGGTTAAAGCTACACAAGATGACCAGGATAAGGATGGGTTACACGCTTTGCTCTAAGCCATCCTCCATCGATCTGGATCCCCATTTTCGCGGGGAGGACATCCCTTCCCTATTTACCCTTCTCTTTCTTCCACTGCTCGAAATCGGCTTCGATGTCGGGAGTCCAGTCGCGGTCGATCTGGCCGGGGGTGTATTTGCCCTCGCGCAGGCGCTGATGCCCGAACTCGTCTTGCAGGCGGATGGCTTCCGATTTCTCCACCACCTCTTGCGCGAATTGCGGCGGGATGAAAATGATCCCTTCGCGCCGCCCCAGCACCACGTCGCCGGGCATGACCGTCGCCCGGCCGATGCGGATGGGAATGTTGATCCCCATCAGCGTCACGCCCGCGATGCCCGAGGGGTCCAGGCCCCGCACGAACACGTTGAAGTCGGGGATTTCATAGATCCCGTCCACGTCCCGCACCGCGCCGTCCACGATCATGCCGGTCTTGCTCTTGGCGTAGATCGAAGTGGCCAGGTTATCGCCCGCGAAGGTCCCCTCCACGATTTTGCCAAACAGGTCCACGACGACCACGTCGTTTTCCACCAATGTGTCGATGACCCAGGAGTTTTGCGCGCCGACCCGCTGGTCCTTCCGGCCCAGTTCCCGCGTCACCTCCTCCACGTCGGGCCGCAGGGGCATGAACGCGGCGGTCACCGCGCGGCCCACCAGCACGCGGTCCGGATGCAGGTTGATCCATCCGCCCTCGAACTGCGCGTTGTACCGGTGCGACCGGAGCACCCCCCACGCCTCCTCGATCGACACCCGCTTCATCCGCTCGAGAAGATCGTCCGGCACCCGCGGCCGCCCGTCCTCGAAACGCGGAAAGGGATTCTGCCGCGTGAAGAGAATGCGCTGCTCCTTGGTGAACGTTCCATACTGCGCCTGGGCGGCGGGCGGCCAGGCCAGCCACACCGCCGCCACGAAAAACGCCAACCGTTTCATCATTCTGGATTCTCCTTTTCAACTCCACAACCGGTCGTGCGAACGGATCCGGTCCCATTCCGGCGTGGGCGCGAAATACTCCGCTCCCCGCAAATGCGCTTTGACCGCCTCTTCATTCAGTTCGACGCCCAGGCCGGGCGTTTCGGGCACGGGAATGTAGCCCTGTTGCACGATGGGTTTCGGCACGCCGTCAACCAAACTGTCCCACCAGGGGATATCGACGGAATGGTTTTCCAGCGCGATGAAGTTCTGCGTCGCCGCCGCGCAGTGCACGTTGGCCATGCACGAAACCGGCGTCCCCGCGAAGTGCAGGGCCATCGCCACGCCGTGTTCTTCCGCGTAATCGCCGATCCTCTTGGTTTCCAGAATCCCCCCGGCGGTGGCCAGGTCGGGATGGATCATATCCACGGCGTGCGCGTCGATCAGTTTGATGAATTCCTCCTTCAGGTAGATGTCCTCGCCGGTGAGAGTGGGCACGTCGATCGCGTCGGTGATCGATTTCCACAGGTCCGTGTATTCCCAAGGGATCATGTCTTCCAGCCAGGCCAGTTGATACGGCTCCAGCGCCTTGCCCAGTTTGATGCAGCTGTTCACGCCGATGTGGCCGAAATGGTCCGCCGCCAGGGGCAGTTCGTATCCAACCTCTTCCCGGATCGCCTGGATGAATTCGGCCATGATCTGGATGCCCTTGGCCGTGATCTCGATGCCGGTGAAGGGATGCTTCGTGTTTTCGTAGTTCTCCAGGTCCAGGGGCCGGGTGACGGTGTTGGGAATGTCCCGCAGCAGGTTGATGCCCAGATCCATCTTCAAATAGGTATAGCCCTGCTCCACCCGCTTTTTCATGACGGCGGCGAATTCCTTGGGATCGGGCCGGCCGGGCGTGTCGCAGTACATGCGGATACGGCCGCGGTATTTCCCCCCCAGCAGCTGATAGACGGGAACCCCGTACGCCTTGCCCGCCAGGTCCCACAGCGCCATTTCCACGCCGGACACGCCGCCGCCCTGCCGTCCGTGGTGGCCGAATTGCTTGATCTTCTTGAAGATCTTCTCCACGTTGCACGGATTCTCGCCCAGCAGCCGGCTTTTGAGAAACAACGCGTAGCGCTCGGTCGCGCCATCCCGCACTTCGCCCAAGCCGGAAATTCCCTGGTTGGTGTCGATGCGGATCAGAGGGCAACGCATGGGCGCGTCGCGTAACACCGTGACCCGCAAATCGGTGATCTTCAGCTCGGAAGGTTTGGAATTGCGGTTGACATTCTGGCCCGCGTATTCGAGTTCCTCTTCGAGGGCGAAGGGGGAAAATCCCACAAGAATCCCCGCCGCGCCCGCCGCCTTCAAAAACATCCGGCGGCCCGTTTTTTTCGACCGGTTCACAAAGACCATGGATCCATTCCTCCCCTTGATTTGGATTGGTGGCGAGTAAGGCATGCTGGACTGCGATTTTCATGGAGTCATCAACCTACCACAAATCTCCGCCCCTGAATACACCCGCTGCCGGGCGCGCCGCGGAAAGGCCCAAGACCATTCCATGGAACAACGGATTGAATTTCCGGGGCAAGCAGGGTAAAGTTTAAAGCCAATCCCGCCCATCATGGTTTTCTGGAATGGATGGACAGGCCTATCCCACTGGATGTGGAGGAATCACGGTACATGAAAAGGTCCGGCTTTACCCTGATCGAACTTCTCATCGTCGTCGCCATCATCGGCATATTGGCCGCCATTGCGGTTCCGAACTTTCTGAACGCCCAGATCCGCGCCAAGGTGGCGCGTTCGTACGCCGACATGCGGTCCACGGTCACGGCGATCGAACAGTTGCGTCTCGACAAGGGAGTTCTACTGGTCGATTTCTGGGATGACAGCGGCAGCGACTGGGGATACAAGCGGATTCGCGAAGTCTTCAACGGGGTGGGTGACGTGCCCGAGGCCACGCGGCGGCAGATTCACGTTCTGGCGCCTCTCACCAGCCCGGTGGCGTATATGTCCTCCATCCCCCGGGATCCCTTCTGCCCCACCGTTCTGCGGGCCGAGTCCGGCGGTCACTCCGAGCGGTTCGGCCTGACCGGTAACGATGTGTATTACTATGCCGACAATGATCCGCAAACTCCGGGAACCGATTACGGGGACACGCGGTACGAACCGGCCTTGAAAGAAGGAGATTACATGCTCATGGCTTTTGCCCCCGCCGCCGAGAAAATGTACGGGGGCAGCAACGGCATCCGCTACGGGATTCCCTATGATGTGTCCAACGGACTGGTGAGCATCGGCGACATCATGATGCGGTCGGGCGGCGGACCGGTGCGCGTCAACCCACTGGGCGGGCGGGGCTGATCCTTGAAACGGTATTTACCGCGGCTGGCTTTCTGAAAGGGGATGGATTGCCGCGCGGCGCGGCGGCCGTCCTCGTTCCAACATACCATCCCATGTTTCCCTCACTCCGCCGGGAGGTAGACGCTCCGGCGGGGGAAGGATTATTTCGGTTCATCCGACAAGTGCGTACAGAAGGGGGAAAATCGTATTTCAATTCCCTGACTCTGAACCGAAGGAAAATAATTACCTTCCTCCCCCCGCGTTTAGGAACCCGCCAAAGGGATCGACACCGAGGAAAAGTTTTCCCTCACCCTCACCCTCTCCCAGAGGAAGAGGGGATTTAGGGTAGATCTCTCCCACCCGTCGAATCGATGACCGGTCACGCTCCCGGAAAAATGTACGCACTGATCGGAGGAACCAATTGACGGTTTGATATCTTGTGGCCTCCCATCGCGGCTTTCATCGCCAATATCTCGTTTTTCCCCTACGAATTCATCTTTACAATTTTCTCTTTCCTCGATAAATTCATTTCATTCCATGGACCGGTTAATCATATAACTTGCCGGTTCCAATGATATTTCTTTATTCACGGGAGGTAGAAAGATGATAAACACAAAGGGAATGATCTTGTTCATGACATTGTGTGTCATGGTCTTGCCGGGGTATGCCCAATACGGCATCTTCGACAAGACCGCGGATTGGGGCGGTACCGATTCTCCACCCCAGCGGGGCAGTTTCAAGGTTCCGGGAAGCGTGACCATCGCGGGCAGCGGCGCCGGCGCGGTGTACGACCTGCAAGGGAATGGCGACGACATCTGGGACAACAACGACGAAGGCTTTTTCGTGTACACGGAGAAAGCCGGCAGCTGGCGGCTAACGGCCAAAGTCCAATGGATCTACAACGGCGGCGGCAATGAGTGGGCCAAAGCCGGCGTGATGATGCGCGAGACCGGCAACTCGGCCACGTCCCGCCATTACTGGATCGAATTGCGCGCCGGCACCTCGAGCACGGGAGACCGGACGGACACGCAATGGCGGACGACGACCGGCAGCACTTCTCTCAATACGCAGATCTTAGAGAACGGCGCGGATGTGGCCGATCCCGGCGACGGGCTGTATTTGCGCATCACCCGGTACGCGGAGATCGATCTCGTCGTGAGCGAATATTCGGTGGATGGAACCAACTGGGTGGTCGCCCACAGTATGATCATGGACTTTCCCGATTCGATCGCGTGGGGATTGGCCATCACCAACCATAACGACGTTGATGATCTCGCCGAGGCCACCCTCTCCAATGTTTCGCTGGAGCAGGTGGAAGGAAATCCCTTCACGGTCACCCGCTCGATGAGCGCAAAAACCTTTGCGCCGGGGCAAACGATCACGACTACGTTGAAAATCCAAAATATGGCCAGTGCCGCGTCCAACGTTACCATTACCGAAACCCCGCCTGCCGGTTTCGCGATCAGCGAGATCAGCAATGGGGGTACGGAGAGCGGCGGCGTGATTTCATGGTCCCTGTCCGCTTCGCCAGGCGAAACACTGCTGACCTACAAGGTCACCGTGCCCGCCAGCTACGATCCCAAGGTTTCCGGCTACCGCGCGCAATGGTCGGGCACCGATGGCGTGTTGAATATATTTGGAACCACGAGTATGTTTTTGGTGGATGTGAGCGTGGGCGAAACATTGTTCTCGTTCGATTTTGAAAATGCGAACCAACTCGACCAGTGGGAAGACTTGGCCGGCGTGTTCGACATTGCCAATGGGCAGTTTTTTGAAATTGATGACGCGGGCGGCCCGCTGGTGACCCTCACCGGGGATCCCACGCTGACCGATGTCGCCGTCACCGTCAAAGGCATGGGCCTGGTGGCGGACGCCGACTGGGGTATCGTGGTCCGATGCACCGATCTGGGCAACATGTATTCCTGGCAATTCGTGAATGGCTATTTGAGGGTGCTCAGTTATGTAGGAGGCACTCGGACGGAACCCCTCGGCGTTGACATAACCTATGCCGAGGAGTTGAACGTTTGGCGTGAATTCACTCTCATTGTGAAGGGAAATGTCCTCTACGCGTTCTTTGATGGGGTATGCCAAGGAGTCGTAGTGGATGACAACCTGACGGAAGGCCAAGTGGGCCTGTTCGGCTGGGTCAACTCGGGAACCGACTTGAGCAACGTGCCCGGCGGCATTGCCTTCGATGATTTCGTCGTCTCCAAGGTGGGAGGCGCGCCCGTGGGCGTGGAGCAATGGTCCTTGTATTGATCCAGGGATCGAACGTTGGAACTTCAATCGGATTTATCCCTTACGGAAGTATGACTTTTTGATCCAAGGGCGGGGACAATTCCCCGCCCTTGCTTTTGCTTATTCTGGCTGCCTGCCATGTGCGAGACCTGCCGGATTTATTCCATCCTAATTTTGGATACAATCAAATAAAAATCCCGCAAAGGAATCCAAGCCTCTGGACAAGATGACATTTTTCCAATATGAAGATATATTTGAATTGCCTCAGTATAAAAAATTCTATCGATTATTCGATAGAATCATCATCACCACTAAGGGAGGTAAGTTGCGTATGTGGAAGAAGGTTTATGGCAGCCTGTTCATGGTGCTAAGTGTACTGGTCTTGCCGGGTTACGCGCAGTATGGCGTATTCGACAAGACCGCGGACTGGGGCGGGACCGATTCCCCACCGAGGCGGGGTACGTACAAGGTTCCGGGCAGCGTGGTCTTCGCCAACGGGGTGTATACCCTGCAGGGCAACGGGGACGACATCTGGGACAACAATGATGAAGGCTTCTTCGTCTACACGGAGAAAGCCGGGAGCTGGAGCCTGAGTGGCAAGGCGCACTGGCTGGACAGCGGCGGCGGGAACGAATGGGCCAAAATCGGCGTCATGATCCGGGAAATCGGCCCAAAGGCCGGCTCGCGTCATTACTGGACGGCGCTGCGCACCGGCACCGCGGGCACGGGAGACCGGACGGACGCCCAGTGGCGCAACGTGGCCGACGCGGCCTCGGGCAACGTGGAGATCCGCACGCCGGACAACCTCGCCGTGGATGACAAGGGCGATGGGGTATGGCTGCGCGTATCCCGTATTGCCGGAGTGAATCTCGTGCTGGCCGAATATTCGTACGACGGTGTCAATTGGGTGTTCGGGCACATCCAGCAGATGGCCTTTCCGGAAACCGTGGCGTATGGCTTGGCCATCTCCAACCATTTGGACAACGAATTGTTGGCGGAAGGCACGGTCAGCGAGGTGAAATTGGAAAGCACCGTGCCGGCGGCGGGATACCGGACGCTTTCGCTCGAGGATCCCGTCTACTCCGCCGGGGAGCCCATCACGGTCACGCTGGCCGTGGGCGGCGGCACGGGATCCATCACCGTGGAAGAGACGCCACCGGCAGGCTGGGTGATCAGCCAGATCTCCAACGGCGGGACGGAGAGCGGCGGGAAGATCACCTGGACCTTGACCGCGGCCACAACCCTCACCTACGTGGTGACGCCGCCGGCGGGCGCGTCCGGCGATGTCACCTTCACCGGTAAAGTGGGAAGCACTCCCATAGCGGGGGCCAACGCCATCAGTTCTCCCAAGCCGGCCGGGATTTTCGACAACCACCTGGACATCGGTGCGGTAGGCGCGGCTGGAAATGCGGAATATGACGACACCACCAAAATGTACACGGTGACCGGCAGCGGCGCGGACATTTGGGACATCGCCGACCAGTTCCATTTCCTGTACAAAAAACTGTCGGGCGCGTTCTCGATGCAAGCGACGATCTACGCGTACAACGACACCAGCACCAACGAATGGTCGAAAGCCGGGATCATGGTGAGGGACAACCTGACACCGGGTTCGCCCCATATTCAGGGCATCGTACGCGGCAGCGACATGCAATACGATACCCAATGGCGGCCCGCGCAGGGCAGCGCTTCCTCCAATCTCGGGCTGAAAACCGATGCCACCGGCGACATCCGGGTGGTGCGCAACGGCAATACTTTCCAGGTGTATTACATGAACAATGCCGGGGATTGGGTGCTCGACAGCACGCAGACGATCCCCATGACCGATCCCGTGTACGTGGGTTTCGCGGTCACGTCACATGAAAATCCGAATTACAGCGTCGGCGAGTACACCAATGCCAATCTCACCCTGTATCCCTTCCAGGTACTCAAGTCGTTCTCCGCGGAAGAAGTCAACCAGGGTGAATCCATCGATGTCGTCCTAACCGTGGAAGTGCGGGAAGGCCAGCCATCCAACATCACCATCAAGGAGACCTACTCCCCGGGGGCCAACGTAAGCCAAATCACCCCCAGCGCGGGCCAGGCCACCGATGACCAGAACGGGACGATCACTTGGACCCTGACCGGCGCCACGAGCACCGTCACGTTGCAGTACACGCTGAACGTGCCCAGCGATTACGCCGGTCCCTTCGTCAGCGTCAGCGGCACGTTCGATGACGGGAAGGGCTACACCGGCAGCACGGGCAGCAAGGACACCCCGGTCAAGGCCGTCGATCTGGGCATCTTCCAAGGCCACCAGGACATCGGCAATCCCGGCGCGCGGGGGAACGTCAAGTTCGATGGGACGACCTGGCAGGTGGTGGGCAGCGGTCACGACATTTGGGACGCGGCCGATGATTTCCATTACCTCTGGATGCGCGTGTCCGGCGATTTCACCTTCAGCATTGACGAACCGTACATCGGCGCTTTCGGCGCGGTGCCCAGCACCAACGATTGGCAAAAAATGGGCATCATGGTCCGCCAGGAGCTGACGGCGCCCTCGGCCTATGTCTACGGCGGCCTGCGCAGCTCGGACCAAGGCCTGATCCTGCAATGGCGGGATTCCAGCGGCGGCAGCGCGACATGGGAGGATGTCACGACCGCGGCCTCGGATTGGAATCCAAATTACGATCCCAATTCGGCCGGCATCAACAATCCCCGGCTGGACCAAGTGAAACTGGGCGGGACCATCAAGCTGACCCGCGAGGGGGATCTGTTCACCCTGTGGTATGTCATCGACGGGCAGGATACGTTTCAGCATGACCATACCCTGATTTTGAGCGATCCCATTTACCTGGGTATCGCGGTGACCTCGCATCAAACCGGCGCTACGTCGCAGGGCCTCTTCAAAAATCCGAAATTCGAAGGGACCGTGGTCGGCGTGAAAGACTGGATGCTGCATCAATAGCCGTTTACGTGTCTGAATGACGGAAAGCCCGGAACGTTTTGTTCCGGGCTTTTTTTTATCCGATCCGCGCATTCAAAAACGTGAATCCCTCCCCGGGAGCGGGGTGAGGAGACGCTTTTCGTCATGCAGCCGCCTGGCTGATTGCCTGCCACTCTCTTGCCTCTCTACTCCTTTTATATTCAAATGGATCATGATCGGTATTCAACCAGATTCTTGAAACAGGTGATCCCATGAAACACGTCATGATTTGTCTGTCTCTCGCCCTGGCCGCCGGGCTGACCGGGTCCGCGGAGGACGCGGCCGGTCCCCTCGTGCTCACATCCGTCATCGAGCACGGGGCGGTCCCGGACGGCCAGACCGATTGCACCGCGGCGTTTCAAAAGGCGCTGGATTTCGCGGCGGAAAAAGGCGGCGGGGTGGTGGCCGTGCCTTCCGGCCAGTATCGATTCACCGGAAACCTCGTAGTGCCGCCCGGCGTGACCCTGCGGGGCGTGTGGGAATCGATGCATCACGCGGACATCGGCCGTGGCAGCCAATTGTTCGTGGCGGGGGGCAAGGGCCGGGAAGACGGCGATCCGTTCATCCTGTTGCAGCAGAGTAGTTGCCTGCGCGGGCTGACGATCTTTTACCCGGAGCAGAATGTCGAATCCATCCACCCGTATCCGTGGACCATCCGGGGCAAGGGCATGTTCTGCAGCGTGATCGACGTGACCCTGGTAAATCCCTACCGCGGGATCGATTTCGGCACCGAATCCACCGAGCTGCATCATATCCGCAACCTCTTCGGCTGCCCGTTGCGCGAGGGGATCTATATCAACCGGACTACGGACATCGGGCGCATCGAAAACGTGCATTTCAATCCCCACGCCTGG
Source organism: bacterium (assembly GCA_041946805.1). Classification (GTDB taxonomy): domain Bacteria; phylum Hinthialibacterota; class Hinthialibacteria; order Hinthialibacterales; family Hinthialibacteraceae; genus JABLXU01. The sequence goes on from JBHGBC010000148.1 coordinate 14,280, forward strand.
GCGCGGGCGGCGGTACCCAATCCCCCCCGCGAGGGCGGCAAGGCCTGGGAAGCGTTGCTGAAATACCTGCCTGAAAACCTGGTGGGCTTCCGCATCGGGAGGACGGACTGGGAGTATATGGTGAATTGCTTTGTGATTTTCGCGAAGATCGGATTCCATTTCGTCCGCACCGAGGCGGGCGAGCCGAACGTCGATCTCACGCAATGCGGGTCGGATATCGGCCCGGTGGCGGTGCGCGTGGACGCTTCGCAATCGCACGCCGGCCTGGCGTTTTCCAACTGCCAGATGATGGCCGGCATCGAGGTGAGCGAGACCAACCACGGCCCGGTGAAGTTCTCCAACTGCGGCTTCTGGGGGATCTCCACCACCGATCATCACGCCCAGATCGCGGGCCCGGGCACGGTGATTTTCACCTCGTGCCATTTCCAAGGCTGGGCGCGGAAAAATCCGGACGCGCCGTGCATCGTGGCGCGCGGCGGCCGCTTGATCCTCAACGGCTGCGCCTTCCTGGACGAGAACAAAAAACACGTCCGCCTGGAGAGCGGGGTTCTGTCCGCCGCGATCTTCGGCAACCAATTCACCGGCGGCGCGAAGATTGAAAATCTATCAAAAGGCCATGTCGAAATCGGATTGAATATTGATTAATGTTGGATTGAAGCGGGGCACGCGGCCACGCGCCTGGGTTCTATTGAGTTTTTTCAATAAGCCTGAAACAGCCATCGGCGGTACGGGTGGAAAATCGTTCCGCCCTCCGCTAATAGGGGAACTCGTACAACAACGGGGAGGCGGTTTGCCGGGGACGGACCAGGCTCAAACCCTGCGTAAGCAAATCTAAAAAACTGTATTCGCGCTTTTTGTGCTCGACCACGGCAGGTTTGCCGGAGATCCCCGCCAGTTTGCCGGCGAGGGCGATCGCGTCGTCCAGGCCGCCGATTTCATCCACCAGGCCGATTTCCTTCGCCTGCCGGCCGGTGTACACCTTGCCTTCCGCGATAGCCCGGGCCAGGGCGGTGAGAATTTCCTGGCTGGGTTCCGGCTCGGCCGCCACCGGAGGCGTCGTGTCCTCAATTGCGGGCGTCGCGGGACTCCCGGAATCGACCGCGGCCGTGGCGGGACTCACGGGG
>JBHGBC010000149.1:0-15305 GCA_041946805.1 bacterium
GTGCATGGCCATGAAGGGTGCGCCGAAGCAGGCGCTGAAGGTGGCCTGCGGTTCGGTGACGCCGCGTTCGGTGCCCGCCACCCGGGCGGTATATCCCGAGATGAAGTGGTACATGGCTTGGGCGGGAGTGAGGCGGGCGATGGGGGGCAGCACGCCGTAGGCGTCGCAGGTCAGGAAGATGACGTTTTGGGGATGGCCGCCGACGCTGGGGAAGACGGCGTTGTCGATGTGTTCCAGGGGATAGGCGGCGCGGGTGTTTTCGGTGAGCGAGCCGTCATCGAAATCGACCACGCGGCTGTACGGATCCATCACCACGTTTTCCATGATCGCCCCGAAACGGAGGGCGTTCCAAATCTGCGGCTCGAATTCCGGGCTGAGATGGATGCACTTGGCGTAGCAGCCGCCCTCGAAATTGAACACGCCCTTGGGGCTCCAGCCGTGCTCGTCGTCGCCGATCAGCCGACGGTCGGGATCGGCGGAAAGGGTGGTCTTGCCGGTGCCCGACAGGCCGAAGAAGATGGCGGTGTCGCCCGCGCGGCCGATGTTGGCGGAGCAGTGCATCGAGAGGATCCCCTGGGTGGGGTAGTGGTAGTTCAAGACCGAAAAGATGGATTTCTTGATCTCGCCCGAATAGGCCGAGCCGCCCACGAGGATCATCTTCTTGGCGAAATTGGCGATGATGAACACCCCGCTGCGGAGGCCGTGCTTCTGGGGATCGGTGCGGTAGCCGGGCGCGGCGATCACCGTGAATCCGGGGATAAAGTTCTTTTGCTTTTCGGGTGTGGCGTTTACGAACATGGTGTGGACGAAGGCGGCCGCGTAGGCGTATTCGGTGATCGTCCGCACGGGGACGCGGTAGTCGGGATCGGCCCCGGCAAACACATCCTGGACGAAGAGATCCTTGCCGGCCAGGTAATCGGTCACTTCCTTAAGGAGGGCGTCGAATACTTCTTCCTTGACTGGGACGTTAACTTTGCCCCACCAGATTTTGTCCTTGGTGGAGGCTTCCTCGACGATGTATTTGTCTTTGGGAGACCGCCCGCGGCCGACTTCATCCGCCGTGGCGACGAACGCGCCCCGTTCCGACAAGCGGCCGCGTCCCTGTTTGAGTTCGTATTCGATGAGGAACGCGGGGGGAAGATTCCAATACACATCCTTCGCCCGGGTGATGCCGTAGGGTTCCAATCCATGCGAGCTTTGGTTTAATCCCAAATGGTTCATCGATGCCTCCTGAGCAGGGTTAAATAATTATCCATCATTGAGACAACGATCGACCCACGCGAAACGGCTCCGGCGCCAGGCCGGACATTCACGGGATGAAAGTTCCATTTCCGCAGAAGGCTCATGTCCAGGGATGGGGCCGCTTTGGGGGTTGACCCGAATACAGAAAAAAGCGCACAAGATAGATATGAATTTATCTATATTCCGGATGTACAAAAGCCTGCGATTGGGTATGACGTGTTTAGGATTCCAGCATCGTCCGCCAAAGATTGCCAGAATTATAACTATCCCCGGGAATTGAACAAGGTGGGGAAAAATATATTTATTGTAGATGTCTCTCCCAGGATTCCCTCAGCGGAGCGGGGGGGGTGGGGCCGGAGGGGAAGCGAGGGCCTGGCGCAGGCTTTCCCCGTGGATGGCGCCGGCGCGGCCGAGCAAGGCGTGGCGCAAGAAGGGAAGGCCCAAGAGGGCCAGAAACCAGTATCCCAGAATCGAGTAGAGAATGCCGGCCGCCAGGTTGGTTTCGAGGGAAGCGTAAGTTTGAAAAAGCAGGATCATGGCGCTGTCGCGCGTGCCCATGCCCGCCAGGGTGATGGGCGCCAAGCCGGCGAAAATGGCGATAGGCAAGGCGGCGATGATATACAGTAGAGGGACCTCCACCTGAAACGCCCGGTAGACGATCCAGGTTTGCCAAAAGGTGAAAAACCAGTTCAACAGGGTGATAAACAGGATCAGGCCGAACGCGCCGGCGTGCATGTACATTTCACGAGAGGCGGCGAGCACGTCGAGCACGAGCGTCCGCCATTTTTCCGGAACGCGGTGGACGAGGGGCGACGCGGCGGCCAGGAAAAAAAGCAGCACGCCGCCCAGGATGGCCCCCGCCACCAGGACCGCCGTTGGGAAGCCATACATCACCCCTCCCAGGACGCCGAACAGGCAAAGCGCCACCACGTCCATCACCCGTTCGGCCAGGATGACGCCGGTGGTGCGGGAGCAGGAAAGGACGTCTTTCAGGAACACGATTTTGATCAGATCGCCCGATTTGGCGGGGGTGATGGCGCCCAGGGGCCAGGCGGCCATGATGATGATGAAACTGGGCCAAAGTCCCAGGCGGGCTCCCAGCCGGCGGACGATGAGGCGCCAGCGGAGGGCGCACAAGAGGGGGAAGGTGAGGGAAAGGGCGAAGGCGGCCGTCACGAGGGCGGGATCGGCGCGCCGCAGGACCGCAGACGCGTTCGCGAAGTCCATCCGGCTGAAGAGGAAGGCGAACACCGTCAGGGTGATGAGCAGCAACAGAGCGCGGCGTGGCAAACGTGGCATGATTCCTCTTTTATCAGGATGGTACCGGATTCGTGGGAGATTCAGAAAGGGTAGCATGGGATCAGGGCTGGATCCAATACGCGTCACCGGATGAAATTCCTGGATTTATGCCCAGTGGAGGACCTTATTGATCGGCGTCATGCAATCCAGGATCATTCATATCCCTTTTCTGGTTTCCCGCTTCCCCCGGGAGAGGGCCAAGGTGAGGGAATTCTGGCGCGGGATTCCAGCCAACCCGCGCTTTACAAAGCTCGTCCGCCGGAGGGAGAGGTTGAAGGCAGCGCTTCCCCTTCGCCGGATTCCCGGATCCCCGCTTGCGCGGGGATGATCCGGGAGTTGGCGGTCCGCGGGACGGGAAGAAAAACCGTTTAGCCAAGATTTCATTAATTATGATTGACGGATTCCAAAGAGGTTATACAATTAAACGAGGGCCGGTCTTCTGTGCATTGTGGAAGACCGGTTTACTATGTAATCGGCCGCCATGGATCCGGAGGACGTGGGAGGTTGAGAGGGATTCCTGGCCCGATGTCCGTTTTTCCTGCCTATGTGATTTCGTGGGAACAATATGGGTTTGTAAGATGTGGGTGTCCGGGACGCCGGGCGGTGCCAGCCGGGCGGGGCGCGGATTTGCGCGGAACCGGAGGGAGAGAATCCGAAGATCCGGACACGAACGCGAGGCGTTGGATGTAAAGAAGGATGCAGGTAAAAAAACATGAGACGACAATACCCACTTGAACGCGTCCGGAACATCGGGATCATGGCGCATATCGATGCCGGGAAGACCACGGTGACGGAACGGATACTCTTTTTTACCGGACGCACCCACAAAATCGGCGAAGTCCACGACGGGGAGGCCGTCATGGATTGGATGGAGCAGGAACGGGAGCGTGGGATCACGATCACCTCGGCGGCGACCACATGTAACTGGCGGGAGCATCGCATCAACGTCATCGACACGCCGGGGCACGTGGATTTCACGGTGGAAGTGGAGCGTTCCCTGCGGGTGTTGGACGGGGCGATCGCCCTGTTTTGCGGCGTGGCGGGAGTCGAGCCGCAGTCGGAGACGGTCTGGCGGCAGGCGGAAAAATACGAAGTGCCGGTGATCGCCTTCATCAACAAGATGGACCGGGCCGGCGCCGATTTTTTCCGGGCCTTGGGATCGATGGAGCGGCAGTTGCACGCCAATCCGGTTCCCATCGTGTTGCCGATGCTGCGGGACGGCAACCTGGACGGCGTGATCGACCTGATCCACAACTGCGCGCATATATATGACGACGTCACGGGGGAAAAGCGCCACGACGAGCCCATTCCCCCGGAATTTCAGGATTTGCACGACCAGTGGTACAAGCACCTGGTCGAAAAGGTGAGCGAGGCCGACGAAGTCTTGTTCGAGAAATATTGCGAGGGGGCCGCGATTTCCAAGTCCGAGTTGATTCAGGGCATCCGTCGGGCCACCCTGGCGCGGACCATCACCCCGACGCTCTGCGGGGCCGCCTTCAAGAACAAAGGCGTCCGGCGCCTATTGGACGCGGTGGTCGATTTTCTGCCCTCCCCCGTGGATCTGCCGCCGGTCATCGGCGTGCACAAGGACGAGGAGATCGTCCGCAATCCGTCGGACGACGCGCCGCTGGCGGCCCTGGCCTTCAAGGTCATGACGGACAAGCACATGGGGAAACTGGTGTATTTCCGGGTCTACTCGGGGATCATGAAAGCCGGATCCTACGTGCTCAATTCGACCAAGGGCGAAAAGCAGCGGATCGGGCGGTTGCTGCAGATGCACGCCAACAAGCAGGAGCAGCGGGACGAAATCTTCTGCGGGGACATCGGCGTGGCGGTGGGGCTGAGCGACACGGTGACCGGCGACACGCTGTGTGACATCGACCATCCCATCCTGCTGGAGGCGATCGAGTTCCCCGCCCCGGTCATCTCGGTGAGCATCAAACCCGAATCGCGCAACGACAGTGATAAACTGGGCGTCGGATTGGGCAAGCTGGCCGAGGAGGATCCGACGTTTGTGGTCACGTCCGGGGAGATGGAAGGCGAGACGGTCATATCCGGCATGGGCGAGCTGCATCTCGAGATCATCGTGGACCGGTTGAAACGGGAATACGGAGTGGCGGCGCTGGTCGGCCGGCCGGAAGTGGCGTACCGGGAAACAATTGCCCGGTCGTATGACATCAACCACCGCTACGTCAAGCAGTCGGGCGGCAAGGGCGATTTCGCCCATGTGATGTTCAAGGTCGAACCGAACCTGCCGGGGCAGGGTTTCGAGTTCGAAAACAAGATCGTGGGCGGTGCGATCCCCCGCGAATACATCCCGGCCATCGAGAAGGGGATCCTCGACGCCATGAAACGGGGCATCTACGCGGGGTATCCGGTGGTGGATGTCAAGGTGACCCTGTACGACGGATCGTTCCACGAGGTCGACTCGTCCGAACGGGCGTTCCGGATTTGCGGCAGCCAGGCGTTCAAGGAAGCGTTCCTCAAAAGCCGGCCCTACCTGATGGAGCCGATCATGCGGGTCGATGTCACCACGCCGCCCGAGTATTCCGGAGGCATCAACGGCAACCTCTGCGCCCGCCGGGGTCATATCCTGGGAATGGACAGTATCGGATCGAGCAATGTGATCCGGGCGATGGTCCCCCTGTCGGAAATGTTCGGCTACGCGACTGATCTGCGCACGATCACTTCAGGCCGGGCGGTCTTTTCCATGCAGTTCGAACACTACGAGCAGGTGCCTAACAGCATCGCGGAAGATATTATCCGTTCCCGGAACGAAAAACTGCGGGGCGCGGCGTAATTCCACTATTCCTATCGAGACAAACCGAGGGCATGGGCGGACCATGCCCTTTTTTGTTTAAGGATTGGGAAAAATACAATGTGGAGAGCGCGGAGAAATGGGTAATGGAGAAAACCATGGGTCATCACGGGACATAAGGCTTTCCCTCACCCTAACCCTCTCCGAGAGGGAGAGGGAATCGTATCCGGCGGGTCGTGTTATGGGCTGCGCCGCGCGTGGAGTCTAGCCGGCCATCAAGGATGGTTTTGTGGGCCATAATCTTGGATCGGCATGCCCATTTCCGGGGGATTGTGAGATACTTCTCCACTCTTCTTTTCCAGGGACGGGAGAGAACCAGAGGCGGAGGGAAGGGATTCATGCAGTGAGTGCCACTCCTCCATGGTAAATTCGATACGAAAGCGGATAACCATGATCAAGGTATCACGCGTGGCAGTCCTGGTGTTGTTCGTCGCCGGACCGGGAATGGCCGGGTATCCGGAAACCGCCGGGGGCGGCGGATTGGCGGCGGAATCACCCCGGGAGATTCAATTGCGCCTGGGGGGGCCGATGGGAGAGCGGGTGTCGGCCCATCTCGACGGTTGGTTGACGGCGGCTCCCTACGCCAATCCCGGCATGCTGGAGATGTTCCGGATCCGTGACCGGAAACCGGTTCCATCCCTGGCGCCGTGGGCGGGGGAATTCGTGGGCAAGTATTTGATCTCCGCGATCCAGGCGCGGCGGATGTTCGGCGAGGATACGCCGGAGCGGCAGCGGTTGGACGCCGTGATCCGGGAAACGATTTCCGATTTATTGTCCACACAGGCCGAGGACGGTTACCTGGGGCCGTTCCGGAAAGAAGAACGGCTGCTGGGCAACTGGGACCTGTGGGGGCATTACCACGTGATGTCGGCGCTATGGATATGGCAGGAAGAAACCGGTGACGCGGCCGCGCGGGACGCCGTGCTGCGCGCCGCCGATCTGATCTGCCGCACGTTTCTGGATACGGGGCGGCGGGTGCGCGAGGCCGGATCGGCGGAGATGAACATGGCGGTGATTCACATCCTGGCGCGGCTGTACCGTGACACCGGCCGCGCGCGGTATCTCCAGATTTCGCGCGAAATCGAGAAGGATTGGGAAGCGGAAGGCGATTACGCCCGGCAGGGGGCGCGGCACGTGGATTTCTACCGCCAACCCAAGCCCCGGTGGGAAAGCCTGCACGACATCCAGGGCCTGCTCGAACTGTACCGGATCACCGGGGAGGAAAAATACAAGACCGCGCTGATCCACATCTGGCGGAGCATCGCGCGGTTCGACCGCCACAACACGGGGGGATTCTCCACCTTCGAGCAGGCGATCGGCAATCCCTACCTTCCCGGGGCGATCGAAACCTGCTGCACCATCGCGTGGACCGCCTTGTCCCTCGATGTATTGAAATTGACGGGGGATTCGACCGTGGCCGACGAGTTGGAATGGAGCACGTGGAACACCGTGCTCGGTGCGCAGCATCCCTCGGGCCGCTGGTGGACGTACGACACGCCGATGGGGGGCGAGCGCAAGGCTTCCGCGCACAGCATCGTCTTTCAGGCGCGGGCGGGCACGCCGGAACTCAACTGCTGTTCGGTCAACGGGCCGCGGGGGTTGGGCCTGATATCCGAATGGGCGTTCTTGACCGACGCCCAGGGAGTGTTCGTCAATTACTACGGGCCGTTGGAAGCCGAGTTGGAAACCCACCAACACGGCCGGATCGGCCTGCGGGAAGTGACCGATTATCCCGCCGGCAACCGGGCCGTGATCCAGGTGACGCCCGGCGGTCCCACGACGATGACGCTTCGGTTCCGGATTCCCGGCTGGTCGAAGAGTACGAAGGCTTGGATCAACGGAGAGCCGGTATCCGGCGTTCATCCGGGAACGTACTTGGCCTTCGCGCGGGAATGGCGGCCCGGCGACCGGGTGGAGTTGGAATTCGATTTCACGATCCGCCCGTGGGTGGGGGATTACAATTGTTCCGGCCAGGTGTCGCTCTTCCGGGGGCCGCTGCTGCTGGCGTTCGATCCCCACTTCAATGCCTGCGACGAAGATCAAATCCCCGCGCTGGACGCGGAGCGGCTCGGGTATTCCGAGGTGAAATCCGGAAAGGAAAAATTCCCGCCCCTCGTGCTGCTGGAATTTCAAGGCCATGACGGGCGTCCCGTGCGTCTCTGTGATTTCGCCACCGCCGGCGCGCCGGGCACGGCGTACCGCACCTGGCTGCCCGGAGTGAACTTTGCGCCGCCCACGCCCGTCTTGAAAGGGCCCGCGGACGGCGCGGCCGTTCCATCGGGGCCGCTGGCCTTCGAGTGGCTGGGACAAAAGCAGCCGGGCCGCTCGTATACTTTGGCCTTCGCGGAAGATGCGGGCCTGGAGCGGGTGGTGAAGACCATTCCGGATATCGCCTGGCCGTTCTGGACCGGCGATCCGGGATTGGAGTCCGGCCGGACGTACTATTGGCGCGTGACCACCCATGAGGCCCATGGGGATTCACCTTCGGCGCCGTTCGCGTTTCACATCGACGCGGCCTTGCCGAATCCCCTGGCGCGCGAATCCGGCGCGGGCGGGGGATCCGCGATCCGGGAAGATGGTCTGATCGCGGCCTCCCCTTTGAACGGAGATGGCGCGCCGGAATTCGGCCGGCTGCTGGAATCAACCCATGTGCAATCCGCGGCGGACCGGTGGGGGAATCCGCGGGGGGCCGTACGTTTCGCGGGGAATGGTAAACTGCTGTATGCCGCGCCGGTGTTTCCCGTGGAGGAATACACCTTCCTGGCGTGGATTTGCCCGGAGGATCCGGGAGAGGACCGCCTGGCGCAGGTTTTCAGCGCCTGGGCGAAGCCGGGTGACGATCCCTTGCGGGTGGTGATGGAGAAAGGGCGGCTCTTCGCCCGCATCGAGGGCGGCCCGGGAGCCGCTACGGGGGGCGTTCCGGTGACGTATGGCGAGTGGACGCACGTAGCCGTGGTCAAGCGCGGGCCGTCGCTGGCGTTGTACGTCAACGGGGAACGGCGGCAGGAAGTGAACGTGCTCATTTACTGGTACACGGCGGCGCGGGATTTCGCCCTCGGGGCGAATCCGCATTATTCGGGGAACGAATATTTTGTGGGATCTCTCGATGATTTCGCCTGGTACGCCCGGGCCTCGAGCGTGGAGGAGATCATGGCGGCTTACCGGGAGCCGAACAAGGCGAGATAAGGTTCATCCGGCTTGCGCCTTCATGAAGAGGAAGCCCAGGCAGTCATTTGAGGGAAAGAGCGGCGTCATTCTGCCCATGATATGAAATGGGGACGGCTTTCTTCCGCGCCCTTGAGAAGAAGAGATTGAGGGGGGATCTCTCTGGCCCGGGCGGGGGGAGCTCCATTGCGCTTCATGGAAAACATCTACACACCGGCCCGGGGAATCGCATTGTGGTGCCGAGCAGCGAAGGAAAGGATTGGCGGATTCATGAACATGCCATTGGCGGACCAAGAAAAACGCTGGGCGGCCCTGACTTCGGTGGTGGCGGCCCTCGGATTGACCGGTATGAAAATCGTGGTGGGGATCGTGACCGGCAGTCTTGGGATCCTGGCCGAAGCCGCTCATTCGGGGCTGGACCTGGTGGCCGCCCTGGTGACCTACCTGGCGGTCCGGTATTCCAGCAAGCCGGCGGACAGCAGCCATCTTTACGGGCATGGCAAGGTGGAGAACCTGTCGGCGTTGTTCGAAACGCTGCTGCTGCTGGCGACCTGCGTGTGGATCATTCACGAGGCGATCGACCGGTTGTTCGTGAAGGAGGTGGAAGTCAGCGCGTCGGTGTGGGCGTTTCTGGTGATGGCGGTCTCGATCGTGGTTGACAAATACCGGTCCGCCAATTTGTACCGGGTGGCCCAGAAGTACAACAGCCAGGCCCTGGAAGCGGACGCCCTGCATTTCAGCACGGACATCTGGAGTTCGTGCGTGGTGATCCTGGGGCTGGGCGGCGTGAAGTTGGCGCAATTCTTCCCGAGTATTTCCTTCATCAAGCACGCGGACGCGGTGGCGGCCCTGGGGGTGGCGATCATCGTCATCTACGTGAGCATGGAACTGCTAACCCGGTCCCTGCAGGGTTTGTTGGACGCCGCCCCCCACGGCGCGGCCGAAAAAATCAAAAAAGAAGTGGAAAAGCTGCCCAACGTGATCGATTGCCATCACGTGCGGGTCCGCTATTCCGGATCCCATCTGTTCGTGGATATTCATGTCCTGATGGATGGGAATCTCACCCTGGACGAGGCACACGAAATCACGGAGCAGGTCGAGGATTCGATCCAGAAAAAATTCATGGACGCGGACGTTTCGGTGCACCCCGAGCCGCGGGGCATCCACAAGGCGGATGGCAGGGGAAGGGCCAGGGGTGTGATCCCTGGCTGAGCGGGGATTGCTCCGGCGGGGAAGTGTGAAAAAACCGTCCTTTATGGCCGCAGGCCGTGGTTGGAGGAATAGAGGTCGCCCTTGGAGAGCAGGCCGTTGGTGGCGGTATAGGCGACGCGCCAAGCCTGGTCGTGGGGGTAACTCCAGCCTTCCTGGTCGAGCTTGTCCGGGCCCAGGCTGGTGATCGTGAAGGTGGTGTTGCTGGGCCGCCAGGCGGCGTTTTGCAGCGACCAGGGCGGCCCTGCGTATTGGTACAGAGGCAACACCTTGATGTGCCGCAGGCGGCCGGCGGGTCCGAGGAAAAACGGGTCCATGGGAATGGAACTCATGTAGCCGATGGGAGTGGTCAGTTCGGCGTAGGTCATGATTTCGTTCCCGGGCCCGGGAATCGACACGCCGGGAACCTGGTTGCTGTCGTAGTCGGGGGGATAGGCGTTGTGGTCGACGTAATAGGCCATCAGGGCGGTGTTCAGGGCCTTGAGGTCGGCGAAGGCGCGGGCCACCGTGGCGCGGATCTGCGCGTTCAGGAAATTGGGAACGGCGATGGCGGCCAGGATGCCGATGATGGCGACGACGATCAGCAATTCGATCAAGGTAAAGGACGCGGCCGGTTGCATGCGCGTTTCTTCTTCCGTGAAGGAAATGAGACACTCGAGATAAGGTGTCATTCTATCATGGAGAAACAAGCCGTGTCTCGCGGATTGGGGTGGAATGGAGGGGAAATGAGCGGGGGGGGATGTTCCAGGAATTTCCCCTTGGCTCAATTCCGGCCGCCCTTCCGGGGCTGGAGGCACATCCGGGGCGTTGCTTCCGGCTAATCAGCGGAGGTTACTCCCGCGGAGCGCGGTCAATGGCCTTGATGCGTTGCGCGCCGCGGGCTCATCCATCCTGCGCGGCTCCAGAGGAAGCCTCCCTCCCAATCTTCCCCTCCACCGGGGGGAAGAAGCACGGTTGCAGGCTTAAGCAAAAAAATGGCTATGCTTGCGAGATTCCGCGGATTTTGCGGGGAAACCGGCTGTGCTTGTTCACAACCGGGTCCGGGGCTGATAGGATATCCGGTTTGGTATCGCCGAAACTTCTGGAAAGGATTCCATCCATGCCCAAACGCGCGGACATTCACAAGGTCATGATCATCGGGTCCGGCCCGATCGTGATCGGTCAGGCGTGCGAATTCGATTATTCGGGGACGCAAGCCTGCAAGGCCTTGCGGCGGCTGGGGTACGAAGTCCTGCTGGTCAATTCCAATCCCGCCACCATCATGACCGATCCGGGCATGGCGGATGTGACCTATATCGAACCGCTCGACGTGGACACGCTGACGAAAATCATCGAGAAGGAACGCCCCGACGCGCTGCTGCCCAACCTGGGGGGGCAGACCGGCCTGAACCTGGCCTCGGAGCTGGCTTCCGCGGGGATTCTGGATAAGCACGGGGTGAAGGTTATCGGAGTCAACGTGGACGCCATCAAGCGGGGGGAGGACCGGACGGCGTTCAAGGAGACCATGAACCGGCTGGGCATCGCCATGCCGCAAAGCGAAGCTGTCTACACGGTGAAGGACGCGGAGAAAGTGGCCGACCGGCTGGGATATCCGGTCGTCATCCGCCCCGCGTACACCCTGGGGGGCACGGGCGGCGGCATGGTGTTCAACGTCGAGGAACTGCGGGTGGTGGCGCAGCGGGGGCTGAGCGCGAGCATGATCCACCAGATCCTGATCGAGGAATCGGTGGGCGGCTGGGAAGAGCTGGAGCTCGAGGTGGTGCGGGACGCGAAGAACCAGATGATCACCGTGTGCTTCATCGAGAACGTGGATCCGATGGGGGTGCACACCGGCGATTCGTACTGCACCGCGCCCATGTTGACGATCGCTCCGGAATTGCAGCAGGTACTCCAACAATATTCCTATAACATCGTGGAAGCGATCGAAGTCATCGGGGGGACGAACATCCAATTCGCGCACGATCCCCAGACCGGGCGCGTGGTGGTGATCGAGATCAATCCGCGGACCTCGCGCTCCTCCGCCCTGGCGTCCAAGGCCACCGGATTCCCCATCGCGTATGTTTCGTCCCTGCTGGCGGCGGGGCTGACGCTGGACGAGATTCCCTACTGGCGGGAGGGGACGCTGGAGAAGTACACGCCCTCGGGGGATTACGTGGTGGTGAAGTTCGCGCGCTGGGCGTTCGAAAAGTTCAAGAACGCGCAGGACCGGCTGGGCACGCAGATGCGGGCGGTGGGCGAAGTCATGTCCATCGGCAAGACGTACAAGGAAGCGTTCCAGAAGTCGATCCGCTCGCTGGAGATCGGCCGCCATGGATTGGGCTTCGCCAAGGATTACCATCAGAAAACCGTCGAAGAGTTGATGGATTTGCTGTTTTACCCCAGCAGCGAGCGGCAGTTCATCATGTACGAGTGCCTGCGCAAGGGCGTGTCCGTGCAGGCGCTGTACGACAAAACCAAGATCAAGCCCTGGTTCATCGAGCAAATGAAGGAGTTGGTCGAGCTGGAGGAAACCATCCTCCAATATAAGGGGAGGGCATTGCCGGACAACCTGCTGATACAGGCCAAGAAGGACGGCTTCGCCGATAAATACCTCGCCAGGCTGTTGGGCGCGCCCGAGGCGGACATCCGCAAGCAACGCAAGGCGCTGGGCGTGGTGGAAGGCTGGGATCCGGTGCCGGTCTCGGGCGTGGAAGACGCGGCGTACTATTACTCCACCTACAACGCCCCGGACCAGGTCTCATGCAGCAGCCGGAAGAAGGTCATGGTGCTGGGGGGCGGCCCCAACCGCATCGGCCAGGGCATCGAGTTCGACTATTGCAGCGTGCACGCCGCCTTCGCGGCGCGGGACCTGGGGTTCGAGACCATCATGGTTAACTGCAATCCCGAGACGGTGTCCACCGATTACGACACGTCGGACAAGTTGTATTTCGAGCCGCTGACCGTGGAGGACGTGCTGAGCATTTATGACAAAGAGAAGCCGGAGGGCGTGATCGTGCAGTTCGGCGGGCAGACGCCGTTGAACATCGCGTCGGAATTGGAACGCTGCGGGGTGAAGATCCTGGGGACGCCGCCCGCGACCATCGAGATGGCCGAGGACCGCGACAAATTCCGCCTGATGATGGAAAAACTGGGCATTCCCATGCCCCAGGCGGGCATGGCCAGCACGCTGGAAGAAGCGTTGGAGCAGGCGCAAAAGATCGGGTATCCCCTGATGTTGCGCCCCTCGTTCGTACTGGGCGGGCGGGGGATGGAAATCATCCACGATGAATCGATGCTGCGGGCGTACATCGCCGAGGCGGTGGGCGTCACGCCGGAATGCCCCATCCTGATTGATAAATACCTCGAAAACGCCCTGGAAGTGGAGACGGACGCGATCTGCGACGGCGAGGAAGTCTTCATCCCCGCCATCATGGAGCATATCGAATACGCGGGGGTGCATTCGGGCGATTCGGCGTGCGTCATCCCGCCCATCAACATTCCCGGGCGCCACATGCGGACGCTGGAGGAGTACACCGGGAAAATCGCCAAGACTCTGGGGGTTATCGGGCTGATGAACATGCAGTACGCCATCGCCGGCGACACGGTGTACGTGCTGGAGGCCAATCCCCGCGCGTCCCGCACGGTGCCGCTGGTGTCCAAGGTGTGCGGCATTTCCATGGCCCGCATCGCCACGCAACTGATGCTGGGCAAGAAATTGTCCGAGCTGAATATCAAGCCCAGCCGGATCCCCTACTACGGGGTGAAAGAAGCGGTGTTTCCCTTCAACATGTTCCCCGAGGTGGATCCGGTTCTGGGGCCGGAGATGCGTTCCACGGGCGAGGTGCTGGGCATGGCGGGCGAATTCGGGATGGCGTTTTACAAGGCCCAGGCGGGGACCAAGCAGAAGCTGCCCACCGAAGGGACCGTGCTCATCAGCGTGGCGGAAAAGAACGATACCCTGTTGAAGGTGGCCCGTAAATTCGCGGATCTGGGCTTCAACATCCTGGCGACCCAGGGCACGCACCAGTTCTTGAAAACGCACGGCATCGAATCGAAAACGGTCTGGAAGATTCACGAGGACCGGCCGAACATCGTGGACTGCATCATCAACTACGAGATCCAGCTGGTGATCAACACGCCCATCGGCCGCCTGGGCCAGCACGACGATTCGTACATCCGCAAGACGGCCGTCAAGAACAAGATTCCCTACATCACCACCCTGACCGCCGCCCTGGCCACCGCCGACAGCATCCAGGCGCGCCGCCACAGCACGTACGTGGTGAAATCGCTGCAGGAGTATCACAAGGAAGTGAATCCAGCGTGAAACCGAAATCCCGTGATCTTTGGATATCACCACGCCACTAGACGGCACTCGGGAATAAAATAGGTACCATTCCGATCCCAGGATTTGGCGTACCAAACAGGTCCCGTGCCGTTCCTCGCGCACCCGCACATGGCGTACCGGTTTCCGTTGGAATCCCGCAGGAAAAAATGACAGCCCGGCTGCGAGGGATCCGGTGTTTCGTCGCACAAATACCCTTTGATCGTCCATTGATTGTTCAGCTGGACCGATCGCAAGATTTGGTTTCCTACTTCTTTGTAGAAGCCCGCGAGAAAACAGCCCAAACAACGGATCGGTTCGGGGAGCAGTTTGGGGTGGCCGCTCCGGGACAATCTCATGGCCTCCATTTCCGCGTACATGCCCGAGGTGAAGACCGGCAGGACGCGTTGGGCGCGCTCCACGTAGACACCATGTTCCTCATATTTGCTGCAGGCTACGAGAGAGGCATCCTCGTCAAGCCGGCCGAGCAGCCACCAATACTCACAAGTGTTTTCCCGCGAAGGTTCCGGCGTGCTCAAGTCGGTATCCATTTCGACTTTGAGGTAATGTTGAAACGTATCCCAACGGCCGTACTCATCGATCATCATCCAGAGCCGGTCCGCGGCTTTCGCGAAGAAGGCGGCGATCCGCGGGTCCTGTTCCGTGACCGGCCAGATTCCATGAATTTTGGACGGAGGGGGCGGGAAATGAATGCGCCCGATCATCACCGTGCCCATGACTTCCGGTTCCTGACGCAAAATCGCCTGGGACGTTTCATTGGCGATTTTCGGCAGATCTTTTTCCGCCACGCCCGCCACGAAACATACTCCCGGTGCGGTCTTGTAATACAGCACGAGGATCGAGTCGACGAAAGAGAGGTGGTAGAGATCGAGGGATTCGGAACGCATCAACCATTCCCGGTTCACGTCAACCTGCCGCATGGTGGATTTCCTCCCTGGATGCCCGGCCCCGCCGGGCGCGAATGGATGCGGGCTCCCTGCAATTCCATGATGTGATTTCCCTTAAAGATCTGTGATTTCTTGAATTCATTCATTTCCTATTTAAAGTTTCCAGCCGAACAGATACCGTAAGAACCGGATTACCGGATGGTAATATCCCGCTTTACGTTTCAGACGCCGTTCCCAGTTGGTTTGCAAACGCAGGGGTTTGGTGAGGGCATAATAACCAGTGGCTTTTTTTAGACGCCGTTTGGCCCGGGTGCGGGTCCGGCGAGGTCCGGAAGATGATCTCCGGCTTCGGGATCGGCGGCGG
>JBHGBC010000015.1:0-61893 GCA_041946805.1 bacterium
CCACGAGGATTTCGCGCCGGATCGATTCCTCAGGCTCCACGTTCAACTGATCCAGCAACTGCTTGGCCACATTCAATTCCGGCAGTGCGGCCAACCGTTTGGCCGTGTTCAGCCGCACTTCCCGGCTGGGATCGGAGATCGGCCTGGAAGCGGCCGCCCGGCTGTACCGGGAGTTCGCCGAAATCAGCGTGCAACGGTTTCGCTGTCTGCATTGGGCTGATTTTACGATCTATTTCGATCCGCCCGAAGAGGAAGAAGCATTTCGCGCGTGGCTGGGGGAGGACCTTTCTTATTGGCCTCAGCCATCCGGCGATCTGGGCGAGAAGCTGCGCCGGGGCCTGGAACGGATGCTGGCCGTGGCGGATCGCGCCCTCGCCGTGGGAAGCGACATCCCGGACCTGCCGCTCGCGTACCTGGAACAAGCCGCCGCGGCGCTGCCACACCATGACTTGACCATTGGGCCGGCGGCGGATGGGGGATATTACCTGATCGGCCTGTCGCGCCCGGCCCCGGAATTGTTCACAAACGTGCCCTGGTCGACTCCCCATGTGCTGCGGACCACGCTGGCCAAAGCGGCGGACCTGGGGCTTTCCGTGGCGATCTTGCCGGAATGGTACGATGTGGACACGGCCGAAGACCTGAACCGCTTATGGCGAAGTGATGATCTCCGGATTCAGGCGCTACGGGAGCATTACCGGGATATCCGCCGGAATGGGATATACGAATGACGCAGACACATGGCCGCATGGATCGGAACTTGATAAAGGAACGGGCGCGCGGGGCGTGGGATTTGGCCGATCCCTGCCGGTTGTGTCCCCGGCGTTGCGGCGTCCGGCGGCAAGAGGACGAGAAAGGCGTCTGCGGGACCGGCCGCGCGGCGAAAGTATCCTCGTATTTTCCCCATCATGGGGAAGAGCGTTGTTTGCGGGGGACACGGGGTTCGGGAACCATCTTCTTTGCCGGATGCAACCTCGGGTGCATTTTCTGCCAGAATTACGAGTTGAGCCAGTTGGGTGAGGGGAGGGAAGCGGTTCCTCAAAGTCTGGCTGCGGTGATGTTGTACCTTCAGGAAGCGGAGTGTCACAACTTGAACCTGGTCACGCCCTCGCATGTGGTTCCGCAAATTCTGGACGCGCTGGCGCTGGCCGTGGAGCAGGGATTCAACCTTCCGGTCGTTTACAATTCGGGCGGATATGATTCGGTGGAGACGCTGGCGTTGCTGGAAGGGATTGTGGACATCTACATGCCGGACTTCAAGTATTGGGATTCAACGGTAGCGGAGCGGTTGTCCGGAGCCGGTGATTACCCCGAAACGGCGCGGCGGGCGGTGAGGGAAATGCACCGGCAGACCGGCGATCTGATGCTGGATGAAAAGGGGATCGCGGTCCGGGGCTTGTTGGTGCGTCACCTGGTGCTGCCCAATGGATTGGCGGGGACGTGGGAGGTCATGCGTTTTTTGGCCGATGAAATCTCGTCCGATACGTTTGTGAACGTCATGGGGCAATATCATCCTTGCTGGCGCGCGCGAATGGTGGAGGAGATCAACCGGCCGGTGCGATTGGAGGAAATCCTGCACGCCCGGCAGGAAGCAGTGACGTTGGGGCTGCGGCGCTTCGCGGATTGAAATGCGATTCGTATAGAAATATTCAAGAAAACGTTTCGCGCCGGTGCTCATCACCGGATTCCCGCTTTTACGGCTTCCATTCAGCGAAGCTTTCTACGATCCGCACCCCCTCCTCATGGCCGATGGCTTTCATGACCTCAGTGGCCCAATCATAGTTGGAATGTGGTTTCCCAAGAAACACCACCCGCGTGGGCCATAACAGCCCCGCCACTTGGGGCAGATCGGTGATTCGCAGGCAGTTGAGCATTTCGAGGGCTTCGCCGCGGCCGTCGGGCGAACTGGGCGCGTCTTGGGTGGCCGGAGGATTTTGCAGCACCACGGAGTGCACATGTCCGTCCAGCAGCGCGGCGTAAAGGGTGATGGCCGCCATCTCGTCCCGGGCGGCGACGGCGATTTGATCCGTGTCGACACCGGGCAGTTCCCGCAGCGCCTGCAAGGCGCGCAGGACATCGTACACCCGCATGGAGGCGACGGTGCGGCCCGTCCAGGCGGCGGCGCGGCGCACATGCCACTGCAACTCAGGCCCCCAGCTGGTCTCGCCCACTCCCCGGACTTCCAGAAACGCGCGGTTCCAGGAATCGGGCAGGCCGGATGAGAAGCCCTCGGAATCCCACCGGTTTTCGTTGGGGCTCCGCGGCACGAGCAGCACCGGGCGTTTTTCAGTGAGTGCTTCGCCCCATTGGCACTCGAGTTTCAGCCGGTAGCCCTCCTCGGAGACGAAACTGTAACGGGACGTGCCGAACCGGCCTTCGAGAGTGCGGAATTCGAGACGGATACTCAAATCCGGCGGATTTTGAGGGAACGCGCCAAAGGTCTTTTCCCGCAGGAAATCGATGACCTTCGCGCGGTGATCGCGCAGGCCGTTTTCGCTTTCGATCTTCGGCGCGGCGGCCATCTTCTGGAAGGAATCCTGGATGGTCTTGGTGCGGTCGTCCGCGGGCGCGCCGTTCACGTAAGCCCGGAGCTGCTCATTGGAGAGCATGGCGGATTCGGATTCGTCGAGGTCGCCCACCTGTTCGGGGGGAACGTCCTTGCCCATCAGATGTTTCAGGAAGAAGGAAAATATCTTCGTGCGCGAGATTTCGTGATAGGAATGTCCGCCGGGCGTTTCCACCAGCTGGCATAGATCGCCCGCGCCGTACAGGTCGTAGATTTTCTTGACTTTGTTGAAGGAATCGCGAATCGATTCCACGGAGAAGAGGCCGTCGCGGTTGGCGGAAGCGACCAGCAACGGCCGGGGAGCGACCAGCGCGCCGATGTCGTGATAGTCGATGCGGTAGGTGTTGATGGGCATCATACAGTCGCAGTGGCCGTCCACGGTGCGCTGGTGGACGTGGGCCTCGACCGTCCCGGTGCCGCAGACCGGCGCGCAGACTTTGATCCGGGGATCGGCCGCGGCGATGTACCAGCTTTGGGATCCGCCGCCGGAGATGCCAGTAACTCCTAATTTATCTGGATTTACGTCTTTTCGTGCACAAAGCAGATCAAGGCCGCGGATAGCGTTCCACAGTTCCGTGCCGCCGGGCGTATAACCGCGGCTATACCAGTTGAACCAGCCCCGGGCGTAGCAGCCCCAGTGTTCGCCGAGCACTTCGCCCCACTGGATGGTTTCTATGATCAGGCACACGAAGCCCAGTTGCGCGAACTTGCGGGGATGAGCCTGGTAACTGGTTTTTTGCGTGCGGGAATGGCCGCAGACGTACAGCACGGCGGGGGCAGGCTCCTTGAGATTGTCGGGAACATACAAATTGGCCGGGACATACAGGCCGGGAAGCGATTCATAATAGAGCTTGATGATCCGAAAGCCGTCCTGCTGGATGGTTCCCGTCTCCTTGACGTTCAGCGGCGGCCGGGGGCCTTCCAGGGGGACATCGGTAAGGCTGCACATTTCCAGGAATTGGCGGTAGCGCAGATCCCGGACGGCTTGCCAACCGGCCAGGGTGTCAATCCCGTCCAGTGAGTGTTGTGTCACTTCACGGGCGGCGCGGCCCAGGTAGTTCAGGATGTTGTTGTCCTGATCCAGAGGGGCTTGGGTTTGAATAGGATAGCGTTCTTCACCATACCCTGTGGCGGCCAGGAAACAACAGGCGGTCAGGCCAAGAATGATACTTAAGCGCATGACATCTTCTCCCCTCACATGGCGGATTTCCCCTTCAGGGGGCAGATGATTCTTACACAGATGAGATTCTTTGTCATTGGGAATGGTGTTTTTAACAGGATCAATCGGATAAAAAAAGGTTCATCCGGGAAGTGCGTACATACTGAGATAAAATCGATCCCCTTTACTCCGGGATGAGGAAGGACACCAAGGTCCACCCCAACAAAAATACCCTCACCCTGGCCCTCTCCCAGAGGGAGAGGGAATTTTGGGTGTGGTTTTCATCGATCCTTTCGAAGAGATGCGATCCGGCGATCAGAAAAAAGTACACACCGGAGGGATGAGCCAAAAAAAGATGGCCGGAATTCAGGAAGGGTGGGAAGGCTCAGGTAGTGAGTTAACGAGAGGAGCAGCGCGCCGCGGGGATGGAATCAGGTCAAATCAAGGGGAGGCGACGTAGGCGATAACCGTCCTTTTAGGAGGGATTTTCCACCGGTTCATTTTCCACGTGGACCAATTGTTTTTCCGCCTCGACTTCTTTTTTGGCCAGATTATCGATGATTTGACCACTCCAGCGGATCGGGTATTTTCCGCTGAAGCAGGCGGTGCAGAATTCATCTTCGGATCCCCCCACGGCTTTGAGCAATCCCTCGATGGAAAGGTAATGCAGCGAATCCACGCGGAGGTGTTTCTGGATTTCATCCAGTGTGTGCGTGGCGCCGATCAGCCGTCCCCGTTCCGGCGTGTCGATGCCGTAATAGCAGGGTTCCATCCAGACCGGCGAGGCGATCCGCAGATGGATTTCCCGGGCGCCCGCCTTGCGGATCATCTTGACGATCTTGCGCATGGTGGTGCCGCGCACGATGGAATCGTCCACGACGATGATCCGCTTGCCCTCCAATACCGAACGGACGGGATTGTATTTGATCTTGCAGCCGAAGTCGCGGATGCTTTGGCTGGGCTCGATGAAGGTGCGTCCGATGTAGTGGCTGCGGATGATGCCTTGCTGAAAGGGGATACCCGATTCCAGGGCGTAGCCGATCGCCGAGGAAATGCTGGAGTCGGGGATGGGGATGACCACGTCGGCCTTGGTGGGGCATTCGTGCGCCAGCACCCGCCCCAGATTTTCCCGCGCCGGCTGCACCAGCCGTCCGAAGACGTAGCTGTCCGGACGGGCGAAGTAGACCAGTTCGAAAATGCACTGCGCCTGCTTGCGCCGGAGATCGGTGATGTCCTGCTTGTAATAGAAGCGGCTTTCGATCCGGTTTTTGGTGATGATCACCATCTCGCCCGGCTCCACCGTCCGCACGTAGTCCGCCCCGATGATGTCGAGGGCCGAAGTTTCCGAGCAGAAAATGTATGCGTCACCCAGGCGGCCCAGGGAGAGCGGCCGGATGCCCAGCGGATCGCGCAACCCGATGGTGTATTGGTCGTTCATGATCACCATGGAGAAGGCCCCGCGCAGTTTGGAGAGCGAGGCATCCAGGGCTTCGAGAAAATCCGCCTGGGGCGAGCGGGCGAGCAGATGGATGAGGATTTCGCTGTCGGTGGCCGTCCGGAAAATGGAGCCTTCCGATTCCAGGCGGCTTCGCAATTCCAAGGTGTTGATCAGGTTGCCGTTGTGCGCCACCGCGACCCATCCCCGGCGGTATTCGCAGAGGATCGGTTGCGCGTTGAGGATGTTGCTGGAGCCGGTGGTCGAATAACGCACGTGCCCGATGGCCCGGTTGCCCTTCAGTTGGTTCAGCACCTCTTCGTTGAAGACATCCGCCACCAGTCCCATCCCGAGGTGGGAATGGGGATGTTCGCCTTCCGCGGTGACGATTCCCGCGCTTTCCTGGCCCCGGTGCTGCAGGGCGTATAATCCCAGGTAGGCCAAATGGGAGGCCTCTTCGTTTCCCGCGATGGCGAATACGCCGCACGCTTCCCGGATAGGGTCAGACATGATTTTCCCCGTATTCTTTCCAAAAAAGTAGGATGGGCTGCAAAAACCGGTTCGGTTCGATATAGGCCACTATATCTTGTATTGAGATAACATCTTTACACAAGATATGGCGCTTGTCTATCCATTGATGTGTGAAATCGTCAGAGAAAGGATCTTCCCGGGGGGGGAAAGGGAAGCCGGAAGGCTGGCATGGGTGGGGCATCGTTTCAACCTTCACGTAACCAAGCCTTTATGACGCTCGCGGCCGATTCGGGCGAGTTGCCGCTCAAGGTGCGTACCTGTTCGCGCAGGCGGATTCGGCGCTGCTCGTCCGGAGGATACGCGCGGGGATCGCCGATCGGAATGGGGCCGGAATCGGTGTCCATCGGAGAGCCGTGGATTTCGGATAGTGTATCAGGCAATTTCTTGGCCGGCCGGACATGAAAAATCCTTCCGGCCAGTCCACATCCGCCCAGAAAGAGCAGAAACAGAATTCCGATCGGCCAAAGGGAGGACATCATGCTTGCACTCCACCCGGATGAGGATTCCAGGCCGGGTGATGCGATGACACTGCTTGGAATCCGCGTGAACGAAGATGAGACATCGGCTTAATCGCTCTCTCTTCATTTTCTCTCCGTTTGCTAAAAGATCAAGGATGAAAATGGGAAAGGGGGAAAACGGGGGCGGGAGGCAGGCCAAAAAAAGGGAGATACGCCAGGGCAATATTTCTCCTGGCCGGTTGACGTATCCCCCGGTTTTATTCGTATCCGATCACGTCCCCACCAGGGTGTCATCGCAGGGCCAGGAAGACCGGGCGCCCAGTTTGATGATATCCCCGCGGCTAGAGAGGCCGTTGGTGACCATGTAGGTGGAGGTGTTGCCCCAGGTGTTTTCATAATCGGGGCCGGCGCTGGTGACTTTGAATTCGGCGCAGCGGGCCTGCAGAGGGAGGACGGTCAAGCCGCCGAAGTGGATCCGGCTCCAAGCGTCGGTGTAGTCGTAGGTGACGTACGCCGCGTCTTGGGATTCAACGATCCGCGCGCCGGGAGGGCCGTAGAGAAATGGATCCTGGGGAACCATGGGCATGTAGGCCACCGGCGTCGTCAGCGGGATGAGCCGCCGGTTGACGGGATTTTTCTGCACGCCAGTGGCGTCCAGCCAGGGGGGATAGATGTTGTTGTCGATCCGGTAGCTTTCGAGGGCGGTGGTGATGGTCCGCAACTCGGATTCCGCCTTGGCGATCTTGGCGCGGACATGCGCGTTGAGGAAATTGGGGACGGCGATGGCGGCCAAGATGCCGATGATGGCGACGACGATGAGGAGCTCGATGAGTGTGAAGGCCAATGTGGAAGGATCGAATTTTTTCATACGCTTTCTTTCCGGCCGATGGATTCGGCCCATTCCAATCCTTGGGAGGGATTAGACCGGAACTCAGATCCTAATCGGATCAATTTTCCACAGAGTTGGATCGAGGTCAAGTATTTTTTTGAAGCATCGTGGAATTATGTACAGGATGGGAAAAAGTCTTACCATCTCCTTGAAACGGCCGGACACCCGGGCACCCCGGTAAAAATCATCTCACACGGTCCCTTTCCCGGAGGGAGAGGGGATTCAGAAGAGAAAAACCAAGGAGCATAGCAGGGACAATCCCTGAAGGGAATTCCGGTGAATAGCCGCAGGTATCAAAGTACGGCGGTTTCCACGGCGCTCACAAAATTATTCCGTGGTACGCTCCGGGGGTGGATTATGAGGCCGTGGGACATGTGGTAGTATTGCAGGCTGATTATCCGGGGGCCGGAGTGATTTTGGAAAAGAGGTTTCTTCCATGCAGCTGACATTTCTGGATTGGGCGGTCATCGCGGCGTACTTTTTGATCAACCTGGGCATCGGCTTGTGGTACAAGAAGCGGGCCACGGGTTCGACGGAGGAATTCTTTGTCAGCGGCCGGAACGTGAGTTGGTGGCTGGCGGGGACCAGCATGGTCGCCACGACCTTCGCCGCCGATACGCCGCTGGCGGTGACCGGCTTGGTCGCCACGTACGGCATCGCCGGGAACTGGCTGTGGTGGAACCTGCTGCTCAGCAACCTGCTGACGGTGTTTTTCTTCGCGCGGTTGTGGCGGCGGGCGGGAGTGGTGACGGACGTGGAGTTCACCGAGATCCGCTACAGCGGCAAGCCGGCGGCCTTTTTGCGGGGATTCCGGGCGTTGTACCTGGGATTGCCGATCAACTGCATCATCCTGGGCTGGGTGAACCTGGCGATGGTCAAAATCCTGATGATGATCTTCCCCGGCCTGCAGTTGTCCTGGCTGGGGATCACCGATCCGAAGATCGCCGCCTTGAGCCTCGTCTTTTTGATCATGCTGTTCACGGCCATGGTCTCCACGATGTCGGGATTGTGGGGCGTGCTGGTGACCGACCTGTTCCAATTCGTCCTGAAGATGGGCATGGTGATCGTCTTGGCGTATTTTTCGGTGAAGGCGGCCGGGGGCATGGGCGCGTTGATGGACAAACTGCAAGCCATCGATCTTGCCAAGGGGGGGCAGGGATCCGTGCTGTCGTTCACGCCGGATATCGGATCAGCCTGGATGCCCATGATCACGTTTTGCGTATACCTGGGGATCAACTGGTGGGCGACGTGGTATCCCGGCTCGGAGCCAGGCGGGGGCGGATTCGTGGCCCAGCGCATGCTGTGCGCCAAGGACGAGAAGCATTCGCTGCTGGCCACGTTGTGGTTCAGCATCGCGCATTACGCGCTGCGGCCCTGGCCCTGGATTTTGACTGCCCTGGCCTCGCTGGTGCTGTATCCCACGTTGGAGGACAAGGAGTCGGGATTCGTGAAGACCATCGTGGATCCCAACGTGTTCCCCACGGCGCTGGCCGGATTGATGATCGCCGCCTTCGCCGCCGCGTACATGTCGACCGTGGCGACGCAATTGAACTGGGGCGCGTCATATCTGATCAACGATTTTTACCGGCGGTTCCTGGCCCAGGGGCGGGATGAAAAGCACTACGTGAAGGCCTCGCAGATCGCCACCCTGGGGCTGATGGTGGTTTCGTCGATCGTCACGTATTATCAATCCTCGATTTCGGGGGCGTGGAAATTTTTGATGGCGATCGGGGCGGGGACCGGCAGTGTGTACATCCTGCGGTGGTTCTGGTGGCGGATCAACGCGTGGAGCGAGGTTTCGGCCATGGCCGCCTCGTTCGTGGTTTCGATGGCGCTGCAATTCGGTTTCCACCTGAACACGGACAATCCGGTGCATTTCGCCTGGACGGTGCTCATCACCGTGGTGGTTTCGACGGCAGTGTGGCTGCTGGTGACCTGGCTCACCGCGCCGGAAGACCGGCGGACGCTGACCGCCTTTTACCGCCGGGTCCGGCCTAATCCCGCCCTGTGGGGGCCGGTGGCCCGGGAAGCGCCGGAAGTGCCCATCCGGCATGACGGCTGGAACAACCTGCTCGATTGGTTCGCGGGCTGCGTGATGATCTACCTGACCTTGTTCGGCGCGGGGAAAATCATCTTTGGGCAAGGCCGAACCGGAATTTTGTTCTTGATCATCGCCGCCGTGGCGGGGTGGGTGGTTTATTGGGACCTCAACCGCCGCGGCTGGAAGGTCTTCGAGGATGTGGAAGGAGCGTGACATGACAAACCGCCCGAATCCGAAAACCGGCACGGCGCCCAAGGAATCCAACCTGGGCCGCCGGGAATTACTGCAAATCCTGGGAGTAGCTTCCCTCTCAACCGGATTCCATCCGGTGTGTCATGCCGGCGGGGAAAAAGCCCAGAAAGTGATCGTCGGAGCGCATCCCTGGGTGTACGCGGCCACACAGCCGAACTATGACATCACGCCGGTGCTGGAGACCATCTTTGCCGATATGAAATACGCCGGGATGGACGGCATCGAATTGATGCACACCGCCTTGCGGCCCAACGGCGCGGTGGAGCGGATCCGGGCCCTTTCCCAGAAATACGAGCTGCCCGTCATCGGCACATCGTTCGAGGGGGCCATGTGGGACCGAAGCAAACACACGGAGGTGTTGAAGGACGCGGAAGTGGTCATCACGCGCCTCTCCCAGTTGGGCGGCCGGACGTTGGGAACCTCGGTGGGCTCGGCGGGCCGCCTGAAGACGGCGGAGGAACTGGACGCGCAGGCCGAGTTGTTGAAGAAAATCATCGCGTTCTGCGAGGCGCACGGGGTGGTACTGAATTTGCACAACCACACGTACGAAGTCGAGAACCACCTGCACGACTTGAAGGGCACGCTGGCGCGGATTCCGGACGTGAAACTCGGGCCGGACCTGAACTGGCTGCTGCGGGGCGGCGTGGATCCCGTTTGGTTCATAAGGGAATACAAGGAGCGGATCGTCTTCCTGCATCTGCGCGACCAGAAACCGGATGGGGAATGGTCCGAAGCGCTGGGGGAGGGCAGCATGGATTACAAGGCGATCGCCCAGGCGCTGAGGGAGATTCCCTTCACGGGCGGCGCCGTCATCGAACTCGCGCATCCCGCGGGATTCCAACTCACCCGTCCGCTGCGGGAGAGCCTCAAAATCAGCCGCGGATTCGTGCGGAAGGTGATGGGGTATTGAGGCCGCCGCCAGCCGGTGGTGTTTACTGATTGATTCCCCCGCCGCCGCGCACGGTGATATCCCCCGCGCTGGTCAGGCCGTTGCTGGATTCATAGGGCAAGGCGCGGTTGGGATCGCCAAAACCCGCATCCAATCCGAGAATCCGGTCCGGCCCGATGCCGATCAGGATGTAATCCCCGGTCCGCAGTTCCCGCAATCCGAAGCGGGGGGCGTATTCGGGAAAGAGCGCGCCGATGCCGTGGTCCAGATCGGGATCCGCCGGATCGTTGTCCGCGTAGCTGTAGGCGTTGATTCCCCGCTCGGTCAGATCCTCCGGCAGGAAGGGGTCCAGGGGGATGGAGGCCATATAGCTGACCGGGCTGGTCAAGGGGGCCAGCAAATCCACCGCCGAGCGGGAGGCTTCGGGGGTGTCCCCCACTCCGTGAAACACCTCCCGCAACCGTTTCCGTCCCCAATCGCGGTCATCGTCCCACCAATCCACCAGCATGACGTTTTTATCGATCCGCATGGCTTCAATGGCGGTCACCAGGCCGCGCATGTCGGCGTAGCCGCGCGCGGTCTTGGCGCGGATTTGGGCGTTGAGAAAGTTGGGCACGGCGATGGCGGCCAGGATGCCGATGATCGCCACGACGATTAACAGTTCGATCAACGTAAATGAGCGCCCACGTTGGGTATTCATCCGCCTGCCATCTCCACTCGGTCCTGCCCTGGATTTTTGATACCCACTGAATCGATAAATACGAAATAAAATTAATTCGAATATTGGATAGAATAAATGATTCGTGTCATTTGATACAAGAGAGGAGAGGGAGAAGCGTGGAAAGATTTCCTGATCACGGGATGGTTTGAAGGGAAGGTATTCCCCCCTCCCCCCGGGAGCCGTGTCAGCGCCGTGGCCCCCTGGCTTGTTTAGGGCATGCCGAAATCCACCTTGGGCGTTCCCGGAACGTAACGCCGGATGATGCCGATGCTGTAGAGGCCGTTGGAGGGCTCGTAGGGGTGCCAGTCGGTGGTGCTGGCGCCCTTGTAGGTGCTGGTCGGCCCCAGCCCGATGATCACGCCGATGGCTTGCCGGCGAAAACCGAAATCGGCGTTGATTTTGGGATCGAAATATTCAGGGGCTAAACCCGACCAATAACGTTTGTCATAGGGATCCCAATGGTGCTGTTGTTTGGTTAGGCTCAACCGGCCGTCCACGGTGAACAGGCTTTTCGCGTCGGGAATCTGTTGAAAGGGATCGAACATAAAACTGCTGAGATAAGCGACCGGCGTGGTCAGCCAGCAGTTCTGATTGACTTCGTGTGAGTGGGGCGGATTGTCGTTGGCGTCCAGCGAGTATTGTAGAATGGCCAGTTCCATGGTGCGTTGGTCGGACATGGAACGGGACACCTTGGCGCGCACCTGGGCGTTCAAGAAGTTGGGCACCGCGATCGCGGCCAGGATGCCGATGATCGCCACCACGATCAAGAGTTCGATGAGTGTAAATGAATGATCGCGTGCTGTTTTCATCCAACCACCTCCTCGTTGTTGTTTTATATTGGCCGATATCTCCTGGCAGGAATTCGAACACCCCAATAATAGCTCATACAACCGATAGAATAACGGAAAGTGGGAGGTGAAGACAAGAGAGGTGGCGGGAATCGCCGCCTGTCCTACACGGTAGAACAACCATTCTCCTACTCTTCCCCCCGAACTTAAAAGAACCTCAATGACGAAAAGGACACAAGGGACGGGCGGGCTGGGAGTCCGCCATGTTGTTCAGCTTTCTCCCTGTTTCAAGAGCCGATCCCATATTGATTCATGCCGGATTTTCTGGGATAACAGAATACCTGAGAAATGTGTATCCAGGTTATGAATCAAAGGGAGAAAAATCATGCGTCACGCCCCCATCGCACGTTCCTGGTTGTTGGATATCCAAGTCAGAACAATCCTGCCCGGGCTTTTGATGGCCATGCTGGCATGGGGCGGGGTCCTCACCGCCGCGGGGGAAACCATTAACCTGGAGAGCCGGTTCTTGCGGGCGGCGGTCGATTCCGAAACCGGGAACTGGTCGCTTTGGGATAAACAATCCGGCGTATCCTGGCCGGGGGAGGGAAACGCGATTCCGGGAAAGATTGGGGGAATCGTGCCGGAGTTCCATCAGGTCAAGCGCTCATCCCGGGCGGCGCGTTTCGAGACGGACCAGGGATTCGGCGTGACCTACGCGCTCACCGATGGGGGGCGCGCGTTGGAGATCGAGTTCGATGGGGAGATTCCGGAAGAGGGCATTCAATTTCTGGGGGACGCCTTGACGGTCCAGGGCAACGAGAAAGGCGCGGTGATCGTGCCCAGCCGGGAGGGATTGCTGATCCCGGCGAATAGCGGCGTGGCGTTCCAGCGGGAATTCGGGACATCGGATTATGAAGGCTGCCACATGAACATGCTGGGCTTTCTCAAAAGCGGGGCCGCGCTGGTGATAACCTGGGATGACGCTTATACGTGGCCGCTGGTGGAGAGCATCCTGCCGGAGAGTCCGAATCCGTTCCAGCGGCTCGTCACCACCGTGGCGCTGCGGAAATCGGCGCGGTCCGTCAAGTTGGTTCCCTTGGGGAAGGGCGATTGGAACACAGTGGCCGAGAGGTACCGGGAGATCGCGGAGAAGAAAGGCTTGGCCCAAACCCTGCGCGCGAAGATCCGCCGCAACCGGCATGAAGAGTTGTTGGTGGGGGCGACCAACGTGAAACTATGGATGTGCCTGGCGCGGCGGATGAACGAGGAAAGCACCAAGGAGGAGAGCGTCGAGGTGAACTGGACGTTCGACGAAGCCGCGGCGGTGGCCGAACATATCGCCAAGGATGTGGGGATCGGCCGCTGCCTCTTCACGCTAGGCGGATGGACCGAAGGGGGATACGACTGCCGGCATCCGGACGCCTTGCCGGCCAATCCGGAGTGCGGCGGCGACGCGGCCCTCCAAAACGCCGTGCAACGCATCCAGGCCTTGGGCTACGCCGCCTGCCTGCATGACAACTACCAGGACATGTACCGCGACGCGAAGAGCTGGGATCCCGCGTACATCGAAAAGCGGGCCGATGGTTCCCTGATCACCGGGGGGCGGTGGATGGGCGGCCGGGCGTACATGGTGTGCGCGCCC
The DNA here is from genome assembly GCA_041946805.1 of bacterium. GTDB lineage: Bacteria > Hinthialibacterota > Hinthialibacteria > Hinthialibacterales > Hinthialibacteraceae > JABLXU01. The sequence continues at coordinate 13,369 of JBHGBC010000015.1, forward strand.
AAGCAGGTGGAGCTGGCCATGCGGCCGCAGAACCTGCCCGCCATCCAGGAACTGTTCAAGCCATGGGTGTTCTTTATCGATACGACTTACGCCGTGGGGCCCCGCGAATGCTTCGATCCCAACCACCCGATCGGCCGCAACGAGGACATCGCCTGGAAAATTCAGCTGAGTGACAAGTCGCGGAAGATCTTCGGGCTCTTCGGCAGCGAATGCGGGCGGGAATGGGCCTTGCCGCACAGCGATTTCTTCGAGGGGCTGGTGGGGGTCAGCGGGCAATATTACCACCAATTGAAACCGGCCGAGCTGGGCGCGGTGGTGATTCCCTTCTGGGAGATGGTCTATCACGATTGCCAGATCTGCTATGGCAAGTACGGCTTCGATTTCCGGCAATCGGCCGAATATGTCGCGCATCATGTCCTGACGGCGCGGCCGCTGCATTTCCATTCGGTTCCGGAACACAAGTATTGGTTGGAAAAGCCCCGAGAGCAAAAGCCGGGAGGAGCGCCGGCGTGTTATACCCGCACGGATAACGGCTGGGCCGCGGGCTTCCATCCCTTCGACGTCCTGTTGAAGAACACCCATGAGATTCTCGGGCCGTTGCAGGCCGCGACGGCGTTTCAACGGTTGGAACAATTCGAGTTTGTTACACCGGATCGCGCGGTGCGGCGGGCTGTCTATGGCGAGGGGCGTAACCGGACCGAAGTGGTGGTGAACTTCGGATCCGCAGACGCGGCGGTGCAAACCCAATGGGGCGGCGCGGTTTTGCTGCCGCCATGGGGATTCGTGGTGGAAAGTCCCCGGTTCATCGCCTTCCACGCGAAGCGTTGGAACGGGGCCGAATATCCGGACGGCGCGCTGTTCACGCTGCGGGTGGAAAAAGGCCGCGATTTCGAGCATGCCCGCGGCCTGCGCATTTTCCATGGTTTCGGCGATTCGGAGCTCCGGTGGAAAGACGCAACCTGGGACGTGCCGCGGGAAGAGGTGGTAACGGTGGGTTCTTGATATGAGTTGATGATTCCCACATGCGCCGGGGCACGTGGCAACGTGCCCCGGCGTTTAACGAAAACACCCCCTCCCTTTCTCCGCCGGCCTACGGGGAACCATTTCCATCCCCGAAGGGGATTCATGTGAGTAGCCGTAGGTTTTAACCTACGGAATGCGATGGATTACGCGCTAATCTATAACTACGATCAATTACCTAACTTCACCCGATCTTCGGGGGAGGTAATGCAGGCAGGAAGCCTGCACCACAAATTCTCTCACCCTGGCCCAGAGGGAGAGGGGAAAAAAAGGTCAATTGCTTACGCGATTACTTCATACTTCCCCGTCGCGGTGAAGAAGAATCCCTTTTCGACGACCGGTTCCGAGACGATCCGTTCCCAGACGGATGCGTAGAGGTCCAGTTGTGGGCGGTATTTTTCGATCAACCGGGAGGTGTTTTTGAGCGCCGCCTGGTCGGTTTTGTAATCGACCAGCACCCAGCCGTTGGGCTCCCGGAACACCAGGTCGATCGCTCCCCGCAACACGGTGGGGATATCCGCGTCATCCTGGCGGACGCACAGGGGAACTTCCACCAAGCAGGGATTTCCGGCGCGCGCGCGTTGCCAGATGCCGGAGGCCAAGACGGCGGCGGCCGACTCCAACATGGGTTCCCGCCAATCCCGGGGCAGATCGTGTTCATCAAGAAGATAGGCAGTCCAATCATCCACATTTGAACCGGGACTCTGCATCAGGATTTGCAGCAGCGTGTGGACGATTTCGCCCCATTCCGTCCCCAGGGTGCGGCCCGGCCCGCCCGCCGGGATGGAATCCAACACGGATTGTTTCATCGCCACCGTCTGGCGGGCCGGGCGGGACAGTTCGTGCCGCAGCGTCTGGATGAGTTCCATCCGTGTCTTGAGGGAAGAAATATCAAAGGGCTTTTCTTCCGGCATCACGGGCGCGAGGGATCCCGGATCGGGCAGCGTGGGAAAGCCGGCGAGATGATCGTGAAAGCATTGCCAGGGATTTTGCTGATTCGATTTGGTCCGTTGCGAGATGATCAACTGCCGGCCCGCGCGGGTGGCGGCGACATAGAGCAATCGCGTTTGTTCAGCCTTGTGAAATGCCTCCTCGATTTGCGCGTATTTTTCCCACTCCAGAGGTTTACCTAGCACATTGTATCCATGACCGTACACGGTGGCTTCGAAAATACAGGCGTACCCCCTTGCGCGGCCGCCCGACCGGTCGATATGCATTTCCACATCGTGTTTCGAATCGCCCGTGGGATCGGCGAGAAAGACGATGGGGGCTTCCAGGCCTTTGACCTTATGCAAATTCATGACGCGGACGACGCGGCCCGGCGCGGGAGTGGCGGGCAGGCCGTCGAATGATTCTTCGGCATCGATGATCCGCCGCAGATACGCAGCCGGTTTCTGGATGCCGCCGGCCTCGCATCCCGCTGTCCGGAGTAATTCGATGGCCTTCCCCAGGCTGCCGCATTCGACATTGGCCCCGGGCATGGCGCCGGCCAGGGCGAACAGGCCCAGGTCTTCCGCGATGTGTTCGAGGGCGGCCGCGGGAGGGAGGCTTTGGAGCCATTTGGCATATTGCTTGAGCCGGCCGAACGCGCCGCGAATCGGTGTGAAATCGGCCGTGTCACTTTCGGCAACGGGGCGGCGGTAGTGGAAGACGCCGCCCGCGCGCTTGAACTCATACAACAGCGGATCGCTCACGCCGAAGAGTTCACTGCGCAGCACGCTGACCAGGGGGATGGGATCATCCGGCCGCGCGATGGCTTCCAGGACGCGATGCAACAACCGCAGGGGCAGGTTCTGGTTGAGCGTGGTTCCGCCGGTCACTTGGTGAGGGATGCCATGCGCCTGCAGGGCCGCGGCGTATGCGGTCAGGTTTTGGGTTTTGTACGTGACGATGAGAAAGTCGCCGGGAACTGCCTTTCCCTCATCGACCGCCTGCCGGATATGCCGCGCGATGAAATCGGTTTCAAATTTCAGGCATAGCTCCTTGTTTTTCATTTCCTCGGGATGGAGCAGAATTTGAACGGGATTAGTCAAATTTTGATCATCGGCTGATTTGCCCGGCTGCAGGGGTATGTAGACGGGCGAATAATCGCCGGCCTGGTTGGGAAATTTATCAACAAAAACCCGGTTCACCCAGTCCAGGATGGGGGGCGTCGTGCGGAAGTTGGCGTAGAGCTGGACTACCCGGCCGCCGGTGTCCGCGATGACGCGCTTGACCTGGTTGTAGGTAACGATGTCCGCGCGCCGGAAACGGTAGATGGATTGCTTGGGATCGCCCACCACGAAAAGCGATCCCGGGCGGGGGACGCATTTCCGCCAATCGGATTCATGGGGATCCGTGGCGGTGAGCAGGAGCATGACCTCGGCCTGGATGGGATCGGTGTCCTGGAATTCATCGACCAGCAGATGCGTGCAGCGGCGGCTGAAGTATTCGCGCACGGCGGGATGGCGGCGCAGCAGGCGGGCGGTTTTCATCAACAGGTCCTGGAAATTCAGCTGTCCCAATTCCTGCTTGCGTTGCTCGTACAATTCGAGCGCCGGCCGGATGAGCCGCATGATCGCCGCGTACCGCCGCGCGTGCCAGAGTTCCAGCAGCGGGGCCGCGGTGGCGGCCGCGAATTCATTCCACCGCTCCAGTTCAGCGAGCGCCTGTTCTTTTTTCTCCGGCCAGTTTTTATGGACTGTCTGCTTGGGAGTCATTGCTTTGAACAAGGCCAGAATTTCCATCACTTCCGATACCTCGCCGGGGGTGGCTTGCCGCCACAGGCGGGGGATTTTTTTGTAGTGCGGGATCAGTTTGTCATTTCCGGAGTCGGCGGGCAGGGTGGGGAGCAGTTTTTCCATATGCGCCACGTACGCGCGGAGGGCCGCCACGGCGGGTGTCGGATCGGGAAGCGGGACATCCGGCGCGGGCCATTCCTCCACGTCCGGGTATTCGGCCAGGCGCATAAATGTTGCGCGCAATTGCCGGATTTCCAGGCCCCGTTCGCGCAGCGTGGCGAGGCGGGGATCTCCGCGGGTGTAAAGGCGGGCGGCATATTCTTCCCATACCTCCTGGCGCAGGAGGGAGTCGGCGGGCTCGTCGATTTCCTCGAAGGCGGTATCCACTTCCGCTTCCACGGGACGTTCGCGCAGCAGCCGCCCGCAGAACGAGTGAATGGTTCCGATGAAGCCGTGTTCGATTTTTTCCAGCGCCTCCTGGAACCGCTGGCGGCGTGGGCCGTCCGCCTCGCGCGCCGCCTTTTCCAGGCCGATCTGAAATTTCGAGCGCAATTCGCCCGCCGCCTTGCGGGTGAAGGTGATCGCCGCCAGGGTTTCGACGCCGCATTTCCCCACGCCCAGCAATTCGACCATGCGGCCGATGAGGCTTGTGGTCTTGCCGGTGCCCGCCGCGGCTTCCACCAGAAGGTTGGTGTCCAAGGCGGTGCGGATCAAGTCCCGTTGCGCCTGGTCGGGGGGCAGACTATTCGTTGAATTATTGGGATGATCCATAGCCGCGTAACTCCCGGAACGGATGCAACCGGTCATTGAGGGGATTGTCCAGTTTTTGTTTGCTGGAAGCCGCGAGGGCGTTCACGTCGCCGCAGATTTCCCGGTAATCGCAAAAGGCGCAATCGCTGGGATCGTCTGTGGGTAAAAAGGCGCCCGTCGCAATCAATTCACACAAAGAAAACAACACGTTGCCTCCCGGCGCGAGTTCCGTGGGAGTCCATTGCCGGCGCTCGCCCCGTTCCTTGACATTGGGGAAAAAATACCCGAATTGTACTAATTTGGCTTTCCCGGAAATTTCCTGATGGAGCCGTTGCTTGACCAACTCCAGGTAGAGTGAATGCTGAATCACCCGCCCCTGTTGGAAGGGATCGGATGACTGGTATTTCCGGGAACTGCCCGTTTTGTAATCCCAGATGGCGTAAGTATCCGGTTCCGGTCCCTGGATCCGGTCCACGCGGTCGACTTTTCCGCGGACAAGGATCGTGCGGCCGCCGGGCAGGGTCACCGGGACCGGTTCGGTGGTGTCCAGGCCGGTGGGCCGGCCGTAATTTTTCATACCGATGGCGGCTTCCAGATAGACGGGTGTGAAGAACCCGGCCTGTTTCTCTTCTTCCTTCAAAAATATGCGCGCGGTTCGTTCCAATTGATCGAGTTGGCGTTTGAAGGCGCTTTCGTTGGGCGGGGGAATCGATTGTTGATACTCTTCCACCAATTGGGACAATAATTCCCGCAGGCGCGGCCAGTGCGTGTTGAACACGGGCTGCTGGCGAGTTTCGATCAACTCGCGCGCGAAGCGCTCGAACAGCGTATGCAGCAGGGAACCGGAGGCCAGCGGATCCAGCCAGCGCTCGGGGTCCATTTCCAGCACATCCGGCGGCTGGATGTTGAGACCGTGGCGGAAAAAGAACCGCAACGGGCATTGTCCCAGGGTTTCCAGCATCGAGGCGCTGAGGGGTTTGGCTTCCGCCCCGGTGGGGCTGAGATGAATTCCAGCCTCCGGGACACGGCCGTCGAATTCCGTAAACTCCGAGCCGAGCCGGGCCTCGCGCGCCGCCCAGCCTCGCGCCAGGTGGGGATGCCACTGCCCCACCGCGTGGAACGGGAGATGGCCTTCTTCTCGTTGTTGGACCGCCGCCATCCACCACTCGCTTTCGTCCAGCGAGGCTTCCGGGCCGGCGGGCGCGAACGATGCGGGCGGCGGCAGCCATTCCATCAGGGTGGTTTGGTTGCCCTCCGCCTGGCCCGACAGGATCCGGTACGCGGCCAGCACCACCGGGCTGGGGAACATCTCCCGATCATCGTGGACATCGTACGAACAAAAACTGAGGACCACCCGGCCCTCGAGCCGGGCCAGCAGGCGGTGGAACGCGTCGAGTTCTTGACGCCGGCGCGACGCGGCCGTGGGAATTTCGGGCGACAAGCGTTCCCGTTCTGGATCGAGCAGGATGGGATCTTGCCGGCCGCCTCCCGGAAAGCGGCTGTCATCGAGCCCCACGATGAACGTGTACCCCCGGCCGGCATGGCCGCCGTGGTGCAGGGACGCCACGTGCAAGCGCCCGCCCTGGGGCATTTGCGCCATCACCGAGAGTTCATCCGGCAGCGTGGCCAGCCAGGTCCGTACGTCCAGGACCGGATGGTCACCCGCGAGGGGCAGCCATTCCCGCAGGCGCTCGATGGTTTCCACCAGCCGGCGGCGGGCATGGCGGTCGAATTCGGTGAACGCCCGGGCAAAGGTATCCAAAAACCGGCCGGCTTGGGAAAGAACGTCCTCACCCGGCTCATCCGCGCGGGGAGTGATCTCCAGCAGTTCAGTGATGAATTGTTGCAATCTGGATAAATCGTTCCTTTGCTTTTCCAGCCGGCTCCGGTCCAGCAATTCCCGGTCCTCTTCCATCTCTTCGTTCAACGGCCGTTCCGGATGGGCCAGACGGATTTCCATAGCCTGGATTTCCTCCCGGATTTTCTCCCTGTACCGTTCTCGTCCAATGCCAATGGGCACGTTTTGCAGCAGCCGGGCGAATCCGCATTCATCCATTTCCATTGGTTTGAGGGGAAGCTGGAACAATCCATCCTGGATCATCGAAACCAACGACGATTGCGTAAAATCCTCCTGGATCCACCGCAACCAGCCTTTGAGCGCCCGCCCGGGCCGCGAATAGCGGACGGGAATCCCTTCCGCGAACGTGGCCTCGAGGGCGTGCCGCTCGCACAGTTCGTAGATCCGGGGGATGTAGGTTTCCGCGTCGGTGTAAATCAATTCCACCTGGCCAAAGGGAATTGCATCGGCCTGGCACTGCCGCAGGATGGCCCGGATTTCATTGATTTCTCCGATGGCGTGTTGAATCTTCACGCTGCCGTCCCGCAATGGAGGCGGTGCCCCGGCCGGCGCGGAGAGCCAGCGCAGCCGGCCGAGATCGGATTGCGGCCCGGGAATCGGGGTTCCACTTCGGATGGATTGTTCGACCGGCAACCGCACGATTTGCCCGGCGGGAACCGCCTCGATCACCTCCCGCTCCAGGCCGGACAGATCCAGATCACCGGGGATCAGGAGGAGCACGTGCGCGGGAAACCGCGGGGGGGATTGCCGGATGCCGTCCCGCGCCAGGCGCAGGATTTCGGCGTCGTCGGCCAGGGAGTTTTTTTGGCAAAACGCCTGGTATTCCCGCAGCAGGCGGAGGATTTCCGAACCCTTGCCGGCGGTCTCGAAACGGGCGGGATTCACGCAGGTCAAGCCCGCGAACCGCAAGGCCATCAGGCTGTTGTATAGGGTTTCGAAGAGTCCCGCGCTGGGCGTGAGCGCGCCCAAGTATCCGCCTTCCGGGGTCACCGCCTGGTTCCAGATCCGCTCGACGATCAATCCTCCCGCGAAGGGATCCAGCCGCTTCCGGTTCCGGCGCAACAACTCCGGTTCGGCCAGATCGAACGCCAGCCGCCGGAGCGTTTTCGGCCGGACGTTCACCACCGGCGTCCCGGACAAGGCCACGCGGTCCAGCCACTGCTGCCCGGTCCGCAAGGTGGGAACCAGCAGCCACTTTTCGCCGAGGCGGTGGGTTTGGCAAATCTGGGCCAAGGTATCAATGAGAATGTTCATGGGTTGGAGTCCTAGATTGAGTCAAAATAACATGACCGTTCGGATTTCTAGGTTCGTGGAGCTTCCGCATGGAATGACAAAGCGGCAAAATATGAAATTAATACGGTGATGATCTCTATATGGGGCTACAGGCGTCCCGCCTGCATCCCAATTTTCTGCAGACAAGATGTCTGCACCACAATCAAGTGACTTTTTGCCGCTCCGTCGTGGAATGATATACCAAGGTGCCGCGCGTTTTTTCAAGGCCGCATAACGCGGCTTGAGTATAATCCCAGGCGTTCTCCCGGGGCTGGGCGCGGCGAAAACAATCCATTCCCTCTCCCTCCGGGAGAGGGTTAGGGTGAGGGAAAGCCCTGAAAGGACGCCAATTCTCCGGCTTTATGCTTTCGGGTTTGCCGTTACGGATGACTTTTCAGCCTACTATACTCAACCGAAGCTAATCCCTTTTAAAGATTTTCACATGCTTGATCAAGATATGCTCGAAACCCTGCTTTTCATTCGATAATTCCCTCCCGCCCCAGTCCGGGGTCATCAGGTGGATATGATCGTTATGCAGATTTTTCAAGTCTTGCAGATGCCGGATGAAATCATTCAATCCTTCCTGATTCAAATGATTTTCCAACCGATCACCCTGTGGATCCATTTCAACGGTGAGTAATTTCCTGGAACTCATTTATAATATCCTAAATAAATATTTTTAATGGACAAATTATAAATTCATTTATTCAACAGGAAAAGAGGAAGGTTCATCCGACAAGTGCATGCCAGATGAAGTGAAATCGATTTCATCCGCCGCTGGATGAGGGCGGACACCCAGGTCAGCCCTTACAAAAATTCCCTCACCCTGGCCCTCTCCCCGAGGGAGAGGGGATTCGGGGATTGATCTCGCCGGCCAGCCCGGTTGAAAAGCGGCCGGCCCTGCTTGATAAAAAGTACACACTTACCGGATGAACCAAGAGGAATCGCTCTGGGAGAGGCTGGATCATCGCCTTCAAGCCGTCATCGTGGCGATGAGGAGAGTCATGTCGTCATCGATGTGCTTGCCCGTGTGCCAGGTCACCGCGTTGAGGATCATGTCGCACAAGGTTTCCGCGTCCACGTGATGGTTGTTGGCGAGGATGTGCACCAGCCGCTTCTCTCCCAGCTGCTCGGCCGTTCCCGGACGGCGGGCCTCGGTGATGCCGTCCGTGTACAAGACCAGCCGGTCGCTGGTCTGGAGCCGCACGGTGTGTTCGTCGCCATACTGGGGCAGGGGATGGAATTTCCCCAGCAGGGTGTAGGGTCCCGAAAAGGCCTGGACCGATCCATGCCCGTGGACGTGCAGAATGGGCGGATGTCCCCCGCAGGCGATGCGCGCCTGGCCGCTTAGGGGATCCAGTTCCACGGCGGCGTAGGTGAAATAGAGGTATTGATTCTGGAGCAGGGCGTGGGTGATCTTGTTCAATTTCAGCAGGAGTTCGCCCGGCCCCTTCACGCCTTTTTCAAGAATTTGCCGGGCGTTGGCGTTGATGTAATTCGCCACCAGCGAGGCCGCCACGCCGTGACCGGCCACGTCGCAGACCGTGAGATACACCTTGTGGTTCAAGCCGGTGTGGACGAACACATAATCTCCCCCGATGCCCATCATGGGCAGATACCGCGTGGTGATCTGGATCCGGCCGATCTGTTCCCGCGTGGTGATCAGGGTCCGTTGGATCTGTTCGGCCAGTTGCAGGTCTTCCTCGAGCTGATCGTGGTATTCCACCAGGCGCCGGTTCACGGCCTCCAGTTCCGAGTAGATCCTTTTCTGTTCGGTGATGTCGATGGAGTTGACCAGCAGCAGCCGCTTGCCTTCGCGAGTGTAGATTTCGCGCACGCTTTGAATGACGGGAATCCGTGATCCTCCCCGGGTGGGGAGGGAAAACTCGAAGCGGTTGCGGCCGGTTTTGTCGATGATCTCACTCTGCTGCTGCCAGTACCGCAATTCCCGCGGATTCAGCCATTCCGAGGCCTCCCGGCCGATCAGCTCCCGGGCCTCCATCCGCACCATTTCGGAGAAGCGGTGATTGACGTACAGGATGCGGGAGTTGTCGGCCTCCAAAATCAAAATCCCTTCGTTCAGCCATTCGAGCATCTGGCCCAAGTGTTCGAGGGATAAACCGGCTTGGCGTAGCAGGGAGAAGGACGGAGATGATTCCATGGCGGCCGCGGCCTCAACGCGCAAAAAAGAATCCTTATGGATATTCAAAAAGAACAGCGATGAACAATTTGATCATACGTAAGGCGGGAAGGGAACGGAAGGCCACGGGTGAAGCTGGAGGGATGCGGTCAGTATTTAGTGAAATATAAACCGTTTGCTATTGTATTCTCAATCCAACATCATTACCATCCCTTTTACGTAGGGAGTGGAGAACGAAAATGAGAATCCCGGTGATTACGAAGATTCTCGTTGAGGGCGTGCAGGATTGCATGACTCGTGGCGGCAGGGCCGTTTCATCCCCGAGGCAAGTTGGAGACGGAAACCGTATCGGGGATCCCGCTCCGGAATCCCTATCAATCCGGGTGATGCACAACCGGCAGTTTGGATGGAAAGGTGGTTTCGACTGCCACGGCACCTGAAAACTTCCGGGAGTATGTGCCATCGGGATTAGCGGAGCCAAAAATGTGTTACTCATCGGTTTTTCATCATTGCCTTTCATGCCGCATGGGAATGAAACAACATCTTTTTTAGAAAGGAGGTTGGGGAAAGCCGTAAAAGATGGTGTTTCCGTACGATCGAGTGAATGAAACCGGACTATCAAACGAAAAAGGAGAAACGCAAGATGAGAAAGACGATCTATTGTGCATTGGGATTGGCCGCCCTCTTGGCCATGGGAATCAGCGCCGGCTACGCCGATGTTTATTTCCAGGATGATTTCAACACCGGCGGCACCGCCGGGGCGTTGTCCCGGGGCTGGCAATTCGTATTGAACGAATATGTCACGGAAGTGGGCAGCGATTTCGTCATCGCTCCCGAGTGGCCCGTGGACGCGGAGGGAAATCCAGGAGACGGCCCGGGCAGCAGCACGGGCTTTATTGCCCCTCCCAAGGAAGACGGCACTGCCTCCGAAGGAGGATACCTCATTGCCGACTCGGATTCGGGCAGCGGATCGGATGATATCGGTACCGGGGCGGAGATCTGGGCGATTTCCCCTTCGTTCAGCACCGTGGGCGCCAGCCAGGTGTGGTTTCATGCCAACACGGAAATCGAAACCAACAACAACGGTGAAAGTATCCAGTTGATTCAATGCTCCGTGGATGGCGGAACCACGTGGCTCAATATTTGGGCGGGTCCTGAGCCCCAGCGGGTGATCAAGGCCTTCAATAACGGCATCGATGGCGCGGCTCTCATCAACGGCTGGCCGGTGCTGGGGAGCGGATCGCTGACCAAATCCTTCGACGGTCTTCACGGCCGGGTGCACTTTCAGCTGCCCGCGGAAGCGGTCAACAAGCCCGATGTCCGGATTCGGACCGGTTGGTACGAATCGGCGGACGCCTGGTATATCGCGATGGACGATATCGTGGTGGATAACGTACCCGCGCCGCAAGGATCCCAGGAGATAATGAAGGAAGACTTCTCCAATGGGATTCCCGCCACCTGGTCGAACAAAAACCTGCACACCAACAGCCCGGATGGCAAGGGACAGGTGTGGGATGTCCGGCCCCTGTGGTACGCGGAGACCGACGAACCGTTGAAACTGGTGAGCGACAATCCAGTGAACATCGACATTCTCAAACACGCGGAAACGTTGGGCATCACCCTGGATTTGAACAATCCCGATCCCGACATCAATCCCAATGGGATCCTGGACGGCCGGTGGGTGCTCATGTTGGCGGGCCAAGGCTACGCCATGTGGCAGGAAGGCGAGAACGCGCCGGTGGACGGGCTGAGCGAATCGGCGGCGCTGGATACGCCGAAATTGGACCTGTCCCAGGCCACGGCCGCGTTCCTGGAATTCGATTCCGAAGTGCTGGTGGGCAACAGCACTTCCCGTTATGAGGTCTTCGTGAGCACGGACGGCGGCCAGAACTTCACCCGCCTCTTCACCTACACCGAAGCCCTTATGGACTATGAGGAAGCGCCTTATTTCATGCGGCATTATCTCCCCGTGCCCCAGGCGGCCGGCAAGAACAACGTGGTCTTCCGCTTCCTGGCGACCGGTGAGGATCCGGGTGAAATGGAAGGCTTCTGGGTGATCGACAATGTCCGCGTCACCGCCAACGTGGGCGCCGCGGTTCCCGATTGGGCCCAGTTGTAAGCGAGAGCGGCCGGGAAAAACCCGGAATACTGAACCGGAAGGTTTTCATTTCTGTTCTTTGCGGGGGGGATGGGTCGGTGAGAATCGATTCATCCCCCTTTTACTCTCCGGCATGTGCCCACTGAAAAGGAGATATCCTATGCAGGTCCGTAACGGTGTAACCAACTCCACTGTAGGCCGAAACATCCTGGAGGGATTTACCTTGATCGAATTGCTGATCGTGGTGGCCATCATCGGCATTCTGGCGGCCATCGCGGTTCCCAATTTTCTCAACGCTCAGATCCGCGCGAAGGTTTCCCGGTGCCAATCGGACATCCGCATGTTGAACCAGGAGGTGACCATTTTCCACATGGACACCAACAAGTGGCTGATCGACGGCAACGATTGTGACGGATCAACCGAATGCTGTTTTCAAAATCCGTTCATCGGCAAACATCCGGACAAAGCCCGGATCAATTATCTGCAAGGCGCCAATCATTTCGACGGCAATATCTACCTGCCCCTCACCACCCCCGTCGCGTATATCTCCAGCATTCCGGTCGATCCCTTCGGCGACGGCCTCTTCTATTCCTATGAAGATTGGGGCTGCTCCAACAAGGATGGCATCTTCGGACTGCTGGCCGCTTCCGGGCCGGACGGCGACAACGGCGACTGGCATCCCGACCGCATGTCCTATGCCTATCATCCCACCAACGGCGTGGCCAGCAACGGAGACATCTGGTTTGTCTGGCTCTTCAAGCCCGGCAAAACCAACTCGCAATACGACAAGTTTTTCGTGGACCGGCCCGGCTGGAGCGCGCAATTCTAAAAGACTGCCGGGGGGATGGCCTGATACCGGGCGGAAAAGATGTCCCGCGCCTCCTTCCGGAACTTGATTTCGTAATGCGTGGCGGCTTCGCCGGCGTCCCCGGGGCCGTGGATCGCCTCGCGCGAGACGGATTCCGCGTCCACCCGGAACAATCCGCTAGAGCGGATGAGCTCGTGGGCCTCGGTGAAATACTCCGCATGGTCGGTCTTGAAATGCAGACGGCCGCCGGGGACCAGGGACAGGGCCATTTTTTCGATGAAGCGGGGATTGAACAGCCGCCGTTTGTGGTGACGGTCCTTGGGCCAGGGATCGGGGAAATAGACATGACAGGCTTGGATGGAGTGGAGTGGAAGCAACAGTTTGACCACGAGATCGGCGTCCAGGCACAGGAAGCGGCAGTTGGGACGCGGCTTGCGGCCGGCGCGCAGCAGGGCGATACGGAGCCATTTTTTGGAGCGTTCGATCCCAAGGAAATTGGTGTCCGGACGCTGAAGGGATTCGGCCAGGATGAAGCGGCCCTTGCCGGTGCCGATCTCGATTTCCACCGGGTGGGAATTGCCGTAGACCGCGGGGAAATCGAGATGTTCGTCGATGCTGCCCGGCGGAATCAGATACCGTTCCATTTCGGAGGTATATTCGTAAATCGTTTTCGCGCACATGGGTCAGGAACTGAGATTCTTTCGCCTTGAATGGTTAACGATTGGGGAACTGCGATTCATCGAAGACGCAGGGCCGGCGGATCCGGGACATCTCATTGCTCATTTTTTTCTCCCGCATTCATCCCGTTTTGAGTATAGCTGAACTTCTTCCCATGGTAAATGAGGTTCATCCGATAAGTGCGTACCGGTTGAACCCCAATTGATTCCATTCGCCCCGGGAGGAGGACGGACACCCAGGTCCGCTCCTGCCACAATTCCCTCACCCTGGCCCTCTCCCAGAGGGAGAGGGGGATTTTGGGGGTGGTTTTCATCGGTCATTTTAAAGAGCCGCGAGCCGGCCCTTTGTTAAAAGTACGCACTTGCCGGATGAGCCGTACATGAGTCTTATCCACATGAATCGCAACGATCCCCCCCAAATGTGAACCGCTTACCTGAAGTCCAGTAAGCGGTTCACGGGGGGGAGGAGGAAATCCAAAGATCGGAATTCCGGGTTGACGGTTTGAATCGGTCTAGAAAAATGGCGAGAAGCGGTTCAGATGGTTGTAATACTCAACCCGCCGCTGTTTCTCCACGCGGTGGAAACTCCGGAACAGGCACTTATCACGAAGCGTCAAGGGACGCCGGATGATGCGCTCGGCCAGTTGCTGCTCAAAAAGGCTTTTGGGACGCAGATGCAGGGTTTTCTGACGGGAAGTCAACTGCCACGCTGTGAAAGCCGCCAGGAGGAGCAAGCCGAAGATGACCGCGAACCATAGATCCACACGCACACTGGGAAAGGCAAACCACATGAGAGAAGAGCTAGGCATTATCGTACTCCTTGCTGGTAATTCTAATTTCCTGCTGGCTCGAATCCTCGCTGTTTAATACGTGCAATCAGCATTCCATATTCAATATACGCATGCCGATCCGGAATTGTTTCACTCCAAACGAAAAATAATGCCGGGACGTTGTGGTATTTTTGGGCTTTTTTCTCCCAGCCCTGAGAGGATGATCGTATAGATATGATTCAATGAGATAAAAAAAATTACATGCGTGCATGGTACGGAGCATGGCTTGGGGGACACGTGGCGGCCTGGCGGGTTTGTACCGGAATCGAACAGGGGAAAGGGAATTTGTATCGAAAACGGACAGTGCAGCCCCCATGTGGTGTATTGATGCGATGGATTTCGCGGATTTCCTATCCCATAAATCGATACAAACAGGGTTCAGAGCGGGACAAGAAAGGATAGTCGGGAAATCATGACGACCGGGGAGGACGATTTCGAAAGAGGTGTGACAATCACGGGGAAAAATTATATCTTTAAGGATATATTCGTAACGGTATGAGCAGAGAAAGGTCTTCTTGCCGTCCCGTGGGCGGTTCATGTGAAATCGGGAGGCGAACGGAAGCACGCCTAAGTTTGGAGGAATGTATGTTTCGATACATCCGTGGATTTTCTCTCATCGTGGTGATGGGCTTGGCCCTGCCGGGGCAGGCGGAGGTGGTGATCAACGAAATCATGTTTCATCCCCGGGTGGACGGGGCCAATGGGGAGTATGTGGAATTATACAATACCGGCGCGGAGGCCATGGATCTGTCCGGGTGGAGTTTCTCGGAAGGGATCGATTTCGTGTTTCCACGGGGAACGGTGATTCCCGGGGGCGGCTTTTTGGTGATTTGCCGCAACGAGATTTTTCTCAGACAGTTTTACGCGCTGGCCAATGACATTCTGACAACGGGCAACTACGCGCCGAGCAGCCTCTCGAACGCGGGGGAAGAGATCGTTTTGTTGGACGCGGCGGGAGAAACCGCCGACCGGGTCAATTATGGCGATCAATCGCCCTGGCCCCTTTTGGCGGACGGTCAGGGCGCGTCGTTGGAACTGATTCATCCCCTGGCCGATAACGACAACGTTCTGTATT
Source organism: bacterium (assembly GCA_041946805.1). Classification (GTDB taxonomy): domain Bacteria; phylum Hinthialibacterota; class Hinthialibacteria; order Hinthialibacterales; family Hinthialibacteraceae; genus JABLXU01. Next base: position 28,617 of record JBHGBC010000015.1, read on the forward strand.
GGAGCGCCGGCCGGGTTCCCACGCCGGGAAGGGCCAACAGCGTGCTGCTGGCTTCCGTACCGCCGCGGATCGGCCGCGTGAACCGCTCGCCCGTGGCGCCGGGTGCTGCGGACTCCACCCGGGTGACGGCCGAGTTCGCTGCGGACGACGCGCTCAGCAATGTCATCCTCTCGTACATGGTCAACCGGGGCGTGAGCCGGACGGTGCCCATGGTGAAGCAAGGCGCAGCCTACTCGGCCACCATTCCCGCCCAGGCGAACGGCAGCGAGGTGGAGTATTGGATCACGGCGAGCAACACGGCGGGGTATCTCATCACCACGCCGCCGGGAACTCCGCAGACTCATTATTTTTACCGGGTGGATGCCAATCCGCCCGCCGCGGGATCGGTCGTGGTCAATGAATTCATGTACAACAATCCCACTCCGGATGACGAGGAGCGGGAATGGATCGAACTTTTCAATCCTTCGGGCCAGGCGGTGAACGTATCGAATTGGATCCTGAAGGATGAAAACGACAGCCACGTATTCCGCCTGCCGGTGGGAACCACGATTCCCGGCAATGGTTTCCTGTTGATTGCGCATGAAAAGGATCCGGCTTGGACCGGCCCGGTGGTGGAGGGGCTTTCGTTTTCCCTGGGCAACCAAAGCGATGCCGTGCGGTTGTTCGATCCGAACGAACGGCTCATCAGCGGCGTGTATTACAATGACGAAAGCGAGTGGCCGGCGGGGGCCGATGGTGAAGGGGGCAGCCTGGAGCTGTTGCAGGCCACGCGGCCCGCGGCCGAGACCAACAACTGGGGTGTTTCCGCCTTCGGGGGAACGCCGGGACGGCCCAACGCGCGGGCGGTCACTGATCCGGAGTATCACGATTACGACATCGTGATCAACGAGATTTTCTATCACCCGGTGGATGAGGAATACGACAACAACCTGGAGAAGGAGTATTTGGAACTCCATAACCGCTCTACTCAGCCGGTGGACTTGAGCGGCTGGCGGTTCACGGACGGGATCGAGTTTGTGTTTCCGGAAGGGACCACGATGGCCGGCCTGGGCTATTTGCTGGTCTGCCGGAACACGGACCGGTATCCCGACGCGCCCAATAAAGCGGGAAATTACCTGTTGCAGCTGAACAACGGCGGCGAGGCGGTGGCTTTATCCAATAAACAAGGAATCGTCATCGACTACGTGCGCTACAACGACAAGCCGCCCTGGCCGGTGCAGCCGGACGGAGACGGGTATTCGCTGGAATTGATGGTTCCCACGGCGGACAACCGGCTGGCGGTCAATTGGCGCAGCGGCCAGCCTTCCAGTCCGGGAGCGGCCAACGCGGTCACGGGCGCCAATCTGCCGCCGGAAATTTCCGAAGTCACGCATACACCCCGGTATCCCGCCGCGGCCGCCAGCGAGGCGCGCCAGGAAGAGCTGATGCTGATCGAAGTGGGCCAGGTCTGGAATTTCTTCCGCGGCAAGTCGCAGCCCCCTCAGAACTGGAAGGCGCTGGATTTTGACGATGCTTCCTGGGAACAGGGGAAGACCGGCATCGGATACGCGGACAACGATGACGCCACCCTCATCACGGACATGCAGAACAGTTACGCGAGCCTCTTCTTCCGGAAGACCTTCACGGTTCAGAATCCCTCCAGCTACAGCGGCCTGGAATTGGGCGTGGATTACGACGATGGCTTCATCGCCTACTTGAACGGCGTGGAAGTCGCGCGGGGGAACATCGACGGCACTCCCCGTTATAACCAATACGCCTTGGGCAGCCATGAAGCCGGCACGATGGAATTTTTCGATCTCAAGAATTATTTGAACCTGCTTAAGGAAGGGACGAACGTACTGGCCATCCAGGCCCACAATAACAGCTTGGCCAGCAGCGATTTCAGTTTGATCCCGCAATTGAAAATCACGCGGGACATCCCGGCCGGGCAGGATGACGCCGACATCGTCAAGATCACCGCCCGGGTGGAGGACGCGGACGGGGTGAAGGAGGTCAACCTGCAATACCAGCGGCTTTCGTGTCCTTACGGGACCGGACTGGTCTTGGGAGACTGGAAGACGGTGCGCATGGTGGATGACGGGACGCAGGGCGACACGGCCGCCGGGGATTCGATTTATACCTTCCAGCTCAATTACGCGGAAACCCTCCGCCCGCGGGAGATCTGGCGTTACCGGATCTCGGCGGCGGATCCGGCCGGGCAGGAATCCGTCATGCCCCTGCCGAACGAAACCACCCGCAATTTCGCGTTTTTTGTGGAAGACCGGAGTGATCTGCCTTCCTTCCCGACGGTATATATTTTCGCCGAGCGGGAAGTGATCAACTGGCTCAACCGCAACGTGGAATCGAACCAGGAGCAGCCGGCGCTGGTGGTGGTGGGCGGCGAGGTGTATGACCTCTATTTCGAGGGCGGCGTGCGCTATCACGGGGACACGGACCGGACAAAACCGAAAAAGAATTGGCGGGTGCGGTTTCCCAAGGGAGACCGTTGGGATGACCAGCGGGTGATGAACCTCTATGGCAATTACCAGGATTCGCCGTTGGTGCGGGGTGAGTCCGGATTTCTGGAGCACCTGGCCTATCAGTTCTTCCGCGAGGCGGGAGTGCCCGTGCCCGATACCCGCCATTACCGCCTGATGGTCAATAACAGCTATTACGGCTTGTTCCTGCAAGCGGAAGAGTATAACGAAGACTTCGTGGCAAAGCACAACCAGGCCGCGGAGACCCGGATCTACCAGGCCGGTGTCAAGGCGCGGCGCAGTTACATGGCGCGCGAACCGAATTTCGAGGCTTACGCCAGCAAGTACCGGTACGCCATGGGCCGGGAGGACGACATCGCGCCGTTGATCGGATTCATTGAAGAACTGAACACCACGGCGGACGCGAAGGCGTTCTTCGAGGCCCACCTGGATATCGAGACGTACCTGGATTACCTGGCCTGCGTCGCGGTGCTGACGCACGTGGACAGCACGGAGAAGAATTATTATCCCACGCGGGGAGCGGACGGCCGCTGGGTGATTCTGCCCTGGGATCTGAGCCACTCGTGGGGCGAACTGCCCACCAACGACACGTTCCCCTTCGTGCCCAACATCAGCCTGCTGGACGGAGCGGAAGGGGGAATGTACGGCGTCAACCAGCTGCGGAAGAAGTTTCTGGACGTGCCGGAATTCCGGGAGCGCTATTATCAGCGGCTGCGCGATTTCGTGGAGCACGGCTTCACCCGCGCGCATTGGGATTCGGTGATCGACGCGTATTGGAATTATATTCAGGACGCGGTGGCCGAGGACGCGCGGCAGTGGAATTCTCCGGGTCAATTGTCAAACCTGATATCGGAAATGAAGAAATACATCGACGCCCGGCGGGCCTTCATCCTGGCGGACAGTCTTGTCCGTCCCGCGGGGACGCCTCCCGCCCCCACGAACGTTTCGCCCGTGGAAGGGGTGGCGGTTACCAGCCGGCAACCCGTTTTGCAAGTGACGATTCCGGCGGGACAGACGGCCGGTGTGGTGACATGGGAAATCCAGTCCGGTCCGGCGGATTTCGCCCAGCCGCTATGGTCAAGGTCCGAACCGGGCGGGGGCACAACGATCATGGTCCCGCCGGGGATTTTGGCGGCGGGCGGCATGTATTCCTGGCGCGCGCGTTACACGAACAGCGGCGGCCTGAGGAGTGAATGGTCGGCGCCCACGTCCTTCCAGACGCCGGCCCGCCTGGCCCCCCCCGATGTTCAGAACGTCGTGGTGTCGCCCAGGGACGGCGCGGTGCGGATCTCGTGGACCCTGCCGGCCGCCTCGGACCTGCTGCGCGTGGATGTGTTCCAACAGGACAACATCCTCGAATCGAAGCCGATTACCGACAATCAACTGACGGTTCGCGGCCTGCAGAACGGCGTGTTGTACACCTTCTTGATCAAGACCGTTTCCGTGGACTGGATGACTTCGCCCGGCGTCACGGTAAGCGCCCGGCCGGCCGCGCCCATCGCGGAAGGCAACACAATCGCCTATTTCCGTTTCGAGGGGAGCGCGTCCGACGCGAACGGCCTGTTTCCCGATGGGCGGTTGCTCGGAACGGCCGCCATTTCCGCGCCGGGGGCGGAATCGCCCATTCCGTTGACGCAGACGCCCAACACGGCCTCCTTGCTGCTGGGCGGCACGGCCGGGAACGGATTCCAGTTCGGATCGAACGAACCGTACCTGGACGTGGAGCGCCGCGTGACCCTCGAATGTTATGCGCAGTTAGAGGCGGGATTCGCGGGCCGCGCGGTTCTGCTGGACCGGTACAACGAAGCGAGCGCCTCCGTGGACGGCGTCTGGCGTTTCGGGACCGGGTTGTCCAGCCCCGGCTCGCTCGATTTCCTCCTGAACGACGGCGGCGGCGATTCCGGCTACGAGGGGCGGTTGCACATCGCGGCGGCCGGGGCCTTGCCGGCGGACGGGGCGTTCCATCATTACGCGGCGGTGGTGGACTTGGAGGCGGAATCCATCCTGGACAAAGTGAAGCTCTACCGGGATGGGAATCCGTTGCCGGTATCCGTGATTCATGATGACGGACAATCGAATTACAACCGCCTGCGCGTGGAAAGCGACACGCCGGTGACCGTCGGCGCGCGTCCCACGGCGCTGAGTACCGCGGACGTGGTTCCCGGAAGGGTGGACGAGGCGCGGATCACGGCGGGCGCGCTGACGCCGGACCTGTTCCTGCATCCGGCGGGCGTGGCGGTCGACGGCTGGCCGTTGTATTGATTCGGCCTGGCCGCGGAAGCAGGGCGGATTGAGCGTGGCGCAATCCAGGGCAGGAATCGCAGTTCCTTTCAGGCTGCGGGAATACAAAAAGCCCCGGAATTGATCCGGGGCTTTTCCTTTTCGGTGGCACAGACCTCGGTGGCAAGGACCGCCGCCCGCCGAGAGGAAGGCCGTCAGGCAGTCACTCCGTCATCGCCGACCGCTTCGACCGGGCATTGCTCCATGGCTTCCCGGATTTTTTCCTCTTCGTCCATGCTTTCAGGTTGCTTGCAGACCACGTGGTGGTCGCCCGCGCCGCTTTCGATGAAGTTATGGGGAGCCACTTCCATGCACAGATTGCACATGATGCAATTCTGATCGACATAATAGGGCCCCGGGGCATTGTCATCCCATCTCGCTTGATTGTTCGCCATACTCATATCCTCGATACATTCATCCATGATGGTGATCCGAAAATCCGATGACCGATATAATAAATCATTTTTCGCCTCAAACGAATAGAACAAACAATAAAAGCGCCCACGTTAGGATCGCATCCGGATCCCCCGCGCTGACCGCCGTCTGGTTGTGCCGGAGTGAATTATCGTGCGCGAAAAATAGATCGATGATCCTGTGTTGCGCCCGGGCAGGATGTCCAAGAATATTGTCATCCCCGTGAAAGCGGGAGCCAGGGCGTTTTTCCGGATTCGTGCAGGAAGTGCGTATCGTAGTTGGGCATGGCGCCGCGCCCCTGCCACGACATCGCGAATGTTGGATCCGCTATCGAGCGATCCTGGATTGTATCTCCTCGTGAAAACTGGATCTCTCTTCAATACGGCAAAATCACGCACCGGTAGAACAATTCACTGGAATGCAGGGAGTTCGGATAGGCGAAGCTGGTGAACTGGGAAACGATCCCATAAGGCCGGTTGGTTCCCCCGCGGTTGAGGTCCACCAGATTCAAGGGCTGGCCTAAAATCCGGGCCAGACGGGGGATTTGGAGGCAATAATCCTTTTGGACCAGGATCACGGGAACGAAACCTGCGGCGTTGTTCATCCGGATTGTCTGTTGAAGCGTCTCGAGGGATCCGGCGGGGATTTGCCCCTCATCCGGCGCGATCACGGCGATATGGGTGTTCAAATAGAATTCGAGGCCGTACGGCGGCCGGTTTCCCAGGCTGTAATAAGGATACTGACCGGGCGCCGTGGAGAGCGAGGCGAGAATTTTGGTGGCGATCTGTTGGTCGTTTTTGGGAGATTCCAGGTACGCGAAGGCGGCTTTCCCGATAATCGTCAGCAAGAACATGTGAACCGCGATCACGGTGAAACATTGCGGCCGCAGCTTATGCTGCGTGGTCAGCCAGGTGAACGTCCGGCCGAAAGCCAGGGAGATGTAGATAAAGAGGGGCAGCACGTACAAAGGCAGGCGCGACTGGCTCAAGGAAAAAATCAGGAGGGATATCCCGTAAGAGGCCGTCAGAAAAAACCATTCCGGATGGTTTGTCCAAAATTCCCACCGGCGGAATGAAACACGGTTCCATGGCAAATGCCGGATCTTCCCGAGTATCAAAAAAATCCAGGGAAACGCGCCCAGGGTCAGCACCGGTCCATAGACGGTGAACGGCTTGCTCCAGCCGGCGTTGCGGCGGAATTCGTCCGAGGCCACCCGCCCGTAGACCTCGTGGAACAACCAATAGCGCAACAAGCCCGGATGCAGGGCGGCTTCGTATAGATACCAACTCAATCCCAAGCCGAGAAACACGAGTATTCCGGGGATGGAAAACAGCCGCGGCAGGCCGGGCCGGAAGGCGCGGAACCGGTAGTGGACGAGGAGAATGCCGGGCAGGGGGATCAGGCCGGGAGGACCCTTGGTCAAAAACGCCAGGGCGAATGCGAGCCACATCAGAAGCAGGTAGGTGGTCTTTTCCCGGCGGACGGCCATCCAATAAAACAGCACGGCAGCGGCTTCGAACAAGACCAGCAGCGTATCACAGGAGACGACATTCGCAGCGGCCAGGGGGAACAGTGATGTGGCGTACACCAGGGCGCAATAGGGCGCCGTGCGGGAATCCCACAGGAACCGGGCCAGATAGTAGATCACGATGACGGTCAGGGTAAAGGCGAGAATGAGGTAGAAGCGCGCGCCCCAGGCGTTGAAGCCCAGAAGAACCATGCCCAGATTGATCCCCCAGTATACCAACGGCGGCTTGGTCCAGTGCGGTTCCTGGTCGAGGGTAGGTTCCAGCAGATTGCGCTGGAGCAGCATTTCCCGGGCGCATTCCACGTAGCGGGTTTCGGTGGTGTGGTATAGCCCCCGGCTGCCTTGAAACAGGCTGGCCGCGAACAACGCCAGGACCATGATGGGTAACGGTTTCGTGAAAAAATGCGAGCGTGGAAGATCTTCCATATCCGGTTGTTTAATTCCATCTTCAAAAATAGATATTCAAAAATCCCAATGATCCGGATTACTGCTTGTTTACATGGTGGGATGGCCTGGTGCGTGGGATACAGCGATGAATAGATGGAAAGAAAAATCCCGGTATGAATTATACACACCGGGATTTGAAATGAAAAGTCTGGGAATGAATGAATCAGTTCGGTCCCGTCACGTTGGTGGCGGGAGAGGTCGCGATTTTGAAGTAATCGATCACGGCCTGGTCGCGGAAGTTCGGCGCGGCGGATACCGGAACCTTCTCGTTGCCGACCACGAAGTTTTCCACCGGCGGAGCCTTGGGAATCCACAGGGGAGCCGTTTCCACGGCGCGGAAGAGGTCGGAATAGAGGGTCACGCTCCGGCCGTTGTTGCCTTTATCGCTGACGCTGAAGGTTTGAGCGGCGCCGGCCTTGTGGGTGGTCCCGAAGCCGTCCAGGACCAGGAAGCCCACCGCGATGTCATTGGTTGCAAAGCCCAGGTCCGGATTGGCCTGATTGGCGACGACGGCCAAATCACGGGCAATGGGAAAACCGAAATACGGTGTGGAGCGGCTGGTGGGGACCAAGGTGCCGCCGGATTCGGCGGGCGGGAAGATGATCTGCGCGTCGCCGATGGTATGGACGCCGCCGAAGACATCGAGGAGGAAGAAGCCCTTGCCGCTGGGAGTGATTTCGAGATCGACGGCGAAGTCACCGCCGAAGTAGGGCAGATCGGCTTGCTGATCGAGCCAGGGTACAGCCACGACCGTGTTGTTGATGGGCGCGCCGAACATGGGATTCAATGTGCCGTCGTCATTCACCACATCATGATAATCCACTTTGCCATCGTCGTTGGCATCCCAATCCAGGGGCAGACGGCTGGAGTGGACCGCGCCATACCCGTCGAGGATGTAATAGCCGTTGGTCATGGCGATCGTGCGGGTGTCGATCACGCCCGTCTGGGTCGTGGAGGGCATGGTGACGGTGACGTAGTCCGCGGAGATCTCCAGGTCGCGGGCGATATCGGAGCCGAGACCGAAATAAGTGAAGATCGGCGTCACGCTGGTGATTTGATTGGCGGCGTACAACCGGTTGACCGGGAAGGAGTAGGGACCGTTTTGCACCAAGGCTTTCGGGCTGACCGTGGAGCCGGAAACGTCAATGGTTTCCGGGAAGAGCGTGACATGATAGGCGGCCGTGGCCAGATCCGTCGAATTGGGGGAGAGGTAAACATACAAGGGGAGGTTGGTATCGCCGACCGAGTGCACGACACCGTCGGCATCCAACACGAAGTAGCCGCGGAAGCCGAAGGTGACGTCGCGCCAGTCGGGTGCGATTTCCAGGTCCTTGGCCACGTCGAATCCCCAGAACGGGGGGTATTGGGAGCGCATGAAATCGTCGATGGAGAGCGCCTGGGCTTTCTCTACGGCGTATTTCCCGATGCCGTCCGGAGAAGGTTCGGGGAGCAGGGCGGTGTCAGGCGAGGTGGCGTAGGAGGAGAGGTTCAGGGCGAATTGGCCTCCGAAGACATCCAGCACATACGCGCCCTTGGGGTTCCCCGCGGAATCCCCGGCGAATTCCACATCCTTGACAATGGGGATTCCGAATTCGAAACGTTGGGACGTGGCTTCCAGCTCCTGGAACAGAAACGGGCCCACGTTGTTATTGTCCAGAGGAGCGCTGAATACGCGCCCCAGCGCGTCGATGAGCAAGATTCCGTTCTCGTTGGCGGTGGTATTTTGCAACTGCGGGAAAGCCACGTGCGGATACCCAACCGTTAGAGCCAAGATGCCAAGCAGCAGCAGCCTCTTCAGGGCCATTTCGACCTCCTTGGAGCTCGTTGTATTTCGAAGTCCCTCACACAAATTCCTTCCCGTCCGGGCACAATCCGGACCGGACGGAAACCCTCTTCCTGCGCGATACATCACTTTTCCATAAACCCTCGCAGGTTGCAAGCCTTATGTGAAAGAAAATTCAGGAAAACACATTCCCCGATTGCAATCCGGCGATGGCAAATCATGGTGATGCGGAATGAATCCGAATCTTCCGCAGTATAGGAAATTCCCCTGGTACTGTCAAGAGAAAATTCACTCAAGTACAACAAAAATCAGTATATGCGTTGTTTTTACCCGGTCCGGACCGTTTCCTTTGGGGCGGGTTTCCCTTCCAACCGGGCTGTTATATTACGGATAAGATAATTTGACAACCCCGAAGGAGGGGGAACTCCACCTCCCGTGGGCCGGGATATCCCCTCCGGAATTCCGGTCAAAGGCGCCGTCGTTTACTATAATTTAAACTCGCGGGAGAAAATTTTTTCTCTTAGCCGCCGTTTCACCGTTTTCGACAATGGAAAAGGCCAACTTTACCCTTTGTTATAGGGAATCGTAAAAATTGAGTGGAATTTCGCACTGGGATGAATAGGATCGATTCCGCCGGCGTCGAAATAACCGGCCACGAAAATGCGATGGAGGAGAGGGATCTGGTATTTCGCGCCCAGCAGGGGGACCATGAGGCTTTCACGGTTCTGGCGAGGACTTACCGCGATGCCTTGATCCAACTGGCGTGCGGATTTCTGCACGATAAGGAAGAGGCCCTGGACGTGGTTCAGGATGTCTTCCTCAAGGCGTTCCGGAAACTGGGTTCTTTTAAAAACGAATCCTCCCTCTACACCTGGTTGTACCGGATCGCGATCAACCAATGCAAGGATCGTTTGCGGCGGAAACAACGCCGCCCGACGGTCAGTCTGGAAGAACTGGGAAACGAAGGCCAGGTGTACGAGATCCCCGACCCGGGTGCAAGTCCCGAGGCGGTCCTGGAAGGTTCGGAACGCGAACGGCGGGTGCGGGCGGCCATCGACTCGCTTCCGGATAAGCATAAGAAGGTACTTCTATTGCGCGAACTGGGGGAAATGAGTTATAAAGATATAGCCGCGGTTCTGCGCTGCCGGGAAGGAACGGTCATGTCCCGCTTGTTCCATGCCCGGAAAATGTTGGCGGAGAGATTGAATTCCTTGATCGAGGAATGAGGATGAGCAAGCGCAAATCCCCTAAAATCAGTGAGTTGGAATTATCCCGCTTCCTGGACGGCGAGCTGTCCCCCCCGGATTTCGAACGTGTGGCGGACGCCGTGCGCCGCTTCCCGGAGCATCGGCAGGCGGTGAAACGGATGCAGGCCGTTTCCGCTCTCGTCCGGCATCATTCCCGTATTTCCCTCACTCCCGGGGAACAACAAAGCTTCGATACGCAGCTCATCCGGCGGATGCAGGCGCCGCCGCACGTCCCTGCCGTCCGGTTGCGGGATTATCTGGCGCCGGTAACCGGCTGGCGGCATTGGGCTTGGCCGTGGCGGATGGCGGCGGCGTTGGCCTTGGTGCTGATGGGTGGCCTTCCTTTTTTCCTCGACTTCAATTCCTCTCCCGAGAAGGTGTTCCGGGAGCCGTTGGTTTCCGATTATTCCAACAAAATTTTCCATGAAAGCAATTCCAAGGCCCATTATGACATGATTTGGGTGATCACCGAGGAAGAAGAAGAGAGTGATTCCAACAATCCTCTCGGATTATTCTATTTTTACAGAGCATGAAGGGACCATGAGTCATTTGTCGCGTGTCATGCCAGAGATGGCCCTTTTTTTATTTTGGATGGTTGGCGCCGCGGGGTGGGCCGAAGAGAAACCGGCCGGCAAGCTGATCCGCGTGTCATTGATTGAAGCGGCCAAATCCGATACGTTCTATGTGGATATTAAAATCACATCGCTCGAAATGCAGCTGAAAGAGGTAATCGAGAGCAAGGATGACGACAAGGAACGTCTGGAACTGCGCCCGTTCAAGCATTTCACGCCGTTGCGGATCCTGGACAAACGGGAAATCGTGTTCGGCCGCAAGGATCTAATCGAAATCGACAAAGAAAAAAAGATGTTCGTCGAACTGAAGCTGGAGCCCCTGGTCGAGAAATATTACCCCGCCATGGTCCGGTGGTTTACGCGGGAAGGGGAGACCGACAAGGAGATCATCGAGGCGAAGGATTATAAATTTTACCAGGATCGTAGCCTTTTGCTGATCAAACTGAATACCAATTCCTCCACCGCCCTTTTGCTCGCCATCGAGTTTGTGGAACCCGATGCGCCGGAAGAATCCGGAAAGCCGAAATAAATCCCCTGCCGATACATTATTCCTGATTTCACAACCATAAGGACACAACCCTCAGGAAAGTTATCACAACCACGGGGCCTGGCGCAACGCCTCGGTTTTTTTCTCCAGGTTGAAAATCCGCCGGGCGTTGCCACGCTGGATGGGCTCCACCAGGTCCAGGGCCGCGCCGGTGGAGAGCCAACCCTCTTCCACCAACTGGATCAAGGCCTGGGCGATGCCCTGGCGGGCGATGGCGGCATGGCCGATCACCGGTTCGACGGGGATGTAGTCGCCGCCGAAGGTCAGCACCTTGTTGGCGGGGGCGGTGACCAGGTATTGCTTGAGGAAGTTGACGCCGGCCACGGGGCTGATGATCCAGGCCCAACACATGTCGATGTGCGCGTTGGTGTAGTGCTTGGCCACGGAAATCAGCGCTTCGTAATAAGGATAGCCGATGTGCATGAAGACGAACTGGGTTTCGGGCGAAAGCCGGCAGAGCGCGGCGGCCGCGGCGGGATTCTTCTCCACGCGGTCGAGGGGCATGCCGTTTTGCCCGGCGTAGTACCCGGTGTGCAATTTGACCGGCAGGTGGTGTTCGGTGGCCTTGCGGGCGCTATACCAGAAGAGGTGGTCCTCGAGGCGCTTCTTCTCCCCGGGCGAGAGGGGATCGTTGTTGAGGCGTTTCTGGAAGGGGCCCTCGGCCTCTTCGGCGGGTACGTCGTCGAAATCGATGTTGCGGCTGTAGGCGGCCTGGGATTTGACGGCCACGGCGTAGGGGCCGTAATGCTCGAACCACCAGTCGATGACGGCGTGCCAATCGGCCAGGCTCTTGACCGTGATGCCGGCCTTGGAGGCGTAGGCGTCGAGGTTGGGACCCATGTGCATGCCAATGATGCTGATGTCCTGCATGAGCAGCGTGGGCTGGCGCGATTCACTGAAGGGGGCTTCCAGAAAGTTTACTTGACAGGATTCGATATTGGCGATATGGCCTAACAGGTGCTGGTAAAAGCCGGGCCGGATGGTTTTGACGTATTGCTCCTGGATGGTCCGGATGGAATCCCGGGAGAGCCCGTCCACCCCGTAAATGCGGCGCATGGCGATTTCGACGGCTTGGCCGTACCCGGTGTGGCGGACCGCGGGCCACCAGGGTTCGAGGAGGTCCCATTTTTTCAGGGGATCGGTATCCTTGGCGAAGAAGGCGTCCAGCTGGGCGCGCGGCATGCCCGCCGTCAGGAGATCGGAATCGAGGTAATGGGAGAACAATAAGGCCCAATCGTTGGAACGGATACGGGAATGGTTGCCTTGCAGCCGGACTTCTTCCTCGATCAGGTGCTCGTGGGTGTCGACCAGGGGCGTTTCCTCGACCTGCCGGCGGATCGCGGCGCGAAAGTCCGATGCGTCCGCGGCGGCGGGCCGGGCCGTCCAGGAGCCGAGCGCGGCGGCGGAACCGATCAGGCCCATCTGTTTCATCGTGTCACGGCGGGAGAGTTTCTCGGGGGTGGATTCCATGATTTAAACCGTCCTTCCATGCAAACCGGATTGGATGACTCTAAAAAATATAATGTGGTAGTGTCAAGTGTGGACGGGATGGTCGGACCAGCCGTTACTCCGCGGGAAACAGGAGGAAAGCGAATACGGGGACGGCGGGAGACTCCAAAGTGGGGCCCGGAGGCGGATTCTGGACCCCGGCCTGGGCGATGGTCCGCTTTCGCCCCATTTTTTGCGCAGCCCGGCGATCTGCACATCCACTGAATGTTCGGTCACGGGGCAGCCGCCGCCCTGCACGGCGCCCCGCCGTTTTCCCCCCGGACAAACTCCGGTTCTTCTTTATGATAACCATTCGGCTCCTTTTTGTAACCACCGGTTCTCTTGGTGGGCTGGGAACGATGGCGGTTCTGAAGCGGCGCCTATCCACCTTGATAAATCGAGTGGAATCGCCCATAAATGAATCACGGCCAGCCTCCATTGCTATGTAGTCCTCGGAAGTGGCCGCTGGAAACATGGAGATCAGGTGAACGATATGGATACCAAGGAATTGCATAAGAAAATCGCGGTGGTGACAGGCGGCAGCCGGGGGATCGGCTTTCATATCGCCCAGGCGCTGCACGAGGCGGGCGCGGTGGTGGCCATCACCGGACGCGATGCCCATACGTTGGGGGAAGCCGCCCAAAAGATCGGCGAGCGCTGCACCCCGTTTGTTTGCGATCAGCGCAAGCCGGCGGACATCACCGACATGGCCAAATTCGTCCAGGCCGAACTGGGGGTGCCGGATATCCTGGTGAACAACGCGGGCGTGTTCCGGAGCGCGGAGGCGGTGGACATGCCATTGGAATTGTGGAACGAGGTGCTCGAGACCAACCTGACCGGCGTCTTCCTCACCACGCAGGCCTTTTTACCGGCGATGATCAAGAAGAACCGGGCGGATATCTTTATGATCAGCTCGATGAGCGGCAAGAAGGGCGATGCCGGGACCTCGGCGTACAACGCCAGCAAGTTCGGTTTGCAGGGCTTCGCCCAGGCGTTGATGTACGAAGTGCGCAAAAACAACATCCGCGTCATGGTGCTCAATCCCAGCAGCGTGGAGACGGGCAAGGACTCCGGGCCGGAATACGGGGCGGGTTTATACTTGCACGCGGCCGACCTGGCGCGCACCGTCGTGCACCTGGCCACCCTGCCGGGCCGGACGATGATCCGGGAGATGGATATTTACGGAACCAATCCCCCCGCCTGAAACGGGCCATATCCATTTTTCAAAACAGAGATTGGCGGAGGATGGTCTGCCGCCGCTGGGGGCCGACGGAGATCAATGCCACGGGGACTTTCAGCCAGTCTTCCAGGGCCTTGACGTACGCCTGGGCCGCGCGGGGAAGGTCTTCGAAGCGCGTGACGGCGGAGATATCCTCCTGCCAGCTGGGGAGGGTATCGTACACCGGGCGGCATTCGCCGAGGATGTTCATATCGGCGGACATGACCGTCCGGGCCTGGCCGTGTTGATCGAAATAGGCCGTGCAAACGTGGATTTCGGGAACCGCGGAGAGGATGTCCAGCCGCGTCAAGGCGATGTGGGTGATGCCGGACACGCGGCCGGCGTAGCGCAACTGGGGAATATCCAGCCAGCCGCAGCGGCGGGGGCGTCCGGTGGTGGCACCGTACTCACCCACGGGGCCGGCGTTGCGGAGCCGGTCCGCCTCTTCGCCGAACAGTTCCGTGGGGAAGGGGCCTTCGCCCACGCGGGTGGTGTAGGCCTTGGTGATGCCCAGCACCGCGGTGATCTGGCGGGGGGGAATCGCGCTGCCCGTGCAGACCCCTCCCGCCGTGGTGTTGGAGGAAGTCAGGTAGGGATACGTGCCGAAGTCGATGTCGAGCATGGTCCCCTGCGCGCCCTCGCTGAGGATCTTCCGTCCGGCGGCCAGGGCTTCGGCCACCACTTCGGTGGTGTCCGTGATGAAGGGGGCGAGGCGGCGGCCGCATCCGGCCAGCGCGGCGAAGAGTTGATCCGCGTCGAGCGGCTGGCCGTGATAGACATGCTCGATCAGGGCGTTCTTCAGGGGGAGAATGGATTCCACCCGTTGTTTGAGGATCGATTCGTGGAGCAGATCGTACATCCGGACGCCGTAGCGGGCGGCCTTGTCCATGTAGGCGGGCCCGATGCCGCGGCGGGTTGTGCCGATGCCCTTGCCGCCCCGCCGTTCCTCTTCCAGGCCGTCGAGCTGGCAATGGTAGGGCATGATGACATGGGCCTGGCCGCTGATCTTCAGGCGTTCGGGAGTGATCTGGATTCCCTGGGCGGTCAGGTTGTCCAGTTCCTCGAGCAGTTTGAAGGGATCGATGACCACTCCATTCCCGATGATGTTGACGGAATCCGGTTTCAGGATGCCGCTGGGCACCACGTGGAAGACGAATTTGCGGCCGTCGACGAGAATCGTGTGGCCCGCGTTGTTTCCACCCTGATGACGGATCACGACATCGGCGTCCTGGCACAGGAAATCGATGACCTTCCCCTTGCCCTCGTCGCCCCACTGGCATCCCACGGTGACCACAACGGACATATCGCAACTCCAAGTTAGATTCACATCGGTGAGAATGAAGATTCATTCCTGGTTTGAGTCTTTCGCCGGATGGATCAGAAATCATGGCGCACGACAATGAAAATCCCTCCGGCGTCACCCAAACCTAAACATTCTATCCCGTGCCGGGCTTTTTCACAATGAGCAGGCATGGTGGCGCGATGAGGATTTGGGGTAAAGATCCGTACCTGCAGGGTGGATTGAACGAAGCGAAACCCGCCAACGATACCTTTCCCCCACTCAGGCGAACAGGTTGCCGCCCTCCACCTCGGGAGGGACCGGAAGGCCGAAATACTCCAGAATGGTGGGCGCGAAGTCGTAGATGGAAGGATCGGGCTTGGCGATCGGGCGGTTGCAGAACAACATGCCGGGGACGTGCTCGGGGGCGAAACTGCAATGGTCGCCGCTCCAGGTTTCCAGGTTGTCCTCGATCACGCCGCCGCTGGAGATGCCCCCCAGGCAGGTCTGCCAGGAGACGCGGTAATAAGGATTGAAGCCGACCTGCAAGTCGGGGCAATCGTGGGCGTCGTCGGCGAAGGCGCCGGTCCAGATTGCGGAGCGTTTCTTGACATGCGCCACCACGGACCGGTTGTCCTGGCCTTCCCGTTCGTCCCGCAATGCTTCGAGTTTCAGGGCGATTTCATCACAGAGCGCGTCGTACTCGCCTTTTTCCACGATGCCGAGCGGTTCACGGCCCCTGAGGTTGATGAAGATCTGCCCCAGGCCCAGCGCGTAGGCCTTCGTGCCTTTCCAATCCACGTACGAGAAATATTCGGGGCTGTGCGACTTGAGCAGGTCTTCCAGCTTCATGTGGCTGTTGGCGACGCTGCTGCCCTTGATCTTCAGGTATCCGTTCTGGAACAGCCAGGTGTTGAGGTGGACCTGGTAGCGGAAGGATTGAAATCCATGATCGGACATGACGATCAGCAGGGTGCCGGGATCGTTTTCGATCCGGTTCATCACCTTGCCCACGATCGTGTCCATGCGCTTGTAGATGTTCTTCAGCGCGCCGCCGTATTTCGCGGCTTGTCCGGCGTCATAAAGCGGGTGGCCTTCGTCGATGAGCCGCATGTACATGTGCGCGGCGCGGTCGGTCTCCGAAAAGACGGAGATCATCACGTTGTTGAACGTGCGGTCCAGGGTTTGGAAGAGCTTCTGTTCCCGCTGGTCCATGATGAAGTTCAGGTCCTCGAGGAATCCGTCGTCGCCGAGGCAGCCGTCCTTGAGGCCGTGGGTTTCTTCCGGCCATCCCCGGGTTTTATAGGGCTGTCCGAGCCATTCCACCAGATCCTTGGCGTAGCTTTTGGGATGCGTGATGGGAATGGCGGGGCTGCGGGGATCGATATCCGGCGAGGTCATGAAAATCTTGAGGCCCTCCCCGGAAATTTCCTGCGGGTAAAAGCGGCAGATGGCGCGGACGGTGATCAGGGCGGTCACCGGAAAGGGGATCGTGAACCAACCGCTCCAGGTCAGCAGTTGGACGCGCTCCGTCCGGCCGCCGGCCTGGATGTCGAAGGCCGTGCCGCCCACGGGGCGGAAAGATACGGGGGCGGTGATTTCGCGGGTCAGGCCGGCGATGGTTTCGTCCAGACGCTGGCATTCGATGGAGGCTTTCTGCATCCGTTCGCGCGCGGTGGAGGGATTGGTCACGCCGCTCTCTTTGGCGTAGGGCTTGCCGCCGATGAGGTAATCCTTGATCCGCTGGATCCGCTCCTCGAAATCGTCGGAATGCAAGAACGATTGGTACGCCATGCTGGCATGAATGTTGATGTTGATCAGGTCCGCCAGCTGGGTTTTTTGTTCCGGCTTGACGTACTGGCCGCCGCGCAGGCTGAACAGGTGGGCCTGCCACTCGTATTGCTCGAGCAGCAGGTCCAGGCGCTGTTTCTCCAAGTCCCGCCGTTCCTGTTCGAGCACCGGATCGTTGGGGCCGGCGATGTGGCCGTGATACCATTCGCCTTCCGGACGGAGAGGAATGATCTTGCCCCCGAAGGTCGATTCCTTCACCGTGTTCGCGCCGGCGCCGATCTGGTAAACGAAGTGATGAAACGTGGCCTGGATGCCGCGGATGTCGGGCACCCCCAGGCCCGCCAGCGACCGTCCGTGGGTCAACTGGGGCGGGGGAAAGGTCACTGGGACCTCGATCAGCGAAGTCGGCACGCCGGCCCGGCTGAGCACGTCCCAAAAGGCGGTCCCGCCCCGGCGCAAGATGGCCTTGGGCATCTTGACGGGAATCTGCCGGAACACGAACCGGGGATACCCCTTTTCCACGAAGGCCTCGATGCTGGGGAAATACGAGCCGGCGGGCCGCCGCAGAAAATCGAACACGCCGTGCCGTCCCGGGTTCCCGCCGACCGCGAAACACGACCAGGCCACGGGCGACTCGGGCGGGAAGGAAGACTGCAGGGTCGTTTTGGCCCCCTGCCGGGCCAGTTTTTGCAGATTGGGCAACTCGTCCCACCACCGGTCCACCAGGCGCGGATCGGCGCCGTCGAAGCCCAGCAGGATGATCTTTTTCTTGGTCCGGAAGAGTTTGGGCTTGAAGGGATTGAAGAAATAGACGCAGAAGGCGAGAACCAGGAAGGAAACCAGAAACTTCCGGCGGTGCAGAGATATCCCCGCCGGCTTCGCGGGAGCGCTGGAGGACGCGGCCGTTCCGTTAGGCTGTTCCGAATTCATGTAAACCTCGTTCGAACCATTCGGGATTACAAATCCGCGACGATGCGCGGCAGGAGTTCCCCCGCTTTCCCTTTCAGGCGCAAATCGGCATAGGGAGACAAGGCCGTGTCGCCGGGATTGATTTCGATCAGGGAACCCGGGCCGCCGCGCGTCCGCAGGGCCCAATCCAGGATATAACCGAAGCTGGATTCGGTCCCGATGACCAGGATTAAGTCTATCTCCCGGCGGGAAAGAAACAACTCGGCGGCCGCGGCCGCATCCCGGTCGATCATTTCCCCGAACCAGACCACGTTGGGGCGTTCGAGCGCGCCGCAGCGGGCGCAGCGGGGCGGAATTTCGGGCAGGGGGGCGCGAGTGTCCTCGCGGACGGTCTGCTCCCGCGTGCACCGCACTTCCCAGATCTTGCCGTGAATATGCGCCGGCCGCCGCGATCCCGCCCGCTCGTGCAGATCGTCGACATTCTGGGTGAGCAGGAAAAAGCCGTCACCCTTGGCGGCTTCCAGGCGGGCCAGTGCGTGATGCGCGGGATTGGGCTGCACGTTCTTGATCTGGACGCGCCGCTCGTCGTACCAGCGCCAGACGTACGCGGGATCGGCCGCGAAGGCCTCGGGCGTGGCCACCTTGGCCGGATCGATGTTGTTCCACAGGCCTCCCGCGGTGCGGAAGGTGGGAACGCCGCTCTCGGCCGAGACGCCCGCTCCGGTGATAACCAGGACGCGCCGCGCTCCTTCGGCCAGCTCCCGCGCCCGCTGGATTTCAGGTTCCAAGGGAAGTCCCGTTGGACCGTTCTGCGTATGAGGATTCCTGCCGTGCTCCATTTTTTCAAAATAACCGCCCGGCCCGAATTAGTCCAGACGAACGGGAGATGGGAAGCCGGACCGGCGGGTGTTTCGCCGCGCGGGCAGGGAAGGATTGGGATCCCGCAGGGTTGGCAATGGACAAAAAACGGGACAGGGTAAATTCTCCCTGTCCCGCGTTCCTCCGCGCTGGATCAACGAAATCTACCGCCGGTTGCGTATCAATACAGCGTCCATTCCGCTACCGGCACGGGCGGAGCATCCACCAAATTCACGGGGAAAGTGAAGGTCCGCGCACCGCTGCCGGTGTATTCCGTGGGATTGGTGCCGCCTTCCAGGCCGCCCGAGCCGCCGCTGATGGTGGTGTCGAAGACATAATCGGGAGCCAATTCGCCCCGGTTGCTGGTTCCCGACGCCGTCCAGCCGATCAGCACGCCGTTGAGCCAACCCACGGCTTCGTCATCCCCGGCCAGCTTCAACGTCAATTGGGTGATCGTTTCATAATTCTTGGCGTCGAAGATGGACCGGGTATATACGCTTTCGTTCGTTGATTCGAGGAGAGTCTCCCCATTTTCGCCATCGTTGCCGCCATGCCCCACGGTGAAACCGAGGTCGGTTTGTTGGATCCACCCGTTGGCTTCCGTATCGTTGGTGAAATCCCGGCCCCGCCAGCCCGGTTCCTCCGCGCCGGTTCCATCGTCAAAGAAGACGACTTTCCAGCGGAAGATGGTTCCCGCCGGCCAGCCTCCCTCCGCGCTGGAGTCCTGGACGTAGATCACGCCGTTGTTGTCGGAGAGATCCGCCGAGACCGCCAGGTCGCTGCTGCCATTGTCGCTGTTCCACACCCCCACGGCCAGCACGTTGCCGGTTTTATACAAGGGGGGGATCACCACTAGGGAATTGCTACCCTCGATCGGGATGATGTGACCCGCGGTGTCGTTGACCACGCCGCTGAAGTTGGCGGCCTGCTTGGGAGCGGCGGGGGCCTTCGCGGTGTAGGTCAAGGTTTTCGATCCGGTGAAACCCGCCAGGGTCCAGGTGATCTTGCCGCTCGCCAGCGCGCCGCCGTCGCTGATGTTTTCAGCGGACCAATCAGCGGGCAGGGTTTCCACCACGGTGATATCCATGCTGCCCTGGCTGAGATTCACCTGAATGGAAACCGTAATGGCGTCATTGGCGAGGAAGCCCGCCTTGCTGAACGCGCGCGAAGCGGTGGGGGCCACGCCCTCGATCGTGACGGTCAGTTTCGGGCGGTTGGCCGCGGCCGCCTCGCTGGAGGCGATGTTCACGCCGTCGCTGCCGCCGGGGATGACAATGAGACCATAATTCTGCCCGCCGGACTGCACTTTTTGGATGTACGCCGTGATATCCAATTCGAGAATGTCACCCGAGGTGGGTCCGGGAATCTCCGCGATCGGATCGGCCACGTAATCCTTGTCCACCAACGGCTCCGCTCCGCTGCCATCGCCGAAGGCGTAGAAATCCTGCGTGTCGTCAAAAGGAACCAGCAGTTCGTGCAGGGTGGCGATTTGATCGGCGGAACCGCTGCCGGTAACGACCAGGGTCAACACCGCCTTGATGATCTTTGCGTTGCTGGGAACCTGTCCGGTGTTGGATCCGAAGATGTCATCGAACCGGATGCAGCCGAAATTTATACCACCTGCGTCCGACGCGTCCCATTCCCACGCGGTATCCGCGCCATTCATCGCGGCGGGATCTCCCGTCTGGAAAAAGGTGTCGTGCGTGCCCGCGTAACCGCCCAGGCCTTGTTGGAACGTGATGGGCACCTGGGCGTGCGCGGCGAATCCCAAAAACAGGACGACAACCGGGACCATCCGGAAAATGGATTTCCGCGAAAGCATCGGAACCCGGCGGATGATTACACTCACAATCAGGAACTCATTCATTGATTTCATTTTCACTCCTCCCACTATCAATGTAACTGTCTCTCCTGATTCATTTGATCGGGATACCCTCGTTCAGGATCAAATAACCTCACCTCCTTCCTCTCCGGCCGGTGTCTGGATTCCATAATAAAAAGCGGGACTAGGAAAGGAACTCTTCCCGGTCCCGCTTATTTACCAATCAATACACCGGCCAATCGCTAACCGGTACGACCGGCGCCTCCACCTTGTTCACGAAGAGGGTTAAGGTTTTCCGTCCACTGCCGTCAGAATAGCCGGACGGATTGGACCCGTCCTCCAGGCCGTCATAGTACGTGTTGATCGTGGTATCGAACACGTAGTTTTCCGCGGTTTCTCCCCGGTCGCTCAGGCCATTCGCCGAAAAGCCGAGGAAGGTGCCGTTCAACCAGGCCACGGCTTCATCGTCGCCCGCCAGTTTCAAGGTGAGCTGCGTGATGGTCTCGTAATTCTGGGCGTCGAAGATCGACCGCGTATAAACGGTTTCGTTCGTGGAATCGAGGAGGGTTTCCCCGTTTTCGGCATCATTGCCGCCGTGCCCGATGGTGAAGCCGGCGTCCTTCTGTTCGATCCAGCCGTTGGCCTCGGTGTCGTTTTTGAAGTCCCGGCCTTGCCAGCCCGGCTCTTCTTCCCCGGTCCCGTCATCGTACAGGACGACTTTCCAGCGGAAAATCGTGCCGGCCGGCCAGCCGCCCGCGGCGCTGGAATCCTGGACGTAGATGACGCCGTTATTGTCCGACAACTCCGCGGTCACCGCCAGGTCGCTGCTGCCGGTACCGTCGTTCCACACCCCGACGGCCAGCACGTTGCCCTGCTTGTAAAACGGGGGCATGGGATACAAGGTATCCGGCCCGTCGATGGCAACCTTATAGGTTCCATCCGTGCTGGTGGCGCTCCATGCTCCTTTAATCGCGTCCGCGGGGGGCGTCACGGCGTAGGTCAACGTGGAACCGCCGGTGTTGGTGAGTTTCCAGACAATGTTGCCGCCTTCCATGGTGGCGGTTCCCGCGCTGGGAACCGTATTGGATACGGTCCAGCCGGCTGGCGGCGTTTCGGTCACGGTGATGGTGCGGTTGGAGCCCTCGGGATTATTAACCGTCAGTTTGATTCCCGTGACCGTCTGGCCGGCGATAAAGCCGTTGGTCGGGATATCCCGCGCCACGGTGTAGGGTTTGTCTTTAATCTTGATCGTATAGATTCGGGCTCCCGATCCGGTATAGGTGGATGGATTGATGCCGTTTTCCAGACCGCCTTCGCCGTTGGTGGCAAGGGTATCGAAGACATAGTTCTCGGCGGTTTCACCCCGGTCGGTGGTGCCGTCCGCCGACGGGCCGATGAACACACCGTTCAACCAGGCCACCGCCTCCTCGTCGGCCACCAGCTTCAAGGTCAATTCGTAAATGGTGTCGATATTCTGGACATCGAAGATCGAGCGCGTGTACACCGTCATGACCGATGAGTCAATCGGGGTCTCCCCGTTCTCGGCGTCGTTGCCGCCGTAGCCGAGGGTGAAGCCGGCATCGGTCTGTTCGACCCACCCCTTCGCCGCGCTGTCATCGAATCCGCGCTGTTGCCAGCCCGGTTCTTCTTCTCCAAAACCATCCTTGTAATAGACCTCCTTGTACCGGAAAATCGTCCCCGCGGGCCATCCTCCGGCCGCGCTGGTGTCTTGCACGTAAATCACGCCGTTGTTGTCGGCAAGTTCCGCCGTGACCGCCAGGTCGCTACTGCCGGTGTCTCCATTCCAAACGCCGACCGCCAGCACGTTGCCTGTCGCATAGAGGGGCACGGTCTCCTGGGCCGTCACCGCGCCGGCGAAGGCCGCCAGCAGGCCGAGGACCGCGGCGATGCTCATCATTCCCTTGAGATGTACGAATCGATTCATTTGGAGTACCTCATGTTTCTAGCATGTCGTTGGATGAGCCCATGGTTGCCTGTCGAGTGATCTGCCGGAACGCGTCATCACCTCCTTTCGGACAAACGGGTGAACCACCCACTCCAGCGGACGGAGGCCGCCTTGGGATTTCAGCGCCCGGCCACCATCCTCCCATCCACCATGATCCGCCCGGAGTTCCATTGCCCGCCCATGCGAATCATGTCGCCGGTGCTTTTCATCCCGTTGGAAATGTCAAACTGGTAGATGATGGTCCCAAAGGGGAAGCCATCATTGCCGCTGACTTCCTCGCTCCGGTCGGGACCCGGCGATATGATCAGGTAGGCATTGGCCGGCCATTGCTTGCCCGGCGTGGTGGCGTTGCCGGAACCGAACTCGAAGCTGGGGTTATCCTCGGAAAAATTGTGCGCGGATCCGGATCCAAAGGGATCCACGGGGAGCGAGGACATATAGGCCATGGGGGAGGTCAACCGGAAAAAGCCCCGCTGGCTGGTGTCGGAGGGGTAGTCATGGTCGTCCACATACGTGTTCCAATCGAGGTAATACTGCTCCAGGGCGGTGGTCACTGCTTGCATATCGGCTTGCACGCGGCTGATCTTGGCTCGTATTTGCGCGTTGAGGAAATTGGGGACCGCGATGGCCGCCAGAATGCCAATAATCGCGACAACAATTAAAAGTTCAATTAATGTAAAACATGATTGACCAGCCGGATGTGTACGCATGATGGATCCTTTGCATGTATGGAATGGCCCTGCGCGCCCTGTCCCATAACCACAGGCGCCGGGCATATCGGGCATACCGCCTGACCACCCTACCATCGCATGAAAAATGGGAATATAAAAGATTGAATACAAATTGTATTTTCTTTACGTGAATAAATGAATAGTCATCGCATTCGCTCCCGGGCGCCGGTTTCTCCTTCCCTTCCGGCGGGCCGGTGGAGCCGGAAGCGGGAGGACCGGGGGCGGCTCCGACGGAGTGACGGCCGGAAGGGGAGAGTTGGGTCCAGCATCCACTTCCCAGCCGGGGTAGCACCCCAGTCTTGAGCCGCCTTTTCTATCCCGGTCTTTCATGACAGGAACAAGGGACGCCGGGCCGGTTCGAAAATCCCTCGCGCCGGTCATCTTGGCGATCGTGTATCTTTTACATCCTCCCCTTGATACGGAACGAAATCAATCTCACGCGCGTCTATCATATCCTGGCGGCGAAACGTGAATCTACTGCGTTTTGGATGATTTTTTTGTGTGCAAATGACTTCCCTCCCTGTAGGCAATTGGCTTACAGCGGCGCCGCGGGACGGCGGATCAGGAACGATGCCGGGGATTTTCTGGATCACATCTCGTTGTCATGCCCAGGGTAGGTTTGAAGGCATCCCGCCGGTGTGGATTGTTTCATCCAATGCGCGGCCGGTATCCAGGCGAACGGATCGAAACAAAGCGGCTTGTCCGCGGGAGGCGGTTTTCGGGGGCGGGATTCCCGGGGAGAGCTTACGGTGCGGGCGGTTCCGCATGGCCGTGCGCCCATTGCACCGCATGCTGCAAGAGGTCGGAAGAACTGCCCAACTGCAATTTGTCCTTGATCCGCGACCGGTAGGATTGGACGGTTTTGGGGCTGATGTGCATCCGCTCGGCGATATCCCGCGTGCCCAGCCCCTGGCCGATCATCTGATACACCGCCAGTTCACGGTCGCTGAGCCGTTCCATGGGGGATTGGCGACCCGGAGTTTGACCGCCGACGTAGCGAGTCAGCAGTTTTTCGGACATGCGGGGGCTGAGATAGATTTTACCACTCAGCACATGCCGGATGGCCACGACGACCTTATCGGTCAGTTCTTCCTTCATGATGTAGCCCCGCGCGCCCGCCCGCAGCGCCCGTTCCGCGTAGATGGATTCGTCATGCACGGAAAGCACCAGCACGGGCAGGGAGGGATAGCGTTCCTTCAGGAGCCGGATCAAGTCGAGGCCGTTGCTGTTTTTCAAGGAAATGTCGACGATGGCGATATCGGGCCGCCGGGAGGCGATGGCGGCCAGGGTTTGTTCGGCGTCTTCCGCTTCGCCGCACATTTCCAGGTTCATTTTCTGGCGGAACAAGAGCGCGAGCCCTTCCCGGATGATCGGATGGTCGTCCACCACCAGGACGCGCGTTTTGGAGGATGATTGGATCTCATTCATTGGTGTATCAGCATGGCCCGGTCCGGCGGTCCTCCGGGACCGGTGAGGAAGGCGCAGGTGACGATCGTTCCCCCGTCCGGATGACGCCGGATCTCGAGAGTGGCGTCGATCATCCTCGCACGGTATTCCATAATCCGCAATCCCATGCCCGCACGGTTTTCCATGCGGCCGGGAATGCCGGCGCCGTTGTCCCGCACGGTCAAGACAGTCTGCCCGTTCACCCGGTCCAGCCGGATGACGATACGGCCGGCGCGGCCGTGTTTGATGGCGTTGTTGAGCGCTTCCTGGGAGATGCGGTAGAGATGGGTGGCGGCCGCCGTGTCGCCGATAAACACGCCGCGGTGGTGTTGAAACCGGCAGGAGACGCCGTGCATTTTTTCGGCGTTCGCGGCCAGCTCCTCGAGCGCCGGCATAAGGCCGTTGGCTTCCAACTCCACGGGATGGAGGCCTTTGGCGAGTATGCGGGCCATGCTGATGGCCCGGTTGACCCGGCGGGTTACTTCCCGGGCGGACGCCGCTCCGGAGGGATCCCGCGCGGCGAGCTCTTCTTCCAGCACCTTGCTTTGCAGGGCCAGGCCGGTGAGGAACTGACACAGATCGTCGTGCAGTTCATCGCCGATGCGTTTGCGTTCGATTTCGGTGATCGCCAGGATTTCCCGCTCCAGGCGCTTGCGTTCCGTGATGTCGCGCACGATGGCCAGCACATCCCCGCCGCCGCCCGCCGCGAACCGGGCCTCGTACGTGAGCTGGCGGTCCTCGTGGTCCATGGTGAATTCAAACGGCCGGGATTCTCCGGAGTGGAGCGTGGCGTGCAAATGGCCCAGCACCTGCGCGGCGGCTTTCGGCGGCAGCACATCCCGGACATGCCGCCCGGTCAGATCTTCCGCGTGGGTCCAGGACGGCTGGTTCTTGGGATATTTGCAAGCCAAAAAGGTGCCATCTCCCTGAAGCCGGACGATCAGATCGGGAATGGCGCCGAGCAGCGCCTGGTTTTTGGCCTCGCTTTCCCGCAGGGCGTCCAGGGCGCGGATGCGGGCGGTGATGTCCTGCAGCAGGCCGAGGGAGCCGATGATGCGGTCCTGTTCATCCCGCACTTCGATGGCGGCGTTCGCCAGCCAGCGCTCCTCGCCGGATTTCGTCATCACGCGGTAATCCGCCCGCCAGCTGGTCCCCTTTTCCCCCCGCGCCTTTTCGACCGCCTCTTCCAGAGTCAGTCCGGCGAACTCGCCCCGGAGAAGGGTTTCCCGGTGGATCGACCGCCACACCTGGGGCGTGAATTCCTCCCGGCGATAACCGGTGAGCTTTTCGATGTTGTCCCCCACGAATTCATAGCGGTCATTCACGTAATCCCGGTAATAGGGGACCGCGTCGGCCACCTCGATGGCTTTGCGGTACAACCGCTGACTTTTTTCGAGCGTGGCTTCCGCCTGTTTCCGTTCCGCGATCTCCAGATTGAGCGATTGGTTGATCCGCGTGAGGTCGGCGGTGCGTTGCCGGACCAGCTTCTCCAGGCGCACGTGCCGGGAGATCAGAAAACCCGCCAGGCTGACGATCACGACCGTGAAACACGACGCCACCGTGAGGAAGTCCCGGGTGGCGTACCACGGCGGCAGCACGGTGAACTCGAGCCGTTCGGGCGTCGGATCGATGTTCCCATGGCGGTCCATGGCCCGGACTTCGAACACATGAGGGCCGCGGGGCAGTTGGGAAAACGCGGTGGATGCACTGGGATGGAAGGGCGTCCAGGCCGCGCCGTCGATCCGGCAGGAATACAGCAGGCGCTCCTGGGCGGTGTATTTCCATTTGTCGATGCCATAATACGCCAGCACGATGTCTCCACAGGGCGCGGTTTCGTGGAGGGTCTCCCGGTTGGAAAGAAAGGTTTCCGGCGGATCCCGGTCCGCGTCCGGGTGATAGAGGACGATGCCCCGGGAGGTCCCCGCCCACAACCGGCCGCGGCGGTCTTCCAGGACATCATATATGCGGGAGGAAGCCAGCCCGTCCTCCTCGGTGATGGAAATCCACGATCCGCGCCAAAAACGGTGCAAACCCGTTCCGGATGCCACCCAAACGCTGCCGTCCCGCGCAGCCGTCAGGGAACGCACGGAATCGACGCGGGACAACACCGTCTTCCACGCCCCGCCATCGAATTCATGGATCCGGTGGCGGGCGCCCACCCAGATCCGCCCATCCTCCCACTCGTGCAGGCAAAACGCGCCCGTGCCCGAAAAACCGTCCTCCGCGCTGAAAGTCCGGTATTGGCCCGCCTGATACCGGCCCAGGCCGTTCTCACCGCCGATCCATAGATCACCCCCGGCCGTTTCCAGCAAGCTACGAATCGGGCCTACGTTCCAGGGCTGGTCAGGCTCTGGATAGGCGCGAAATTCCCGCCCGTCGAAGATCTCCAAGCGGAATTCGGCATCCTCCGCGCCGGTCCCGTGCTGGATCCAGACCGCTCCCCCCGCGCGCGGACCCAGGGGACGGATCCACCCGCCGCCGGGATGGGACACGAATTCGTATTGAGCCGTATCCGGATTGAAGAGCAGAAGGCGGGGATTTTCCGATAGCGTATGCAACGCGATCCGGCCGCCGCTCAGGGGGGAGATGGCCTGGGTTTGGTAATTGGGAAAGCGGTGTCCGGGGGGCAGAGGATACGTGTTCCAGGTGTCTTGATCCAGGAATATGAGGAGATTTCCGGCCGCGAACCATAGGCGCCCCTGGCCGTCTTCCTGAATGCTGCTGACCGTCTCCCGGACCGCCGCCACGGGGGCGGGAGTCTGCCAGGTGGGAGAAGCATACCGGATCAGGCCTTGCGGCGTCGCCATCCAAAAGCCCCCCTCCGGCTCCGGTTCGACGT
Source organism: bacterium (assembly GCA_041946805.1). GTDB lineage: Bacteria > Hinthialibacterota > Hinthialibacteria > Hinthialibacterales > Hinthialibacteraceae > JABLXU01. The sequence goes on from JBHGBC010000015.1 coordinate 56,260, forward strand.
CATTGACCGTCTCGAATATCTCCTCTTCCAAGGGAATGATCGGCCCGGAGGGATCGGCCACCTGGATCGCGCCATTTTTCAGCCACAACCAGATTTGTCCATCGGGTCCCCGCCAGCATTTTCGCGCCGGCTCCGCGATCGTCCGCATAACACGCCAGCCGGATCCATCCCAGCGCAGGAGGGCTTCTCCGGACGCGCCGGAGATACCGGCCGACGCGAACAACTCGCCGTTCCAACCGGCTGACAAGGCATGAAAATCGCGCACCCCCGGCGGCTCCAGGCGATACACTTGATAAACAGACTGGGGTGTCACCGACTCGCCTTCCGGTTGAATCCGCGCGAATCCCGTGGCGCCGGCCAGCCACAGCCCCCCGCCCCGCGCCCGGAGCATGTCATTGAACCGGCCTACGCATGATTCCGTGGCGGTTTTTAGAATCTGGGTCTTTTGGGCCTGAATATTGAATGCGATCAGATAATCCGGCAGGAGAAACAACACTTCGTCCTGGGCCAGAGACAGGAAGGTAACTGGAGAGTCCACTTCAGCCACGGCGTACTTGACCCACGCGTTTCCCTCGAAGACCTGCAAGCCGCCGGGATACAGGGACCAGATCTGGCCGTGAGGATTCACGGACACCGGGGCCTGGGGAACCGGATGGGGGAAGTTGGTAATCCGATATCCGTCCAAACGGCTGAGCCGGGTACCATCACTGTGAATCACCCAAACATGGCCTTGGGCGTCGAGATAGACGTCGCGGGAAAACGACTCGGCCAAGCCGTCCATGACCTTCCATACCCGCCAGTCCGGTGACGGATGGCCCCATGCGGCCGTGACGAGGAAGAACCGCAGGAGGGAAAGAAGATATCCATTTCTTCGAATCATGGGCGGAACGAACCCGGTGTCCGGTGGTTGGGAAACTCATCGCCGTTTTCTGCCGAATTCGCGGATCAGGCGGTCATTATTTCCCGTTCCGTCCTGAAAATGGAAGGGGAGTCGTTAATCCGCGGGCTTTACAGCGGGATATCGATGCCATCCCCGCTAAGCACTCAATCCCCCCCCCAAAAATGGCTCATCTGTTATGTGCGTACATTTTTCCGGGAGCGTGGATGGACATCGATTCGACGGGTGGGAGATAGCCACCCGAAATCCCCTCCCTCTGGGAGAGGGGTCAGGGTGAGGGAAAGCCTTTCCCCGGCGCCGACCCCCTCGGGGGATTCCTAAACGCTGGGTGGGAAGGATATTCTTTTCCTTCGGTTCAGAGTCACGGAATTGAAATACGATTTTCTCCATCTTGTACGCACTTGTCGGATGAACCGAAAATATTTCCAAAATATTTTTCAAAATCCGCTTGACAACATGTGTACTATGTAGTATACAGTAAACATGAGTGTTTTTGGAGATTACATCCGTCAGGTCCGGGAAATGAAACGGGAAACCGACCGCCGGTTCTCCTTGCGTCAGGTGGCCGAGCGGATCGGCGTGGAACCCGCCTACCTGAGCAAGGTGGAGCGGGGGGAGACGGCCCCGCCGTCGGAAGCGGTGATCGTGCGCCTCGCCGATGATTTAGGGGAAGATCCGGACATGCTGCTGGCCCTGGCCGGCAAGGTGTCCAGCGATCTTCTGGATATCATCCGCAAGCGTCCGCAAGTATTCGCCCAGTTGTTACGGGAGTTGCGAAATTCGCCAGACCACGCGCTGCTGCGCATCGTGCGCGAGGTGCGGGATGGCCACTGGTAACGCCAGAGGGAGAAGATTCATGATTACATTGGAAAAGGATCGTCTTGTGTTCCGGTTTCCGGAAGTCCACCCGGAAGCCGAGTGCCGGGTGGAGTTTCAGCGGACGCTGCGGATTCCCGATGACGGCAAGGATTACTATCTGCCTCCCGGCCTGGGGAAATTTCCCGTGCGTCACCTGGATGATTTTGCGGCCCAACTGCCCGCCGCCTGGCATGCCCGGGGCGGCGTGATCATGCCCATGTACCAATCGGAAGCGATGTGGATCAATTTCAGTGGCTCCTATCCTTTCGCGGTCAAGATCGCCGCCGGGAAGATCAACGCCGTGTCGGGCGAGGAGTGGAAAAACGGGATCAACCGCGATCCCCAGGATTATGTCGTGATCCCCGGGCAGCCCTGGCTGGATGGCTTCTGCGTGGAGAAGGGATTGATCCGCCAATTCGTCGCCATGCCCCTGGGCGAAGGCTACACGGCGGAAGAGCAGATCACCGGCGAGGCCCAACACGGCGGCGTGCAGATCATCGCCTATCCGATGAAGGCCGAAGCCTACAACCGGCGTTTCCCCAAGCGGGAGTATGAATCCGATATTATGTGCAGCATGGCCGCCCCCAGCGCCGCGATGGACATGGGCCTGGCCCCCGGCGGGCGCATGAAGCAGGAGATTTATGAAGATCCCTACCGCTTCGACGAGTGGGATCTGCGCCACGCCAGCCGCTGCTTTGTCACGATTGCCAATTCGGTGACGTGGAAAGCCGTCACCGGGGAGGTGCCGCCCACCTTGCCGCCCACCGCGGCCGAGTATTCCAAGGCCGGCTTGCCCTGGTTCGATTATTACGGCGCGGATTTGAAAGCGTTGGGAGGCGCGTTGAAATTGAAAAACCTCAAAAGCGTGGCGTCCCTGGGCAAGGAAAAATGGCAGAATCCGCTGCCTGAAAATGAATCCGTCGAAAACGAAAACGTGCTTCCCATCCGCGCCAAACGCCGCTCCGCCGAGGTGCGGGAAGGGGATTGGCGGGATTGAGCCGCCGGACAAGAAAAGTATCCAGGTAGATGTTTTGGAAGGCTGTCCCGCTTGACGCGGGATTTTTTTTCAACCATGCGGATTGCTTTGGTTCCATTTTTTGATACCATAAGGTATGAATCGTAAACACCGGAAGACCATGGATGCCTTTTTCGTAAATCCCGTCCGGGCGGATATCGAATGGATTTCGGTGGCCAGTCTCCTTCGAGCCCTCGGGGCGGAAATCCGGGAAGCGCGAGGCTCGCGTCTTCTTATCCGTTTGAATGACGTCCACATGGTCTTTCATCGCCCTCATCCCCGCAAGGAATTGGAACGGGGCGCGGTCAAATCCATGCGGCGGTTTTTGGAAGCTGCCGGGGTAAAACCATGAGCCTGCGATACAAGGGATACACGGGACACGTCGAATTCGACGATCAGGCGCGGATCTTTCATGGGGAAGTGCTTGGCACGCGGGATGTGATTACCTTCCAGGGGCAATCGGTTGGCGAATTGGAAAAGGCATTCCGCGAATCCATCGATGTGTATCTGGAATGGTGCAAGGAAGAGGGAATCAATCCGGACAAGCCGTTTTCCGGCCAGTTGCGTTTGCGGCTGGGAGGTGATCTTCACCGCCGCGTCGCGCAAGCCGCCCAGCAAACCGGCCAAAGTATCAATGAACTGATAGTCCATGCCATCGAAAAATCCCTGCCTTCCTGAAGTCCGGACGGTTTCCCCTACTTCAGGCGAAAACGCGGCTTATGCGCATCGATATGCCGATTATGAGATTGCGGGAGATCGATCCGTAAAAAATCACCCGTGGCGAAGGGAATTACTTCTCTGGGAAACTGAGGAAATACGCCTGGAGGGATTTGAACCCACGACACCTGGATCCGGAATCCAGTGCTCTATCCAGCTGAGCTACAGGCGCATAGGCAAGTATCTCTTATCTCTTCCGTTTGGACGGTACATACTTTCTTCCAGCCTTAATCATATCCAGAATCGCGAATCCGTCAATCGGCCGCCGCCCTGGAAACCGCGGATTTTTCCTCCCCTTCCCCATCCGGTCCCGTTGGACACGGAGTGATCAGACCACCGCTTCGGCGGTGGGTTCGTCGTCATAGAATAAATACTTGCGCCAGACTTCGCGCTTTTCGCCCATCAGACGCACCAAGTGCAGAAACGTGGGCAAGGTGGGTTTGCGGGGGGGAGAAACCAGGGTCATCCCGATTTCCTCGATGAAATTGTTGCCTTTCTTGTGGTTGCAACGCTTGCAGGCCGTCACCACGTTGTTCCAGGTATCCTTGCCGCCGCGCGAGAGGGGGATCACATGGTCGAGGGTCAATTCATCCGTCGGGAGCTGCGTACCGCAATACTGGCAGGAGTAGGCGTCGCGCAGCATGATGTTTTTCCGGCAGAAGGGAATGGGACGGTAGGGGAGTTTGATAAACCGCCGCACGCGGATGACTTCGGGCATGGGCAATTGCAGCGTCGAGGCGCGAACCCAGTGGGGGGCGTTTTCCACCACGTCGGCCTTGCCGGTCAAGAGCATGACGATCGCCCGGCGAGCCGTGCAGATATTGATCGCCTCGTAACTGGAATTGAGTACCAAGACTCGGTGGTGGGCGAACTCGGACTGTTTCATACGTTTACATTCTTCTTTTCCCCATCCGCCGGAGCCGTCCAGTAATGCAGATGCTGGTCGGCCGAAAGAACCTGGAATCCGTTTTTCTCATAAAAGCGGAGCGCTTCGAGATTGTCCGCCATGGTGCGCAATTCAATCCCCTCCGCCTGCCCCTGCAGCGCGGCGAACGTGGATTGCAACAGTTTTTTCCCCCCTCCTTTTCCCTGCAACCGCTCGTCCACGACGATAAAATCGATGATGCCGATGGATTTTCGGATATAAGGGCGCAGTGCCGGGTTGAGAAAGAGGGAACAAAAGCCACCCACCTCACCCTCGAACTCGGCGACCAGGATTTTATGCGCGAGTCCCTGGGCGGACTTCTGGATCCATTCCGCGAACAGATCCCGTACCCGTTCCGGGGGAAAGCGGACTTCACAGAAAAAGTGACTGTGCTTGTGAGACCGCCGGATGATGTTTTGAAGCCGCGGAAGGTCGGTATCCCTAAAGTCCCGTATTGAAAATGTATCATAGCTTGGCCCGGGCGTTGTGTCAATAATGGATTTATTTAATGGAAGGTCCATCCGCAGCGAAGTCCCGACATGCGTAAATCCATGCCGGACCAAATGATAGACCAGCGCGTACTGGCGGGCCTCGGCGCGGATGGCGTAGACGCTGTCCGGCTCGTCAAGACAGTTTCGGAGTTCCCGGACCAGGGCTTCGATGAGGGGTTCATCCTCCATGAAACAGTAAAACGGCTGGATTTTGTAATATGAAACGCCAAAATGGCGGCTATGCCATGGGGAGGGCGAAATCCCCGCGACGGCCTGCACGCGCTCATCCGCGAGAAACACCATCAGGGAATGATGTCCGGTCGGGTCCTCGAGGGTCTGTATGATCCGCTGGGCATGAAAATCCAGGATGCCCGGATCCGCCAGGTACGAGACATAGCGGAAGGCCTGTTGCTCCCGCAACTGGTTGAAGTTCTGCTGGATGAGGGGGATATGGTCGGTGGTGGCTTGTACCCAGGGCATCTCAATGAACCCCATATCGGAATTAGGTCCTTTTTGTATCGTAACAAATCGTCAAGGCGAAGAGAATGTCTATAAAAAAACGATTGTTTTCCCTTTTTTGGGGGCGGGAGCGGTTGTCACGAACGCCTCCGGCTACGGACTTGCCGGCCGGTGTGCGACGTTTTCTGGAACGGCTGCCCAAGGCGGAAATCCATCTCCATTTCGAGGGGGCGGTCAGCGCGCCGGTCATTCTGGAACTGGGGAGGAAATA
>JBHGBC010000150.1:0-15268 GCA_041946805.1 bacterium
CCGGTATACGGCGCGGATGATCCGCAACGCGATTTCGCCCCGATTGGCGATCAGTATTTTTTTGAACATCCTTGATACCCGGATTCTTTTCCTGTCTGGTTGGATTGGGATTTCCTTCCGCGGGAGTACGTGCGCCCGTCAAGCGGCATTCCATATCCCGTAGGCGCGGCCGGTCATTTTTTCTTGATCTTGAACAGCGGTTGGCCGAATTCGATCGGCTGGCCGTTCTCTACCAGGATTTCCTGCACGGTTCCGGCGGTCCCGGCCTTGATTTCATTCATGACCTTCATCGCTTCCAGGATGCAGACCACGGTGTTGGATTGCACCACATCCCCCACCTGCACGAAGGGGGGAGCGTCGGGCGCGGGCGCGCGGTAGAACGTCCCCACCATGGGGGATTTGATGATCTCCACCGATTCATCGGATTCCAGTGGTTTCACAGCGGGGGATTCTCCCGGGCCCGGCGGAGCGGGGCAGGGACCGGCGGGATAGGACGGATAAAAGGCCGGCATGGCCGGGGCAAGTGAAGCGGCCGGCAGGGCCGAAGAGTGCTTTTTGACGACCAGCCGCAGCCCGTCCTTGGACTCGACTTCCAATTCGCTGATATCGGCTTCTTCGACCAACCGCACTACACGCTCGATGAATTCATAATCCATTCTCTACGCTCACTATTCCAGAGTGTACATCAGAAAAGCCCTCTGCCGTGCACATCGATCCGCGCGCGGATGGGGACGGACGCGCGTCATCGCCGGGCGTATTGGTTCCAACCCATCATTTTTTCACCTATTGCGGAAAGATTCAATGGACGGCGTTCCAGGGAGTGGAAGTTTTTTTGGTTTATCCGGTAAGTGCTTACATTTTTCCGGGAGCGTGACCGGAGATCGATTCGACGGGCCGAAGAGAGCCACTCGAAATCCCCTCTCCCTCGGGGAGAGGGCCAGGGCGAGGGAAAGCCATTCCCGGCGCCGGGTGGACGAGGAATCGCCATTTTGACCAGCCTGCCTGTTCTTCCCGTATGAGTCCATGGGGATGTTCTCTCAATCCCCTGGCATCCGGGGCGTCTTGCGCCTCCCCGCCACCCGGAGTCCGGGAAGCGGACGCCCTCCGTTACGCTATTGCACGCCAATCGTACTTTATGATATAAAGTACTTGACAAGATTTATTCATGAGTCTATCCTCCCTGTCATGGTTACGAAACAACAACTCACATCCACCCGGTATAGCGATCCGCCGGCCCTGCACGTGCACGCCATGAACGATCTCCGGTTCATCCGGGAGACCATGGAGCGGGCCGCCTCGTTCACCGCCGTTCCCGGCTGGGGGATGGTGGCGATGGGAAGCACCGCGCTGCTCACTGCGTTGTTGGCATCCACTCGTTCCGATCCCTGGGAGTGGCTCATCCTGTGGATCGGCGAGGCGGTGGCGGCCATCGTCATCGGTTCAGTCACCATGGGGCGCAAGGCCCGCTCCGCGCAGATCGCCTTGTTTTCCGGCCCGGGATGGCGGTTCATCCTCAACCTGTGCGTTCCCATCCTGGCGGCCATGCCTCTCACGGCGGTGCTTTGCCTTCAAGGGCTGGTGGGGATCCTGCCAGGGCTATGGCTGCTGCTGTACGGGGTGGGGGTTGTCACCGGCGGGGCTTTCGCGGTGCGGGTGATTCCCTTGATGGGTTTCTGTTTCATCGGGGCGGGAATCGCCGCGCTTTTTTCTCCCTTCGCGTGGGGGAACATTTTTCTCGCGCTCGGTTTCGGGGGATTTCACCTCGTGTTCGGCGCGATAGTCGCCTGGAGGCATGGTGGGTAAGTCAAATACGCTCAAAAAGGAAGCCAAGGAGCGCCTCGAGCCCCAGCCGGTGGAAGCCCGGGTGCTCCGGGTGGTCCATAACATGGTGTCGAAATCCAATGCTTCCGCTTTGGACCGGTTGATTCATGAACGCGTGCGCCTGGGGATTATCAGCGTGCTGGCCGTCAATGAGTCGTTGACGTTCAATGAACTGAAGAAATATCTGAAGACCAGCGATGGGAACCTGAGCGTCCACGCCCGGAAACTCGAGGAAGCCAAATATATAGTCTGCGCCAAGTCGTTCGACGGACGGGTGCCCAAGACCGAATACCGCATCACCGCCGAAGGCCGCCAGGCGCTGGAGCGTTATTTGTCGCACATGGAAGCCCTCATCCAGGCCATGCGGCAGAAGGAGTGAGAACAAAGGTAACCACTTACCGGTTTGCAGTACAGTTTTGAGCGCCAACGGCGCGGCATGTGTATAGCCCAGGGCGTGAGCCCTGGGAGGAATAAAACAAAAGTAATCAATTCCCTCTCCCTCTGGGAGAGGGCTAGGGTGAGGGAAGCCTTAAAAGGATGAGGCATATCGAATCGGTTCAATCGCATAGACATCTGCTATTTTTTTTCAGGAGTAACTTTATGATACAAAGTACTTTCCCACAATTGAATGCCTTGCACGCCGCCATTATCATGGACGGCAACGGACGCTGGGCCACCCGGCGGGGGCTTCCCCGCATCGAGGGCCACAAGGAAGGCTCCAAGGCCGTGCGGCGCACGGTTGAGGCCGCGCCGGATCTGGGCATCACCACCCTGACCGTCTATGCCTTCTCCTCCGACAACTGGAAACGGCCCTTCGATGAAGTCCAACAGCTCATGGCCTTGCTCTATGACTATCTGCGCAACGAGAGGGAACACTGCGCCGCCCATGGCATCCGTTTGAGCGTCATCGGCCGCCGCGACCGCCTCACGCCCATGATGCGCACCGCCATCCGGGCGGCGGAAACCGCCACCGCGCGGGGGACTACCCTGCATTTCCGTATCGCCATCGACTATTCCGCCCGCGATTCCATCCTGCGCGCCGCCTCCCGGTGGAACGGCCAGACCGCCATGACCCGGGACGCGTTCTTGAACACGCTGGCGGATCTCCATCATCCGGGCGTTCCCTTGCCGGAAGTCGATCTGCTGATCCGCACGGGCGGCGAGAAGCGCTTGAGCGACTTTCTGCTTTGGGAAAGCGCGTATGCCGAACTGTATTTCACCGATTGCATGTGGCCTGATTTCGGCGCGGAGGATTTGCACGCCGCGGTGGAGGAATTTCATCGCCGGACCCGGCGTTTCGGCGCGGTTCCCCTGCCAGCCACGGGATCCTGAAAATGGATAGGGTAGGAAGGGAGGTGGTGGAAATCAGTTATATATCAAATCCCCTCTAACTTCCCCCGATCTTCGGGGAAGAAACAAAGGACGTCAAGAACACAAGGGACGGGAAAGAATGAGCAAGAAAGGATGCCTGTATCTAAATTCCCTCGCCCCGGCCCTCTCCCGGCGGGAGAAGGAGCGGAAAAGAAAGATCGTAACTGTTTACCGGTTTGCAGTGCTGCTTTTCAGCACCAACGGCGCGGCATGTGCCCAGGGCGTGAGCCCTGGGAAAAAGATGACAAAAGGATTGTTTCCCTCCCCCTCCGGAAGAGGGCTGGGGTGAGGGAAGCCCTGAAAGGGTGGAATTCATCTTTCTCTCGGCATGCGAGGAGTAATTACAAATAGCAAAGGAGATTGTATATCATGATGAAACGAATCCACATTATCACTGGTTGTCTTGCTTTCTCGCTGGGATTGGGCGTTTTCATCACCGGATGCCATCACGCCGCATCCGAACCCAACGTCAAAATCGTGGGTGTCGTGACCGATCAGGAGACCGGCCAGCCCATCGCCGGCGCCCGCGTCGCGGATCACGTCTACAACAGTTCCCCCAGCAAGCCCTGCCAGGAAGCCTGGACCGGGCCGGACGGGAAATTCGCTCTCGCGACCTGGTACGAGGAACACAGCCTCGTCGCTTCCGCCCCCGGCTATCCACCCGTGATTCACACCCTGCAGACCAAGAATTTCGGTACAGAACCGCAGGTGGAGATGAATATCTCCCTCAAGAAACAAACTCCGTGAAGACATTCACCATTCCCGCCAAGAGTAGGGGCATGTTGTACATGCCCCTACGAGGAATCACAATGACCATGCTTAAAACCGATAATCTATTTCCCTCTCCCTCTGGGAGAGGGCCAGGGTGAGGGAAATGATGTCGAAAACGATTTGGCAAAATGACAATGGGAAAAAGGCAGGGGCACGTGGCCACGTGTCCCTACGATAGAGATGGTCTTTCACGAATGGAAGGTTTTTTTCTTATCCCTTCCCGAACACCACCTTCTCGATGGCCGCCTTGGTCAGCATGACCGCCTTCCAGTCGTTGGCCTTGATTTCGTCCGCGTTGTTCCCTTTCGCCCGCAGGCTCGATTCGATTCCCCAGAATCCGGAATAGCCCGCGTCCAGCGAGATCTTCAACAAGCGTTCCAGGTCGTAGCCGGGAATCGTTCCCTCCGGGGTCCACGAGGCTTTCACGGAGACTCCCTTGGCGTAGGGCATGGCCATTTTCACGGCTTCATACACATCGATCCCGCCCGTCACGCCGTAGTTGCCGTAATCGGGCAGGATGCCGAAATGGGGGCTGTCGATTTTTTTCATCAATTCCGGCAGAAAGTGGGGATCCGACGACAAGCCGCCGTGGTTTTCGATCACCACGTTGATTTGAGCCTCTTTCGCGTAATCGAGCAACGCGCCGAAGGATTCCGCCGCCCGCTCCAGAGCGTCCGGATCTTCCTTCAGCGTCTTGCCGCCCCCATGCGCGTTGCAGCGGATGGCGTGACAGCCGAGATAGGCCGCGATATCCACCCACTTGCGGTGGTTGATCACCGCCTGTTTGCGTACCTGAGGATCCTTGTCCACCAGGTTGCCTTCGAGGTCGACCATGATCAGTACATTCTTGACACCAAATACCTCCGCCGCCTTGTTGAGATGGTTCAGGTAGTTTTCGGTAGGCACTTCGAAGAACTGGTTCACATACTCGATGCCATCGATCCCGAAGTCCTCCCGGCAGACGCGGGCGATGTCCTTGAGCTTCCACACGCCCGCGTAGAAACTGTTGACGATCGACCAAGTGGCCAGCGAGATGGCGTTCTTTTCCGGCCGGGGATAGGCGGCCGCGGTCCGGGATAGGATACTGGGCGCGGCGCTCAGGGCCAGCGCGCCGGATAATGTGGTCTGAAGGAAACCTCTGCGGTTTGGGTTCGGCATTTCCGGCTAACCTCCTGCTTTCTGTTCGTGGATTCGCCCGAATAAGGACGGTTTTATAGTATCGCACAAGAGAATCTAAAAATCATCCGGGGATGCCGATTCAATGCGTCAGGATGCTGGAGTGGATGTTCGGTGATGAATTTTCTGGGGGGTGCATCCCGCCCAGGGTTGAAGCCCTGGGCTAATTTAAAAGGATTGCATCCATTTACTTGATTGATGAGAAAGGATGCCTTTCGCCCATTCAGGGCTTGCCCTCACCCAGCCCTCTCCCCGAGGGAGAGGGAGGAGAAAAGCACGCTTACCGGTTGAATCCTAGTGATTTCCATCGTGATGTAAATCATGATCGCTCATGACAATCCGGGTGGAAGGAGTGGCCGCAGTCCCCAGATGCCGTTGCGCCATCAGCAGCAAAACCGCCCCAGCCAAGAGTCCCGCGCCGGCGATCCATTGCCCCACCGTGAACCGTTCGCTGAACAGGAAATACGATCCGGCCGTCGTGAAGAAGGGCACTGCCAGCTGGCAGCCGCTGCTGATCGAGGCCCCCAAGTACTCCAGCGAATAGTAAAACGTCACGTGCGCGAAGGCGATCCCGATCAGCGAGGACAACGCCAGCAGCGTCAACCCTCCGAAACCCATGTCCAGCAAATCGGATGGCTTCCCCCATAAAAACATGAATACCAGCAGTCCGGCGGTGGTATACACGCAGATCACCGCGAACGAGTGCCATGGCTGGATTCCCCGCATGTAATGGCGCACGGCCACGCCGTAAAAGGCCACGAAGACCGAGTGGCCCAGCACGATCCCCAGGCCGGTCCACGACGCCTGGGTGAACGCCGCTTCCTGCATCGCGTACATGCCCAGAAATCCCGCGGTCAGCAGCGCCAGGCCCCACCAGAAATACGACGACCGGACCAGCCGCCGCTCGTCGGCGAACAATGCGAACGAGGCCAAAATGGTGAATACCAGCGAGATCCGGGTCAGGAACATCACCAAGCCCGGTTCCATGTAATACACCGTCCAGGCCAGGAAGGTTTGCGCCAGGATATTCACCAGCGAGGGCGTTACCGCCAGCCATAGGACCTTCCGTCCGACCTGGCCTTCGCGGATATACCGGAGCAGGGGAATGGTCCAGATCAACGCCGCGAAGCCATATCGCGCTCCATTGGCCACCCAGCCGTCGATGTCATCGGTAAACGACCGCAGGAAGAGGGGAACGGCCGCCCAGAGCAGAACCGATGAAGTCAATGCCAGCGAGGCTTTGATGTGGATCGTTTTCGGCATGCAAGTTTTTTGGATGCGATGTCAGATCCAAACGCGGATGAAAGGTGAGCCGGACGAATTAGGGCTATCTATTCTCAATTTCCCTCACCCTGATCCTCTCCCAGAGGGAGAGGGGATTCGTAATAATTGCCTGAGTATTTATAGGTTAACATCAATACTTAGAGAAAGGAATGCAAGATTGCCTGAACAAAGCGAAATCCTTGAAATCGTTATCTTTCACACCTTCGGCTATTCTTTATCCGGATCATCGGAATCCTCCTCCAGTTGGAAGAGCGCCCGGGTGAAGGCGTCCGGATCGAAAGGCTCCAAATCCTCGATACTCTCGCCTACGCCGATGAACTTCACCGGCAGGTTCAATTCCTTGTGCACCGAGAGCACTACTCCGCCGCGCGCGGTCCCGTCCAGTTTGGTCAATATCAATCCGGTGACGCCGCAGGATTCCAAAAACGTGCGCGCCTGCGAGAGAGCGTTCTGTCCGGTCGAAGCGTCCAGCACCAGTAAATTTTCCTGCGGCGCGCCCTCGAATTCACGGCTGATCACCCGGGTCATCTTAGCCAGTTCCTGCATCAGGTTGACCTTGGTATGCAAGCGGCCGGCGGTGTCGATGATCACCACATCGGGATTCTGGGCCTTGGCCGTGTTCATGGCGTTGAATACCACCGACGAGGGATCGGCGCCCTCGTCACCCGCGACAATGGGCACGCCGGCGCGTTCCGCCCAGATTTTCAACTGGTCGATGGCCGCCGCCCGGAAAGTATCCGCCGCGACCAGCAGCACGCTTTTGCCTTGTTCCTTGAGGCGGTAGGCCAGTTTCCCGATGGCCGTCGTTTTCCCCACGCCGTTGACCCCGATCACCAAATAGATGCTGGGGCCTTCGGCGGCGGTTTTCAGTTCCCGTTCCCCTTGTTCGAGCATCTCCCGCATCAAGCCGCGCAGGGTGTTGGTCAGCCAGGCCTGGTCGGTGGAATTGGCCTTCTTTTCCATGCGGATGCGGTCGCGCAGTTCGTCGATAAGGGCCGTGGTGCTGGCCACCCCCACGTCGGCGGAAATCAGCACCTCTTCCAGTTCTTCCAGCAGTTCGTTGTCGATCTTCCCGCGCAGGCGGAACAGATTCAGCGCTTTTTGGGCGATTGACTCGCGCGTCGCCCGCAGCCGTTCGCGCAGTTTGGCGAACAAACCCTTGGGGCGGGATTCGTCCGGGGCGGAGAATCCACCAGCGGATCTTTCCCCCGATGGCGATGGGATGTTTTCCGTTTTTTTCTTCCAAAACATGTGTGATGTGACCTCGTATCGCGTTCCCGGTCCGGGGGAATGAGCGGAACTTGATCCTGGAGTATTTCTATAGGATAGCGGTTGCACCCCATCGGGAAAGCCGCCCGGAAGGCCGGAATAGGCGGAGGGGGATTTTGGGTGTAAGCTACAGCCGGTATTCAGCGGGAGGCCGGAGCAGTGATTCAACAATCCGGGATCGGGGACATGTCATGCGGTTAACACGATCGAGCATTTTGGAAGCCGTGGAAAATCACGCGGAAGAGATACGTAATTGGGGAGTAAAATCACTCATACTCGTGGGATCCTTCGCGCGGGAGGAGGGAACCGCCCGCAGCGATGTGGATTTTCTCGTGGAGTTTGAGGAAGGCCGGGGTTTGTTTACCGATTATTCCGGTTTGCGAAATTTTCTTGTCCGTCTTCTGGATCGCGAAATCGACCTGGTGAAACCGCATCTCATCCGGGAAGAACTGAAACCCTATCTGCTCGAGGGAGACCGATATGCGGCGCGATTATAGGGTGTTTTTGAAAGACGCTCTTGAACACATCCAACGGATTCGCTTGTTCACAAATCAAATGGATAAGAATGCCTTTCTCGCTGATGAGAAAACCCAATTCGCTGTGGTTCGATGCCTCGAGATCATCGGAGAAGCCGTGGTGAAAGTCCCCATAGATGTGCAAGAGAAATATCCAGACATCCCGTGGGCGGATATGCGTAATTTTAGAATTATTGCAGCACATCAATATTGGAAAATTGATCTGGATATTGTGTGGAATATAGTTCAAGATCATTTGCATAATCTAGAAAATCAATTGCATCACGCGTTACGTGAAGATCCAGACTTGATCCCGTGACAAAGATTGCGCGGCCGGGGCCGTTTGAAATACGCGGAATGGATAGAGTGAAGTCATTAGGTAATACAAGGACACTGGGATATGCCTAAAACAAAGCGATGCAAAATCCACTGGAATGATCTCGAAATGGCTTTCCTGTATGCCAACGGAGCCCCTCTCGGCCAGCATCATGCGTACCTCTACCTGGCTACAGGAGAATTCATTTATTGGTCGGAATGGGAAGATAAGGCCGATTTGCCTGAAGGCATCTCGGAAGAGGATTTGGATAATCCGCAGTTATTCATCGCCGTCCCCAACAAGCAGGACTTGGATCTGGGTAAAGCCCTCGTCATGCAATTCACCGCCGAATATCTCCCCGGCGAATACGCGCTGGTGAACGCCATTTTCCACCAGCCAGGCGCTTATTCCAACTTCAAATCGCTACTGGAGGAACGGGGATTGTTGCAGCCATGGTATGATTACGAGAACGCGGCGGAAACCAAGGCCCTTGAGAAATGGTGTGAGGAGCATCAAATCGAATTGATAGAAGAATCCCGGCAAGAACCGGATAGATGCGATACTTGAATTTTCCCGCAGGGGCACGTGGCCACGTGCCCCTACAAGAAAAAGCTCTTACCCCATTTTCTCCGGATCGGGGTGCACCCACGGGCTGCGGTAGGGACGCGCCAGCAGGCGGTTGGCTTCCTCGTCGCCGATGGCTTGCGCCTTGTCCGGATCCCAGGCCAGCGTCTTGCCGGTCTTCATCGCCAGGTTGGCCAGAATGCAACTGGAACTCGAGATATAGCCTTCCTCGATGTCCGACACGGGCCGCCCGCGCTCGTCGATTGCTTTCAGGAAATTCTTCATGTGCCCGCGCAACGCCGGGGCGCATTGTTTTTCCAATCCTGGTTCGGTCTTGTCTTCGGGATACTGTTCCAACTCATAGGTGACGTCCCGGTGGATCGTTTCGCCCCGGCCCTGGGGAATGAAATCCCACCGGAACACGCTGGCTTTCAAGGTTCCTTTTTCGCCGTAGATCGTCGCTCCCCAGGGATAATCGGGATCGGGCGCGTTGCCCCAGGCGCGGTGCTGCCAGATCACCGGCAGATCGCCATAGTCGAAGGTGACGGTCTGGGTGTCCGAAATGTTCGATTTGCCGCCGGGAAACATCAGGGTCCCGCCGGACGAGCTGATCCGCTTCGGCCAGCCCAGGTCGAGCATCCACCGCACCATGTCGAACATGTGCACGCACATGTCGCCCACGATCCCGTTGCCGTACTCCATGAACGCCCGCCAGCCCCGGGGATGCATCATGGGATTGAACGGCCGGAGGGGAGCCGGGCCGGTCCACATCTCGAAATCGAGGTATTCGGGCGGATCGGCGTCGGGGGGATTTTGGCCGGAACGCATGTGGTAGTAGCAATAGATTTCCACCAGGCCGACTTTACCGAGTTTGCCCTCGCGGATGATTGTGTCCCGGGCTTCGATCAGGTGGGGCGTGCTGCGGCGCTGCATGCCCACCTGCACCACTCGCTTGTTTTTGCGCGCCGCGGCGAGCATGGCCCGGCCCTCGGTCACATCCACGCTGATGGGTTTCTCGACATACACATCCGCGCCCGCCTCGACGGCGGCGATCATCGGCAGGCAATGCCAATGATCGGGCGTGGAGACCTGGACAATGTCCGGCTGTTCTTGTTTGAGCAGCTCGCGGAAATCTCCGTAAGTCCTGGGTTTGTTCTTGGATGCCTGACGCTGGGCCACCATGTCGGCGGCCTCCGCCAGCATCTGTTTGTCCACGTCGCACAACGCCACCACTTCCACCGGCTCTACCTGGAGCATGCGGAACAGGGCGCTCTTGCCATACCAGCCGGTCCCGATCAAGGCGTAACGGCGCGGTTTCGAGGAACCGAATTCCACCCCGAAGCTTTTGGCCGCCGGCCAGATCAGGCTGGCCGCGCTGGCTTGCAGAAATTGACGGCGTTTCATAATCACTCTCCCTGGCGTTGCCAAAATGGAATGGATTCCATTCCATGACTATAAAGAACCTTTGCGCCTGAAGCAAGAACCAACGCCATATGGAATCTTGCCATATTTCTTGTCTCCGGATCGAATTGGATTTTGAAGGAGGCGAAAGCCATGATTACCATCTGATTCCCTCTCCCTCTGGAAGAGGATCAAGGTGAGGGTATGTCCTTGCGTTACGCTTTAATCCCACCAATGTGCGAAAAGTCTTTCCGTCAGCCTGTAATAGGTCCCGGTCAAGGAAAAATCCGGGAGAACCGGCTTTGAACCTATATTTTCTCAACTGTTTTCGTTAGCATAAAACCAGTACCGGACTCTCGGCCGGATGGCCGTTTCCCCACGGTGAAATGCCAGCCGGTCCGGATGGAGGATACACACTTCACTTCACGTCTGAAGTGGTGAGAAGCAAATCAACCATAATCAATCAGATAAACATGCGATGAAAGGAGTTTGAACATGTCCAAGCGGCCTTTGAATGTCGGTCTGGTGGGAGGTGGTGGAGGCGCGTTCATCGTCAATCCTCACCAGAAGGCGATCTTTTTCGACGGCACCCGCCGGGTTACCTGCGGGGCTCTGCATCCCGATCCCGCCGTGGCGATGAGCGAAGCCGAAAAATGGCCCTATCCCATCAAGGGATACCGCAGTTACGATGAGATGATCACGGAAGAGGCCAAAAAGCCCCGCGGCGAGGGAGTGGATTACATCCTCATCGTGACCCCCAACTTTGTGCATTACGATCCCGCCAAAAAAGCCCTGGAAAAAGGCATACCCGTTTTCTGCGAAAAACCCTTGACTGTTACGTCCAAGGAATCCAAGGACTTGGCCGCTATCGTCAAGGCCAAGACCATTCCCTTCTGCACCGCCCATACCTACCTGGGCCATTGGACCAGCCGCTTATCCCGCCACATCGTCCGCTCGGGATTGATCGGCAAGGTGCGTTGGGTCGACGCCTATTACATCCAGGGCTGGCTGGCCGGCCGGACGGAAGACCTGGGCGTCATGCAGGCGGAATGGCGCGTCGATCCCAAACGCGCCGGCGCCAGCTGCTGTGGCGGTGATATCGGCACCCATGCCCTTATGCAGCTGCGCTACGTCACCGGCCTCGAACCTGTCCGCGTCAGTGGATTCATCGAGACCTTCGTCCAGGGACGCCAGCTCGACGATCACTTCACCGCCTATTGCGAACTCAACAATGGCGGCCGCGCCCTGGTCCGCGCCTCGCAGATCGCCATCGGACACAAGAACGATCTGGGCATCGAGGTCAACGGCGAAAAGGGGACTCTGATCTGGCGGCAGGAAGATCCGGAATGCTTGAAGATCCATCTCCCCGGCCAGCCCGACCGCGTGTATTGGCGGGGCGAGGTGAAGGCCAACGATGGCTTCCTCGGCGACCTGCCCGCGGATCTGATGGCCGAACCGACCATCCCCTCCGGACACCCCGAGGCCTTCCACGACGCCTTCGCGCGCCTGCACCGCTGCTTCGAGGCCGATGTCCGGGCCTATCAAGAAGGAACCTACAAGGGGACTGACGGTTCCAAGTACGCCACCGTGGATGACGGCCACGCCGGTTTGGTTTTTGTCGAAAAAGTAGTGGAAAGCAGTAAGAACAACCACGCCTGGGTGGACGTGAAATACTAGGCTCGATTATCCTCAAACGAATCGAAAAGGGAAAAGGGACGTGGCGCCGGCCGCGTCCCTTTTTGACTAAACGCAACAAGTTGCCGGTCCCTGGTACAAATAAATGCCGCGCCTTCGGGGCTGTCACTTTCTGATTTTCTCCCAGGACTGATCCATACACACAATGCCACACTTGGCTGTCATCCCCGCGAAAACGGGAATCCAGGGAATAGCAGCGCTGGCGTTCCGCCTGCCACCTATCCAAGAGGGATGGATTGAGATTTTCCGAGGTGATACCCGCCGGTAACGCTCCAAACGCTATCGATCTTTCGGGATCGAACAGGTTATCATGGAAAAACCGAAAGAACTTGGAAGCCGGCGCCTCCGGGATGATCCAGAAAATTGTGTTGACATCATGATAAAGGAGTAGTAATAATGGAGATGTTCGGTTTTATATAAATCTAATCAAGCCAGGGAACCATAAGTCCGGACCGTCCGGTCCGGGGGGGGAGATATTACATGAAACGCTATCTGATTTTTCTCGCGGCCGTATCCGTGTTTGTGAGTCTGTTGTTCGGGGCGGGTGATGAGGACCGGGAACTGTCCGGCGGGTCGGTGTTATCCGCGCCCGTGGTGGATCCCAATCCCGTGGTGATCAATCCAACCATCGTCATTCGGCCCACGATCGTCGAGGTCTATCCACCGGTGTTCAAGCGGGAACTGTCCAAGATCAGCATTGTTGATCTTCAGCCGCTCTTCACCTTGCCGGATGTCCTCTACCAGGAGAGATTTCAGACCTCGCCGGTCAACGGATGGTTTATTTTCGGCGGAGTGTGGAATTTGACCAATGAATTTTTACGCGGATTTAATTATAATGATGTCACTTTCGCGTATTACAAGAATGAGAATTTCCGGAACGCGTATTATTCGTGCCTGCTGCACTACTTGGATGGCAGCTGCCCCGCGGGCATGGTCTTCCGGATGAACGTGACGGGAACGAGTTCCTATTATGTGAGCGGATACGCGGTAGGGCTGTGGCCCAGCCAAGGGTATCTCCACTGGGTGTTCGGAAAATGGATCAACAACAACTGGATCAACCTCTCGGGTTGGCGTACGTCGAACATTCCCAACCAGGAATGGAACTCGATCTCCGTGCGCGCCTACAATAATCAATTTCAGATCAAGATCAACAACCTGCTCGTGGGCGTTTTCCCCGATTCCTCTTTTGCATTTGGCAAGATCGGAGTGTGGAAGGAGAAGGAAACCGGCTCGGTTTACACGGGATATGACAACGTAACCATTACGGAGTTGGAAACCACTCCGACGCCGCATACGACCCCGACGAAACAGCCGACTCCCACGCCGGCGCCGCCCGCCACGCCCACGCCTCAACCCACCGTGTGCTATCCCGTCGTGGAAGCCGGTCCGGTGTATCAGAACGGATTCATTAACAACGATTTGCCCGCCAACGAGGTCGTGGAATTCCCCGGAACCTTCGCGGGCCTCCAGCCGGCGTCCACCAGCGTTACATCCGTCATACCGGATGCCGCCCCGGGCCAGGGCGGGGAAGGGAACGCCGTGCGGATTTCCGTGAGTCCAGGGCAGGGAACCTTGTTAGTATTGGGAACCGGCGCACCGGCCGCCGCGGATGGTTTGGTGCTTGTCCGCGTGGATGTTTGGGCGAGCAACGACGGCGCGAACCTCTTTTTGGGGCTCATCGACACGAACAATGCCGGTGACTTGGGAGCGGGCGGCGGCAGCCTGGGCCTGGAACAACACATGACATCCACCCTGTATAACGGACAGTGGGGAATTCTCCGCGCGTTTCATCAATCGACGACCGGATATGTGCGGCCCATCATTCAGGTGGTGGGCGGAGCCTCGCCGTGTGACGTGTACATCGACAACATCGCGGTCTACAACATCCCCGCGGGACTCGGCATATCCGATGCGCTGTTGTGGTGAGAGCCACGCGGCCGGTTTTGATAGGCTGGGATTGTTGGGGATCCGGACGAGTTCATTGACCACGTAACGCCCGCGGGCGGGAATCTCCCAACCGGCGGGAACGCCGGCCGGCCGCCCCGGGATGTTTTTATTTTGGTGAGAGACACTCCGGGCGTGTCATTGTTTCTTTTCCCCCGCCGGTTCCAGAAACCATTGCAGGATTTTTTCCGGATAATCCTTGAAGGCGGCCATGCTGTGGCCGGCACTCGGTTCTTCCTGGTAGGTAATCGGAAAATTATACCGTTTCAGCGAATTGACGGCTTTTCTGGAACTGAAAACGGGGATGACTTCATCTTTCCGGCCATGGGTGATGAACATGGGAACCGGTTGGATGGGAGTTCCCTGGCGCAAGAACACATCGCTGTATCCCCCTGACATGGGATTCAGAAAATGAAACAAGTCCGGCCGTTGGAATCCCAGATAGTAGGTAAACGCGCCTCCGTCGGAAAATCCGCTTAACAAGGTTTTATTGGGATCGATCGAATAGGTCTTGATCAAGTAATCGACAATCCGCGGCACGCGGGGTAGATCGTATTTCTTCCAGGTGATTCCCACGCTTTTGGGGCAACAAAGAATCACGCCGAATTTCGCCGCGGCGCTTTTCCAGAAAGGAATCATATCCGCCCCTTTTCCCCCCGCGCCGTGCAGGCTGATCAGCAGCGGATACCGCTTGGCCGGTTTGTAATCCGGCGGAAGGACGAGGTTGAACTGGATCGTTTTGTCTCCCGGCAGAGATTGGAGGCTCTCTTCCCGAGGGGCAGATTGCGATTCGGCATATAATGCGGAAGATCCCCATCCGGCCAGAACAATCAACAGAGCGATCAGCGGCGGCGTTACCTTCATTTTGGTTTCCCGTTTCTTTATCTTTATTAAGGAATTTCAGATAGCATATCTTGCCATTATGTAACAAGAAAAAGGGGATGTTGTCCATTCGGATTGGATTTGAGGTAACTATTTACTGGTTTGCAGAACAGTTTTTGAGCGCCCACGGAGCGTTTAAACTAGCCCAGGGCTTTAGCCCTGGGAGGATCTTGAATCCCCTCTCCCTCTGGGAGAGGGGCAGGGTGAGGGAAACCGTGTGGAAGGGCGCAATTCATCCTCTATATCTGTGCAATCGGGT
>JBHGBC010000151.1:0-15064 GCA_041946805.1 bacterium
ACCCGCATCGTGGACGTGCGCGTCGAATTGGAAGACCACGCCTACCGCACGCCATTGAAGTTCGGCGGAGTCATCACCGACAAGGTCACGTTGCTCAACGTCCGGGCGCGCGTCCAGGACCGTTCCGGCCGGGAGATGGAAGGCTTCGGCTCCATGCCCTTGGGCAATGTGTGGTCGTTCCCCACACAAAATCAGACCTACGACGAAACCTTGTCGGCCATGAAGGCGCTGGCGGCAAGGATCCGGGGCTTCCTGCTGGATTTCGGCGAGTTCGAGCACCCGATCGGGATCGCCGCCGAGCTGGAGCCGCTGTACCGGGGCGCATTGCCGGGCGTGCAACAGGCTTGCGGATTGCATGAGCCGATTCCTGTTCTATGTATGTTGGTGGTGGCCAGCCCGTTTGACGCCGCCTTGCATGACGCCTATGGCAAACTGTTGAGATTGAACGCGTTTCAAACCTGTGGCCCCGAATACGTGAATCATAGCCTTGAGCACCATCTGAACCACGATTTCCGCGGGGAGTATCTCGACCGCTATATCCTGCGACAACCCAAACCGCGCATGCCTTTGTATCATCTGGTCGGGGCCGTGGATCCCCTCACGGAGGAAGACATCCCCCAGCGGCTCAATGACGGTCTGCCTGAAACTTTGGCGGAATGGATCCGGACGGACGGCCTGACGCATCTGAAGATCAAGTTGAACGGGGATAACCTGGAGTGGGACGTGGAGCGCGTCGTGAAAGTGGAACGCATCGCGGAGCCAGTGCAACACAGCCGCGGCGTGGCGGAATGGTGCTATTCGCTGGATTTCAACGAGCGCTGCCAAAGCGTGGAGTACCTGTTGGAATTCTTGATGAAGGTCAACGAGCGCGCTCCCCGGGCGTTGGAGCGGGTGCAATATATCGAGCAGCCCACTGCCCGTGATCTGGAAGCGCATCCGGAAAACAAGATGCACAAGGCGGCGAAGATCAAGCCGGTGGTGATCGACGAATCCCTGGTCGATTTCGAAAGCCTGCAACTGGCGCGCGAGCAGGGCTATACCGGGGTGGCGCTCAAGGCGTGCAAGGGGCAAAGCCAGGCCTTGCTGATGGGCGCGGCGGCCCAGAAATACAACCTGTTTTTGTGCGTGCAGGACCTGACCTGCCCCGGCGCGTCGTTTCTCCATTCGGCCGCCCTGGCGGCGCACATTCCCACCGTGGCCGCCATCGAGGGCAACAGCCGTCAGTACTGCCCCTCCGCCAACGCCATTTGGAAAGACCGCTTCCCGGGCATCTTCCATCTCACGGACGGGACCATCGAGACCGGCTGCCTGAACGGCCCGGGATTGGGAATCGTACCTTGAGAGCGCGGGATCGTGGAAACGCCAAATCGCGTTGCCCTGGACCGGATGAAGCCCGATTGGTTTGAGCTCAACCTGGAATGCCTGAAGCGAATCTATCCGGGCGTGGAAGCCCCGCTCCGGAACACCGTTTCGTATTCGAATTTCCCACCACTTGAATCATCCATATCCACTTTGTCCAGAACCGCCTGGGATCCCCGCGCGGAATTGCATGTCCTGGACCGGTTTGCGGGCAGTGGCCTGGCGTTCGCGTTGTTCGATCGAATCCAACAAATGGATCTGCTGGAGCGGCGCGGCCGGCGGTTGCTGCTCATCGAGGACCGGCCGGATTGGCTGCGGGCGGAATTTAGCCGGGCCGATTGGCGGCCCCTCATTCAGTCCGAAAACTGCCTGTTCGTTTTTGATTTTCCCCGGGGAGATGAACTGCTCCGTTTTTTGGAACGTTATCCGGAAATCGCCCACGCGGAAATGGCATTTTATTCAGGTGAGGCCGGGGCTTCTCCGGAACGCAGTCAAAAATTGCGTGTCCTGTTCAAATTCTGCCGGGAAGGCATCGCGCGGTACATCGAAACGATTTGCCGGGAACAGCAGGGAATTAAATCCCCGCCCTATCCCCGAACCATCCGTTTCCCCGTGGCCGGGCACAATTACCTGCAGGACGCCTGCGTCAAAGCGCTCAGGCGGCTGGGCTACGGCGCGGAACGGTGGCAATGGAAGAATCCCCTCTACCGCTTCGTGCGCCCGGTGGCCTGGGTTCACGAATGGAAAAACATGCCAGTGGATTTGCTCTTCTATCTCAATTCCACCCCGGTCACTTTTACCGGAGGAACCGATATCCTTCGCTTTCCCTGGGAGCAGCTCGCGTGGTTCGTGGACAATCCCCGGCGGTATGTGTTCCGCCCCTCCGATCTGGCGGGCTGCGACGTTGTCGGCGTGTTCGACCGCGCGTACATCCCTTATCTCCGGACCTTGACTGACGCACCGGTGATCGAGGTCCGCACCGGTTATGGCATCGATCCCGGGCAGGCGCGGCTGGATCCGGCATTTTCGGAGATCGATATCGCCTTCGTGGGCGAGCTGGGCGCGCGGGGTTACGTTTCCCTGGAGCGGACGCTGGCGGAGTGGCGGCCGGAGTGGTTCGCGGCCGCTGGGGAGGTTCTGCGCCACACGGACATTTCCCAACCGGTGGATCTCGCTATCCATGCCGATGAACGCTTCGCCCAAGCCGGCGCGAACTACCAGGGCGCGTTGGTGGATTATCTGGAGAACAAGGCCACCGCCCTGCGCCGAAGGCATTATTTGGAAGCGTTGCTGGACCAGGGATTGCGGATTTTTGGAGACAACGATTGGGCCGATCCGGCGCACGCGGGACAGTTGGGCGCCTGCTACGGGGGGCGGCGGTTGGATTACGCCACCGAATTGCCCGCGTTGTACGCCTCGGCGAAGATCAACATCAACATCTTTCACGCGCAATGCCTGACCGCGCCCAATCCCCGGGTGTATGACGTGCTGGCCGCCGGGGGATTTTTAATGACCACCGTCAATTCCGGCCTGGAGGATGAGTTCGTGGACGGCCGGGACCTGGTGGTTTTCCGCACGCGCGAGGAACTGCGCGAACGGGCGGCCTACTACCTGGCGCATCCCCGCGAGCGGCGCGCCGTCGCGGAATCCGGGCGGGAACGCACGCTTGCGTCTCATGGCTATCATGATAGAATGCAACGTTTTCTGTGGGCTTTAGGCTCCAAGGCAGGAGAAGCGCATGTCTATCTTTGTCAATGAGAATACCCGGGTGTTGGTGCAGGGCATCACGGGCAACGAAGGCACTTTTCACACCGAACAGTGCCTGGCTTACGGAACCAAGATCGTGGCCGGCGTCACCCCGGGCAAGGGGGGAACCACACACCTGGGGGTGCCGGTGTTCAACACGGTGGCCGAAGCCAAACAGGCCACCGGCGCGGACGCCGCGATGATCTTCGTTCCGCCCGCCTTCGCCGCCGACGCGGTCATGGAATCGGCCGACGCGGAGATCCCCATCATCATCTGCATCACGGAAGGGATTCCCACGCTCGATATGGTGAAGGTGATGGACCACGTGCGGCGCAAAAAAGTCCGGCTCATCGGCCCCAACTGTCCGGGAATCATCTCGCCGGGAAAATGCAAGATCGGCATCATGCCCGGCTTCGTGCATAAGGAGGGCTGCGTGGGGGTGGTTTCGCGCAGCGGGACGCTGACCTATGAGGCCGTGCAGCAGATCACGGACGCCAAACTGGGCCAATCCACCTGCATCGGCATCGGCGGCGATCCGATCATCGGCACGACCTTCGTGGATTGCCTCAAGGAGTTCCAGAACGATCCCCAAACCAAGGGCGTGGTGTTGATCGGGGAAATCGGGGGAACCACCGAGGAAGAGGCGGCGGCCTTCATCAAGGAGCACTTCACCAAGCCGGTGGTGGCCTTCATCGCCGGGAAAACCGCGCCTCCCGGCAAACGCATGGGCCATGCCGGCGCGATCATCTCCGGCGGCAAAGGGACCGCCGCGGCCAAGGAAGAGGCCTTGCGGGACGCGGGCGCCATTGTCTGCGAGAATCCCGCGGCAATCGGCCCGCGCATGGCGAAGGCGTTGGGGCAGGAGTAGCGGGACCTCAAGGATTCAAAGGTGTGCAAGCATCTTGCCTGCATGGCGTTCCCTCCTTATCCTGTTCATCCTGATAAACCTGGCCTTTCTGATTCAGACAATCTCCGCGCCTCCGCGGAGAATTTTGCTCCACCCTATTTGAGAGCCGCGCGGGGGCTTGATTGTTATCTGCTTTTCGGATTCAATAAAATCCTATAAACCTAGAATCCATCGATATTCAAACATTGCCGTTAGAGGGTATTTATATGGATCAGGTTACACATCAACCCGGGGAGCCAACCGCTCCGCTCCCGCTATGCCTCGAGTTGGATTACCAGCCCAAAATCAACTACGCGTTTCAGCAGAATGATATCCCGTTTCTGCGCGCCATCCGGATCGTCAACGCCTCAGAGGAAAAACTCTCCGATCTGATCGTCCAGGTGAAAGGGGAACCCGGCCTGGCCGCCGAGTGGCAGACGCGCATCGCGGAAATCCCAGCGGGGAAGACCGATTCGGTCAGCGCGATTCCCATGTCCTTCTCTCCGCAATACCTGTTGGGCATCACCGAACGGGTGGCGGGTTTGTTGCGGGTGGTGGTCCGGCAACCGGAACGCGTGCTGCTCGAACAAACGTACCCCTTCGAGGTGTTCGCGTACAACGAATGGTGCGGGCTTTCCTCGCTGCCCGAAATTCTGGCCGCGCTGGTATTGCCCAACAATCCCGGCGTGGAAGAAATGCTGGCTCGAACCCGGGACGTGTTGAAACAGAATACAGGCGATGCCTCCTTGTCTGGTTATCAAAGTAAGGATCCACAACGGATCCGGACCATGGCCGCGGCGTTGTATGAAGCGGCGGCGCGGATGGATTGGTCGTACATCAATCCCCCCGCGAGTTTCGAGGAGACCGGGCAAAAGGTCCGTTTTCCCGATCAGATCATGCGCCACCGCATGGGGACCTGCATGGACCTCACCCTGTTCTTCGCCGCGGGCCTGGAGCAGTGCGGACTGCATCCCCTGGTGTTGCTGATCAAGGGGCACGCGTTCGTTGGGGTTTGGCTCGTGGAAGATGGCTTTCCCGACGCTTCCATCACCAACGGCGTGATGGTCCGCAAACGCGTGGACATCGGCCAGATGCTGGTCTTCGAGACGACCGCGGTAACGCAATCCCGCAAGCCCTCGTTCGCGCAGGCCTGCTCGGATGGACGCATGCGCCTGAACGACGACGCGAATTTCTTGTTCGCCGTCGATGTCCACACGGCCCGGCTGCGGCGCATCCGGCCCATCGCCGTGCCTGAACTGAAACCGCCCGCCCAGCGCGAACCGTTGGTTCCGGAGTCCCAGCCGGGAGCGGCTCATGGGGAAGGAACCGCGGCTCCACCACCTCCTCCGCCGGTCCCCACTACCGAATTCTTCTCCAGTCCGGTTCAACCGGAGGAAGATCGATCCGGGCCGGACAACGAATTGGAAATCGAAACGGACACGGAGGCGCCGGACGAGACGCCGCCCGCCGAAGCGCCGCCGGAAGACGTGCCCTCCCGCATCGCGCGGTGGAAACACAAACTGTTGGATTTCTCCCTCAACAACCGGCTGTTGAATTTCAGGGAAACCAAAAAAAACTGCCGGCTTTTGTGCCCTGATTTGGCGGAACTGGAGGATGCGCTGTCGGAAGGGGCCACGTTCCGGCTGCTTTCCCGTAACAAAATCCCGTTTCTCAACGATCCCCGCGATGAACAAACCCACCGGGAACAGACCGGGGAGGACGTGGTGCGCGCGTTTCTCCATGACGCCATGCGCAAAGGCCAGCTGTACGCCGACCTGCCTGAGAAGGAGTTGGAGAGCCACCTGATCGAGATCTACCGCGAGAGCCGGGTCAGCCTGGAGGAAGGCGGGGCGAACACGCTCTACCTGGCCCTGGGTTTCCTGGCCTGGTACGAAACGAAGGACAGTCCGCAAAAACGTCTCGCGCCGCTCATCTTGATTCCCCTGCAAATCACCCGCCCGTCCATCCAGGAAGGGTTCCGCATGTGCATGCTGGAGGAAGAAGCCCGCATCAACGTGACATTGCTGCAAATGCTGGGAAATGACTATGGCGTGCGGGTGGAAGGGCTGGATCCGTTGCCCGAGGATCAAAAAGGCATCGACATCCCCAAAGTCTTGTCGGTATTCAAGCGAGCGGTGTTGGAGATCGGGCGCTGGGAAATCGAGGAAATCGCGTACATCGGGCATTTCTCCTTCACGAAATACCTGCTCTGGTACGACCTGGACCGCCACTTCGACAAGATGATGGAAAATCCGGTGGTCAAGCACCTGGTGCAACGCGCCCGCGAGGCCTACAACGATGGCATCCCCTTTCCCAATCCGGAGCGGCTCGATGAGGATTATCCCCCGGAGCAGGTCTTTTGCGTGACCGACGCCGACTCGTCTCAACTGGCGGCGGTGCTGGCGGCGGCGCAGGGCAAATCCTTCGTGCTCCAGGGGCCTCCGGGAACAGGGAAGTCGCAGACGATCACCAACATTGTCGCGCATTGCCTGGCGGAGGGCAAACGGGTGCTCTTCGTCTCGGCCAAGATGGCGGCGCTGAACGTGGTGTACGACCGGCTGCGCAAGCTAGACCTGGGGCCGTATTGCCTCGAATTGCATTCGAACAAAACCAACATCCGCCGGGTGCACAGCCAGTTGGAAGAAGCCATGAACAACGGCTGCGCCCCGCCCGCCGACGCTTGGTCCCTGGAAACGCGGGAACTGCATCGCCTGCGCGGGGAGCTGAACCGCTACGCGGCCCTGCTGCGGACCAAACGGCCGTCCGGCGACACGGCGTTTCAAGTCCTGTCCATGCTCAGCGGCTTCCGGGACACGCCTTTCACGCGGCTGGCGTGGGATGACCAGCGCGAGGTCACGCCCGAGTTCCGGCGCGAGGTGAAGGACGCGGTGGGACAGCTGGTATCGGCCATCGAGGCGGTGGGCGATTTGTCCTCGCATCCCTTCCGGGCCTGTAATGTGGACCAATGGCATGCCCGCCTGGAGGGGCAGGTGTCCGCCGCGGTTCGGGCCATGGACACTACCCTCCATGAGTTGGCCGAAACCATGCGGCAATGCGCGCCCCATCTGCTGATCCGTGAACAAGGGTGGACCAAGCAGGAAATCGGATTGGGAATCCAGCTGGCCCGGCTGCTCACCGAACGCGCCGGGGCCATGGCGGATTTACTGGGGAATCCGGACTGGGAAGGGATCAAGCCCAAAATCCAGTCCTGGATTCAAACCGGCCGCCAGCGCGACGCCCACCGCCGGGATTTGTTCCAGCAGTTCAAGGAGAACCTTTTCCAGCTCGACCTGGAACAGATTCACGCGTGGCTGTTGCTCGCCGAATCGAGTTGGTTCCCCAAGTCCTGGTTCTACAGCGTAAAGGCTGCGAGATCATTGAGGCAGGCGGCCCTGCCGAAACAACTGCCCGGCAAGACCGAATGGCGGGCGCGCGTGGAACTGGCCTTGTCGGTCAAGCGGGATGAATCCGCGCTGCGGCAGGCCTCGGTGGAAGCGCGCTCCTGGATCGGGGGCCTGTGGAACGAGGGAGAAGCCGATTGGAACCAAGTGGAAAACGCACTGAACTGGTCCGAACGGTTCCGCGCGGTCTTGTCCAACATCCCCGGGGATGATCTGGATGAGCGGCAGAGGATCAAAGAGCGCTGGATCAAGCTGGCCACCGAATGGGCCGATCAACTCAGCCCTTCCTCTCCTCTGGGCCAGGCGCTGCGCCGCCTGGTGGAATTGGAGAAACATTGGGAAATCCAGCGGAACGAGCTGGCCGGCCTGTTGAAATTGGATGAGGAGAAAGCCTGGGGATTGGATGACGATCCGGAGCACCTGGAACGCGCATTCGCCGCGTTGGCCGGTTGGCGGGATCATCTGCCGGATCTGCATCTGTGGTGCGGTTATATCCAGGCGCGCGAATTGGTGGCGCGGCACGGTTTGGCGGAACTGGCGGCCAAGGCGGAAGCCGGGGAATTCGAAGCCGAACAATTGCCAAGTGTGTTTGAGCATTCGTATTATCAATGGCGGATGCGGCGCTTGCTGGACGAAGAACCGTTGCTGGCCAGTTTCCAAAGTTTCGAGCATGCCCGCAAAATCCAGCGTTTCATGCGGAAAGACAAGGAGATTTTGCGGCTGGCCCAGGCGCAAGCCATCAACCGCCTGGAACAAAACATCCCCAAGCCCGGGAATGTCAACGAGATGTCGCCCATCGGCATCCTGCGCCGGGAGCTGAAAAAGAAGCGTCGGCATAAACCGGTCCGCCTGCTGCTCAAGGAAGTGGAAAATTACGTCACGCGCATCAAGCCGTGCTTCCTGATGAGTCCCTTGTCGGTGGCGCAGTTCATCCCCATGGATTTTTCTCCCTTCGACGTGGTGATCTTCGACGAGGCCTCGCAGCTCCCCGTCTGGGACGCGGTGGGGGCCATCGCGCGGGGCCGGCAGGCGATCGTGGTGGGCGACAGCAAGCAGCTGCCTCCGACCAACTTTTTCACCAAAATGGACAGCGGAGACGAGCCGGTGAACGAGGAAGAACTGGAGGACATGGAAAGCATTCTGGACGAATGCGAAGCCTCCTGTTTCCCCAATTACCGGCTGAAATGGCATTACCGCAGCCGGCATGAACACCTCATCGCCTTCAGCAATTATCATTATTACGGCAATGACCTCATCACCTTCCCCTCAGCCACGGACCAGGCGCCGGAATTGGGGGTGAAATGGCGCTATTTCCCGGATGGCGTTTATGACAAGGGCGTCAGCCGCACCAACCACAAGGAGGCGGAGGCCATCGCCGGGGAGATCGCGCGGCGGTTGCGGGATCCGAAATTGCGCGAACAAAGCATCGGCGTGGTGACTTTCAACCTGGCGCAGCAGAATCTCATTGAAGACCTGCTGGACGCCAAACGCCGCGAGTTCCCTGAGATCGATCCCTGTTTCTCGCGCGAGAACGAGCCGGTGATCGTCAAAAACCTGGAGAACGTGCAGGGCGACGAGCGTGACGTGATTTTCATGTCCATCACTTTCGGGCCGGATATCAACGGAAAAATATCCATGAATTTCGGCCCATTAAACAGAGAGGGCGGTGAACGCCGCCTCAACGTGGCCATCACCCGCGCCCGGCTGCAAGTTCAAGTGTACTCCAGTCTGCGGGCGGATCAGATCGACTTGTCCCGCACCAAGGCAGTCGGGGCTTATCATTTGAAAACCTACCTGGACTACGCCGAGCGCGGCCCCCGGGCCATCGCTGAAGCCGCGCGGTTCAGCGGCCGGGAGGATTTTGAATCCCCCTTGGAAGAAGAAGTGGCCCGCGCGCTGGAAAAACGCGGCTGGACCGTCCACCGCCAGGTGGGGTGTTCAGGCTACCGCGTCGACTTGGCCGTGGTGCATCCCGGGCGGCCCGGCCGTTACCTGATGGGGATCGAGTGCGATGGCGCGACGTATCACCGCTCCACCGTGGCGCGTGACCGCGACCGCTTGCGCGAGAAGGTGCTACGCGACCTGGGCTGGGAATTGCACCGGGTTTGGTCCTCCGACTGGTGGCGCAATCCGGAGCGCGAAATTCAGCAGATCGAAAAGGCGTTGAACGCCGCGCTGGACCGGAGCAACCGTGGGGAAGCAGAGACGGCCGCGGCTGAACCGGCTCCGGCCGAAACCCCTTCACCGGAAAGCCCCATGGCGGAGCCCGAATTGCCTGAAACGGACCCGCCCGGATCTCCGGCGCCCGAATCCCAATCCGAGAACGAACGGGTCCGCATCGCCTCCGCGCCGGCCGCCCCACCCATGACCGAAACGGTGGAGGAATCCAAGCCGGACGCTCTCCCGGGCGCGCGGCCATACATCCCATATGACGTGATTCAATCCATGGGTGGCAGCGAAGAGTTCTACCTGCCGGAAAGCAATGCCTTGATCCGCCAAAAGATCGAGGAAATCGTGGAAACCGAGGGCCCGGTGGCCTTCGACCGGCTCGCCCGGCTCATCACCAACCTATGGGGGATGAGCAAGGCGGGAAAAAAGATCCGCGAGCGGGTGAAAAAATTGATCCCCGCCGCGACATTGGAAATCGTCAGTGACCGGGGAATCGTTTTTGTCTGGACCAAGGCGTCGCTGAATCAGGTCTACGAGGGCTTCCGGATCCCCGCAGACGGCGGCTACAAGCGCGGCATGGATGAGATCCCCACGGTGGAAATCGCCAACGCGGCGCGCGCCATCCTGCGTCAGCAAATCCAATTGCCCGCCGAGGCGCTGATGGCTGAAGTGGCCCGGAGTTTTGGATTCCAGCGGACCACGGAAAACATGAGGAGCCACATCCAGGCGGCAGTCGACGAGTTGATTCAATCCAACTTCTGCCGCCAAACGAATGGCGATCTCATCCTGATGGATTGAGATTCACTCCTCGGAGAGGCAAACGCCGGTGGCCGCGGTTCAGCACGGTCAAGGAACGATCCGCACCCTGGCGCCGTCCCGCAGGGTGGCGTCGGGATGCAGCACCAGCGTGTCTTCTTCAGTCAGGCCCTCCAGGATTTCCATTTCCAGATCGCTTTTCAATCCCAGGGTGATCCATTTTTTCCTTAAATTGTTCTGTTCGATGGCCATGACGTAGTACCGCTGGTCCACATCCTGCATGACGCACGAGCGGGGGATGATCAAAGTCTCCTTTTTGCCGCCGGTCAAAAACCGCGCCTGCAACTGGTAGCCCACACCCAGTTTTTCATGCGGGCCTTGGAAAGAGACGATTACGTTGATCCGCTGCTGCTCGACGCCCAGCGAGGACAGTTTCGTAAAGCCCGCCGGCTCGATCCGCTTGACGACGCCGGGAATCGGTTCGAATCCCGTGGCCGGTTCCAGGAAGACCGGACTGCCCGGGGAGAGCCGCAGCGCGTCCTGGGTGAGAACCTCGGCGGTGACTTCCAATTGGTTCAAATCGCCCAGCAGCAGAAGTTGCTGGCCGGCCGGCAGGTAGCGGTCGCCCAGTTCGTAGCGCTCCAGCGCCACGCCGTTGATGGGCGAACGGATGGCGGCCCGCGCGTAATCGTGTTCCGCCCGCGCCAGGCGCGCCTGGGCCTGCGCCATTTTGTGGCCCAACACCGACCGCTGTAACTGCTTGCGCCCCAGGTATTCATCCACGAAACGGGGGCCGAGTTCCACCGCGGTCTGCATGGCCTTCATGGCGGTGTGGAGGAATTCTTGTTTCCGCAATTCGATCAGGGCGGTTTCGGCGGTCAATTGGGCGTCGTCCAGCTGGCTTTGCGAGACCGATTTCTCCGTGGCCAGTTTTTGGATGCGTTCCAGTTCCTTGGCGGAGCGTTCCGAACGCCGCTTTTCCGCGTCCACCTGAGCCTGAGCGGCTTTCAGAGTTTCCTGGATGGAGGCGATCATGGCTTCGGTTTCGATCTTCACCGTTTCTTCCAACTTGTTGTAATCACTGAGCGCGATCTCGGCCTCCAGTTCTTTGACCAGAGCCCGCGATTCCTCCACTTCCTGTTGGAAAGGAGTAAGGTCATACCGGGCCAGTTCCTGACCGGCCTCCACGGGATCGCCCGGTTCGAAATCGATCCGCCCGATCTCTCCGGCGATGGGCATGGTGATGAGATATGTCGTCTCCAGGCGCGTTTTGGCCGGTTCGGAAAACGATTCTTCAATCTCTCCCTTCCGCGGGCGGGCGCTCTCCACGTCGATCGACTCGCCGCATCCACTCAGCCATAGCGAGGTCCCCACGAGAACGGATAAGCACGGTGAGAGAAGACATACAACACGCGAGTTCGTTGGATTCATGGTTCACTCCCTGACTTTCAAAACCTCCAGCCATTCCATCTGGCGGATCATGCGGCGCACGATCCCTTGGGCCAGCCAGACGAATCCCAGCATGATGCCAATCGCGGTCAGCATCCGGGCTGGACGGATAACCACGGGGAACCGGTAGAGTTCGGTGCTGTACGCCAGGCTCAACCAGTAAGCCAATCCCATCCCCGCCCATAGGCCCAGGGCAATGCCCACGCTGTTCAACAAGTAACTCTCGCCCGAGAAGATTTTGGATACTTGCCGGGCGGTGTATCCCAGCACCCGCAAGGTTCCCACTTCGCGTTGCCGTTCGCTGAGCGTGACCAGCGCGGTGTTGAGCACGCTGCCGAAGGCAATCAGGCCGGCGAACAGCACCATGACCGAGATCATCGCGTCCATGGTCTGCCCGAAGGTCTCCCGGAGTTGGTTCAAGGCCTGCCGCCGCTCGCTGATGCCCACCACCGTGGGCCGCCGCTTGAGTTCCCGCAAAAAGGCCCGATCCGCGTTATTGCTATACGTCGTGACCAGAATGGCGTTGGCCGCCCACTCTTCACCCAGCAACCGGCTGAGATATTGAAGATCCGCGTAGGCCGAGAGCCCCAGATACGAATCCACAATTCCGGTGATCGGGGCCTCCACTTCATCGCGCCGCCCGGTCAGCGGGCGCAAATGGATCCGGTCACCCATGGTGACATTCATTATTTCCGCCAGCTTCCGGGTGAATACCAAGCCGGAACCGGGGATGGTAGCTGGATTTCCATATTGGTCTTGCGGCGTGTACAGGCGGTGATCGGCCGGCAAACCAATGATGCCCGCGCGTTTCCGGTACGGCCCGTGCGTCAGATCGCAGGCCACCGCCAGTTGCGGCTCGGCTTGAGACACGGCAGGAAAATTCTGAACTTCCGGATTCCCGCGCCGCCCCACGGGATCACGCAGGGTGATGGTGAGATCCTGCCGCGACACGCGCTCGAACTCATGCTCCATCAGGAACTGAAACGCGTCCACGTTGCAAAGCGTCATGAGAATCAGCGCCGTGCTGATGGTGGCGGCCAGCACGTTGACCAAACCGCGGAACCGGTTGCGGAACACGGAACGGAAGATCAGTTTCCACTGGAACGGCAAGCATTGCCACAGCCGCGGAATCCGTTCGAGAAAGATCCGGCCGCCGCGTTCGGGCACGGGCGGGCGCATGGCTTCCGCCGGTTCCAGAGACGCGGCGTAGCGCACTCCTTTCACGGTCCCCAGGACGGCGAAGACCACGCCGATCCCCACGCTGGCCAGAATAATGCCGGGATACACATGCGCGTTGATTTCCGGCAAAGCGAAGAAGATCCGGTACAATCCGATGTAGAATTCCTGCAGCCAGAATCCGAACGCGAGGCCGCATGCGCCGCCGATCAATCCGATCAACACGCCGTAACTCATGTAATGCCCCATCAAAAAGCGGGTGGAATAACCGAGCGCTTTCAACGTGCCGATCACCGGCCGTTGCTGGACCACCATCCGGCCCATGAGGACATTGAGCACCAGCGCGGCGACGCCCAAAAAGAGCGTGGGGAGAATGCGGGAGGAGACTTCCAAGCCGGTCAGTTCGTCGGCCAGGAATCGCACCGAGGCTTGATCGCGAAACGCCTCGGCCTGGACGACCCCATAGGCGTCCAGTTTCTCCTCGAGCCGCCGCAGGGTGAAATCCAACACCGGGGGCGAGGCGTCATGCGCCAGGCCGATGATCTGGTTGTACGCGCCGTCCAGATCGCTGGATTCCTGCAAAAACTTTTCGGGGAGATACAGCACGCCAAAGTTCTTGGGATCGGGCATCAGGCCGCCGCTTGGAGGTATCAGGTACACAAATTCCGGCGACATGGCCGTCCCCACCACCAGCAGGTCGTGTTGCTTATCTAGCAGCAACACGCGGATCCGGCTGCCGGGAACCAGGCCGTGCTCTTTCGCGAAGGCCTGGTCCACGATCACTTCCCGCCGGTCCGTGTCCGAAAACCAGGCGCCCGAGCGCAACAGAACGCCATTCAGCACCGGCGCGCGGCGCACGGGCAGCGAAAGGGCGGTCCCGGAAACCGGCGGTTCCCGCCCCGGCACTTCGATCAACACCGCCTGTTGCACGCGGCCCCGCGCTTCCCGTACGTTGGGAAAGGCGGCCACCGTCTCCACGCTCCACCGCGGCGCCCGCTTGAGGTTCACGATGAAGTCCGCGAGGCGGTAATCCGCGTAGTAACGGCGGCGGGAATCGTCCAGGTCGCGGTACAGGGACGCCATGCAGAGATACACCCCTACGCCGATGGTCATGATGATCAGCAACGCGGCCAGCGATCCCTTGCGCGGCCGCAGGTCGCGGATCATTTTGCGGGTGAAGAGCCGCGTCACCACTGGATTTCCTCAACCCGCTTGGGGACCGCGGTGACTTCGACCGTGTGAATCGCTCCATCCCGGATCCGCGCGACCCGGTGGCCCAGCTGGGCGATGGCGTTGTTGTGGGTGATCAGGATGATGGTTTTATTCAGCGTTTGATTGAGTTCCACCAGCAAGCCGAGTATCTGCCGGCTGGTTTCGAGATCCAACGCGCCGGTGGGCTCGTCGCACAGGATAAGGCGCGGCCGGCGGGCCAGCGCGCGGGCGATGGACACCCGCTGCTGTTCGCCGCCGCTCAGCTGGGCGGGAAAATGGTCCGCCCGGTTCTCCAGGCCGGTCAGGCGCAGCGCCTCGAGCGGATCCAGGGGATCGCGTGCGATCTCCGTGGCCACCTGCACGTTCTCCAGCGCCGTCAGGGTCGGGATGAGGTTGTAGAATTGGAAGACGAATCCCACTTCGGCGCGGCGGTATTCGGTCAACTCGGCTTCGGAAGCCTGGGCCAAGTCTTTCCCCAAATACGTAACGGATCCCGACGTCGGGCGGTCGATCCCTCCGAGGTGGTTCAACAGCGTGCTTTTGCCCGAGCCGCTGGGTCCGGCGACGATCAGGAATTCCCCATCATAAATGTCGAGCGACGCGTCGCGCAGGGCGGCCACGGACACCTCGCCCATGTGGTAGACCTTGCTCACCGATTGGATGGAGAGAATGACCGGCTTGGACGGCATGGCGCGGCTCCAGCCCTTGGAATCCCGTTCATGGACATGATACCCGCAAATCGGGGAATCTCCTTGGAGGAATCCACCGCTGGAGAAATTTCATGAGAGAGGGAACAAGGACTGACAGAGCGGCAAAAAGTCTCTTGATGGTGGTGCAGACATCTTGTCTGCACATCTTGTCTGCGCAATATATGGTTGCAGGCAGGATGCCTGCACCACAATGTATAGAA
>JBHGBC010000152.1:0-15025 GCA_041946805.1 bacterium
CGGGAGGCCCCGCATGTCCCGCTGATATCAAGAAAGTCCTCTGGCTCGAGGATTCCGCCGATGGCAGCCCTCTCGACATTATTTCTTACATCACGGATTCCCCCCAAGCTGAAACCAGGATTAAAGCGGAGTATCTCCTTGGCCTCTGTTGTTTCCTCCAGCCAGTTTTCCAGCAAGGCCACCGGGGCGACAATCAAGGAAGGATGATTTTCCGGATTGTGTTCCGAATGGATCCAACTCAGAAACGACAAGGCCTGGAAGGTCTTTCCCAAGCCCATGTCATCCGCCAGCAGAACGCCCGGGACCTTATCATGAAGAGTTTGCAACCAGGCGATACCTTCCTGTTGATGAGGTAAAATTGAGACCTCCTCACGCAGATAGGGGATGGGAAAGAAGCGATAACCGGCGCCGATTTCCCCTTGTGGTTTTTCGATGTATTCCAAGGATTCGACATTTTCATAAATGATCAGGCAATGATGCTCTGGATCCGGGGTATTCTCGTCCCGCGCGGCGGGCCGGTCCGGTCGGGCCAACTGCCTTTCCGCGGTTTGGATGATGGCGTAAACATCTCCCAGTTCGAGTGTGGCTTCCCTCCAAGTGACATGACCCAGGTTCTTATTCACCGCCTCGGCGGCCGCGGCTTTGAATTCATCCAGCTCCTCCTGATCGCGAATCAGGACTTTTTTACCATCCTGGCAGAATCCGGGAATCCATTGGGACTTATATGGTGTAATGAAAGGATAGGCACGGGGGTGGTAGATCCCGATTTCCATCACGCGCCGGCTGAATTGATCCAGATCGACCACCTCGGGATCGAATACCGCCTGGGGATTGTTGAGCAATTCCTGCTTTTCCGGTCCTGAAATCCAGCGTTTGCGCTTGATCTTCTTCAATTCCTGGACTTGGGATTCGGTGGGAATCACCCGGGTGCGGTTTCCCGCATCGTCCTCCAGATTATAGACATCTTGCGGGGAGGAAAAGCGGTCGAATTTCCGCTGGAATTGTGGATTATCAATCCCTTCGATTTCCGGTTGAATTTCAAGCGTATCTCCCTCGCTCCGGTCCACCCGCAGATGGATAATGTGAGGGACGACGATATTCTCGCCGCGCAGGTACGGCTCCAACACCGCCGCGGCGGCTTCCGCCCGGGCCTTGATATCGGCGAAGCGCAGCCAGTTGTCCCGGGGATGGCGCGGCCGGGTGGATTGCCGTTCAAATTCATCCAGCGCTTGGCACAACGCAAATTGCGGTTCAGAGAGCAGGTATATCGCACCATCTTGCAAGTGAAGCAGGCATCCGGAGCGGGAGCCGAAGAGTTGCCGGCCTTGCTCATATTCGAAAAATCCCCACTGAAATTGGAAATCCGGTTCATGAATCGCTCCTTGGGAACGGATCACAATTTCAAAGGGATAGAGAGGTGGCAGTTGAAGCAGCTGCCGGTCGCATTCATTGAGCCGGACCGCTTCTTCCCACGGGACCGTGATGGTGTCACCGGCTTGCTGGGCCTGCCCGTTCTCCAGCCATTCGCTGAGGACGATCCACTGGGCGAACGTCTCCCCCGTAGCTTGCTCCTCGATGTCCCGCAAGGGCATTGGCCGGCCGTGATCGGAAAAGGAAAAGAGAATGGATTGGTCGTTGGCTTGCCACAGCCGCATGGTGGATTAGATCCCCATCTTGGTTTTCAACCAATTCGTTAAAACATCTTCCCAACCGTCTTTATGAAACAAACGGCCTTCGTCATAGTTATTTTTTAGAAGCAAATGGCGATTATATTTTTTATAATAATCATTTTTAAGTTGGTGAACCCATAGTAAAGTCTCTGAAATTTTCGGACAATAATTCGCTTGATTTGGATAGACATAGAGTGCGTTCCCATGATGATTAAATTCAACAAATAATCGATTTTTGATTTGAAAACATAGCGCACAGTCATTCGAACTGCTCCCAGTCATATTGCCAAAACGAAAGTCAACCAAATCTCTTATCCTTTCATCATGTCTCAATTTATTTCTGTGTTCCTGCTTACCAAATATTTTCAATGTAGTGATGTGCTGTAGAAATTTCCTCCAAAATATTTTTCTCCGTTTATCCATATCCGTGGCAATCAGTTCAAAAAAGACATCGATATACTGCCGGGTCAGCCACTCGTTCAGGATATTGCGGGCTTTCTCGAAATCATTTTTCTCCTCTGGCTGCAAATCAGGCATTGGCCGCCATTTGACCGGATCCGCGGGATCACCCATTATGCGGATCGCTTCCCGGAACAAGGTTTCCTGGTCGGCGGGAGAGACCCTCTGGTACGCGTGGATAATCAGCGGCGGGATCCCCCGCTGGTACGTGAAGGTGCACCCGAATTCCTCGAGGAATTTCACAATGGATAAGATCTTCGTGTCCAGTCCATGTGCCTTTCCCGCCAGCCGGATGTACTGGACGGCATACTCCGAAATGTATTCGTAGCCATGCATGCTGGGGGAAAAAGGCGGGATCGCGTAAATATCCGCGATGGATTTGTCTTGGGCAAGGAGAGCGGCCGCGAATTGCGCGGGGCCGGTTTGGATTTTGAAAAAACGTAAATTCGCTTGCAGATTCCTGATCGAAGGACGTTTGCCTTCATACTGTTTGATTTTATTCATCAATATAGTTTGGAAATCGTCTCCCCGCAACGCCCAAATTATACGCCAATATTTGAGAAATATGTTCATGAGGGGAGCGATCATGGAATCGAACCAACAATGATTTAGAAACTGAATCGCCTTGATGCCCTGGTTAGACAGCAGAATCGGCGGATGTATATGATCCGGC
Source organism: bacterium (assembly GCA_041946805.1). Taxonomy (GTDB): domain Bacteria; phylum Hinthialibacterota; class Hinthialibacteria; order Hinthialibacterales; family Hinthialibacteraceae; genus JABLXU01. The sequence goes on from JBHGBC010000152.1 coordinate 2,803, forward strand.
CGGTACATCAGGATGCGGGCCAAGCGGAGACGATCCCTTCGTGAGGAAAACACCCGTTGCAGTACCTCGAATTGTTGATCCCGCGAAGCCGATCCCATGAAGCGCGCGTAGTATTCCGGCGCGTAATCAGCCGTCTCATCCGAGAAACGGCTTGCGTCATCCACGAATCGTTTAAACGTTTCAGTCCCTTTTTCAATGGCGCGGCGGACATCCGGCCTGATCCAATTCTCCCCGCCCCGGGCGAATTGAACCGGATCGAAGGTAATGTTCAAGAACTCCTTGGTTTTAGCGGCCGGATCCATAATTCAAAATCCCCGTCTGTTCCAGCATGCGGCCGATCTGCACGTCGGCGTTGGTCCGGACCCGGAACTCCACGCGCCGCGAGCGGTCCTTGTCTTCCTCACCAGTGGCCGTTTGGATGAGTTTGCTGGAAGAAAGACCGTTGGCGGTGATCAGCTGCTGGCACCATTTCCGCTGTTCGCCGCCGACCAGGCGCAGCACATATTCCAGCACGCTGCGCGTGCGGTTTTGAGAAAGTTCCATGTTATTGAAATAAGACCGTGTGGGATCGGATTCATTGATCCACTCGCTCGAGGTATGGCCCTCGATGCGGATCTCTTCGATGTTTTCCTTGTATTTGGGAATGGATAAAATCTGGATGTAGCGGGGAAAGAAGTCATCCAAAATCGATTGAAATCCCGGTTTGATTTCCGCTTCACCGCGCCCGAACAAGACATCCGGTTCCTGAAAACGGACCGACAGGGTTTCCCGGTCCAGGATTGCGTTCCATCTTTCCAGATCGGAACGGAACTCCCTAAACAAATCGTCAAATAATTCCACCTTGAGCAGGTTATACATTCGCGCAATCTGTTGGATTTCCTCCGCCCGGCGGCGGGTTTCCTCGGCGGCCAGGCGGGTTTCTTCGGCCAGTTGCGTTTTCTTGTTGTATTCCTCGCGCAGCATCAGCAGCGTGGCGGACAGCAACAGGACGAATATCATCAGGATCGCCGCCATCAAATCGCCCAGCGACAGCGAGAAGGGATTCTCTTCCTCCCCCAGGGAATGGTTGCGGATATCGCTTTCCGGCATCATGGTCAACGCCCCCCTCGCGCCGGCGTGGTTGTCGGGCGCGCGTCCTGGATGGTATCCAACATCTCCGTCAATTCCTCGACCGATCCTTTCAACGCGAGCGTGGCAAGCTCGAATTGGGTAAGATAGTCCTTGAGGCTTTCATTCAATTTTTCATTGACTGTTTTTTGATATTGGGTCAATCCCTCCTGAATTTGCTTGAAGATTTTCTGCAATCCTTGCTCGATAACCGCGAATTTCTCAGCGTAGTCCTTGGACACGGTTTGGGCGGTGCTCAAGGCGGTTTGCAGTTCACTAAGGCTTTTTTGATTTTGGGTAAGAAAATCTTTCGTATGGTTTTTTATGTCTTGCGTTGCCGCATGTAATACCTGCGTGCTGTCACGCAATGCCCGCGAGGATTCTTGGATGGGCTGCATGACCCTCGACATTTCACGCGTGACTTGGCTGAGTGTACCCGTGGTGGTTTCCATGGCCGCTTGTAACTGCTGATTCAAGGAGGAAAAGCGTTCCAGCAGGGATACAATCCCCTTCATGAGGCCTTCATGCGCCGAACGGGTATTTTCATCGCGCTGGGTCATTTCCTCAAAAAGACGATGGATTTTCTCCATCGATGTGTTCCATTGCTGGCGGTTGTTCTCGTTATCCTGGCGCATTTCCTTGATATTTTGAGATGTTTCATCTTGCAGGTCTTTTGTGACCTCACGGGATTTATCAAGAATAGCATTCAACGTAGCATCCATGCGGGTGAGGATGGCTTCATAATGCTGTTCCACTTTCTCAATTTGCTCCGACAAGCTCTTCCCGGCGGTACTGGAGGATTCGGTTATGATCCTCTTATTTTCCTCCACACTCGTTTTCATAATGGTCATCAATTCGGATATTTGTCCTGGCAGCGCGCGCAGTTGATCGCCGGTTTGATTCAAGGAATCCGCCAGCCGGTTGAGCTGGTCGACCGCGGTCCCCGAAAGCGCCTTGTGCAAGTTTGCACCAATTTGGCGGATTTGTTCCGCCAACTGATTTGTAATACTTTGAATATATGAGCCAGTGCTTTCATCTCGTTCTTTCCGCAGGTCCGCCACCGCTTCCCGGATTTCCTGAAGCAGCGGATTCATGGAAGTGGTCACGGATTGCTGAAAGGCGGTACGGACAGCCTCTGCCAGTAGTTGGAGCGTTTCATCCTTGATTTTGATGCCGTCGGCCAGATCCGTCGAAAACGCCTTCAAGGCGCGGGTTTGTTCCTGAGAGTTGGCACGCAAATCGCGCAGGACGATGGCGGGATAGACCGGATTCCCTTGCTCATCCTGATATACGGCGTAGCGGTCCCAATACCGGCATTCCTCCTCCCGGGATATGCGGTATCTCTGATTCAGCCAGGCGGCGATATGCTGAATCTGCTTATCCACAGACCGGAATGCCCATTTTTCGATGAAGCTGAACAGGATCGAAAGCAACATTCCCCAAACCGATGTGAGAAAGGCCGTGCTCATTCCAGAAAGGAGAGTCTTGATGCTTTGCTCGATCTGCTCGACCGAATTGGTTTGGAAATCGGAGATCCCGACGACCAGCCCGACAAACGTTCCCAGGATGCCCGATCCCACCAGCACCGCGGCGACCGAGTTCCAATACCGGAGATTCAAACGCGGCGCGACCACGGAAGTGAAATTGAAATACCGCGCCGCATCCTGGGGGGTTTTGCGCCAGTCCCCCTCCGCCGTAAAAAACGTGGCGCTGTATTCGTCCCAGAGTGGCTGTAAAAAAGGGCAGGTGCGGATGGAATCAAGGGATAGGTTCCGGATCACTTTCCGGAGACTGATAATGATGATCCCCAGTTTTCTAGGCCCGAAGAACAGATAGAGTAACGATCCCCCAAAACAGACCAGGACGCATGTCACCCACCAGATGGTCAGGGATTGCTCGAACGAAATGAAATAGGTGTCGTACGGGAAAAAATAACGGAGATATTTCATGATTTAAATAATACAAATATACGGTTTTGTTTAGGTAGATTTATGATAAACCCATTTATTGAAAAAAAAGAGGGATCTGCCTTCGTTGGCACCACCTCCCCGTGATCCTGATGGATCCGTCCTTCGGGAATCCGTGATGGAATCGTTTCCTGCAGCCGCCATACCGCCGCCAATTCCAAGAAGCATCGTTTACTCCCGGCCAGGATACGGAACCGGATGAACGGCCTGCCTGGGTCCCAGACCGGGGCGCGAATTACTCTAAGTACCTAAATAAAAAATGGTTACGATTAATACCGAGTTGCATTCAAAGAAGAACTAAAGTAGAATACTCTCCGGGTGAAAACTTAACCGGAGAGCCGAGCCATGAGGCCCCCGCGACCCCTGACCGAAGAACAAAAGACGGAACTCCAGGAATGTCTTAAGCGGGCCAAGAGCAAAGCCGAATTCCAACGGGTGCAATGCGTCTGGCTCCGGGCGCTGGGGAACCTGACGCCCCCCCAAATCGCCGCCGCCATCGGCTGGAGCTTCAGCCGGGTCAAACAGATTCAAGGCCGCTATTTCCAGGAAGGGCCGGCCGCGTTTCAGGGTTCCGGGCGCGGGGGGCGGCGGCGGGAGAATCTGACCCCGGCGGAGGAAGAAGCCCTGCTGGCGGATTTCCGGAAGAAAGCCCAACACGGGGGAATCCTGGTGGTCAGCGAGATCCAGGCGGCCTACGAGCAAGCTGTGGGGCATCCCGTGCCCAAGTCCACCGTGTACCGGATGCTGGCCCGCCAGGGCTGGCGGAAGATCGCCCCGCGCCATCCCCGCTCGGATATCCAGGCCCCAGAGGCCTGGAAAAAAAACTCCCCCGCCGGATCGCCCAAGAAGTCCGCCGCCAAGCGCAAGCGGGACGCCCCGTCCGCCTGATGTTCCAGGACGAAGGCCGGTTTGGCCGTTTGAGCGATCCCCGCCACTGTTGGAGCCCGCCCGGGATCCGTCCCGAAGTGGGGGCGCAGGTGGTGCGGGAATCCACGTTCGCCTTCGCCGCCGTCAGCCCGCATGATGGCACGCTCGATTCCCTCCTCCTGCCCGAAGCCAACGCCGGGATGATGTCGCTCTTTCTGACGGAAGTGGCGGCGCGGCATGCGGAAGAATGGATCCGCTTTCCTCTTTCCGCAGAACCTCCCCCAGCCGTTGGAGTTCCTCATTCGAGAGGACGCGGTCACGGGCTTCCTCGGGGAAGGGCTTGATCCCGGTCGCGGGATTCGGGAAGCCGTCGGGTAGGCTTGCGTTACCGCCACGTTGTACAGGGCGCGGATCAACTGGATGGTCCGGTTCGCTTCCACGGGGGACGATTCACCAAGCCGGGCATGGAGGGAAGCCACGTCCTGGCGGTTCACGCTATCGAGCCGTTTCTTCCCAGGGCGGGGTGATATGACGTTGAAGCCGCAACAGGTTTGTCCAGGGTGCTTTGTGAAACGTTGCCGATGGTGAAAAAACGCCGCCGCCCCCGGATGGTATAGTCGAGAATGTAACTCTGCCGCCCGGATGGATAAACGCGAACGCCGAATCCATCCAAGGCCGCATCCCCTTCGATACAGAGTCCGGAAGTCCCCTTCGGGCTGATTTGCTCCCCGGTAAGTTAATACATCCACGATCTGTTTTGTGAGCCGTCTCTTTTCATGACCGTTTCTCCATCAAAAAAAGCCAATAAAAACGGGGTATCATTAGGGGACGTGAGTAAAAAAATGCCCCTCGGGGATCGAGGGGCATGAGTCAGTGGACACACGACTAAGAAACAACCGGTATTCGCTAGTTCATGATTTCCCAATCCACGATTTCCGTGGGTTCGGGACTGTCCACGTAGAGGCCGAAAATGTGGCCGACGGACAATTCCGGCTCCCAGAATTCGATCTCCGCGGCGCAGTCCACCACTATATTTTTCTCGACCAGCTGGTTCCCCTCTTTTTCAAAATGGACCACGGAACTCCAGGCGAGTGCGCTGCCGCTGGTGATGACCAGGTCCAGGTTGGCGTCGCCGTCGATGTCGCAGTAATGGACCGCTTCCGCGCCATGGCCCGGCTGGCCGTACCACAGTTCCTGGAACGTATCCGACCATTTATCGGCCGCGAGGCGCTCGATCAACTGGATGGACGCGCCCGCCGGGCTGTCGCCGTAGAACATTTGCCCCACGATGAAGTCCAACAGGCCGTCTCCAGTATAGTCGCACACGGTGATGCCGGCGACTCCGCCCAGGCCACCCCGGTTTCCGCCCCAGTTCAGTGTGCGGGTGTGAACCAGGGTTTTCGTTCCCTTCGCCGTCAGGGCGCCGTCCGCGTTGACCGTGAACGCCTGGTCGTATATTTCACATTGCATGCTTTTGGGGCCGGGCTCGTCATTGTCTTCCACCCAGGCGATATGCAGGTCGCCGCCCGCGTAATACGCCGTGACGCCGATGGGGCTGACATCGGCCGGCGTCGTGAAGAGCGGCGGTTGGACCAATTCCCATTCGCCATTGGCGTTGAGTTTGCGGTGTTGGAACTCGGTGCCCAGGCTGGGGAAGTGGCCATCGCCCATGGAGACGGTCAGGATCGCCCGCAATTCCGGCTGGCCGCTGATCCGGAACATATCCATGCCCATGTCGTATACGTTGCCGGCATACTCCTCCCCGGCGATCAGGGGAGTAGCCAGCATGTTCATATCGAACTTCCAGGTTTGATCGCTGGCCTGGTAGGTCCATTTGTAAATGTAATACCCCAAATCCGGCGAGTTCTCATCCCAGTCCGTGGTGTAAACGGTCAGGCCGTCCCGGAGCGCGTCCTGGCTCATGCCGGGAAGCGCCAAGCCGGAAAAAACACAAAGCAACATAATCTTGTACCCATGGCGCACCATGATGTGCATCCTCCTTACTTTATTGAAAAGGCTATCGATCTAGAGCTGGAATAAGTATAAGGAGGATTGAACCGGGTTGTCTACAAGGAAATTCCCCCGCTTTTTCAGAAAAAAACCCTTGGAAAGGTGTCTTGGGAAAGATCCAGGGGGAAATGGAAAAAGGAGGTTCTCCCGCCGGGGGGAGTTTCTTTATCCCTCGAGGGTGGTGAGACCTTCCCGGATGGCGTATTTGGTGAGTTGGGCGATGGAATGCAGGTCCAGTTTGTCCATGATCTTCTGCCGGTGGCCTTCGACCGTTTTTTCGCTCAGGTTCAGGGACGAGGCCATTTCCTTGGTGGAAAGGCCTTCGGCGATCAGCTGCAGGATTTCGCGTTCGCGCCCGGTTAAAACCTGCAGTCCGGTTCCCTCCTCCGGCACATGGCGGATGTAATCTTCCACGACAATATGGGTGATGCCGGGACTGAGATACATTTTGCCCTGCATGACCGACTGGATGGCGGTGACCACTTCCGCCACCGCCCGGTTCTTGAGGAGGTACCCGGCCACCCCCGATTTGAGGGCGCGTTCGACGAATCGTTTGTCGGAGTGCATGGAAAGAATAATGATCTTGACATGGGGCTGGGATTTCAATATCTGCCGGGCGGCTTCGATGCCGTTCAGCTCGGGCATGCTGATATCCATGAAGATGACATCCAGGGATAACTCGGCCGCCCGGTGGACGGCTTCCCGCCCGTTGCCGGCTTCCGCCGTGACTTCAATTCCGGGCTCTTGATCCAGAACATGCCGGATGCCTTCCCGTACAATCGTATGGTCGTCCGCGATCATCACCCGAATAGTATTCATGGCGCTCATTACGTTGGAATCAAGGGATCCAGTTGGTATCGAGGGATCCAGGCCCATATTTTCGGTTCATCCGATAAGTGCGTACTTGTTGAAATAAAATGGATTCCATTCACCCCGGGATGAGTCCGGACACCCAGGCCCGCTCCGGCCAAAGTTTCCTCACTCTGATCCTCTCCCAGGGGGAGAGGGGATATTGAGGGTGTTTTTCATCGGTGAATTCAAAGAACCGCGAGCCGGCCATTGGATAAAAAGTACGCACTTGCCCGATGAGCCATATTTTCTATTCTTTTAATGCAACGGCGGCCGCTTCGCAATCCAGAAAAACCCTGGTTTTCCCTTCGGAAAGTACTTGGAGAGCGGTTCATCAGGCGGGGCCGGCCTCCGGGCTTTTCCCATCGGCGGCCGGCAATTCCAACACGATCCGGGTTCCTTCGCCGGGGCGGGAATGGCATTCGAATCGTCCACCCAGGTACTCGATCCGTTCGCGGATGCTGAACAGGCCGAAACTGTGTTTTTGTTTCGTGGACAGCGCCTGGAAGTCGAAGCCCGCGCCATGGTCCGTCACTGTGACCCGCACCTGGCTTCCGGTCCACCGGACATCCACGGCGGCCCGGGACGTTTTCGCGTGTTTGCGGACATTGAAGAGCAATTCCCGGACGGCGCGGAACAGAACGCCCCGGGCGTCCTCGGTGAGCGGTTTGTATTGATTGTCGTCCCGCAGTTCGACGCGCATCCCATGCTCTCTTTCCATCTGTTCCGCCAGCCATTCCAGGGCCGGCTCCAGTCCCAGTTCGTAGAGGACCGGCGGACTGATCTCGAAAGTCAAGGTGCGCGCGTCCTGAATGGTTTGTTCCAGCATGGCCAGCGTTTTTTGCAGCAACGCGGTGGTTTCGGGCGAGTGATGGTTCCGCTGGATCGTTTGGATCAACATCTGGCAGGCGGCCAAGCCGTGCCCGATGCGGTCATGCAATTCCCCCGCGATCTGCCGCCGGTCCCGTTCCTCGATCAGCGACATCTCGGAAGCGAACGATTGCAGTTGCTGTTGGTATTGCAGCAGTTGGGCATGCGCCTCCCGCAGGTGGATCGTGCGTTCAGCCACCAGGCGTTCCAGGTTGATATGCCGGGAAACCGCGTATCCCAGGGCCGCAATGGTGATCAACAGCAACAGCCAAAAGCCCGGTTCCCGGTACCAGGGCAGCAGGACATAAAAATCGAAGGTTTGCGGAACCGGATCGATGTTCCAATTCCGGTCCATGGCCCGCACCTGGAATTGATGGCGCCCGGGGATCAGGTTGGTGTAGGTGGCCACGGTTTTTTCCGAAAACGGCGACCAGGGGGAGGAGTCGATCCGGTGCGAATAGAGCAGCCGCACCGGCAGCGTGTATTTCCATTTGTCCATGCCGGAGAAGACAAACTGGGCCACTGAACCGGGAACCAGTTGGTTGGGATTGCGGGTGGCGTCCAGAAAGGTGCGCGGCGGATCGGGATCCGCCTCCGGATGGTACAGGCTCAAGCCGCGCGAGGTGGCCGCCCACACCTGCCTCCGGCTGTCTTCGAACACCTTGAGCACGCAGAAGGACGAGAGGCCTTCCTCCACCGAGTTCTGGATCCAGGAGTCTTGGAAATACCGGTACAGGCCGTTCCAGGTGGCCACCCAGATCACGCCATCCTGGCTTTTGACCAGGTTGGGTATAGCGTCCAGGTTGGTCCGCACCGTGCGCCACGTTTGGCCGTCGTACTCATAAATGGAATTCCGGTCGGTGAACCAGAGCCGGTTTTCGTCCACCGGGAAGATGCACATGGCGGAATCCCCCGGATATTCGCGGCCGAAGGTCCGGTATTTCCCGTCCCGGTACAATCCCACTCGTTCGTCCTTCATCCCTCCCAGCCACACCGCACCCTGGCCGTCCTCATACAAGTAGCGGAGTTGCTCGATGTTCCACCGGTCTCCCAGGTCCAAAAACGGACGAAAGGAGCTGCCATCGTAAATCTCGAGACGGTAGATGAAATGGTCACGGGTGGACTCCGGGCTTTCCGCCTGCACCCAGATGGTCCGGTCGTTCCGGGGAAAGATCCAACTGATTCTCCGGCCTTCCGGATGCGTCTCCGTCTGGAATTGCCGGGTTTCGGGATCGAAGGTCAGCAGCACCGAATTGATGGTGCGGATCGCGATCTGGCCGTTCTTGAGATAACAGAGGCTGAACGGTTCCCATAAATACGTGCTGTATCCCTCTGGCAACGGGAAGAAAGTCCATTCCTCGTTTTCCAGTAGAATCAACTTGTTGAAGGTGGTGAACCACAACCGCCCCTGGGGATCTTCGCAAATCGCGTTGATCGGTTCCTCCAGGCGGGCAGCGGCCTCCGGCGTCCTCCAGGTGGCCGGGGCGTACCGGGCGATTCCCGGAGAGAGGCTCACCCAGAACGCGTGGTTGGATTCATACATGACGGGCGCCCCCCGCTCCAACATGGGAAGTTGAATGCTGGTGAGGGACGGCAGTTGCACTTCCGCCTCCTCGATCTCTCCCCCGAGATTGGTGATGCAATCCAGAAAGGGATAGTAGGCGTCCGATTGCCACAACCAAAAACTGGAGGGAACGCCCGGCCAGCCGGCATGGATGTCTTTGTCGGTCATGTATTTCAACTGCCATGTTTTTCCGTCGAAATGGATGAACACTCTCCGGCCCGTGGGCTGGAACACCGCGGAAGCATAAAACCGGCCGGTTTCGTCTTCCAGGACCGTATCGAGAGACCGCACCCGCAGGGACTCGGGCAAGAGATATTCCCGCCAGGATGAGGAGGGGGTGAGAAACAGCTGGTCGGACATGATTTTGGCCACGCCCCGGTTGCCCGCGATCAATACCTGGCCATCGGGGGAAGCGGTGATGCCAGTAAAGGATCCCAGTCCGGTTTCCGTGGCGAATTGGATGACGCGCGCCGCGTTTTGCGCGGCGTTGAACTCGGTGAGGCGGTCCGGATAACACAACAAAACCCGGTCCGGGGCGCCGGGGAGAATATGCACCTGCGCGAGATCGAATCCCTCGATGGGGTAAGTCTCCCACTTTCCCTCCTTGAACAATTTGATCCCCTTGGAATACGAAGACCACAATTGATGGGAGCGGCTTTCAAACACTTGGAGCCATACGCCGGGGGAAGGCTGTTTGTGCACGGCATACCCATCCATGGAACTGATCTGATCGACCGCGCCGTGGCGGATCCAGATTTTCCCGCCCATGCCGATTTGGCATAGCCCGCAGGATTCGGTCAATCCATCGTCCGTGGACCAATACCGCCAATGACCCCCTGGCGGGACATGGGCTTGCCGCACCACCGGCGGCAGATACTCTCTCCCCAGAATGGAAAGCGGGCCGGCCGTTCCCCGGAAAAGCGCGACTTCGTTCTCCTCCGGGGGCGGAAGCACACGGTAGGTCAAGGAGACCGGTTCCCTTTGATACGGCACGCTCCAGACAATCTGATTTTCCTCGATCACGCCGCCCGCATTGCATCGTTCCGCCTTCCATCCCGGCGGCAGCGTCTCCGTGACCTGGATGGTTTCCACCCTCTCCCGGCTGAAAAAGACCGGTAAGCGGACCTCCACCGGTTCTCCCGGCCGGAAGCCGCCGGACCCGAACTCCCGGCAGGCCGCGGCGGGAGCCGGCCGCAGCTGGATTTCCGTGACGCGCGCCCGCGCCAATTGCTCATTGTCTTCCGCGTTGGCGATGACGATGCCATACGCCGCGGTTTCGCCCATCTCGATCCGCGCCTGGCTGTCCAGGTTCCAGTGCTCGCCGTCGAGCGACCATTCGGAAAAGAGGAGATGGTTCGGCGCGATCCGGGTGACCCGGAACCAGACCTCCCCCCCCGGATCGAAGCGGTTGTGGCCGTATGGATCATCGATCTGGGGAGAGAACTCCATCCGGTCCGAGCCGGCCGTGCGCCAAGCCGAGTAAGCGCTGGAACCCAGGCGGAAACCGGGCCCGGCGTTCCAAAAGATCAGGAAAGCGGGAGACGCGGCCTTCCGGGCGCCGGCCCGAATCATCAATCCCACGCGGGCTTCGGGATTGCCGCCCCCGCGGTCCAGCCATAGCAATTTTCCGGAAAGCGACCAGGAGCCCTTTTGTTCCGTGTAAACGAAATACCCTTCGTCGGCCGCGCCGCCGATCCGGTCGCCGTTGCCCGCTGTTTCCAGCGTCCATCCGGCCGCCGTGGCCATCGTTTCATGATGGCCTGGGATTTTCACGTGCCCGATTCGCTCCGCGGGATCATCCATTCCCCAGTCGGCGGCCTGGGACGGCCGGGGGGCGGATTCCGCCGGACAGAGCAAGGGGAAGCTCAACAGCCGGAGCCAGAGAAGAATCCACGGGAAAGAACAGCGCGCAGCCATGCGGATTGACCCGTATCCTCGGGTGAGAGAGTACGCGATCGATTATTTCATGGATGAAAACCGGAATAAACCGGACCATTCCCCGGCTTTTGTATTCTACCCATTCAGAAGCCACGTATCATGCCGCCTGCTTACTTTTCGCCCTCAGTGTCGCGGTGTATAAATGGGAGAAGCGCCAACCCGCCGAAGTTAAAGATTATCTGAAAACCAATGCACAAACGTATTTATTAGTTACAAAAGTCGATTATTTTGATCTCATTAGTTTATTTTGATAATTTTTATTTTTTGATTGACAAGATTATTTTGTCTGCGATATAATTGAATCACAACTGGATCATCCCAGGAGGAGCGAAATATGAAACAATTGGCTTTTTGCATCGTCGCTTTGTGTTCCTTGTGCTACACCCCCCCCGATAATGGCGCGGGATGAGGCAACCTACGCCGCGCCGGTATCGGAATACGCCGAGCAAACCGGCCCCAACACCATGACTTTTCTGAGCTACCCCAAGTATTACCGGAACGCCTCCGGCAATCTGGCCGAGGTGTATACAGCGCTGGTTGAATCGCCCGATCCCGATTGGGATTACGAGGTCTCTAGGGGCATTTGGACCTTGCGCGTCCGGAGCGATGGGACCTTTCAGGCCGATCATGAGGGCAATGTCTTCACCTACCGGCTCAATTCCATTGGTCTCGGACGTGGAACCCAATATCGTCCCTTTGAGTGGGGCGAACCCGATTGGTCCAACGTGGCCGTGCAAGGCGATACCATCCGCTGGGCCGAGGTTTTCCCGGACGTGGATCTCTCCGTGCGCTATATTCATGACATCCTGAAGGTGGATATCATCATCCAGCGCGCACTGATGGACCGGATACGCTCGGATGTCAACAACGGCTTCTTGAACCGGGAGGAGTACCTGACTGCGCGGTTCGATATCCCCAACGCCCTGGTGACCGGCGAAGCCCGGCAAGGCGGGCGGATGCGGGATATACTCGCTGAACCGTTCGAACTCAATCAGCCGCTGGAAATCCTCAAGAACGATAAAGTGGTCCACAAGATCCGCCCGGTGGAGAC
>JBHGBC010000153.1:0-14935 GCA_041946805.1 bacterium
AGGCGGTGGCCGCGCAATTCCGCCACTCTCCCTAAGTACAGGTATAACAAGGGATAAAACGGTAAAATGTGCCGCAATCCGATGTTCACCCGGTTGAACGCGGCCATGGCCTGCAACAATACCAACGTCCCCACCATGATGCCATCCGGAAGGCCGCGCCAGCGTTTTTTCCCCGCCACCTGGCAAAGTAAAAATCCGATTAGAATGGGAAGCGGTGTTTTGACCGCCGCCGCCGCCAGATAATAATACGGCCATCCTTCCGTGGAATAATTTCCGAACAGGTAAAACGCATGGTTCCGGTGCGGCATACCCGGGACCGTCTCGCCGCCCCGCCCCGCGGCCAATGATTTTGCAACCACATTCCGCAGCGTGTCGAGGTAATAAAACGGTTTGATGGGGTAGCCATAGACCACAAATAAAGTCAACAGAACAACCAGCAACAGTACAAACGTGTTCTTTAATATGGGCAGAAGGGGGACCTGGCGGAGAGTATCCACATTCCGTGCCTTGATCCATGCCAGGGCAATGAGGAACACCGGGATGAGCATAAGAGCCGTGACCTTGGCGGCCAGGGCCCCTCCCAGCGCCACTCCCGCCAGGATCAGGCGGACCGGTGAGGGGCGTTCGGAATACGTATATAGCGCGAACAACGCGAGGAAGATAAAAAACGCGCTGCCCAGGTCCATCGTCGCCAGCCGGCCGTGCGCCAGCAGGTTGGGACACAACACGTACAGAAACAGCGAGGTCAATCCTCCCGCGGTTCCATACAACCGGCGTCCCCAGAGATAAACCAATCCGGCCAGGCCGCAGGATAGGAGCAAAATGGGCAACCGGGCGAGTATCAGGATCTTCCGCCAATCATTCTTGCCCCCCAGCATCATTTCCCACCCGAGGGGATAACCCAGGAAATAGCTGTCCGGCGTGTCCCATTTCTCCATTTGCCAAGGAGGCATTTCGATGGGGAGAAACTGCAAGGGCAGGCCGATCAGCAGGCGGATCAAGGGCGGGTGGGTGCGGTCCAACCGGAAATCGCCGGTTTTTACGTATAAATAACCCGTGGAGATATAGGTGTATTCATCCACGGTGGGAGACTTGATCCAGGCGCTGGTGATTCCCAGGGCGAAATGCAGGAGAACGAGAAAAATCGCGGCCCCGCGGGGTATCCAGGGAGAAGTAAAGAGCCGGAACCGTTCGGATTCCACGCCGGTTAAACCAGGTCAAGGGGCCAGCGTCCGCCGGCCTTCGCGGGATTCCGGAAAGGAGGCTTGGCGTTCACTCCCATACAACAGGGAACGCAGAACCGCCACGAAGGTGAGGATCCCCCCGGCGATGGCGCCATACGTGAAGCCGGTCAGCAGCATGATGGGGATGGCGGTCACCCGCACCGGGATTTCCGCGCCCGAATAGAAATAGGGAGGCCCGAACAAGGAGCCATACACGGGCCAAAAGGATGAGACCGCAATCCACACAAGCAGAACCACCCACGCGTGCAGGAGGCCCATCCCCGCGCCGAACATGAGGAGGTTCGAATCGTTGCGCCGGGCGGGGGGAAGGTATTTGAAATAGAAAAGGTAACCGCCTACCGTGAGAACAAAGAGGGGGATGACGAGCATGCCGCCGATCGTGCTCAATTCCAGTTCCAGCGTCCAATGGAACGTGTTCAGCACCGTGTAGAAGAAGAGGCCGGTGCCCAGGGCGCCCAGGCGCGTGAACTGCGACTCGTTGCCCGCTTGCGAATCGTCCTCCACGATGGCGAAGGGCCGCATTTTGGGGTAATAGGGGACAAACTCGGACGTGCCATCCTGCTTGAGCTGGGTCAGGCCGCGGTGAGGCAGGTTCTGAATGCTGGAGAGCGAGGCGGCCATGGCGGTCATCAGCACTCCCGCCATAAAAATGCCGGCTGCCGTCAGGATCCCCCGGCGTACCATGGCTCCCCATGGGATTTCCGGGATGCCGGGGGCGTGGGATACCGGGACAGGGGTGACATCCGAAGCGCCCGGGACATTCGGATTGCGTGACTCGGCCTGCTTTTTCACGTTCACTTCGTCTTGTCTTTTACGGATATCGCTCATGGCCGTCTTTCCAGGAAGATTCTCTTTTCAAGAATAAGCGATTTGTGATGATAAACGAAGGCGAATGGCACAGGTTATTGGATGAAACAGATTTTTCAGGTTCATCCGCTTAGGGCGGGGTTGGCGGAACAGGAGTATTCCCTCTCCGCCCGGTCGCGGGCGGCCACCCAGGACCGCTCCTGCCATGATTCCTTCCTCCCCGTCTTCTCCCTGATGGTTTATCTTTAATCCCTCTTTTTTAGCTTTATTTCCCGCTTTTCGGGTATGTATCCCTCTTTCCGGAAGCCATCCCTCTTTCCGGAAGCCATCCAACCTACAGGATGTCATCCCCGCGAAAGCGGGGATCCAGAAAATATGGAGTATCCCCAAAAAAGGAGTGCCGGCGCCCCCCGCGAACAACCTCAGCGGGATTGTATGCGCATAGCCTGGGAGGAGAATCCCCGGTAACGCTCCCCAAGCCAAATCGCGATCTTCCTTACCCGGATTCAAAAATCGAATGAACCGCACAAAAAAAACGGCTTTGGCACGCATCCCATTTCCATTCCAGGATTTTGATCTTATAATAGGAAAATACGCGCCATGCCGTATTAAATTCATAACCGTTGTACTGATGTAAAGGTGTTTATGGACCCCGCGATTACCATCCGCAATCTGCCCCGCAAAATCAACCACAAAGTCCTCGAGTCCATTTTGACGTACAACGCCATTCCCTGGAAACGGATCGTCCGGCTCGATCCGGATCCGAACGATACGGACCTGAGCGCCGCTCTAATCCTCCTGAAAGACGGCCGGGCGTTGGATACCGCCCTGCGCCGTCTCGGCGAGTGTGAAGTCGCCGGCCAGATTCTCTCCTGTGAAGCCTCGGAGTGGGCGGAGCCACCACGGACGCGCAGACCGGACACGGTTTTGGAGACCGATTCCATTCCGGCGGTCTGCTCCGCTCCACCGCCTGGATCAGCCTATCCCGAAGACGACATTCTGTCTCCCGGCCTGGAGGATGATGAATCCGAGGGTGAGGGAGAAGGGGAGGAGGCCGAAGAGAATGAAGAACCGGTTCCCTTCTCAGCCTTGGGCTTGTCGCCGGGAATCCAGCAAAACATCGCGAACATGGGCTTCGAGACCGCCACTCCCATCCAGGCCTTGCTCATTCCCCCCGCGATGGAAGGCTGCGACCTCATCGGGCGGGCGCAGACGGGGACGGGAAAGACCCTGGCCTTTACCATCCCGATCGCCGAGCGTCTGTTGGCCCGTCCCGGCAAGGGAATCCGCGCCTTGGTGCTGGCCCCCACCCGTGAACTGGCCATTCAGATCAAGGAGGTCATGGAAGCGGTCATCCAGAACACCGGCTTGAAAACAGTCGTGCTCTATGGGGGCGAAAGCATTCTGGACCAGATGATCTCGTTGCGGGAAGAGGTGAACATCATCATCGCCACGCCCGGCCGCCTGCTCGACCTGCAAGGCCGCGGACGGCTGCGCTTCGACGCGTCCGAGATCTTTGTGCTGGACGAGGCGGACCGCATGCTGGACATGGGCTTCCTGCCCCAGATCTCGAATGTCTTCCATTGCTTCTATGAACATCCCCAGGTCTTGCTGCTTTCCGCCACCGTGCCCCGCGAACTGCAGCGCATGACCATGCTCAATCTCAAAAATCCCGTCTTCATCGACGCGGGCGCGCCCGATCTGACGCCCCTCGAGGCCGTAACTCAAAAGGTTCTTTATGTCACGAACGAAGAAAAACAACGCTGCCTGTTCGACCTGTTGAACCACGAAAAAGGCACGGTGTTGGTCTTCACCCGGACGAAGCGCGCCACGGAGCGGCTGGCCCAACGCCTCAAGGCGGCGGGGTACAACGCCACCCGCATTCACGGCGACATCAGCCAATCGGACCGCTTGCGGGCCCTGGACGCCTTCCGGGAAGGACGCTGCCGGATCCTGGTCGCCACCGATGTGGCGTCACGCGGACTGGATATCGAGGGCATCGCTCATGTCGTGAACTATGATCTCCCCATGGCTCCCGAGGACCATCTGCACCGCATCGGACGCACCGCCCGGGCCGGCGCCAAGGGCAAGGCCACCACGTTCATCACCCACGAGGAACGCCGCCGTTCCTTCAAGGAATTTAAAACCGTGCTGGGCCAGGCGTGACACCCCGGCCCAGTGGGGAGACTTCGTTTTCTCTGAATTCCCTGGGGAAAGTCATACCCAACCCGCGTCTCCTTCCAGCGGGCCGCCCACCAATTCCTCGCCCCGTTTTTCCCATTGCATCCCTTCTTCCACCCACGACAGGATCTGCTGGTGGATTTTGGGATCGATTCCCAGATCCGTGCGGATTTCATCCAAGGCCGATTTCTCGACCTCGCTGATTTTGCTGTCCGCCATCAACAGCAGCAAGCATTGCTGATACAAGTATTTTTTCTGATTGGCATCCTTGAAGCGTTCCAGGCGTTTGCGGATTTTGTCCAGTGGCTCGGTGTCTTCGGCCATGCATTCGTCGATCTTGGCGGCGTGCAGGTCCATCTTCAAACCAATCAGCCGGATCCGGACCGCCTCGAGCAATTCGAATTCCCGGTCCAGCGAAGCCAAGTCCCGCAGGATGCGGATCACGTCATGTTTCTGAGATTCCGTTAACCGGAGCACAATCGGTTTTCCTTTCTCCGTCAGATTCATTCATAAACAATCATCCTACCACGATGGCCTGGTTTCCCCAAAGGCAGCCCCCCGCGGAGGAAACCGGCTCATTCATGAAACGTCAGCACCTTCCCCTCCCGGTCCAGCAGCGCCCATTCGCCTTCCATGGTGAGGCGGGCGTCCCGGACCCACACATCCGGCCGGTAATAGGGAGAGGGGACCGCGGGGGCGTCATCGAATGAATGCACCGCTCCCGAAAAGTCCACGGCGTACCAGCCCCGGGGATGCTGGATCAACGCCCGCAGCGCGTCCTGTTGGAAATCGAGATTGGCTTTCGGCTTCCAGGAGCCGGGAGCCGCCCAAACCGTCCCGTCGCCATACAGCACCACGGCGTTTTTTTTGTCCACCACCAGTCCCCGGACCGGAAAGGAAGATTCAGGCAAGGCATGCGTTTTCAAGGTCCCGGATTCGAGCAGGATCAGCCGCCGCGATTGGCTGACCACGCCGATACGTTTGCCATCGGGGGAGACATCGAAGAGCAGCGGCCGGTCTCCAGGTTCCAGGGGTACGGTCCGCGTGACCGCCCCTGAACAGTCATGAACTCGACCCGCGGCGTCCAGAAACATCTCTCCCGTGGTTTGCGTCCACGCCGCGCCCGCCAACGGCGCGCTGTCCAGCCAGACCGCGTCCCGGATGATCCCCGTTCCGTTCCGGATCACGCCCGCGGTATTGACGGTTTCGATGTTGCCATTCCGGGGAAGCAAAAAGCAGCCGTCGATGACCGGGCCCGCGGCCACCGCCCGCTTGCGCTGGGTGATCCGGACCGTGTCAGCCATCAACTCCGCGTGGGGATACAGGCAGGCGATGAGGTCGATGGGGTCGCGGTCCACCAGCGCTCCGGAAAGCGTATAAGGGGTGTAAACGCTGGGCACATCATGCAGCCCGAGGGTTTTGTCATCCAAGCGCTGCTTGGAGTCCGCCACCAGGGTAAACTGCACTTTCCCTTGGGCCTTGGGATCCAATTTCCGTACCGAAAAGGTCACATCGTACCAAGCGGAAGGGAACTGGAAATACAGCCCGAAGACGATGAATTCGGGTTTGTCACGGGTTTTCCCGCGCAGAGCGGTCCCCCGGTCCGCCTGGGGATCCGCCGACACCTCCGCGCTGACATAGTGCAACTGTTCCGTCTGGATCATCGCGTCCAGCGGCGCGCAGCGGACATCGGGCATCCATACCACCGATTCGGGCCGCAGGATCTTTCCATTCTGGACCACCCGGGCGGAAACCGCCGTGTCTTCCGCCAGGGAGAAATGCAAATCCGGCCGTTCGCCTTCCGCCAGATGGGCGAGATGCACGGGATTGAGCGTCCGGGCCGCCAGCACCGCTCCCTGCCCGTTTTCGACCCGCAACTCGATGGGGGCGGAAACCGGATCCCGTGGCAAGGCGAAACTCACCCGGTGCCGTCCCGCCGGCAGCCAGCCGAGTGTCACCTGGTCTTGGTTCACGGCCTGGGGAAATACCCGCGTCGAGCGGACCAGGGACATGAATCCCGGCAAGGGATCGAGCCGCGGGCTGGATTCCATCACCACCCGGCCGGATTCCTGGTGCGTAATCCGGAAGCCTTTTTCCACCGCCTGGGCGTAGATGGTATTCCAGGATTCCCGCTCTTCCGGATTCGCCTGGTGGAAGTCGAAGATCAACACTTCGGCTTCCCGCCATCGGTCCAGTGGAAGGAAAGTCCGGGCAAAGTTCAAGGGCACGCTGTCCGAACGGAGGTTTGTGGCGATGGATTGGTTGGAAAAATGGGAGAATAGATGGTCGCCATATACCGGTTCACCCAGCCGCGCCACGAAATACCGGAAGCCCATTTCCGCGATGGCGTAATGATCGAAGATGTATTGCCCCAGCGGATGCGTCAGCAGATAACGGAGGGGATGGTTGCCCGCCGATTCGTTCAATCCCACGTAATACCGCGCCCCCTTGGCCCGTTTGTCTTCGAGCCAGGCCGAGTCGTCCACTCCGTCCCGCGCGTCCCGCATGAAATGCCAGCCGTTGCGGTTCACGAAATAAAAGAATTCCGGCGTGTGGGGCACCTCGTCCGCCACGGCGATGAGCGCGCCCTTGGGAATCACCCGTTGCAGATGCAAAGCGTCGTCGTAAAAGAGATACTGCTTGCCGTACCACCCAGTGGCGATCATAAACCAAAGCGACGCCGCCGCCATACCCGCGGGAATGAGAAAAGGCCACGACCAGCCCAGGGCGGGGTGAGTTCGTTTTCCGAGGGACTCCCGGGTGGCCGTTGAGATGTACTCCAGTCCGATTCCCCCCACCAGCGAAAACGCGGGAATGGCGAGCAGCGTGTAATAATCGTGTCCGAAGTGATGGCCGGGAATGATCAGGTAATAAAACGCGATCCCCGCCAGCCAGGCCCACACCAGCTGCCGGTTGGGATCATGAAACGCCACCCGCCACACTCCGGTCAAAAACGGAATCCAACCCGCGTAGATCAGAATGTCGAAGCCGAACCGGGTGAAGATCAGCCGTTTCCAGAAACCGGGATTGAGGTACACCGCCAGCAGGTTCTCCCGCCACGAGAAACCCTTGAAATGCCACATGAAGGTGGCCCCGCTTTGGAGAAAAAACGTGTGGGCGTGGGTGTACCACACGGCCATGGGGATCAGCACGCCCGCCGCGTAGAGCCATACGGGAAGGGACACCAGCACCCGGCATCCATGCCGCCGGTAGAAGATCCAGCCGAGCGGGAGCGCCACCAGCAGGCCAGGCGGCTTGAGCAGCACGCCCAGCGCCAGCGCCGCACCCGACGCGGACAGCCACCGGTTCCGGCCTTCCCGTTCCCACCGCAGCAAAAACGCGATGGAGGCCGTGGAGAGAAAGACCATCATCATGTCCGGCTGGAAGGTCCGGCCGTAATAAACCGCCAGGGGGGCGGCCGAGAACAGCGCGGCGGCGAACACCCCCGCCAGCGGATTGCCCAGCTGCCGCCCGATGTCCCACAGCGCCCAAGCCACGCCGCCCGAACAGAGGATGGTAATCAACCGTCCCCAGATTTCGTTGGGGCCGAACCATCCGTACAGGCAGGCCACCAGGTACGAATAAAACGGGAACTCCATCTCCGCCTGTCCCCCGGGGCCGCACCAGTCGATTTCCGGCTCCCAGAACGGCAGGCGGTCTTCATAATAATTCCGGGTGATGGCGGCGGTTTCCGTCTGCCGCCAGGCGTTCAGGTCATACAGGGGGTTGGTGACGCCATACAACCGGACCGCCAGAGTGACGGCCCACACAACGAGAAAGACGCGTCGACAGGCCTCGAGGGAAACCGCGGCCCCGCGCCGTCTCCTGACCGGATGTTCAAAACGCATGAGGGATACACTCCAACCTGGGAACAACGGGATTGATCCGACTAGCACCCGGGATCCGCCGGATTACGCCTTACAAAGCCATTCATAAAAGGAACCGCTGAATTTTTCAAGGATGGAAGAACGGAGGGAGGAGCCGATGGATTTTTCACCGGTGGTTTTGATCTGTTCCGGCGTCTCGATATTTTGCCGGACATCATCGAGGAAGCGGGCGGCGTCCCCGATCAATCCGCATTCGCCACGGAGAACGCCGGTCTGTTCCCGCAGGCAATCTTCGATCGCGTGAATCACCTGGCTGTTGATCTTGCCCTGGATCTTGGGGATTTCCACCCCCCGCTTTTGGATGGCGGCCAAGAGCTGCACAAGCGATTTGAGGTTGAAGGGATTGATCGCTTCGGGATCGGTTTTCAATTGAGCGAGCAGCTCGCCGTTCAGGTACACACACAACCGTTCCAGCAATTCGGCCTCACATTGATAGATGGTACGTTGGGCTTCCAGAAATATCCCCAGCCCTTCGAGGTACTCGGAAACCAACGGCTGGACCGCGGCGTAATCGGGATGTCCCGTATCCAGGAACTGAAGCATCTTCTTTTTGATTTCGTGGGTGAGGATCAATTGCCGGGGGCATCCATCCTCCTGCCGCCGGAGGAGATCCGAATAGTGGCCGCGTTCGGTCACGCCGAAATGATCATAACGGATCACGAACAGGAAATAGCAGATCTTTTTGGAACACGCGAGCGAATGCAGGCTGTCCTGATAACAGGCCAGGTCATTGGTGGTGAGGTAAGCAGGCAGGAGATCGGATTCCTCGATGGGGAAAAATTCCAGGTTTTGAATTCGTTGGGAGAAGATCTTGTGTTTGGCCGACCGCCGGAACACGATCTCGATATTGTCGAGCAAGAGTTTGCCGTTTTTGGTTTGCCGAATCGCTTTCCGAGGATCCTCCGCCTGGCTCATTTGCCCGTAATCCGCCAACAGATCGTCTATCAGCTGTTCCGCCGCTTGCATGTAGCCTTTCATGTTCGTGTTTCCTCTCCGGGCCAGGGGATGAAGGATCCATACGAATGCAGCGGCAAGCCATGACCATGCGAAACGCAGGTATTGTAAACCGGCGGGAGGGGCTTCGGCTAGCTCAAAATTGCACAAGAGGATTTTCCCGCCCACGAAATCGGGCCGGGGGCCGATTTTAATCAAGCATAGTTCAAGATGTCGTCCCCGCGAAAACGGGGATCCGGTATTGTTGGCAAGCCCTTTTTTGTAGGGCGCGTTGCAACGTGCCCCTACTTTATATAAGCCCTTCATCAATCACGCGGGAGGAACAAAAGACCAGGGCGGACACGAAGGTCCGCCCCTGCTATTCAACCTCGGCAAAACATCTTGCCCCGTTCTTCCTTCCTCCGCGCCCTCCGCGCCTCGGCGGTGAAAATGTTTTATTGCTTCTTCTTCCGCATCGCTTCCGCGAAGGCCTCGGCGATCGCGTTGTTGGGTTTGAATTTCTGATGCGGTTGCTTTTCCCGTGGACTCCGCGGCCCCTTGGATTCGGCCGCCGGAGGCTTTTTCTTGTCCTCGGCGCGATCCTCCAGCCGCATGGTCAGGGCGATGCGCTTACGCGGCAGATCGACTCCCACCACCTTGACCTTCACCACGTCACCGGTCTTCACCACATCGCGGGGATCGCGGACGTATTGGTGCGATAGGGCCGAGATATGCACCAGGCCGTCCTGATGCACGCCGATGTCCACGAACGCCCCGAAGTTGGTGACATTGGTCACCACGCCTTCCAGGATCATCCCCGGCTGGAGGTCTTCCATCGACACGATGTTGTCCTGGAAGACGGCGGTCTTGAATTCGGGCCGGGGATCCCGCCCGGGCTTTTCCAACTCGGCCAAGATGTCCTTCACCGTGGGCACGCCGAATTGTTCGTCGGCGAAATCCTCCGGCGAGAGCGAGCGCAGGAACGCGCTGTCGCCGATCAGCGGCCGGATGTCCTTGCCGCTGGCGGCCACGATGCGCTCCACCACCGGGTAGGCTTCCGGATGCACCGCCGAGGCATCCAGCGGATTGTCGCCGTTCATGATGCGCAAAAAGCCGGCCGCCTGCTCGAAGGTCTTCTCGCCCAGCCGGGGGACTTTCTTCAACTCCAGGCGGTTTTTGAACGGCCCGTTCTGGTTGCGGAATGCCACGATGTTCCGGGCCAGCGATGGATTCAATCCCGCCACGTAGGTCAGCAGCGAAACCGAGGCGGTATTCACATCCACGCCCACGGCGTTGACGCAATCCTCCACCACGTTGGCCAGCGTGCGCCCGAGCTGGGTTTGGCTCACGTCATGTTGATACTGCCCCACGCCGATCGACTTGGGATCGATCTTCACCAACTCGGCCAGCGGATCCTGCAGCCGCCTGCCGATCGACACCGCCCCGCGCAGCGAGACGTCCAATTCGGGAAATTCCTTCGCCGCCAGCTCCGAGGCCGAGTACACCGACGCTCCCGCCTCGGACACCACCAGCTTGGTCAGGTTCAATTCGGGATGGCGTTTCATCAGGTCGTGGACCAGTTTGTCCGTTTCGCGCGACGCCGTGCCGTTGCCGATGCTGATCAGTTCGATCCGGTGTTTGCGGCACATCTCCGCCAGCGTGGCGATCGACTCGTCCCACGCGTTGCGGGGCTCGTGCGGGTAGATCGCCGCCGTCTCGACGCACTGGCCGGTCTCGTCCAGCGCCGCCACCTTGACCCCCGTCCGCAGGCCGGGATCCAGGCCCAGGGTCGGGCGCGGACCGGCGGGCGCGGCCAGCAGCAGGTCGCGCAGGTTGTGGGCGAATACCCGGATCGCCTCCTCTTCCGCCGCCTTCCACAGCCGCATCTTCAGGTCCACGTCCAGGTGATTGAAGATCCGCACCTTCCATGCCCAGCGCACGGTTTCCCGCAGCCAGGCGTCCGCGGGGCGCCCCTGGTCCTCGATATGCTTGTGCCGGGCGATCATTTCCTCGCACAGGGTGGCCTCCTTGCGCTCCGCCGCCTCTGCGTCGCGTTCGAGAGACAGGGTGAGTTGCAGCACCCCTTCGTTGCGGCCCCGGAACAAGGCCAGCGCCCGGTGTGACGGGATCTTTTTGAGTTCTTCCTGGTAATCGAAATAATCCGAGAACTTCGCCCCCTCGATCTCTTTCCCCTCGATCACCTTCGAGCGCAGCACGGCGTTTTCCCATACCGTCTCGCGCAGCCCGCCGATCAGCTCGGCGTCCTCGGCGAATTCCTCCATGAGGATCTGCCGCGCGCCCTCGAGGGCCGCCGCCGCGTCCTCCACCTTCTTTTCGGGATCGATATACTTCGCCGCTTCCGCTTCCGGAACCAGAAGGGGATCGGCCAGCAGGTCATGCGCCAGCGGCTCCAGCCCGGCCTCGCGCGCGATCTGGGCCTTGGTGCGCCGCTTGGGTTTGAAGGGCAGATAGAGGTCTTCCAGGCGGGTCTTGGTGTCCGCCTCCTGGATGGCGGTTTGAAGTTCAGGCGTGAGTTTGCCTTGCTCCTCGATGCTCTTCAGGATGACCTCGCGCCTTTCGTCCAGCTCGCGCAGATACCGCAGCCGCTCTTCCAGTGTTCGCAGTTGCGTGTCGTCCAACCCGCCGGTCACTTCCTTGCGGTAGCGGGCGATGAAGGGAACCGTGGACCCTTCGTCCAGCAGCCGGACCGCCGCCTCCACTTGCTTATCCTGAACCGCCAATTCTTCCGCGATACGTGTTTCAATGCTTTTCATGCGCTTGATTATCCCTCACCGTCGGCATCTCATCCCCTCGGGGAAACGGCATCCATTGTATTCCAAACCTGGGGGAATCAAGAGAGTGGAGGGAGGAACATAACGCAACGTCAACCAAGGCGTGGGCGCGAGGACCGGGAAGGCCTCAAGCTGTATGAGGTTTTAAGGCGATGGAGAGTATATGGAAATTCCATTGTTCGAAATAAATAGCGGACAGAATCAAATAAATATGATAAATAGAAAATAGGAATTGATTTTTCTTTTAGTTTCGACTTTTCTTCGATTTATTCGTAATAATGATTGGATGGCGAGGATAGAATCCGCTGCACCATAGGCTGGCTGGGAAAGGAGACCTGCGGTTTATTAAAGCGGCTCATAAGGGATGAGGTGAGGTTTGGGGTATGGCATGGCTGAGAAAAAACCGGTCCTCGAGGAAATCATTCGCATGACAGGCCCGGAGGCCGTGAAGCGGGCATACGAAATCCTGGGTGAAAGCGCGGAGACCGAGGATATCGTCCAGGAAACATTTATAAAAGTATATGAGAGGCTGCTCCGGGGTGAAATCATCCGGCATCCCCGCACCTACTTTTTTCGTGTACTCAAAAATCTATGCGCGGATTACCGGAGGCAAAGCAGAATCACGGTGCCGGATAGCGTCCTCACCCCGCGGAGTGATCCGGCTCTCTCGCCCCAGGAGCGTACGATCGAGGCGGAGGAGGAAGAGTGCTTCCGGAAATTAGTGGATCGGTTGCCCCCCAATCAGGGGAAAGCCTTGATTCTCAACCACTTCGAGAGAAAAACGTATCGCGAAATCGCACGGGAATTGGGAAAAACGGAGAAAGCGGTCGAATGCCTGCTGGCCAAAGCCCGAAAGCAGTTACGGAAAATTTTGGAAAAAGAGAGGGTTTTAGCGGAGGTTTTGCGTCTATTAGATAGAGAAAAATGAAATCAAGGTGAAGGGAGGTTTGAACGCATGAGACCGAATCTGAAAGCTGTATTCTGAAATACCTTCATACGAAAGGAGTGAATGACTATGCGCAGTATGATTCTAAATCTTTTGAAAAAAAAGAAATACATTGCATTTGTAAGCCTGATTCTATTGGGGATTATCATCGCGTATAATGCATCCGATTCCTTTTCCCAAAGTGCATGCCCATCCTGCTCATCACAAGATGTCTGGAAAGATGGCTGTGGTGCATTGAATCAATGTGTGGATGCAGTGGTTTTTGAAGAATTGGCTTGTTGCTATGGGGTTAATGAAGTTCCATGGGATAGCCAATGCGCAAGCACCGAGACCCCGGTTTGGACGGTTTATTGGACACTAACAGGTACTTGTACGGATCCCAATGTATCAAATTGTCCGGGATCATCTGAACCCAATGGATTCGGAGCTCGATGCTTCAATAAAGCATCATGGAATTATGTTAGCTATCATGGTTGTGGATTATTGCGATTTCAGTTTGAGGTTTTAATTAATTATGTAAAATGTGGGATACCCGTATAAACAAAATGAATGAAACCCTTGTATCAGAAAAGGAGTCAGATCATGAGAACCATGATTCTTTCACTGGGTGTTTTGAGCAGCTTGTTAGTTTATCCCGCCTTGGGGATGGACAACCTGTCGATTGTGGAACTGAAATCCTTGATTGAAAGGGAACTCGGCGGTATTCAAGCATTTGAACTGCAGTATGCGGGAACCATGACGGTTCCACCGGTTCAAGAGTCCAGCGCGATGTCACCGGAATTTTGCCGAAAACAGATCGCTTCATTGAAGCAAACCTTGGAGAAGCGGAAAGCGGGCCTGTTGACACCGGATGAGGCGGTTATGCAAGCGGATATCACGGATGATCAAATCGAGGATTCGATTGCCAAACTCGAGAAAATGATCAGCGGCGGCCTGCAATTCGAGTCGTATTACGTTTTTTCCTGTCTTGAAAACAAAATGCGGGAGGACGTTTTCCGCGCCAATGATACCACGGGTCATCATTATTATCTGTTCGATGGTGAAAAAGGATATGTCATTTTCCCCGAGAAAAAGCGGATCGATATTTCACCCGGATTCACGCAACGCTGGCGGCTGCCTGTAACCCGTGGCGGATTTGGCTTCAACCTGGATTATTTCACTGGTGAGGGTTTCACGATCACCCGCCTGGATCCTCAGTTCCATGTGATCCAAACTGCGCCGGAGAATGGAAATCCGGGTGAACAATTCGCTTTTACATTGCTGCGTGATAACCCGGTCTATTGGGAAAAGGCAGAAGCCCTGAATGAGCAAGGTCAGGTGGTCAAGAGGGTGATTTGTGAAAACTTTGATCAGACCGGGCCGGTCTGGGTTCCTCAGGTTATCAAGATTCAGGAACGCCAGGGCATAAACTTCCACGATTCCATTTCCTTGACCCTCGTGTCCGCCAAGTTCAACGACGCCGAATTTCCGCCGAGATTTTTCGAACTTCCACAAAACGACAACTATGTGACAAAAACCTATAACCGGTAAAGGGACTCCCGACTGGAAGGAAACTATGAGCCTCTCCTCTCTCCACCCGAGGAGAGGGGAGAGGCATTTGAAATCAAATATCATGGAGTAGAATGATCATGATCAGACAATCATTTAACCTTGTGTCGATTTTTGTCGTTCTATTTACATTGCCGATTGCGATATTCGCACAGCATGCATCCCCATCCGCGGAAAAACAGTTTCTGAAAAAGCCTCCCGAAATTGATCGAAATGACGCCGTGAATGCTGAGGTATTAAGAAACGTGATCGGCTTTCCCTTCTCGGTGGATGGTTTGGACGCCAAAACTCAAAAATTCATGAAAAGCGTCCACAACAATGAATTGATCGGTATAAAAAAGGAGATTCTCGAGGCGTATTGGAACAATCACCTGTCCGAAGAGAACCGGCTCGGTTATTTGCGGGAAACCATCCAGCGGAATTACGCGAAAGCCGCCGATGTCACCTGCAATACGATGGCCGACATCGCAGCGTCGGTACGCGCGATCACAGTCAACCAGAACGGCACTGCGAGAAAGAAGAGAGGTGAACCGAAGTGAAGATCAACCTGTGGCAAGTCCTGCCATACCTGCTCCCCGTGCTGGCCTACCTGCTCGG
>JBHGBC010000154.1:0-14737 GCA_041946805.1 bacterium
ATGCCATTCTGTCTAGTTAAGGGCCAAACTCCAGTGGCCCTCTCCCAGAGGGAGAGGGCCTTAGGGGATTGATCACCCGGCCAGCCCGATAGAAGAGCGGCCGGACATGCTTGAAAAAAATACGCACTTCTCGGATGGACCGGAAATAGCGCCCTTCGCGTTTGCCGGATAAGCCATAAATATTTGACAGAATCCACATTTTCATTGCGATGCCGGCGCGGGAAGGGCCTGGGTCCAGACGGGTTCCCAACCGGGGCCGAGATCCAGCCAGGGGCCCTGGGATGCGCCGGGGAAACGTTGGCGAAGCCGTGGATCCGAACCAACCGCCATGGGAGCATCCTGCGCGCGAAGGACGCCAATCCGGGTTTTCGAGTGCTTCACCTCGCCGAGATCGGATTCACTCCGTGTAAAAATTATATATCGGCCGCCGGGTGAAAATCCGCCGCCATAGATATGATGATCGGCTTCCGCGAACAGGAGGCGGCGGTTTAGCCCTTCCGTTTCCGCCAGCCACAGTTCCGCCCAGCCTTTCTCGTCCGGAATGATCCCCCGCGAGTATAGGATATGCCGGGAATCGGGATGCCAGTCGGGCGTGCAATTGTAGCGTTCGGTCTCGCTGACCGCGTTCAGACGGGCCGTTTCTTCCTGGAGGCATCCGATATTCCAATACGGGCCCAGACCGTTGGCCGTTCCGCAGAAGAACTTGCCATCGGGTGACCAGCCGAGTTGCTGCACGAAGCCCTGGCGGGGAATCGTTTTGACGATTTTCTTGTCATTCAGATTTACAATGTGAATACCCTTCTTCGTCAGGCACGCAATTTGATCAGTGGAAGGCCCCCAGGAGGCCCAGGGATAGCCGGTTCCCAATGGTTGGGCCTGCGTTCCATCGCTATTGCATACAATCAAGGTGAAGGTTCCATAGGTATTGTTATCCAAGGGTGTGTCCTTGGGCATGCGATAAAAGAGCATCTTTTGACCATCGATGGAAAACCGCGCGCCGGCTTCGTTGCAATCGGGCGTGTTGGTGAGCGGGAGGCGGTCCGCGCCGTCGGGCCGCATCCGGTATAAATCCCAATCCCCCCGGCCGGTTTCCGCGCTGAAGACGATCCAGCCCTGATCGTGGAGTTCCCGCGCCAAGGCGGTTGTGTCATGGGACGCCGGCGGGGATGCATTCATACTGTTTTCCATATTGGTCACTTCGGCGGATGTCCAGTTCGGCTCCCAACCGGCCGGCAATGCCAATACAGGACCATCGTGGGCGTTGGGATGCCAGGCGCGCAATTCCAGGCTTTCACCCTGGATGATGGGCGCGTCGGCCAGCCGCATGAGGCCCATGGGAGAGCCCTGGTTGCCGGGATCGCCGTCTTCGTTCCGGTTGCCGGTGAATAAAACATAGGTTTCATCGGGGGAAACACAACCGCCGTAAACATGACGGCCGTCCTCGCCGAAGACCAGCCGCCGTTCGTGACCCTGGGCATCCGCGCGCCAGAGCTGCGTCCAACCATATCCCTTATTTCCTTTTTGTCCGGAGGGGCGATTACTGAAAATGATATTTTGGGAATCAGGAAACCAATCGGGAGTGCAGCAATCCACCTTGCTCACCGGATTCGTTTCGCCCGTGTCCGCATGCATGCGCGCGACGCTCCAGCCTGTGCCGAAATTGTTGGCGACCCCGCACAGCCATCGGCCGTCGGGAGACCATGACAATTGTTGGAAGAAACCCTTGCGGTCCAAACGGCGCAGGATTTTCTTCGTTTCCACATCGGCCCAAAAGATGCCCTGGACCGCGAGACACGCGATTTGGCGGCCGTCCGGACTCCAACTGGCCCAGGGGAATCCGCCCTCGCCGCCGAAGGATTCAGGATGTGATCCATCTCCGGCGGCGATGATCAATTCACCTTGCGCGCCGTAGTTGTTGCCATCGATCTTTTGAGAACGGGCCAGACGGCGGTAGAGCAAGCGGCGGCCGTCGCGGGAGAACTGGGGCGCGGCTTCGTTATAATCCGGAGTGGAGGTGATATTGATTTGGCACGAACCATCGGGACGCATCAGGAATAAATCCCAGTCGCCTTTTTCGGAGCAGGCGCTGAAGACGATCCAGCCCTGGTTGCGGACTTCATCCGACAATTTTATTGTGTTTGGATCCGGTCCGGACGGATAGGATCGCATAGTCACGCACAAAAAAAACGCGGCGGTTATCCAGGCGAAACCGCAGGCCGGCGCCGGCGAGCGTGGTTGACAACGGGTTGACATGGGATAGGCCTTTCTCGACAGGGTGAATGATTGCCTTCAATCAACGCAGTTTTTCAAGATGCCAGAAACGAATGCCATACGGCTCCAATTCGTTCTTCAAGACAGGATTTTCTGGTTCAAGGGACAGCGGGGCTTCGGGGCGGAGGCGGATGTTTTCATCACTGCTGGGATGGGACGCGTCGAAGAGCAGGGGACGGGCCCGCAATTTTCCGGGAGGATTGTTCAAAACGATTTCAATATTCACCGGGGAGGATGAAAAATTCCATACCAACACATTATAGAGCTGGAACGTCTCATCCCAGGCAGCGAAACCATGAACCGTGTCCAGGCTGGAATCCATCCGCAAACGTACGCCGGTCAGTCGCGAAAGCAGTTTAAACAGAAAGTAAGCCGGGCGGATGGTGTTTTGATAGTCGAAAAGGCCGTCCCACTGCGGGCGGCGGTTCCACCACTGGGTCATGAAGGCGGTCCCGCCCGGCGACATGAAACGGGCGAAGCGTTCAAAGGAGACATGGTAATCGCGGATGTGATAATAACAGGAATAATCCAAACCCGCGTCCTTCATGCGCCAGATGGTTTCGGCGATGTAACAAGGCTGAAAACGAGGATCGCTGGGCGGCGTGCCGAGATCGATGTTCCATTCATCCAGGAAGGTTTCGGGATGTAAGCGGGGATATTCCCGCAGAAGCGCCTGGGCGTATTCGATGGTCTTGCGCACCTGGATGGGGTCGCTGCTGTAAATATGCCACGAGATAAAATGCAGCGGGACGCTTTCCTCACCACAAAAGGCAAGCAGCCGGGGCAGGATGGGGGAACGGACGCCGGCCAGGGCGGGACCGCCCACCAGCGCGTCCGGATCCGCCTGGAGAATGGCATTGGCCGTATGCCGGTAATAATGGACATAACTGTCCGGCTGGAACCGGTACGGGCAGCCGCCGTCCTCGCCGATATCCGGCTCGTTGCCGATTTCCCAATAGCGCACCTTCGGATTCCGTCCGCGGTAATGGCGCGCGAGATTGAAGATCAGTCTGTCCCATTCCTCATAATCATTCGGTTCGACGATATCCTGGTTGATTTGGGGGAATAAGACCGCGGGTTTGAAGCAGATGCACATCAGCGGTTCCGCGCCGGTTTGGAGAATCGTGTCCACGGAACGGTCCAAGGTGTCGAAATGATATTTGCCCCGTTGGGGAAGTAAGTCAAAATATTCCTGAATGAAAAGGCGGATGATCCGGGGCTGGAGCGCGCGGATTTCGGCCACGCGGTTGTCCCACATCGGTTCCTCCGAGAGCCCCCCCTGGCCCAGAGCCATGCGGCCGATTTCCATGGGTCCTTGTGTTTCGTCCAGAAAAAGTTGGACCGTGGCGGGCGGGGATTGGGCCCGGGATGTAAGCGAGAGAAGGAATACGCCGATCAGGCAGCAAATGCGGAGAGTCATGGCCATGTGCCTTTCTATTTTAGATTCATCCGAGAAGTGCGTACCCGAAGACGTAAAATGGATTTCATCCGCCCCTACAAAAATTCCCTCACCCTGGCCCTCTTCCAGAGGGAGAGGGGATTGATTGCGATTCAACCGGGAAGTGCGAATATCCAAGGCCCAGGGTTGAAACCCTGGGCTGCTATTCGGCGGCCCCTTGAAAGGGGCGCAAAATCCCTCACCGAGGCCCTCTCGCGGAGGGAGAGGGGATTGGTGATCTTGGTCCCGATTCTATCGCCGGGTAGAAACCCGGGGCTAGGTTAGAAGCGCCGTTGGCGCGGGCACGGCCATTCCGCCTATCCGGAACTCATTCATGACGAAAACTCAACAGAAGCTAATAATTCGCCGTGATGGCATAATGATTCTGATCCGGACCGGGAATGACAATCCATTCCTGGCCGGGATCCAAATTCGTCCAGGATTGGCCGTTGACCGTCACCGATTGAATGGGCTTCGCCTCGGGATGGCGCAGGCGGAGGAGGAGCGACCGCGGGAGGCGGATGTCCGGCATGGTGATATCCGCCTGGATTCGGCCCTCGTCCACCCGGCTGTCGATGGTGAAAGACAGTTTTCCAAAGTAAGTCGGCGCGTTCCGCACTTCAATCCGTTGACCGTTTTCCAGCCATGTGCGGGGTGTGGCTTGCGCCAAGAAAAGAGAATCGTCATTCATTTCCCGGATCAGCATGTGACGGTAGAGATCGAACCATGCGCCATCGGTGCTGGGCGGACCGAAATATTGCCCCCAAAACCAGCGGTGTTCGACCGGTTCGAGCGCCGCATGGCTGAACGCGCAGGCCATGTAACTATAAAATCCACGAATGACCGCGAGGGGATCGCCGCGCAGGAGATACGCCGTGGAGAGGGGATTGTAAACCGGTTCGTTGGCCATGCCCCAGCCGTGCAAGAACAGATTGTCCTCGTGATCCTGGATCAAGGAATCCGCCAGCACGCCCAGGGACGGCAAGGCTTCGAGCCGGAGGAGATGCGTGGCGCCCGTGTCCACGTCCGTGGCGTACCATTGATCCAACAGGCGGCGCGGCGTAAGCGCTTCGCAAGGCACATAGGGAATCCAGGTGTGATCGCGCAGTGGTACAAGGGGCGAGCGCAGCGTGGCCGCGCCAAACGCGCGGATGACGGAGCGGCGGAATTCGCCGGCCGCTTGTTGACATTCGCCGGCGCGGGGATGGCCAATTTCATGCAACACCCGCCCGAAGCTATCCAACCCCGCGAAAATGTATGCTTGCGTGAAGGCCCACGCGCCCTCGCCGGTGCCGTCGTTGAGCGGCGCCCAGACGAGGCCGCGCGCCGTGTCCGGGCGGCCGGCGGACCGCTGGATTTCTTGCAGGCACCAATCCAAGGCCTTGAGCGAGTACGGCAGCAACATGTCGAGCGCGGCGCGGTCATGTGAAAGTAAATAATTCTGGGATACGGCATACAGCATGGAAGGAGTGTAAACACCCCAATTCGCGTAGCCCCGGACGCGGCCGTCCGGTTCCTGATTTTCGCGGAACATGGCCAGCAATTCTTCCCGGGAAATATCATGATAGCCGCGCAGATCGTAGATCATGTAATCCACATAGACGGCCTGGTTGACGGGCCAGGGGATGCCGTTTTGATCGTAGGCGAAGTTGGAATAAGGCAGGTCCATCTTCACGCCGGCTTCCGGTCCGCCGTGGCGGCGGGGCAAGCGGAGGGCGTGCCAGAGATTGGCGCGGAAGAGGCGGTTGACGGATTCCTCGGGAACCTGGAAGCGGGCGCCACGCGCCTCATAATCCCTCCAGAAGCGCAAGGTTTGGCGCCGCGCGTCCGCATGGCGCAGCGCCAGCAGGGTTTCCCGGTCTTGGGGAGACGCCATCGGCGAAGGCAGTTTGAGGAAGAACCGGCGGTTGCCGTTTCCCGGCAGGGGAAATGTAAGTTGCATCACAACGGATTGCCAGTTCTCTTCCGGTTTGTGTTTCGAGGGCCGGCCGGACGGTTGCAGGGAGCATTCGATTTGACCGAGGCCGGATCCTTCCACAGTCAATAAGATACGTTCCGTCTGAGCGTCTTGGAGCAGAATGGCATTGTCCAATGTAAGTTTCGTGATGGCCGGTTTCTCGTGGGGGGAAAACAGTCTTTCATGATAGATCTTTAAATTGACCGTCTGGGTTCCGGCTTCCAGGTTGCTGATCCGCAGTCGCTGCATGAGCGCCATGGGGATATCGCCGCGCCGGCCGGCGGGAGGGCCGTACAGGGGATAGGCGAATTGCTCCACCTCATAACGCAAACCTTTCTCCGCGAAGGTGGTGGTGATGGCAGGAAGGCCGCCGCGCAGAACCTGGCTTTTCCAGGAATCTGGTCTTTCGCGGGAAAAATCTCCGAAGCCATACACGAGGCGGAATTGATCCGGATTGCCGTAATCGTTCCACACGTCCGCGCCCCGGCCGATGCCGAACTTGGGGATGGCGCTGTCCCAGCCGAGGCATACGATATGTCCCGGCTCCGGCTGGTTGGGATGCGTGTAGGACGGGCTGCCCATATCTTCCCAGCGCAGGAGGAATTGCTCCAAAGTGGCATCCGGTCCGGAATGGACCTGATCCAGAACCCGTTGGCCTTTCCAGGAGGCGAGATCGCGCTGATGTTGATCGAAGGCGTCCGGGGGATCACCGGACGTGACATACACATCGAGCGAGGGAATCCAGAACGTTTTTTGGTTCAGCAGCTGATCCAGCGTGAGGCTGAAGCCCAATGTTCCATCGCGGTCCATCTGGATAGTCAATTTGCGGGAATCGGGCCGCCAGGCGGGATCCTGCCGCAGACGGCGGGCGGTGTCCGGATCGCTGAGCCGGGCCAGTTCGATCCAGAAGGGATGGACATTGCCGTTCGCGGTCACGTCCGCGGGAGGATAGAGCAGCGTGAACGAGACGCCGTCCACGTCACCGCCGCCCGCGCGGGTGGTCCAGGCGCCCTCGAGGGACTGATCCGGCGCTTCCAGGCCGAATCCTTGGAGTCCGGAGAGTTCCATGCCTTCGGCGCGCGGCGAGATAAAGAAGGCCGCGGGCTGTGGAGTTTGATGGCCCCACGAGAGGTAGACCTTCCGGGATTGGGGGGTGTCTTCGGCGCGGACGATGGTTCCGGTTGCCAGAGCGGGGAGAAGCCAGAGGATTGCGAGCCGTTTCATGAGCAGGGCCTTTCCAGGACAAGGAAATGTCGGGTGTAGTGTACCGCGGGAGGAGCGTGAGGGCTATTCAGGTGAGGAATTTTGGGGGGGGAGAAAGATGGGGGGCGCCAGGGGTATTACCCCTGGCTTTTTACCCCTGGCTATATAGAGAGCGCCCCTGTGGGCTTTTGCAGGCAAGATGCCTGCATCACAACGGTATGGCGGGAGTCTCGTCCTCCCATCCGCATCCAGTCAAAAAATGACATACCGGCCGGAGTCCGTCAGGAACCGAATTCCTTGATTTTGACATTGCGGAAGAAGATCGGGGCGCCGGCGTGTTTGCCTTGCAGGCCGATGCGGCCGTGGGTGGGCAAGCCGGCCGCGGGTTTGCTGAGCCATTCGGGAATCTCGCTGCCGTCCGGATTTTTCTTGGGGTCGGTCCATTTTCTCATGTCGAACTCGGTGACCATTTCACCGTTCAGCATGACGTAAATCATGGGGCCCTTGCAGGTGATGGTCATGCGGTTCCATTCGCCCGGCTTCTTGACCACGGATTTCTTGGCGGCCAGGCGGCCGAAGATGGCGGCGCACTGCCAGGTTTTAGGCTGGGTGGACCATTTTTCCGAGAAATCGTCCGCGATCTGGATTTCAATCGAGTTGGGGATCCAATTCTTCATGTCGCTGCAGTAGACGATCACGCCGCTGTTGGTGCCCTCGGCGTTCTTGAATTCCAGGTCCAGGATGAAGTTGCTGTAGTCCTTGCCGCTCCAGATCGCCTGGTCCTCGCTGGCGGTGAATACGCCCTCTTCGACTGTCCACACTCCCTTGGGGAAGGTGGCGTTCGAGAGGTCCGGTTTGATCAGGTCCGTCCAGCCGGTGGTGTCCGGATGCGATTGCGGCGGGATGGCCATCTCCGCCGCCGGCAGCGCGAGCGGCAGCAGGCAGACCAATCCTGCAAGCAGAACCATCTGTTTTTTCATGACATACTCTCCTTTTCGGGAATGGATGACCGCCATGAGTGAATCAGGCGGACCGGCCCGGAGCCGGTTCGTACAGAGTACATGAATTTGCCGGGGAACGCCATGGCCGGAAAAGAGCGTGGAGCGCGGAGCGGCTTGGGCTTAGCCCTTCGCGCAAATCCCGAGATGGTAATGATCCCAGTCATGAATTCCCTCTCCCTCAGGGAGAGGATTAGGGTGAGGGAAGCCATGAATGGGCGGAATTCATCTTTTCTCCGCAGTTGAGTCAACAGGCAGGGATAAAAAAGCACGCGATGGCAGGATGAGCCGTTCCCTGCCGGTTCAGGAAGTATATAAATAACGCCATCCAATCGGGGAGATCGAACCGCATGAACCAGCCCTTGTCCCGCCGCCGTTTTTTGGCGGCCGCCGCGTTGATCCCGGTGGCCGCGTGCGCGCCGAACCATCCGTTGACGAAGGATCGAGAGGAATCCGCGGGGCGCCCCGCCCGTTTTTTCTTTGTCACGCAGGGGAAAACGGCGGTGATGGATGCGGACGGCGGCGGTCTTCGGTATTTCGAATTCGATGTGCCCAACCAGGCCGCCTGGCAGCCGGCGGGATTTTTCGCCGACGGCCGGCGGGTTCTCTTTCTGAGCATGGAGGCCCGGCGGGACGGGCCCGGGAAACCGTTCGCGGAGTATTATCACCAAACCCCGACGCATCTGTGGATCTATGATCTGGAGAAGGAGACCTTGACGGAGATCGCCACCCGGAACCGGCTGGCGGTTTTCTACACACCCCAGCTGCTGCTCGATGACGGGCGGATGCTCGCGCAAGTGGTCCGCGATGAGGGGGCCCAGATTTACAGCATGAATCTCGACGGCTCGGATGCCCGGGAATTTACCCGCTTGGGCGAGGGCGTGCCGTATGGCTTCAGTCTCAGTCCGGAGGGAAAGCGGGTGGCGTATCATCTCGCCAGCCCGTCCGGGTATCAGATTTGGACCAGCGATGTGGAGGGAGGCCATCGGATCTTGGTGGCCGCGCACCCCGACCATCTGTATTTCTGCCCCTCCTGGTCTCCGGATGGGGAATGGCTGGCCTATCAGGATTGCCTGTTCCAGCAGGACCCCGGGCATGATTGGTCCGATCTATGTATCAGCCGGCCTGATGGTTCGGAACAACGCCTGCTGACGGATGGGCAAGCGCTGTGGTTTGCGGCGACGTACGGGCCGCCGGGAAACCGGGGCGGGGGATCCAACACGCCGAGTTGGACGCGCGGCGGGGTGGTCCTCGCGTCCTGCCGGCTGACGGGAGCCAAGGTGGCGTGGGAGTTTCAGGCGCAACGCCCCGATGTGGACCATTTCAACCGGGATTACAAGCCGGAGCTCGCCCGCGGAGGCACGGAAATCCGGCGGATCGATCCACGGGACGGTTCGATCGTGCGGATCACCCATTCCGAACCGCCGGTGTGGGATTTCCGGCAGAGCGAGTCGCCGGATGGGCGGCTGATCGTCTTTTGCCGCGCGAAGACGGGAGAATCACCCGCCATCTGGGTGGCGGATTCCGATGGGAGGAACCCCCGCCTGCTGACCCGAGGCCTGGATGACAAGGGGGCGGATCATCCGCGGTGGGCGCCGGAAATCAAGTCATGAGCTTCGGTTTACGCGCCGATTTCACATGGTTTGAAACTCGATATAAGCAGCGGAGAAAAGCAAGGTTGTGGGTGAATTGAAGCAGGTGGTTATTCAAATGAAGAAGGATTTTTTTCAAGTTTAACGGGCACTAGGACGATTTTTGGCAAAGTCAATCGATTCTCAAAAATAACTTGGTTGTTCTTCATGATGGACGCCAGATTATCACTGGCTGCGGAACCGGCTGTATAGCCGATCTGGCTATCCGAAGTGGCACTGGGCTTCGTTACGCCGCGAGGGGAAACCTTAATTGGCTCATGCATGGGAATGCCTTCAACCCTCAAATAGTCTATCATCCTCGATGGCCATTTGAAAGATATTCGGGGCTGTCTGGATTTGGGTTCGGGTAAGTCTTCCTTCGCTTTGGAAAACGTGGCTTCCCCCTGCAACGCTTTCAATCAAGGCTCTAGGTAAAACATAGTCTATGGACTGATCCGTTCCTAGAAGGCTATTCGGATCATAGGGGGTATTGAGGTCGAGTTCTTCCGTAATGTCCCGGAAAATATCCCGAATCAAACAATAAAGTGAGTCATCGGGTTTTTCGATTGGCAGTCCCAGTTCATCTCGGGCCTCTCTCCGGTTAATCGTGTAGTCATGGCTTCCCGACTCGCTGCAAAGGAACTTCAACAATTTTTCCATGCTGGATTCATCCAAACCACGATGAGCCAGGAGTTTTTTCGCCAGCATCCGGATCTGTCCCCTGGCGCGGAAGGCGTTTCCCAGAACGAGGGGGTGAACCTTCTCGGAGAGAGCCACCAGCAGATCCTTGAGATCCGTGTCCGATCGAATGATTTCCTTGCAGAACTCGACGAAAGCGTTCAGATCTTCAACACTCACCGGGACCCGGGCATGTGGAGGGGCGCCTGTAATCTGTGGATTCAGGGGTGTGTTGACAGACGGATCGATTGGCCCCAAGGTGGATTGCTTGGTCATGACAATGGAATTCGCTCCCAGGCAGATAAGTGTACCGGCGCTATGAGCCTTGGCTGGGACGATCACTTCAAGCTCATCGGCAAACTGCCGTATCAAATTCACCAAGGTCCATGCGGCCAGGGTCTCTCCGCCCCGCGTGTATAAAAAAAGAGAGATTTTGGATGATTTGTAGATCAGATCCAAATGTTCAGTGAAGAAACTATGCGCTTCCGAGCTTATCTTTGTCTCCAGTTGACGCCTATCTCCGGTCACATATACGATGAGTTTCGAGTTACGTTTTGCTTCCAGTTGTTCGTAAATATCTTGCGATGGTTATACATGGAGGCCACTCATCCTATTAAAAATTCATATACCTGTAAAATCATATCCCGTAAGTCCCTTTTTCCGGTTCGCCCAAGGATATCATTTACGAATATAATATGCACACCCAGGAAGTCAATAGCTCAATTTCACGAAAGAAACTGTCCGCACGGGAGGTTCCTCCGCGCACGGAGCCGACCCTCGCCTCTATTTCGCTTTCTCGTCGAATTGCATCATCCCCAGGGTGTTGTCGTCCGGGTCCAGGATGTAGGCGAGCCAGCCGACGCCGGGGACGGCCATCTTGGGCAGCGCGATCCGCGCCCCGAGCGCGGTGGCCCGGGATAGGGTGTCGTCGAGCGAATCGACCTGGGCGGTGCAGACAAAGGCGTTCATCGACGCCGGATCGCCGGACTTGGCGCAGGGGCGTTTCAACAAGCCGCCGTTGATCCCGGGTTGTTGCTCGGGTCCGGTGTAAATGAGCCAATACTCCATCCCACTGAACTGGCTGAAGGTCCAGCCGAACAGTTGGGAATAGAAATCGATCAGAACCTGGGGTTGGGTAGCGTGGATTTCGAAATGCATGATGCGGGGCATGCGATTCTCCTTGGGATTCCTGGGGCTCACGCCGGCTCGCGCGGCGCGCTTTCATTCGGTACGGCCATCTGGATACGCGAAAAAATCCTGGACCAGGGGGGGTCTGTTGATCCAGGCCCGCCATCCCCCATCATCGATCGATCCCCACACCCGTAACCGGGTTTTAGACGGATCGTCCCAGACGGCATGGATCTCGATTTGGTAGTTCCGGCCCGATTCTCCCCGCATTTCGAGTGTCTCCTCCGCCTCGGTCAACCGAAGCAACTCGGAGAAGGGGCGTTGGCGCGTCTCGTTCATTCGTTGCCGCAGGAGCGCCGCGGCTTCTTCCAAACGGGGCTGTCGCATGGGCTGGTCACTGGACGTTCAAGGATGAACCGCACGGATATCCATTCCCAGGGAATCGCGGATCATGGGCCATTGGCCGGTATTGGTGAAACCAAAAAATCAGTCCGGGGTTCATGTTCCTGATTTGCCAGCGCCCGGTCAAGTTTGTTTTCACTGTGAATCACGCGTGAATTGTCCTGAACCGTTGGCTGAATCGAGGAGGATTCATGATGATCCTTGAATGGGCAGTGGCCGGATTGTTGAACGTCATGCGGCGGGACGGGTGTTTGATGCGGGAACCGGACACTAGTCCCGCATGCGTCCTGCCGGGGGGGAAGGGAGAATGGCTGCGTGTTCGGCGGGCGCAACCCTCCCCTTTCTTCGTGGAAGTCATGCGGTTTTTCCCGGCCGGTGGATGATCAACAGAAAAACATACAACACGACAAAAACCGACAGCACGGCGGCGCAATAGCGGTGCGTGAGCAAAAGAATCCGCTGGTCCCGCATACCCAAGATTGGAAACATCGCCAGCGCGGAGGACAGGATCAGCGGGACGGCCGCGATCAGGATCAGCCAAAAACTGGCATTCAACAGGAAGGAACCCGAGCGGTGTTTCGTGTGGCGCGGCGCGAGGGCCAGGGCCAGGAAAGTCACGCCGGCCGCGAAAACCGGGGCGATCCCCGCGTGCAGGAAGAGGCGGTAGCCGCTCAATCCCGCCTCGCCCCAGAACGCGGGATACGCCGTGGCCAATAATCCGGCGAAACAAGTGAGCACCGCGCAGCCGGCGGTCAGTTGGATGAAGGATTTGGTGGAGAGGGAGGGAGGCATGGTGGAGGATTCCTAATTGTTTTGTTCTTTCATGAATGTATTTTCAAAATTGATTAATATCTCGTTTTGTAGAACGCGATTTTGTCTGAATCATGATGGCCCGGATGCGCAGGATGATCAAGATCGATGGATTACGCGCTGCGCGCTAACTCATTCAACCCATGCAATCCCCTCCTAGCCTTTCCCAAAAAATAGGAGAGGAATTCCATGGAAGATTTGTCCACTCATTCCGTGTTTTTCCCCGATAACCAATCCATCACGCGGGCTAGGCCTCGCGTGCCATAGAACCATAGAATCAGGATCAGGATTCCCGCGCAGGCCAGGGTGACGGCCTTGAACCAGGGGCGGAAGCGGAACGAAAACGCGAACGCGCGGGTGTAGGCTTCATCCAGGTCCTGGAAGGCGATCATCTTGACGGGTGTACTGGTGACCGCCGCGAAGGGTGAATCCACCGCTACCTTGCCGAAGAAGAACGGGGAATCCTCGGCATGACAATCCTGGCAGCCGCGGGCGCCGAGGGATTGCGCGGCGGGGCGGACATCATGAGCGGACGGCCAGAGATACGGCCGCGCGGCGGGGTGTTCCAGCGACTGGAGATTCTGCTCATCGTTCAACTGGAAGACCCGGCCGCCGCAGACATAGACCGGTTTTCCCCGCATCCCGGACAGCGCGGCCAGCGCCTGTAATCCTTGTTTCATGTAGTCCTCGGTCAGCGGCGGCCAATAGCGGGATGGAGCCGGGGCTTCGCTTTTCGGTATCTCCGGTAGCGTTTGTTGCACAAGTTTAAGGGGGAGCGGGGTGATGGACTCGTCCTGCAACATGCCCCAAAACGCGGGCCACATCAGGTTGTGCGGGGCGATTTTTCCCTGGTGCGATTTCGCGAAGACCGGTGTGAAGATGGCGGGCGGGGCATCATCGGTTTTATCCACGTTCAGCATGCCGAGTCCGTGCGCCAGGGAGGTCTTGACCCGGCGGGCTGTGTCTCCCGGCCAGGGGCCGGAATGACAGGCGGCGCACGCCAGCCGTTCGAAATGGACAGGGGGCAGTCCCTTATGTTGGGGAACGGGGGCGGCTTTGCGGCCTTCGCGCGGCTGAAGCGATCCCTCCGTTCCCAGGTGGCATCCTTGGCAAGTCAATTCCTCCGCCAGGGGATTCGGTGAGGTCTCCGATTCGCCCTCATAGCCGCGGGTGATTTGATGATCCAGCCCGTTGCGGTGGCAATCCACGCAGGTCAAACCGGCGGCGAGATGGACATCCTCGTCCTGGGTCCATTTGCCGAAATGGTCCGGCCCCGGGAGATAGGAGGAGTGGCAATAGTAGCACCGCTCCGCGGGGATTTTCCGAACGATATCGAAGAACACCCGTTTTTGCGAATCGAACGCGCCGGCTGGGTAGGCCACGGCGGGAGGAATCAACTTGGGATCGCTGGGCGGCTCGGGCATTTGGTAATCGTAGGTGTCCGTCATGTCCTTGGCCGAGCCGGTGACTAAGGCGAAGCCGCTGGTAGCCGCGGCCGCCCAACGGAAATTCTGCTTGGCGATCTGGATGGCGTATTGCGTCTGGTCGTGGGCCGGATCGGCGTCATGGCAGGCGAGGCAGTTGATCTCCAGATTGCCCGAGACGAAGATCCGCATCACTTGCTTGGGATTGGCCTGGTTGTTCCACTCGCCCAGGCCGCCCCCGGGGAGGTGCCGCCCGAAACGCTGGATGAATTCCCAGGGCGTCAATTCCAATTGTTCCGGCTTGTAGGTCCCCGGCCAGGACCGGTACGAGAGAGGGATTTGGGTTCCGGTGCGGGAATCCATCCAGATCCACGGGTGCCCGGGACGGCCCGCGGCGATGGCGGGATTGTTCATATTGAAATGCCAGCCCGTCTGAATTTTGTCATAGGCATGGCATTTCAACGCGCAGGTTTGTTTAGGAGAAAAAGGGAGCAGGGGATCGTCATCCGGCGCGATTTCCAATCCGTTCTCATCGAGGAGGGGAATCAAATGGACGGGCACCGCGCGGCTGCCGTCGCTGACATCGCCGAGGAGGGGTTCGGGAGGGGTTTCGGCGCCATAGGATGCGGATATCCAGATCAAGGCGAGAAGGAAGGAGAAGGTTGATTTCGTCATGCCAGGATGCGGCTCCAGGGGTGTGATTCAGGGATTCGGGCGGACACCCAGGTCCGCCCCTACAAAACGCAACTTACCCCGTAATTTTTTTAATAACCCCTTATAACTCAGTTGATCAAGTT
>JBHGBC010000155.1:0-14682 GCA_041946805.1 bacterium
TTCAACCTGAGTCAAGCCTTCAAATCCCATTACGCCACATATACCTATGATACGGGAGACAAGGGATTTCTGATCAAACTGGTAAACACGCCATCGGCTTATTGGAGGATTTGCGCAAGTGAATATGGGACAGTCGGCCTCCGGCCATTTTTGACGGTGAAATGTGCGGCAACTGACTATGGAGTACATATTACTCCTAATGCTGACAATCCAGCCGTCCAAGGGTGGATGGAACGGTTAAATATGAGTGCCAATGGCGATAAATTTCAAATCGTAAGATATTTAGACGAAAAGTGGCATGTACCAATAGGCTGGCTTCCAACATTTTGTAATAATGCCAACAGCAAAGGATTGAAGGTATTCATCCATTCACCCGTGGCAGCAAATGTTTGTTATTCTAATCCACCCATGACATCAGCATCATCATATGCATGGCACATTTATGAATTGCTTTACAATGCCCGGACACAAATTGATCGAGGTGATGTAATTGCCATCGAAATAGGTGGAGAAGAATCCGATTGGATCTATCCTGACAAAACATTCACAGATATTTGGTTTCCAGTCGGCTTTAATCCTCCGAATGATATGTGGTTTGGTAATGCAGGAAGTGGCGCTAATTTTGCAGCATACTACTTGGCGTCCAGAGATATTATAAAGAACTCAACCTTTGCATCTTGGAAAAACATCCAGATTTGGAGTGGAGGTTCTCCAGAAAAACATGAATCAATTGATTATAACCTAGATACAACAGCTGCGTGGGGGAATGCAAGTAATTTCATTGGTGGATTTATTGATGCTGTTATATCCGTAAATCGGGAAAAACTGCCAGACGCAATTGCGATACATGGTTACACCGGAACAAAACCACCGGAATATACTGTAAATGCATCAGGTGTTCAAGAATGGCCCAATCGGATCAAAACACTTTATGATATTTGCACTGCGAAAGGGTATATTCCCAATTTTGTAGTAACCGAATATGGATTTTCCCCAACAAATAACGGATTCGGTCCAATAACGGGAGCATCCGAAATATCGCAGGCTGTTTATTATCTTCGTTCCTGCCTGATTAACTCTATCGTGCAGCCTTACAACGGAATCGGATGGCATATTAGCTCCTACTTTTTTCATCACATGACCGATTCTGCCAACAATCATGGTTTTCATAATATCGATAATGTGGATCCAATCGAATATTATCCGCCTTACTACTTTGGATCAGGACGCGCGATTAAAGGCATATCGCGGGGTCTCTTCAATCCCTCCGCAACAGTTCCATTAAAATTGCGTGATTCCTCTACAAAAGTTTGGGTGCCTCTCGTAACTATATGGACGGATAGTACTATAAAAGGTACAGCTTATTGTGTTTGGGAAACCAGCACGGGAACCAAGTGGGGTGCGATCTGGCGATATGATCGCGGTGATTCTTATACTGATTTTTCCCCCACGAATAAAACATTTTGGGCTCCGCTAAGTTCAGAAGTATCAACAGTGACGAACCGGTATCAATTTTCAATTAGCACAGGTTCCGCGTCACTTACTCTAATTTCATCCACCGATATTGCCGGAGGTACGCCATCCAATGGAAAAATCCCTTTTGATATTCCCGGCGTGGATGAAAATCCTATCATTCTCGAATTTTTCCACGAACAATAGGAGATATAATCATGAAAGCAATTTATAAAACAAATATTGTGCTTATTGTTCTTTCTTGTGCAATTTCAATTGCCCAGATAGCCAATTCACAAGTCAATCCTAAATATATTTTTAAGCATACGGATGTTAATGGTTATGTTGGAGGTCTTGCGTTTTCTCATGATCTCACAAAATTAATAACAACAGGGGGACAACATGCGATGATGTGGGATCTTATTACAGGCCAAAAAGTCATGACTTTCCCGCCCTACAGTGGCTATTATGCAATTGATTTTTCTCAAGATGATAAAAAAATTGTCACAAATCATGTCGATCATGCAACGGTAGCGATTTGGGATGCACAAACCGGAGATGAAATAAAAACAATTCAAGGAGAAATTGATTCACGGCCTCCCAGCTGGTATACGGCAGTTACTTTTTCTCATGATGGAGAGAAAGTTCTTTGCGGAGATGAAAATGATAGTCTTTATGTACTTGATATCAACCAAGAAAAAGTAGTACAGAAATTCAGATATTTGGTTGGCTACATGGATAATATCCAAACATTTCCTGATGGGAACAGAGTTTTGGCTTCATTATCTATTGTATCACTACAAACAGGAGAAATTATCCACAAAATTGATAAATCACATCCTTTTCTATCCTATGATGGGAGTGAGATATATGCATACGATTATGTTACCAGCAATCATAATGAACAATATATTCCCGTTGTCTTGAATGCGGACAATTTAGAAATTAAACGACAATATTCTTCATTTTCTTACATCCCATTATTTGACACATCACCCAATGGAAGATTTATTGCTGTTGCAGGTAAAGAAAAAGTTGACAGCGGAAATAAGGTTACTCCTCAAATCTTCAATCTTATATCAAATAAGGAAG
Organism: bacterium; assembly: GCA_041946805.1. Taxonomy (GTDB): domain Bacteria; phylum Hinthialibacterota; class Hinthialibacteria; order Hinthialibacterales; family Hinthialibacteraceae; genus JABLXU01. Next base: position 2,545 of record JBHGBC010000155.1, read on the forward strand.
CACGGACAATCGCTGTGGAGGGAGTACCAGATAATGTATTTGATATGGTGAAATTCTCTCGCGATGGGAACATGGTTGCATTCGTTAAAGGTGATACAGTCTATCTCTACGACATCTCCGACCTCACCGCCGGGGTGAAAGAATCGGAAAACTTGCAGCCCTGATGGGGATTGAATGAGCAGGAGACGCCCCGGGACTATCACCCGGGGCGGTTTCTTTACCCCCCCATGCCGTAATCCGCCTCACACCGGCCGCAGGAGGGGGAAATAGACCGTGTTCTTGATGTTTTCCTCGTGGGTGGGGAGGGCCGCCCGGCGGCCGGCTGCCATGGCAGGGATGGATTGCAGCCGGCGGATCACCCTTCATCCCCATATCCCACACTGGCTTTGGTGGCGCGGTTTTCCCACATGAACGAATTGCAGTATTCGTACAGCACTATTTCAATAATTTTCATCGGATGCTCTTGCCTCAAATCCAGGGTGGAGATTCCGGTTGGCGTGGTAAAGGAAAGGAGAAACATCATGAAACAGGATAGGCTAAAAATATTTGATACAACCCGAATTACCTTAACCATTGTACTAGTCCCCATTTTCACCTTAACCGGTATCACCGAAGAGATGCCGCTGGTCAGCATTGTGGGTTCGGATGACGCCCGTTTCTTGTCGGTGGATATATCTTCTGATGGCCAGCGTATTGTTACGGGATCTACGGAACGATCGGAGATATGGGACGCGGTATCCGGTCAAAAAATACTGGAATACAATGGAATCTCAACAGTATCCACCATCGCATTTTCGCCCGATGGAAAATATGTGTTGTCCGGTGGCATTCCTTATTTGGCTAAATTATGGGATGCCACCACCGGTGAAACGCTTCGCGAGTTTCGAAGCCCTACCCCCGTAACCAAACCCTTTGGTTTGGGAGATATGACCCAAGTTGCATTTACAATGGATGGGAAGAAAGTAATTACCGAGGATCTTTACGGTCAATTTCAGGTATGGGAAGTGGATTCGGGCAAGGAATATCGTAATTTATTCCATACTATACAGCCTCGAGACAGAGGTTTCATGCCCATGAAGAATAGTAACGAAATTCTTGTTCATTATAATGAAGTGCTCCAAATTTGGGATTTCGAGGAGAATAAGAAGATTTATGAACTAGATAATGGATATATACCCCTTCCTAAATATTCAAATTATAGTCGAGATATGATATTATATACTACAATAACAGAACATATATTATTTGACATTTCATTGGGTAAAGTGGTATTTGAAATGCCATTCTCTCAAGTTTCGTACCCAGAAACAAGCGCGGTTTCTTCTGACGGAAGAATAATAATATTTGGAGGAAGGTTGGTACCCAATGGTGACCGGAAAATATTTGTTAGCGATTCGAAAACGCCGGCCCGCGTGCTACCTCTCAAGACGGATAGCGAGAATTCACCCCATCAAGTGGATCGGGTAGTAAAAATATTCCCCGACGGAAAGAAATATCTAACCTTGAACGGAAACGCTGTACACATTTGGGACATCTCCGACCTCGCCTCAAGGGTGAAGGAATCGGAAAACTTGCAGCCCTGATGGGGATTGTCCGAAAATGAGACTGCCCAGGGGTTTCTCTCCTGGGCTTTTTCTTTTCCCCCTTGCCGAACCCGCCTCACACCGGCCGCATCAGGGGGAAATAGACGGTGTTCTTGATGTTTTCCTCGTTAGTCAGCAGGGACACCAGGCGGTCGATGCCCATCCCCCAGCCGGAGATGGGCGGCATGCCGTATTCCATGCAGCGGACGTAGTCCTCGTCGAAGGGCATGGCCTCGTCGTCGCCCGCGTCGCGCAGGCCCTGCTGTTCGAGCAGGCGGCGGCGCTGGTCCACCGGGTCCACCAGTTCCGAATAGGCGTTGATGATCTCTATGCCGGCCGCTACCAGTTGGAAGCGGTCGGTGACTCCGGGATTCGCGTCGTTGGCGCGCGCCAAGGGTGAGAGCTCGAGGGGATGCGCGGTCAAGAACAGCGGGGAGACGATATGCGGGCGGCAGGTTTTCTTGTAGAGCGCGTCCACCAGCGCGCCCCAGCCCAGAGCCGCCACGTCAATATCGGCCAGCGAAATGTTTTGGACCGCGGCGCGGCTCAGCAACTCCTCCTTGGTCTTGTAAGTCTCGATGTCGATTCCGGTCCCCTCCAAAATGACCTCGCGCATGCTCTGGCGGGGCCAGGGCGGGGTGAAGTCGATGGTCTGGCCCTGGTATTCCACCCGCAACGTCCCCAAGACCTTCTCGAAAACGGCGCACAGCAGCCGTTCGGTGAAGTCCATGTTGATTTCGTAATCCCAATACGCGGCGTAATACTCCAGCATGAGGAATTCCTGCAGGTGGGCGGTGGAGATGCCCTCGTTGCGGAAGCAGCGGGCGAACTCGAAGACGCGGTCGTAGCCGCCCACGATGAGGCGCTTGAGGTAGGTTTCGGGCGCGATGCGGAGATACACATCGATGTCCAGGGAGTTGTGATGGGTGATGAAGGGGCGGGCCATCGCTCCCGAGGGCTTGTTTTGGAGAATGGGGGTTTCGACTTCCAAAAAATCGTTCGCTTCCAGGAAATGGCGGATTTCGCGGATCAGGCCGCGGCGGATCTCGAAGCGGCGGCGGGATTCGGGATTCATGATCAGGTCGAGGTAGCGCTGGCGGTAGCAACTTTCCTGATCGGTGAGGCCGTGCCATTTTTCCGGGAGCGTCAACAAGGTTTTGGACAGCAGTTGGAAGGATTGGACGTTGATGGTCTTTTCGCCGGTCTTGGTGAGAAAGGTGGTCCCTTCCACTCCCACGAAGTCGCCGATATCGAGGTATTTCTTGAAGAACTCGTACCGTTCCTGCCCCAGTTCGTTGAGGGTGAAGCAGAGTTGGATCTTGGCCGCGGCGTCCTGGATGTGGGCGAAACTGAGTTTGCCCATCTTGCGGATGGCGATGATCCGCCCACCGACGCGGACGCCCGGATGGTCCACGGGCAGTTCCAGCGCCTGGAGGAGGGTGTGGGTGCGCTCAAAGCGTCCGGGATAGGGATTGACGCCCTGGGCGCGCAATTGCTGGATGAGCTCGACGCGTTCGTCCCGGGTGCTTTTCTTGATATCGGTCATGGTCTTTCGGGTCCTTTGGGATGAATCGAAAAATGGATAGCCGCCATCCGGGGCAGGGACATCCCGGTGTATCGCGTGAAGTGGAAGATTATAGAAGCGGGCCTGGCATCATTACAGTGGAGCGGGGATGGGGGGAAGGAATCGCGTATGCCATGAATATCACGCATGGCGATACTCCCTGGTTTCGGATTCACCCCCCGAAGACCGGGGTGGGTCAGGAGGAAGTTGATTGTGCAGGGTGGGCTGAACTCCACATAATCCACTAACTCTAAGATTTCCAACAGACGAATCCCCGAAGGGGATTCAAGATGATAGGAATTGCCGTAGGTTTTAACCTGCGGCATGATCTACCCGCCCAAAATGTAGTCATCCCCCCTTCCCTGGGGTATGATTCAATGCATCGTGTGGACGCAAGAAGGCAGGATCCGCTTTCCGCATGAATATCCAAGAACCGCCGGGAAATCCGGGAGACTCCATGTTGAAATCGCGCCGGGGCATGATTTTGGTGGTGGACGACGAGCCGGGGATGTGTCATATCCTCAAGCGGCTGATGAGCGACCAGGGGTACACGGTCAACACGGCCAACCGGGGCGAGGAGGCCTTGAAGCTGATCGCGCAGGAGAACTACGACGTGATCCTGTTGGATATCCGCATGCCCGGCCTGGACGGTTTGCAGGTCTTGGACCGGATCAAGGAAGATTCGCCCGACACGGCGGTGATCATGATGACCGCTTTTGGGACCATCGAGACCGCGGTCCAGGCGATGAAGCGGGGCGCGTATGAATACATCACCAAGCCGTTCAACAACGACGAGGTGCTGCACATCGTCGGCAACGCGCTGGAGCGCAAGCGCCTGCTGGACCGCACCCGCTACCTGACGCAAGCCCTGGAAGAACGGCAGGGCATGGCCGAGTTGATCGGCGGCAGCCATGTCATGCAGGAACTCTACCGGCTGATCGAAAAGGTGGCCCCCACCGACAGCACGGTGTTGATTCTAGGCGAAAGCGGCACAGGCAAGGAATTGGTGGCCCGCGCCATCCACAGCCACTCGGACCGGAAAGACGAGAAATTTCTGGCCATCAACTGCGGCGCGCTGCCCCGCGAGCTGATCGAAAGCGAGCTCTTCGGCCACGAGAAGGGCGCGTTTTCGGGCGCGCACCAGCGGAAGACCGGGCTCCTCGAATCGGCGGAGGGGGGAACCGTATTCCTGGACGAGATCGGCGATCTGCCGCTGGACCTGCAGGCCACGCTGCTGCGGGTGCTGGAGGATAAAAAGGTGCGGCGGGTGGGGAGCGTGACCGCCAAGCCGGTCGATTTTCGCCTGATCGCCGCCACCAACCGCGACCTGAAAGGGGACATCCAGGCCAAGAAATTCCGGGAAGACCTCTACTACCGCCTCTCCATCGTGGATATCCAGTTGCCCCCGCTCCGGCAACGGAATGAAGACATCCCCTTGCTGGCCAAGCATTTCATCAGCCGGTTCAATCAGAAATTGAACCGCTCCGTGGAGGGCATTTCGGTGGACGCGCTCAAGCGGTTGATGAATTATTCCTGGCCGGGCAACGTGCGCGAACTGGAGAATATCATCCAGCGCTGCATGATTCTGCGCGAATCGGGACTGATCGAGGAAAGCGACCTGCCCCAGTCCCTCATGGAGGCTCCCGCGCCCGCGGCCTCCTCTCCGATATTCGATCCCACCCAGGTGAGTTTCATCAAGGCCCGGGAAGGATTGGAGAATGAGTACCTCCAGGAATTGCTGCGGATCAACGAGGGCAACGTCACCAAGTCCGCCCTCATGGCGGGCATCAGCCGCCGTTACCTGCAGGAACTGATGAAGAAATACGGCTTGCGCGCCCAGGAAGGGGAGGGGGAATGATGGAGGTTCATCCCGGAGACATTTTGCCCAGGGTTGAAACCCTGGGCTGGGCTGCTACATGCGGCCCCTTGAAAGGGTCGCATGGGATAGATGAGGTTCATGGATACGCGCAGGCAAGATGCCTGCACCACAAGGGGCTTTCCTTCACCCTGGCCCACCCCCAGAGGGAGAGGGGATTTTTGGGGGCGGTTTTCATCGATCATTTCGTAGAACTGCAAACCGGCGGTCTGGAAAAAGTATATACTTGCCGGATGAGCTCAGAAAATTTTCTCTCTCAATAAATCCCCGGGATTCCCGTTATACCTTGCAGAACGAATTACCAACATACCTCAAACGATAATTCCATTCAGAAAGGGGAATTCCGATGAACCAGAAATGTGCAGCCGTGTATCTATTCGCCGGAGCGTTAGTGTTCGGCGCGATGGCCATGACGGGTTGGGCGCAGGATGGCGGCGGGCAGCCGGGCGGAGCGGGGACGGATATCGCTCTGCAACACCTGGAAGGCGCTCCCGGCGGGGGCGGTCTGGGCGAAGCGCCCCGGATGGATCCCCCCGCGGCCGGCCCGCGCGATCCGGCCGGGCCGGGGCCCCGCTTCGGCGGCGGATTTGGGCGCGGTGGCGGCCGGGGGCTGAGGGCGCAAGGGGATCAACCGCCCTTTGGACGTGGCAGGGATCAAGGCCCGGTGAATCGTGAATCCCAGCCTCCTTATGAGCCTGGTTTTCGCGGGGGAGAGAAGACCGAAGCCGGCGTGGCGAAATGTCCGTGCTGCGAGAATTGCCCCTACTGCCAGAGAGCCCGGGAAGGCTGCGGGGGTGGACAACCTGGCATCCAAGGTGAGCGTCAACGTCCCTTGGGTATGATGCGGCGCCTGCGGGAACGGAATCCGGAAGTGGCGCAAAAATGGATGGACGAGATGAAGGCGGGTGTGCCTCCCCGCCCCGCTTTTCGCCGGGCGTTGGAGGAAGCCGGTCCTGACGGCCCTTTCGAGAACGAACGCCCCGCGTTTGAACGGTTCCGCCGCTTTCTGCGGGAACGTCCAGGATTTGAAAGCCGGCGTCCGGAAGCCCGGGAACGGTTCGAACGGGAAAGCGCTGAACGGGAGCGGGAAGACAGGCAGCCTGGGAATCCGGAACGCGCGGCAGCCCGGGAAATCCGGAAACATGTTCCGGAACGTGAGGACGCTCCGGCTCATTCCGGGGAGCTGGACGGCCAGATCGAGAGTTTGAATCAACGCCTGAACGCGTTGGAAGAGAAATTCGAGGTTTTAATGGAGAAACTGCCGAAGTGGGATTCTGTTCCACGCGAAGTACAGGAACACGAGGATAAAGATTCGGAGTAATCACCTCCCCGCCCGCTTTCCAAGCCTGAAGTAAAAAAAGACCGGTCTTGCCCCTCTGGCAGGACCGGTTTTTTATGAGGGCATTCATTTACCCGATTGCACAGTTATAGAGGATGAATTGCGCTTTTCCACGGCTTCCTTCACCCTGACCCTCTCCCGGGGGGAGGGAATCATTTTTCGTTCCCATCGAAACTCTAACCACGAATAACGCACTGAGAAAGATCTGCATTCGAGTCAATAGTTACCTTCCAGGATCGTGCGGCGGAACAGGGCGGGCCATCCCGTTTCGAGCCATTCCTTGCGCTAGGGGCCCAGGAATTCAAAGGGATCGGCAAGAGGTCTTGCTGGAGAGGAACGATGCGGTGCATGACACAACCTTAGGCATTGATATGGTTTAAGTTAAATATCGTTCAGCCAGATAGTTTGGTCGAGTAAAAACTGCTCTTTTCAACCTATTTTTCCGTAGAATAAGGGAGACTTTTTGCCAGGGCATCTTTGATGATTTAGCAATTTCAAAAATATTATCAAACAAGGGCTTATCCAAAAAAAGAATGGCATGTATTCTACCATCACGAAACGCGGATTCCCCATCGCGCGGTTGATTCCCGTATCTCCGGCATCTCCCGATCGTGTCCGCCAGCCCTTCCGTGAATTGGAAAAATTAAGCGATAAAAACTCATTCGAAGGCTTGTAAGTGCGGGATTTGATTGATGAAGAGCGGCAGTAAGGGAAGGAGTGATTCTGGATTGTTCCATGACCATGGCGTCGTGTTTCAATTCGCCGAGATTGGCCCTTGGCATCTCGGGACGAAAAATTAAAACAAGCCGCACATAAGATGAATATCCTGTGGGAAGGAAACAGGATTGAATAGATTGAGTTTCGCTGATCCATCAACCCATATTTTTCATCGTCCCACTCGCGAAAGGTTCTCCCCATGCGCACGCAGCCGCTCACCCTCCTGGAACTGATCCGCAAAACCATCGTGGTTCACACGGTCACGTATTTCGTCCTGGGCTTGGCCGCGTATCTGGTTTTCGATTATCAAACCAAGTTCGCCGATCCCCGGTACGCGGGCATAATCCGTCCCCTGAACCATCCCCTGGTGATGGCCGGCCCGCTCTTTCAACCCATCCGGGGACTCTTGTTCGCCCTGGCCCTCTTCCCGTTGCGGGACACGATTTTCGGCCGGAAACGCGGGTGGCTGGTTCTGTGGTGGCTCTTCCTGGTGTTCGGCATCCTCAACACCTTCGGCCCGTCGCCCTGCTCGATCGAGGGCATGATCTACTCCCCCCTCCCCTTCCTGGACCACATCACCGGGCTGCCCGAAACCGTGCTGCAGTCGCTGGCGATGTCCCTGCTCCTCTGTTATTGGGTGGATTCTCCGGAAAAAAGACGCCTAAGCGGGATACTCTACTTCGCCTTCGTCCTCGTCCTGCTGCTGCCCATCCTCGGCCTGCTAAGCCGGGGGGATTGATCCGGGCTCGTCCCCGGCAAAAATCCGGGGTGGACAGCCCGTGTTGAGCCATCCACCCGGTGGATCGTTTTGATTCTTGAAAACGGAGCTCAGTACACCGCCCAGTTCGAGATCCGGGTCGCTACGCCCGTGACCGAACGCGAGGCGTAATCCTTCCCTACCTCCTCGGTGGTCGGCTCACCCAGAAACAGGTCAAACGTGGCGTAATCAGTCAGCTCCACCCCGTTCGCGTACGCGATCGTGTCCGGATCCCACCAATCTGAATTGGTCCATCCCCAATGCCCGATGTTGCCCGAACCGCGCACCGGCATGTCGGTCAGCAAGAGATATTTCCCCTCGGGTTGGGGCGCGGTCAATATCAACTCGCCGTTGGCGTTGTCGGAATGATTCGAGATGGTCTGTTCGGCGATGGCACTCTGGGCGGCCGTCGTATCGTAGTCGGTGTTCCATTTATACAGGCGGAGCCGGTAACCGGCGCCGTATCCGTTCCAGGTCGGGCTGGCAAAGGCCACCGCTTGAAACGGGCTGGCCGCGACAAAACTTTGGGCCAACGTCGAATCGTCGCCTTCTGGAAACGGGAAAGGAGTCCAAGTCCCGGATTGCGATGATCCATACTGCCGCACCCAATTAACGGAAACTTCGCCGTAGGGCACGCCATTGAAATAGGCTTCGCCCCCCTTGTATTTGCTTCCGTTATACAGCCAGCAGCCGATCTGGTAGGGATCTACCGCGTCCGGATTGGAGTTGGTCGGCTCCGAGGCTTCCCACAGATACTCGCCGGGCGCCAGTTCCGATCCGGCGGCGCACAGGAACCAGTCATTGTCATTGAGATCAACCAGCACGCTGACGGCCAGGGGTTTCTGAGCGACCGTGGAGGCGTAACTGCCAGCCCATTTGTACAGGCGGATGGTCATGCCCTTTTCGCCGCTCACGCTCCAGGTGGGGCCGTTGACCTGAATCCCCTCGAAAGGCAGGGTAGCCGTAAACCGCTGAGCGCATTTCTGCCCGCCGTTGAGGGTGATGGGCGAATTTCCGCCATCCGGAGTGTAAAAATCTTCTACGATTTCTTGACCGAATCCAGTCAAGGCACACAAGCAAAATACGGTGATGGTACCAAAACGTCTCATCGACTTCTCCTTCCTTTTCTCATTCGATTTCCATTTATGAATACGCCGGTCCCTTGACTTCGAATACCATAACAAAGGTAAGATCGAACATGCGCATCAAAATGGGAGTTAGTTGTACCGTAAGGGATGAAGCGGTGTCAAGCCAGATCCTGTCTCTCCCCTGCCTTTTTTAACGATATCTCTTGGAATGAATAAATGGATGTCATTCCCGCGAAAGCAGGAATCCAGAACAGCGCCCAAAGAGATCCCGGATGGCCACATCCCGGTCACCCTTTAATGATCCAGTTCACGCAGCCCAGCGCGAATTCCGTGGGGGTCTCTTCGCCGGCGTGATGGAATTGGATTTGATCATCAGCCCGCACCTTCGTTTTAACCCCCGGATAACGCAAACGGCCTAGGGGGAATGATGTCACCAAGGCCTTGATCAGGCCCCAGATCCGGTTACGCGTCCACGACAGGCGCAAAAGCGTCCCGGGCGCGAAATCCGTTATATTCAAGGCCCGCCCGCCGAGCGTCAGCTTCAACACATCGCCGGTCAGCACCTTGCCGCCATGCAATCCCACCTTGTCCCAAGTGCGCACGGTGGCGAACAGGTCCTGGACGGCCTGGAAATCGCCCGACGGCATGGCGTGAAACAGGCGGTCGTTGAGGGCCTTGCCGGTCTCCGTGTCCAGGCATGTCTCGATGATGGACCGTGCGAACCGTTCCGCTAGCGTATTGCCCCGTTGCGCGGACAGATAGCCCTCCAGGCGGTCCCGGGTGATCACGTGCGGGTGGCTGACGATGACGGGATCCACCTGCAGCCGGGGATTCATGAAGATCACCCGGTTCGAGAAATAGGACCGGTCCAGCTCGATTCCCTGGCTCCGCAGGAAATTCCGGACCACGTTGACCTTGGTCTGATTGTAGTCCACCAGGTTCGGGCCCTGGACCATTTCCCCATTGCGGCGGATCTGGATCCAATCCGCACCGCTGGCTTTCAACTCACCAGACCAGTTTTTGATTTCAAACAAGTAAATCCGGTTGGGAGTCAAGACCACGAGGTCGATCTCGAACCGGCGGCCATGCTCTTTCGAGGGCAACCGTTTACCTAGATAACACGAGGCGTTCTTGTAGCGCACATGGGTGTCCACCAGTTCCAAGGCGAATTGCTCGGCTTCCCGCCCGGCGGTTGCCGCGGGATCCTCGAAGACCTTTTGAATTTTCCCGAGCCGATGCCATTCCCGCAGCCGTGGAATTCGTGAGCGCATGAAATTTCCCATGGGAATTCCCCCTCCTCACCCGTTAGGCCTTTTCCGCTTCGAATAAGGCCATGAAGAACAGCGGCAGCATGATTTCATGATGCCCCGTGAAGGCGAATCCCTGCCCTCCGCCCAGGATGGGGCGCTGGACCACGTTCACGTTGGGCCGGTAATGCTGGATCATATCGAAATTGGCGGTGGTGAAATGATGAATCGGCCCACAGAGGTTGCGGGCCACGGTCAACGCCTTGAGAAACACTTCAGGCAATACCACGTTGGAGCCCGCGTTGACCACCACGCCTCCATCCCCGATGCCGGAAACCACATCACAGAACCGGTGGAAGTCGATCATGGAAGATTTGCCGATGGCCGCGCCGGAAGCCTCGGGATGATGGTGGATTACGTCGGCGCCCAGCGCCATATGGACGGTGACGGGCGTCCGGGTTTCGAAAGCGGCCGCCAGCAGGCTGAGATGCCGGTGAGGATACCCAGAGGCGGTCAGTTTTTCGCCCAAGTACTCGCCGATCCCCCGGTTCCGGTCCGCCGCTTCGCGGATCCAAAGGTTGAGCGTTTCGCCCGTCTCGCGGGTCATGCCGAAACTGCCGTCGAGCAGCGATTCGGCCACATCCTCCGAGGTCGTGCCGGCCAGGGCCAGCTCGAAATCATGGACAATGCAAGCCCCGTTCAGGGCCAGGGCGGTGATGAACTTCCGGCGCAGGGCCTCGATGATCCAGGCGCTCAGGCCCACCTTGATGGAATGCGCGCCCATCATGAACACCACCGGCTTGCCTTTTTGGCGGGCTTGGACCACCGCGTCCACCAGGCGGCGCAAATCCTGGACCTTCAGATGGCCGGGCAGCGCATCCCAGAAATCCCGGAACGAGGCGGGGGCGGCCGGCGGCGCGGGCGTGTCCTGCGCGTGGACCAGGCTCTTGCGGTCAAAAATCGAAGTCCGTTTCAATTGGGAAAAATCCATGGCGGCGCTCCCTGTTCCGTACAGGATCCGGCAACCGGTTGGAATTGTGTGTCAGGATTTAGAATACCCGGCGCGGCGGCAGAAGGAAAGAAGGAGAATGCCAGGGAGAAATGTCAGGGGAAAGCGCCAGGGAATGTGACAGGTTGCATGCCAGGGGGAGAACGCCAGGGGGTTAACCCCATCAGCGTTAGATTAAATCCCACTATGAGTATTTTTGTAGCCTGCATCACCCAGCGGGATATCCAAGGGAAAAGCGTCCGGATGACCATCGGCCGTCATGGCGTCTATACTCCCGAACCGGCCCGCAGGAAGCCCAGGAAATTCTTCTGCGTCTCAGCCTGGGGTAAATTCCCAAGAAAAATATCCCCATTTATCGGTGAAGAGATCCTGTGCCGCAGGAATATATTCAATTGTAGTTGTGTTACTTAAAATATTTGCATCCGCCAATATAGAAGTGGAGCACTGGATTTCGAGGTGGAAATTAGGCTGCATAGCTGAATATACCGCTAGGCTCGCGCATACAAAAATGAGAGCATATAAACAAATTGCTTTCTTTTCTACAAATTATTGGTGCATTTAAATAAACAATTCTTCATATTCATTCTTCTTCAATTATGTTATTTTTTTACCCCACAAGACCATTGGGAGCAAGCCTTTATTTCACCAATTTATCCTTGGTCATGATCTACTCTCTTCCCGTGGGCCGGTGGCAGCCCCCATGCCGCGGAGAGGATTGACCGCCTTTCTGATACGGATTGGCTTCTCAACGGCCGCTCTGCGCGGCCAGGCCGGCCACCCTGGAAATTTAGCGGCCCGTTTCATCCACCATGAAGTGGATGCCGTCCATCATGATCCAGGCTCCATCTCGGAGACCGGAAATCCAATATCCCTAAAAGCCCAAAGGCCCCTGGAGATCCAGGGGCCTTTGGGATTAGTTATTTCCCGGCGATGACCTACTCTCCCACCGGCTGTCGCC
>JBHGBC010000156.1:0-14654 GCA_041946805.1 bacterium
AAGTCACTTTATTGTGGTGCAGACATCTTGTCTGCACAAAATATGGTTGCAGGCAGGATACCTGCACCACATTATATCGATCATCACCGTATTATTTTCACTTTTTGCCGCTTTGTCAGAGCCTGTTTAAAAAGCAGGGGCACGTTGCGGCGCGCCCCGATGATAGCGTTTCAGTAAATATGGATGGGTGACGCGCTGCGCACTAACTCATCCTACATAGATTTGCCAGGTGAATCTTACATATGGTTCATCCGGTAAGTGCGCACATTTTATCACGCATGTCCGGCCGCTCTTCCATCGGGCGGGCCGGGGAGATCAACTTCCCAATCCCCTCTCCCTCTGGGAGAGGGCTAGGGTGAGGGAATGCCTTGATAGGGCTAAATCCATCATTGCTCCGCAACCAGGTTAGTATTAGCAAATTTTCAAAATAAAATGGTTATTAAACAAAATGCTATACTATAAAAATTGCATTTATTTTTTGTCGTTGTCAATTTTATAGCCATATTTTTTAGGAATATATATTTGTCAAGAATAAATTTGAGAAATTTATTATACCAACTAAAAAGGGGATTTTACTTCGGCGCTTCGTACAGCGCGATCAGCGGCACGCCGCCGATCTCCACCGTGGCCAGGGGGCGGCAACGGAAGTAGAGAAACTGCTCCGCCCGGCTGAACATGCCCTGGCGGCACTGCAACAGGTAATAATCGGCGGGATCGCTGATCGTGGCCCGCAGCCAGCCGCGATCGATATAATACTGGACCACCTCAAACGACATGCTGGAGGGCTTGATCGTCTTCCCCTCGGGGACGATCCGGTTGATCGTGTCCAAAACATCCCGGGTGAGGGCGTCGCACCAATAGGTGGTCTCCATGCCCCATTTCCAGGCCCCCTCGACGCCGCCCGCGATTTCGTTGAAATACTCCAGGTAATAGGGGCGGATCTTGGCGTAGCAAACGGCGGGGGGGACGATCAAGGCGGCGAACAGGAACGTGTGAAGAATGCCGGATCTGAGTTTTTCTTCCAGTGGACGGACTACCGCGTGATACCCGAAGCCCACCAGGCAGGCGGCAAAGGGAAAGCACGGCAGGAACAACCGGCAGCCGTCGTAGGCCTTGGCCAGGGGAAGCAGAATGAGGGCCAGGGGCGTGGCGAAATGCAGCAGCAGGAAGAGATGCGCGCCCCCGGGGCCACACCACCAGGCTCCGCCGGGCAGCGGTTCGCGGTTCCATTTCCAGAGAAGCGGCCGCGCCCATCCCACGATTCCCAGCACCAAAATGAAGCACGGCAGGGTGAAGAGCAGCATTACCAACGGGTAATGCCAGGGCGTGCGCTGGTGGTAAACCGTCCCCAGATAATACAGCGGGATGGGAGTCTTGGAGGCGTAATCGAAAAACCGTTCGACGATCCGGTTCCAGGTATCGTGCCACAGCCAGGGCTGCAGGCCGATGTACAGAAGGGGAGTCAGCAGGCACGCCCAGGCGGCCGCCTGGAAGGCCCGTTGCCAATACTCGCGTTCCCGCCAGTGGAAGGTCCAGATCATCAGCAACACCCAGGTGAGCAAGGGAAACGGCAGGAACACGGCATGCAGTTTGGTGGAAAACGCCAGGGCATAGGACAGCCCGAACCAGAACGGCCGCAGTTTTCCATGCAGGACCAGAAAGCCGGCCGCGGCCGCCCAGAACCACCAACACATGATGGGTACATCCAAACTGAAGACATGCGCGTGGCCGAATACGCGCGGCATGAAGGCCAGGGACAACGCGCCGGCCAGCGCCGGGGCGCGGGGCAAGACCATTCGCAAGAACAGGTAGATCGAAGCCAGCAGGACCGAGAATTTCACCGCGGAGGGGATCCTCAGGGCCACGATTTCATCCACGAACGGCGAAAAGAGCAAATACGAAACAGCGGCCAGGGTGCGCGGGGGCGAGGGATGATCGGACCGGGTGTACCAGTACTGATCGATCGTCTCTTGGGAAAAGGGCGCGGCCAGGGTGAAGAGGCCCCGAATCCATGCGGCCTGGCTCTTGGCGGCGGGGAAGTTGGGCGCGCCTTCGTCCCAGGTCACTCCCGGCATTGACAATTCGCTGAAAAGCCAAAGAAAAACCGCCAGGGCCAGGACCAGGGAGATCAAAAAGTCCCGGCTTTCCAGGCGGTTGAAGGCGGACACGGTTTCCGGAACGGGAGGCGCGATGTCAGGCATGTCAAGCGGGTGGCCAATCATGAGGTTTGCGCGCGGCGGCGATATAGTTCAGCGCGTAGAGTTTGCGTTTTTCGACGCGCTCGTCGATCCAACATACGGCTTTGGCATACCCTGAGTTTAGCCGAACCGCCAGCCGGTTGATACCCGGAATGCCAAAGAACAATGCCTTGACGACCATCGAGGGGATATGCCCCAAAAAAGAGAGCAAGCCGCCCGCGGGTTGGATTTCCTCTATGGCAAATCCGGCGCGGTGCAGCATTACGCCGAGGCCGTGGCGGGTGTAGCGGAAATAATCGTGCGGCTCATTGTGAAGATAGGCCAAATGCGGAACGCTGAGCAACAAGGCGCCGCCCGGTTTCAAACAGCGGAAAAACTCGCGCAAGGCCCGTTCGGGATCCGGCACATGCTCCAGCACCTGCAGGCAGAGGATGGAATCGAGCGTCCCGTCCCGGAGGGGAAGATCGAGCACGGAGCCAGCGATCTTCAATCCCGGCCGGAGTTGGACATCCAGCGGGATGTATTCCTCCACATATTGATCCACCGGGCAGGCAAAAGCCGTGCGGCCCGCGCCCGCGTCCAGGCAGCGGCCGCGCAGGTATTGGCGCAGCCGGGGCCGCAAGGCGCGGTACAGGCTCCAGCGGGTGGGCGAGAGGGAGAAATAATCTACATCGCCCGCCAGCCGGTCGGCGGTGGCGCGGTCGCGTTGTTTCAGCCAATCATAGAAGCTCATGGCATTTCATTTCATCCGGGGAACCCTGTACCGGTTTGCGGTCAATCTATCGAGCATCAACGGCATGGCATGAATGTAGCCCAGGGAGTAAGCCCTGGGAAAGACAAAACCATAGTAATGAATCCCCTCTCCCTTTGGGAGAGGATTAGGGTGAGGGAAGCCCGGAAAGGGCGAAATTCATCCTACCTTTGCTATCGAGTTAACCGTTATCGTCCAGGATTTGCCGGTACAGATCATAGTAGCGCGCGGCCACGCCGGCCCAGCTGAAATTATAGGCGTGTTCACGAGACCGGATTCCCATTTCCCGCACTGTCCCGGTATGAGTGAGCCATTGCGTCAGCATCTCCGCCAGGCGGCCGGCGTCTCCGGGGGGGATGATCGCCCCGTTGCCGGCAATCAGCTCGCGGCTGCCGCCCGTGTCCGTCAGCAACAAGGGCAAGCCGCATGCCATGGCTTCGAGCGCGGCGTTGGACATCCCCTCGGCATACGACGGCAGGACAAAGATATCACACCGGGGCAGGAAAGCGGCCACTTGTTCCTTCTCCATCCTCCCGTGGAAATGTACCCGTTCGGTGATCCTCAAGAATGCGGCCAGATTCCGCAGAGGCATTTCCTCGGGTCCGTCACCGATGATATGGCACTGGAATGGCTGATTCGCGGCGGCGAGCCGGGCGCAGGCCCGCAGCAGGACATCAATGCCCTTGCGGGGGATCAACCGGGCGGCCGTGACAATGGACATTTCCCGGTTGGCATCCTGTGCGCCTTTAGCTTCGCGTGGTGTGAATTGCTCCAAATCGACGCCGTTGGGTATCACACCGGCCTGAAGATGGGGGAACTGGGATTCAAAAAGCTCCTTCAATCCTTGGCTGTTGGCCACCACGCGGCGGGCGGAACCGTAAATGCGTTTGAACAGGGGACGAAGAAAAATGTAATCCAGCGAGAAACGGCGGTTGTAACCGGGAACGTCCGATCCCCGCACGGAGACCAGGTAAGGAAAATGAAACCGGTTCCAGTAGGCAAGCCATCCGGAAGGAAAGCCGAAAAACACATGGCATAAATCAAAGTGGTTATTTTGAAGAAACTGGCGCAAAAACGCGCGGTGGATAAGCAAATAACGGAGGACTTCGGAGCGCCGCCAGTAAAGCAGGTCGCGCTTGGGCTGGGGCAGGCGGTGGATCCGCACGTTGGGCGCGAAAGATTCGTGGACCGGCTCGGTTTTGATTGTGGTGGTGATCAGGGTGACCTGAAGATCGGGATAACGAGTCATTTCGCGCAGGATATGCCGATGCGCGTTGCCGCCTCCCCCGCCGATGGGGGGAAACTCGTAATTCAAGGCCAAAACACACGGCCCGGGGAGATATTCCAGGGGACCGGCGGACCGGGGATCAGCGGTCATCCAGGTGAATGGTTTTATCCAGGATCTGGCCGGCCTTTTCCGCCGCCGCTTCGAGCATCCCGTCCCGAGACTGGGCATGGCGCAAATCGTCGGCGATGTTGATGGCGGCCAGAAGGGCGATCTGCAGGGCGGAGGCGGTGGGGGAATGGTTGGCGATTTCCTGAATCCGCGCCCGCACATACTCGCAGACCTGGCGGACGGCTTGAGGATGGTCTCCTCCGCGCAGTTGCAACCGGACGCCTAAGATCTCGACAGTGATGATATTGGAATCGCTGGCCATGCTCATGGCTCCAGGATACGAGGCTGGTATTTAGGATTCCATCTGTTCGATTTTATTGATGATGGCTTGGATGCGTTCCCGCACTTCCATCCGCGTTTCGTTCACGGTATGCACTTGGCCCGCCAGTTCATCCCGTTGGCGCTGGATTTCACCGATCTCCGCTTGCAGGCGGCCGCGTTCCTCCCGCAAAACACTGATCGTGTGCATCAATTCCTCAACCCGTTGGTCCAGGGATTCCAATATTTCCAGAAGATTTTCATTGCTCATTGCGTTTCCTCATTGTCTCACGAGCGGAGTTGTACGTCGAGTTCTTTTTTCAAACGGGACAGAATCTTCCCGATCATCGCGTCGATATCGGATTCCGTCAGGGTTCCTTCCGGAGAGCGGAAGGTCAGGCGGAATCCAAGGCTGACCGTCCCCTCGGCTACTTGTTGGCCTTGATAATAATCAAACAAGCGCAAGTCTTCCAGGAGCGCGCCGGCTTCCTGGCGGATTATGTCTTCCACTTGCCGGGATGTCCCCGGGCGGGGGAGCAACAGCGCCAGGTCCCGCTTGACGGCGGGGAAGATGGAATACGGCCGGTACGCGATGTCCGCCTCCCGCCAAAAACGGGTCAACGTGAGCAGATCGAGTTCGGCCACTAGCACCCGCCCCGGCAGCTCGTACGATTCGGCGAGGGCCGGGTGCAGCTCACCGAAATAGCCGGCGGTTTGCTGGACGGCGTCCACGGTCACGCCCCGCTTGGGATGCAGGCACTCCGGTCCAGGCAAAAGCCGGCAGCGCTTGAGGCCGCAGAGGGAGAATAGGTTCTCCAGCAGCCCTTTGATGTCGAAGAAATCAAATTCCGGCCGGCCGTCGCGCCATCCGGCGTGGGGATTGCCGAGAATCACCACGCCGATTTTCTTCTTCTCCCGCGTGGTTTCTCCCGATGCCAGATACACGGCGGCGATTTCGAACAGGCCGAAGTCCTGGTTGCCGCGGGTGATGTTGCGGCGGGCTGATTGCAGCAGCGAAGGCAACAGGCTGGAGCGCATGGCGGCTTCGCGGACGTTGATCGGATTCTGGATGGTGGCGGCCGGGTGATCCAACTCCGCCTCCTCCCGGGGGAACGCCCCGAGCAACTCCGGATCGGTAAAGCTGTAAGTCACCGCCTCATCCAATCCCTGGGACACGAAAAACTGGCGGATCTGCTTGACCAGTTCGCGGTCCACTTCCTGCGGTTCCGGCGGCTTGACGGGCGCCCGGAGGATAGTGGGGGTAAACTCGTTGTATCCGTGGCAGCGGGCCACTTCTTCCACCAGGTCCGCTTCGAGGGTGATGTCCTGGCGGAACGAGGGAATCCGCACGGTGATGGATTCCACGTCCCGCTTTTTTACCGGGATTTGAAGCGAAGCAAAAATGGTCTCGATCCGTTCCGGAGGCACGGTTTGGCCCAGCAGCCGGTTGCAGTAGGCGAAATGCAAGGTCATGTCGCGGCCACGCAGGTGTTCCAGACGCGCGGCGTCCGCCGTGTCGGCGATCCCCAGGCGTCCCGCGATCCGCCCGCCGGTCAATTCGGCGATCAGCCGGGCGCAACGGTGCGAAGCGGCGTTGACTGTCTCGAAATCCACGCCGCGCTCGAAGCGGTACGAGGCTTCCGATCCCAGCCCCAGTTTCTTGGAGGTCCGGCGGATGCAGGGCGGGTCGAAATAGGCGCTCTCCAGCAGGATGGACGTGGTTTCCGCGCTGACCTCGCTTTCCTGCCCGCCCATGACGCCGGCGACGGCCACCGGCCGGGCGGCATCGCAAATGGCCAACATCGTCTCATCGAGGGCGCGGTCTTCGCCGTCAATGGTGCGGATCCGTTCTCCCGCCCGGGCGCGGCGGACGACGATGCGCTTTTCTTCCAATTGATCCAGGTCGAAGGCGTGCAACGGCTGGCCCAGTTCCATGAGGACCAGGTTGGTGGCGTCCACGACATTGTTAACGCTGCGCAGGCCGCAAGCCTCCAGGCGCTTGACCAGCCACCCGGGCGAAGAGCCGACGCGGACATCCCGGATCACCCGGGCGGTGTACCGGGGGCACAGATCCCCGTCGCGCAACTCGACGGAGGGGACATAATCCAGTTCCACATCGGCTGCAGGATCGGTAACCTCCGGTCCCCGCAACGCTTGGCCACAGGCCGCGGCCAGTTCCCGGGCGATCCCCAAGGCGCAGAGGGCGTCCGGCCGGTTGGGAGTGACGTTGATCTCGAAAAGCGTATCGTTCAGTCCCAGAAAATCCACCAGGCGGCGGCCCAGGGGCGCGTCCGGAGGCAGGATCATGATCCCGGCATGGTCGTCGCCCAGCCCGAGTTCGCGGGTGGAGCAGAGCATGCCTTCCGAATAAATCCCCCGGATTTTGCGTTTTTCAAGTTTAAAGTTCCCCGGCAGTACAGTGCCGATTTGCGCGAGGGCCACGCAATCGCCCGCCTTCATGTTGGACGCGCCGCAGACAATGGCGTAGTTCCGGGAACCGTCGGTTACGTCGCACAAAGTGAGTTTATCGGCGTTGGGATGGGGCTTCAGGGCGAGAATTTTGGCGACGAGGATGTCCTGGATTGCGGCTCCCGGAGATGAAAATTCCTCGATTTCGAAGCCGCGCATGGTAAGCAGCGCGGCAGCTTCGGCAGGTGCGGGAAGGCCATCAACCATTTCCTGGAGCCAGGAGTAGGGGAGTTTCATAATGAGGGATTCACAATTATTTGTAAAATATAGGATTGTATAATTGATTTCAACAGTTGGTTCCGAATCCTATCCAGCCCGGGAAACCCCGTCAAGAGGCGGGATTCAGGAGTGGAAAACTGTAAACGGCCGATCTCCTCGGTCCTGTTGAGTTTTGGTTCACCCGACAAGTGGGTACCTGCTGGTGAAGAAGGCATTCCATCCACGCGATGATTCGGCCGGACACCCGGGTCCGCCCCTGCAAAAATTCCCTCGCCGCCAATCCCCGCGGCGGATTCCAATATGCTGGGCGGGAAGGAAACGAACGTCCTTCGGTATCGGAATAAAGGAATTGCAATACGATTTCCCCATCCCGGACGCAGTTTCCGGAAGAAACGGAATTACGGGAGCGCCGGCCAAGCAGGGGCATGCTTCCATGGGCCCTGCTGCCCTCTCCTGAATTTCCAGGCACGCCTCTCCGAATCCGCAAAAAACCCTTGCGAAGCTCCCGTAAATATGATTTAATACTCAAATGTTCAGTAAATCAACATTATTGGATTGACAGGAGCAAAAATCGTGGCTACCGACTTGAAAGACCGCCAAAAAGCCATCGACTTGGCTATCGCCCAGATCGACAAGCAATTCGGGCGAGGAGCGATCATGAAAATGGGGGATGCGCCAATCCAGGCGATCGAGGTGATCCCGACCGGATCGCTGGCCTTGGATTGGGCGTTGGGAGTCGGCGGCATCCCGCGGGGGCGGGTCATCGAGATCTTCGGTCCGGAATCGTCCGGGAAAACAACCCTGGCGCTGCATATCGTGGCCGAGGCGCAGAAACTGGGTGGTACGGCGGCCTTCATCGACGCGGAACACGCCATCGATGTGGTGTATTCATCCAAGTTGGGGGTGGATATCGACAATCTGCTGGTATCGCAGCCGGATACAGGCGAGCAAGCGCTGGACATTGTGGAAATGCTGATCCGCAGCAACGCCCTCGATGTGATCGTCATCGATTCGGTGGCGGCGCTGGTACCCAAGGCGGAAATCGACGGGGAAATGGGGGATACCCAGGTAGGATTGCAGGCTCGGTTGATGTCCAAGGCGCTGCGCAAACTGACCGGCATCCTGAGCAAGTCAAGCACCTGCGCCATTTTCATCAACCAGATCCGCGAGAAGGTCGGCGTGATCTTTGGCAATCCCGAGACCACCAGCGGCGGCCGCGCCCTGAAATTTTACGCCTCCGTGCGTCTGGATATCCGCCGCACGGGCAGCCTCAAGGAGAAAGGCGAGACCACTGGCAACCGGGTGAAAGTCAAGGTGGTCAAGAATAAGGTCGCGCCCCCGTTCCGGGAAGCGGAATTCGACCTGACCTTCGGCGAAGGCATATCCCAAACCGGCGAGTTGTTGGACCTGGGGGTGGAGCATAACATCGTCGAAAAAAGCGGCGCTTGGTACATGTACAACGACCAAAAACTGGGCCAGGGGCGGGAAAACGCCAAGGCCGCGCTCAAGGAAAACCAGGCCATGTTCAATGAGATCCAAATGAAACTAAGGGAAAAACTGGGTTTCATGGACAAGAAATCCGGCGAAAGCGGGAAAGAATAGTTGGTAGAGCGGAATTCAATAGGTGATTTTTAAAAAACAATGGCGGACTTATATGAAAAGGTAAAACGGTTTCAGCAAATTAACACGTCCTCCGCCCCGCCGAGACCCGCGGTCCCGCCGGCCGCTGTGGATCCCGCCTTGTCATCAAAACCATCCTTCCCGGACAAACTGCTCCAGGTTCCCGGCCTCGCCCGTGCGCGCGACCTGATCGGCTTTATCGAAAAGCGCGACGTGGAGAAGAAACAATGGCTCTCGAGCATCGGCGTGGGAGAGGCCGTTAATGAGGAAGGCGCTTATGGATTCCGGGAAACGGTCGTATCCCCGCGCGCGATGGGGTATCGGGCGGAAGACCTCACCGGACCGGAGATGGTCCTGCAAATCCGCGACGCAACATTTGCGAGCATCGCTCCCACCCGGATTCTCTTTCTGGACACCGAAACCACCGGACTGGCGGGCGGCACGGGGACAGTCCCCTTTCTCGTAGGTATCGGTTCCTTTGAAGAGGGGGGCTTCCGGGTCCGGCAATACCTGATGCGCGATTACGACGAGGAACCGGCTGTGCTGCGGGCGCTGCACGATGAGATCAAAACGTTTCAAGCGGTGGCGACCTACAACGGCAAAGGCTTCGACCTTCCTATCTTACACACGCGGTTCGTGATCAACCGCCTGCATCCGCGCCTCTCCGGCCTGCCGCACGCGGATTTCCTCTTTTCCGCGCGGCGGTTTTGGCGCGAGATGCTCCCGGATTGCCGGCTCATCACGGTGGAAGCGCGAATCTTCGGGCGGACGCGGGAAGACGATATCCCCGGCGAGCAGATTCCCACTGTTTATTTCGATTTCCTCCGCGGCCAGCGTCTGCACCGGATGCGGCCGGTGTTGAATCACAACGCGGAGGATATCGTCACCCTGGCGAAAATCGCGGCCCGCACCTGCCGGATGTTGCGGGATCCTTTCACCGAAACCGGTCACGGAATGGAACTGGCGGCGGCGGGCCGGTTCTTCGCGGCCGCGGGCGACTGGGAACAGGCCTGCGCCTGCTGGGATCACGCGCGCATAAACGGCAACCTGCCGCGCCGGCACCGCGGCCTGGTGTCCCGGAGTCTCAGCCTGCTATATAAAAAAATGGACCGCTTGGCCGAAGCCCTCGCCATCTGGCATGAGCTGGCTGAAACCGCCAATGACCTGCGCGCCTATATCGAACTGGCAATGCACTACGAACACACGGCCCGGGATTACGCCACCGCGTTGCGGATGACCAACGCCGGCCTGGCTTTGCTGGAAAATCTGGACGAATCCGAGGTGGATTATCCCATGAACCGCCGGGATCTGCTCGAAAAAATGAAACACCGCCGCGGACGCCTCACCCGCAAACTGAAACTCGGATGAGGTCGAGCATTTGTTTCTCATCCATGTACCATCCGGCGGACGCCTGATCCTTCCACGCCTCTACACCGGATTTCCCATACACAAAAATGAGGATCATCCGGCAAATGCGTACATTTCCCGAAGGGTGTAATCGGTTTCCAATGAATCGGGCCGAGAAAACCACCCCGACAGCCCTCTCCCCACGGGAGAGGGCCAGGGTCAGGGAAAGCCTTTTCGATATGCTATGACTTCACGGATTATTTCTACACCCAATGAAGCCATTGGCGGCCCCTTCAGTGGACAGCATTCAAAAAACACTGTTGGTTTCGATCCTGGGCAAAATGTCTCAGGCATACGCATTTCCCGGATAAACCAAAAATGACTCCGGTTCTCCGCCTCTGCATCGGCGTCGCTCTTCCGTTGACAAGCCATGCCCGGTTCCGATACTACCACGAGACTCAAGCGGCTTATCGTCCGTATCCGCCAGCGAACCAGAACCAGGAGGAAAATCCGGGAATGAAAATTTCCATCTTTCTATTGTATATTTTTATCCTATCGCACTCCACATTCGCACAATCCGGCGATCCGCCCAAATCGTCCATCCCTCAGGATTTTATACTATCCAAGGGCGCGGCCGGCAAAATCCATTTGGAGATGAGCGTGGATGAGGTATATAACCGATACGGCCGGGATAACACCCGCCTGGTGGATTTATTTTTGGAAGGATTCTTTACTCCGGCCTTGGAAATTTTCCTACCACCACCTGATCCCAAAGACGCGGCCCTGAAAGAATCCAAACCTTCCCTGATCGCAGAAATTCATTGCCCTAAACCGAACGCTTTTGCCGTATACCGCCTCCAGGTGTTCGATCCCCGGTTCAAAACCCGGGAAGGTATCGGCGTGGGAAACTCCCTGGGCGAGGCGCGGAAACACTTGAAGTTCAAAACCTTCGCCTCCAGCGAGGGAGGAATTGTGTGCGGCGTGGTAGAACCGCTGGGCATGACCCTATTGCTCGATTGGAATCCGCCGGACAATGACTTTTTGCTTGATCCAGAGCGTGTGCCGAACATGGCCAAAATAGAGTCGATCCTGATCGTGGATTCTCCGCGTGACGAATAAAACCATATTCGGCATCGGACTAGGAAAGAAACGGCCATGACGCGTCCCCGCCTTCATTCGCCAAGATGTCATATTCCGCTATTTCTACTCCTGACTGTGCTTAGTGGCTACACCATGCGCGGGTATCCCGCCTGGAGCTTGTCCGCCGGGGAAGCCGTTTATAACGTCCGGCATCAGGGAGCGGCAGGGGATGGAACCGCCAAGGATACCGCCGCGGTCCAGAAAACCATCGACGCGTGCGCCGCGGCGGGCGGCGGCACGGTCTTCTTCCCAGCCGGGACCTACTTGTGCGGCAGCCTGCATCTCAAAAGCCATCTGGCGCTCTACCTGGACGCGGGGGCCACGATCGCGGCCAGCCCGGACGAAACGGATTTCGATCCCTACGAGACCTTCGATTACCACACCGATTCGGACCGGGAAACCACGTATTTCCATTACAGCCTGTTGTGGGGCGAGAACCTCCGCCGCGTGTCCATCCTGGGGCCGGGGACCATCGACGGCAACCGAACCAAGCGGGGCGGCCCCAAACCCATCGCGCTGAAACAGTGCCAGGATATCCTCATCCGGGACATCATCATTCTCAACGCGCCCAATTACTGTATTAGCCTGCTCGGTTGCGATACCGTGAACATCGACGGCATAACGATTCGCGACGCCTACTGTGATGGCATCGACCCGGACGCCTGCCGGTTTGTCCGGATCGCCAATTGCCATATCGAATCGTGGGACGACGCCATCGTGCTGAAGAGCAGCTTCGCCTTGGGCAAACGGCGCGCGACCGAATATGTCACCGTGACGAACTGCGTGCTGAGCACCAGCTGTAACGCCTTCAAAATGGGGACCGAATCCGGCGGCGGATTCCGTTACATCACCGCTTCGAACCTGGTGATGTACAGCCCGCCAGGCAAACGGCCCATGATCTCGGGCATCGCGTTGGAAAGCGTCGACGGCGCGGAGGTGGACAACATCACGGTTACCGGCGTCAGCATGCGGGATGTCCGGACTCCCATTTTCCTGCGGCTGGGAAACCGGGGACGCGATATGGAAACCCCCATCCCGGGATCGCTGCGCAACATCATTATCAGCAACATCGTGGCCACCGGTGCGGCGACAGCTTGTTCCATCACCGGGATTCCAGGACATCCAATCGGGAACGTCAGCCTGAACCAGGTGATGATCGAGTACCAGGGTGGAGGAACGCCCGAAACGGCGGAGGGGGCCGTTCCCGAACTGCCGGACGAATATCCCGGCGCGGACATGTTTGGAGAACTGCCCGCGTACGGCCTCTATGTGCGCCACGCCAAAGAACTCACGCTGCGGGATACGCGCTGGACCTTCACGAAAACCGACGCGCGACCTGTAGGCATCTTCGAGGACGTCGAAGGACTGCGCATTACAGGATTGACAGGTCAAAGCGCGGGACAAATGCCCTTGTTTGAACTGCGCGATGTCCACGGGGCGGTATTGGAATCCACGGACGCCCCCTCCGGGACGGAAACTTTTCTAAAAATTCAGGGGAAGAATTCGAAGAAAATCCGGGTGATGAAAAGCGATTTGCAGGAAGCGGAAAACGCGTTTTATCTCGATCCGGAGATACCGGACGGTGCGCTTTTTGAAACGGGGAACCGTCATGCCGGGGATAAGGGATCGGGATGATCTCTCAGGTTGCCGCGATTGACGATCGATCGTCTTTTGCCGGAAAACTGTACGCGTCTAACGGATGAACCGTTATTATTATCCGGCTTTCCCTGCAATTTTCCCAGGGGGGAGGGGATTCAACCGGCGCGTTGGCTTTGTACCGAATACAATACAGGCAGGAAAAAAACATATCCGCGGAGGGATTCATTTTGAATGCCCGACATCGCGTGGTCATCGCCGGCGGGGGTTTCGCGGGGCTGTACGCCGCCAAGGTCCTGAAACGCGCGCCGGTGGACGTGGTTCTGATCGACAAACGCAATTTTCATCTCTTCCAACCGCTGCTGTATCAGGTGGCGGCCGGCGGCTTGTCGCCCGGGGATATCGCCTCCCCCCTGCGGGCGGTTCTCAAACGGCAAAAAAACGCCCGGGTCTTGCTGGGCGAGGTCACCGGCTTGGATGTCCGGCAAAAGCTGGTCATCCTCCGGGATGATGTCATCCCGTACGATACGCTGGTGCTGGCCACGGGGGTGCGGCATTCGTACTTCGGCCACGATGAGTGGGAAGCCATCGCCCCCGGCCTGAAAACCGTCGAGGACGCCACCGAAATGCGGCGCAAAATCCTGCTGGCCTTCGAAGCCGCGGAGCGCGAGCCCGATCCCCCCAAACGCCAGGCCTGGATGACCTTCGTCATCGTGGGGGGCGGCCCTACCGGTGTGGAACTGGCGGGCGCGCTGGGCGAACTGGCCCAGTCCACCCTGGCGCGCGACTTTCGCTCCATCGATCCCGCCTCGGCCCGCATTCTGCTCCTCGAAGGCGGCGAACGCGTGCTGCCGCCGTATCCTCCCGCGCTGTCGGCCAAGGCCGAAGCCAGTTTGCGCCGGCTGGGAGTCACGGTGCGCGTCCGGACGCTGGTGACCGCGATCGATGATGACCACGTGGTGGTTACCCGCGAGGGCGTCCAGGAAATCTTCCCCGCGCGCACGATCCTATGGGCGGCGGGTGTGCAAGCCTCGCCCCTGGGGAAACTCTTGTCCGAGCAGACTGGCGCGCCGCTCGACAAACTGGGGCGGATGATCGTCGAACCGGATCTGAGTGTGCCCGGATTTCCGGATATCCTGGTGATCGGCGACCTGGCCCATTTCGCCCACCCCAACGGAACCCCCTTGCCTGGCGTCGCTCCGGTGGCCATGCAGCAGGGAAGATACACCGCCCGGCGGATCGTGGCGCGGCTACGGGGACGCCCGGTCAAGCCGTTCCACTATTTCGACAAGGGGAGCATGGCGGTGATCGGGCGGGCGGCGGCGGTGGCCGATTTCAAGAAATTCCATTTTTCCGGCTATCCGGCTTGGCTGATCTGGTTGTTCGTGCACCTGTTGTACCTGGTGGAGTACGAGAACCGGGTGCTGGTGCTGATCCAATGGGCGTGGAGTTACTTCACCCGCAACCGCGGCGCGCGGCTGATCACCGGGCAGGATATCGTGCTGCTGAAGGACACTTGACATTTTTTAAAAACTATTTATGTTGCAACAATTAATAATTTTGATTAATAAAGGCATATTAAGAACCTGTCTTCATGATATCGGGCACAACCGCCCGAGGGTTTTCTTCAACATGGCGATCCGAACCATATTCTCGGAAT
>JBHGBC010000157.1:0-14567 GCA_041946805.1 bacterium
GCCCAGCGAGAGGGACGTAGGGGCCATTCTCTCCAGACGGTTTGATGGAATAGCATAGCCAACCCAAAAGAAAAAAGTCCGCACTTACCGGATGAGCCGCAATTTTACTACAAGCGGTACGCACTGATCGGGTGAACCTCTTTTCTTGGGAATTATAGAAGCACAAATCTCCAGGATCACCCGGACTTACTCTCTATCTGGAAAATAGGATTCCTCCTAATCCGATTGGTGCGGAAGATGATTGGAGGAGGAACATAAAACGAAAAAATCCATTCGAGAACGACCCTGGGGATCCGGGATAGAAATGGCTATGAAATTTAGATTTTCGCTATTTCTAAAGAATTAGTATCTTTGCCTGTCATTGAACCATCGTAACAGGTCATTCATTTGAAATAAAACCACTCCTATAACCCCTTCTTTTCCTCATAAAAACACGCCTCAGGAAAAAAATAAATTACACGGAGCGCTACTTCTCGTCCGGTATCGATGTTTGTATGAATATGGAAGAGAACCGGTCCGCCATCGTCGAGAAAATTCTGCGCGAAATCCAGCACTTGGATCCCACGCTGGGAGATGAGCAAACTCATCTCTTGTCACAAAAATTCCTGCCCGGAGACGAAGAAGCCATTCTGTTTCTTTTTCTAGAAATCGCCCGGCGCCTGAAATCTTCCGCGCCCTCGCCCTCCACCCCGTCCGGCATGATTCCCCCGCACCTCAAAGCCTCGGCCTAAACCGGAAAGAAACCCCGGAAGAAAAAGCAGGCGGGCGTCCAACCGGGCCATCCCAGCCACCGCATACTGGTGATGGCTGCCGGTTAGCATTACGCGCTGAGCCTGACACTCATATGCCAGGTCGAGCGGCAGATCGAGGACGCGTTGACCCAAGGGGTTTTGATGACCGTTTTCCGCACCTTGAAACGGCGCGGCTCCCATCCCATCACGACTCTCGTTTCCGCCCTGCGGGAATACATCCGCACCGGGCACCTGCCGCCTTTCCCTCCGGTTATCACTTCAGAAGGGGGCCCTGTTACTCGCCTCCAACTCCACCGGTTTCCATTCCACCTGTGCGTGTCCCAGCAGCGTGCCGGTGGCGTAGGCGATATCCACTTGCGAATGCTGGTAATCGATGAGCGCCTGGATTTCCCGCGATTGCGCCAGGGCCAGGCCGGCCGCGGCGTCCAGGACGTCCGTGCTGGTCCGCGCCCCCAGTTCGAATTGCTTCCGCTCGGCCTCGTAGGTCCGCGCCGCAAATACCACTTCCTGCCGCGCCGCCAGGATCCGCTGCCAGTTCTCCTCGAGCATGTCGGCCGCGTTCAACACCTCCTGCCGGATGGCCTGTTCCCGCTGTTCCTTGGTGGCCAGCCGCTGCACGCGGGCTAGCCAGGCATGCCGCACCCGCGCCTTGGCCGCCTGGTTCCCCAATGGGATCTGGGCGCGCAAGCCCACGCTCCAGTCGGCGAAGCGCGCGCCGCTCATCTGGTCCAACGACTGTCCGAAACTGCCGCCCAGCCCGTTCAGGTTGTACTCGTAATCCAGCACGAACAGGGGGAGGGCGGCGTTTTTTTCAAAATCGATCGTGCTTTCGTCGATGGCCAACTGTAATTCTTCTTCCAGCATTTCCATCCGGTTTTGCGCGGCGAAATCCGCCAACGACTTCGTGTCCAGCCGCAGGCCCACCGGCTGGGGCGGGGTGGTGGGCAGCACGGCCGTGTCCGAATCGATCGGCAAATCGGGCCGGTTGATGATCCGCTTGAGGTCCCGCTCCCGCAGGCGCAGGCGGGTGGTCCCGCTGATGATGCCTTCCAGGCGCGCGGCCAGTCCCGATTCCGCCCGCGTGATTTCCACCTGGGGAGCGGCCTGGGCCTTCACGCGCAGGCGGGCCTCGTTCAACTGCCGCTGGGCCAGCCGGTATTGTTCCTGCCGCACTTCCAGTTCGCGCGAGGCCCCGTACACCAGCCAGTAGGCCTTGTCGGCGAGCGCCAGCAGACGGATCGCCTCCAACTTGGTTTGGGCGTCCGTGATCCGGCTCTGGTAGCCCATGACCCGGATGGAATGCGTGTTGGCCTGAAAACCGGCTCCCCGCAGCAGCGGCTGGCTGATGGAAAATTGCAGGTCACTCTCGAACGAAGGATTCAGCAGGGCGAATTGGTTGTCGGTCTCGAACCGGCCGCCGGGCAGGCTGATCCGGAACTCGCCGCCCGTGGGCAGCGGCTGCGTTACGCCGAGCTCGAATTGGGTTAGGGAGGATTGGGATCCCACCAGCTGCGAGGCGGTGGGGGTGTCGGTATTGGCCTGCCGGATCCCGCCGGACAGGTAGGCTTCGAACTTGGCCCGCTCCACGTTGTACGTTTCCCGCGCCAGCGAGGGATTGACGAGCTGCACCTTCAGTTCCAAGTTGTTCTCCAGGGCCGCGGCCCGGACCTCTTCCAGACTCAGCGGGACGGTTTTCTCGTGGGGGGCTTGTTGCAGAGTGTCCTGAATGGATTTTCCCACCGCCTCCTCGATGGGAAGCGGCGGGATGTGGGAATAGTCATCGAGCGCAATCGATCCGATTTGATGGACGTCGGCCTTCCATAATGGTTCTTGCTGAGGATTGTACTCCCGCACCAGGGCGTTCATGCAACCCTGCATGGCGGTCAGCAGGAGAAGGGAAAAGACCAAGCCGGTCAGAAGATGCGGCCGATGAAGCCGGAGTGTGTCATTCATGAGGATTCCTCGTTTCATTCGCACCGCAGGGTGATTATCGGATCGGTCTGGGCCGCCCGCCGCGCGGGGAAATAGCAGGCCAGGACGGAAACTCCCAGGAACAGGCACGAAACCACGAGGTAGGTGGCCGGATCGGTTGGACTCAGGCTGTACAACAAACTGGTCAAGATGCGCGTAAAGGCAAGCGCCCCCAGCAGGCCGATGACCACGCCCGCCAGCGTCAGCCGGATGCCCCGTTTGAGGATCATCCCAATCACGTCGGCCGCTTGG
The DNA here is from genome assembly GCA_041946805.1 of bacterium. Lineage (GTDB taxonomy): Bacteria > Hinthialibacterota > Hinthialibacteria > Hinthialibacterales > Hinthialibacteraceae > JABLXU01. The sequence continues at coordinate 2,976 of JBHGBC010000157.1, forward strand.
GCTCCCAGGGCCATGCGGATGCCGATTTCGTGCTGCCGCTGGCTGACCGAGTAGGCCGTGATCCCGAAGATGCCGATCAGGGACAGTGCGAGAGCCACAATGGAAAACACGGTCAGCAATACACTGATGAACCGCCGGGATTGCATCGCCTGCGAAATTACCTGGTCCATGGTTTCCATGTTCAAAGGCAAATGGGGATCCAGGCGTTCCAGCGCATTCCGCACGGATGGGGCCAGCTGTTTAGATTCCCTATGGCCGCGGATGAGTAAACCGATGCTCGATGCGGGATCCTGAACGAAGGGGATATAAATCTCCGGCTTGGATCCTCCTTCCATCCCGTAATTCTTGACGTCCCCCGTGATCCCCACGATTTCATACAATCGGTCTCCAAGACTGGGCAGCAAGATTCGCTTCCCAGCCGGATTCATACCCGGCCAGTACAGGTCAGCGAACTGTTGATTCACGATTACACTTCGATTTTCGCTGCTCTCGTCCGAAATTTCGAAATACCGGCCCTGAATCAGGGGAATCCGCAAGGTTTTAAAATAATCGCGGTTGATCTTCCGGATCTGGGCGGTATGCGGTTGTTTGAAATAATGAGGATCGGCTCCTTCCAGCCTGTACGAGACGGCCTCTTGGCCCACTACGGGCAACACCTGGGGGGCAGCCACCGATTCCACGCCGGGAAGCGTTTCCAATTGCTCCAAGGCCTTCTTGTAAAACGCGATTCGTTGAGGGGCCTTGGGATAATCGATTTCGGGCAAATCAAACCAGACCGTGAGCAAGTTATCCGGTTGGAATCCAAGCGGCTCGTTCTGAAGGCGGATGAAACTGGTGATCATCAGTCCCGCGCCGATCAAGAGGATCAACGACAGGGAGATCTGCGTCACCACCAGCGTGCTCAACCAGCGGTGATGTCTCCGGCTGATACCCTGCCGCCCGCCCTCCTTGAGCGTTTCGTTCAGGTTGGACCGGCTGATCTGCCAGGCGGGCACGATCCCGAACAAGACACCCGTGAGGATGGAAATCACCAGGGTGTAAAGGATGACATTCAAATCCACGCCCGACCGTTCCAGCCAAGTGGCGAACGCCGGATTGGAAATCGAGGCCATCCCATCGATTCCCCAGATCGTCACCAGGAGCCCCAGAATTCCTCCGCCGGCCGCGAGAACCACGCTTTCGGTCAACATTTGCCGGATCATGCGGAACCGGCTGGCCCCGATCGCGGCGCGAATCGACATTTCCCTGAGCCGTTCCTGCCCGCGCGCCAGGAATAAACTGGCCACGATTGAACAGGCTATCAACAACACAAACAACACCGCCGCCTGCAACACGAGGAAACTCAATCCGATTTGACGGATCAGCTGTTGAAAAGAGGGTTCCACTACTCCGCTCCAATCCGTGTTGGCTTCCGGGTATTCCGTGGCCAGGGCGGCGGTGATGAGATCCATTTCGGCTTGCGCCTGCTTCTGCGATACGCCGGATTTCAACCGTCCGAATCCCACAAAATCCCGCTTGGCCCGGTTTTCCCGGATCAGATCCTGGTTCAAAGGAACCCAAATCTTCGCTTCCCCCTCCAACATGCCCATCGAGGCGGGAAGAATCCCTACTACCGTGTAAGGTACACGGTCCAAGAGAATATTTTTTCCGAGCAGTTTCGGATCTCCGCCGAATTGATCTTTCCACATTCCATGGCTGACAATCACCACTCGATTCTTCCCTGGTTGATCTTCATCGGAGAGAAAATTCCTCCCGTATACGGTTTGCAGGCCGAACGTGGGAAAAACGTTTGGCGACATGAGAAACGCCCGGATTCGCTCCGGCTTTCCCTCGCCGGTGAGTGTGAAATTCCGCGCACCGATCAGGCACATGGATTCGAACGATTGGCAACGGGTCTGCCAATCCAGGTAATTCCTCCCGGAACAAGTGCCATTGTCAACGCCCCGCTCCCGGTGTCTTTCCACAATCCGCATGATGGACAGCGGATCTTTGAAGGGCAGAGGGCTTAGAAGGGTTGAATTCACCATGTTGAACACGGTGGAATTCGCGCCAATCCCGATGGCCAAGGTGATGACCGCCAGGAGAGATGTCCCAGGGGCCTTCCGCAACATCCGGCAGCCGAATCGCATATCTTGCCATAGTGTATTCATGAGGATCTGCCCTCGGACCGATGCCTTTCTCGTTCATTCCACCCGCAGCGCGCGCATGGGATCGATGCGCGCCGCCCGGCGCGCCGGGAGGTAACTCGCCAGTACCGCCGATCCGAACAGTAAGAACGCCACCAGGGCGAACGTGGACGCGTCCAGGGATCCGATCCCGTAGAGCAGGGAGGCCATCACCCGGTTGACCGCCAGCACGCCCCCAAGGCCCGCCAGGATTCCCAATCCCGCCAGCATAACTCCCTTGCGGAGCACCAGGAGTAAAATGTCCCGGATTTGAGCGCCCAGGGCCATGCGGATGCCGATTTCGTGTTGCCGCTGGCTGACCGAGTAGGCCATCACGCCATAGATCCCGATCACCGCCAATAAAAGCGCCACGCCCGCCATCCCGCTCAGCAGAATGGCGCTGAACCGCTGCACGGAGATCGAGTCGCTCACCACGTCGTCCATCGCCTGCATGTGGACGATGGGCTGGTTCGGATCCACGGACCATACCGCCTGGCGGATGGAACTGGACAGCGCCAACGGATCGCCTGACGCGCGCGCCAGGAGAGTCATCATGTACCAGCACGATTGCCGGACCGGTTCGTACATCGTGGGTGGAAACGTGTCGGTGGCGAAACTCCCGGATTTGACGTTTTTCACGATTCCCACGATTTGCTTGGCCTGGTCATTCAAGCGGACTTGCTTTCCCAGGGGGTCCTCATCCGGAAAATAGCGGCGGGCGAATTCTTCGTCGATGATCAGCACGGGAGTTCCCTCGCCCGTGTCCCGCGTATTGAAATAACGTCCCTTGACCAGCCGGATGCCCAGGGTCTCAAAAAATCCAAGTGACACGTTCCGGTATTCCGCCATCAGCGTCTCGCCGGGAGGCAGGGGGGGACGGCCTTCGATCGAGAACGAATTGGAGATGCTGTAGGGGACCAGGGGTTGCAGGTTGGCGCAGCCCGCCGCTTCCACGCCGGGCAACGCTCCGAACTTTTGGAGGACTTCCTCGTAAAACGCCACCCGCGCCGGCATCGGCTCGTAGGCCGGGGTGGGGGGCAACTCCATTTCCACCGCCAGTACCCGCTCCGGATTGAAGCCCACGTCCATGCGATAGAGGTTGTAAAAACTTTGGATGAGCAATCCCGCGCCCGCCAGCAACACCATCGCCAACGCCAACTCCACGACGGACAGGATGCTCAACAGCCGGTGCCGGGAAAGGCCCGAAGTGGCGCCACGCCCGCCTTCCTTCAAGGCATCCTGGATACGCGGATTCGAGGTCTGCCAGGCGGGAATCACGCCAAAGACCAGACCGGTCAACAGGGACGTCACGAACGTGAAAAGCAGCGCCGGGGTATTCAAGCCCATTTCCTCGAAACCCGGCACGTTGGAATTGCCGGTCATTTTGATCTTGGGCGCGATCAGCTTCAGCAGGTCCAGCCCCCACATCGCCAGCAGGATACCCAAGATCCCGCCGATCAGGGCCAACAGGACGCTCTCGATCAGGACCTGCCGGAAAATCCGGCCGCGCCCCGCTCCCAAGGCGCGCCGGACCGCGATTTCCTTGCTCCGCGCGCCCGACTTGGCCAGCAAAAGGCCGGCGACGTTCACGCAGGCGGTCAACAGCACGAATCCCACGGCGCCGAACAACACCCAGAAGGCCGGCCGGATTTGCTGGATCAACATTTCGTGGAGGGGAAGGACCTTGATCCGCGTATCCTTGTTGGAATCCACATACTCCCGCGCCAGGCGGGCGGCGATCAGGTTCATTTCCGCCTGCGCCTGCTCTTGAGTCACGCCGGATTTCAGCCGCCCGATGACTGTCAGATAGTGATCGCCCCGGTTTTGGGCCAGGTCCTCCTCGGCCAGGGGAACGAACAATTGGGTCATTTCATCCATGAAACCCAGCGTGGGCTTTGCCACGCCCACCACGGTATAGGGCTGTCCATTCAGCGTGATTTTCTTGTCGATGATACGCGGATCGCCCCCGAATTGGGTTTTCCACAACCGATGGCTCAAGACCACGACCTGGGCGTTGGCTTTTTGCGATTCCTCCGGCGTGAAACTACGGCTCATGTACATCGGCTCTCCCGCGGTGTCGAGAAAGTTGGCGCTCACCCGCCAACCCACCAGGGCCACCGGTTCGTCCGGGCCCGTCAGGCTGAATTTGCAAAACCCCTGCAGGGCCGCCAGGTTCTCGAACACCTGGCTCTGCTTTTTCCAATCCAGGTAATCCGGTCCGGCCACGCTGGTGATCTGCCCTTTCGATTCGCCCCAGACCATCATCAGCCATTCCGGATGCGGAAACGGCAGTGGGCTGAGCAACACCCCGTACACCACGCTGAACAGCGCCGTGTTCGCGCCGATCCCCATGGCCAGCGCGATCGCCGCGAAGACCGTCACCCCGGGATTCTTCATCAACATGCGGAATCCGTACCGGATATCCTGCCCGATGCTGATCATGGCCGTTTTCCTCGTGTATCCGTTTTTCCTTCCTTTGCGCCGTCCGGCTTACACCACGTCCACCGCCGCCGGGTGGGTTTCGTCCACCACTTGCCCATCGAACAGGTGGACTGTCCGGTCCGCGTGGCTCGCGTACCGCGGATCATGCGTGACCATGCAGATCGTCGCCCCTTCCCGGTGCAAATCGCGCAACAGTTCCATCACCGCCTCGCCATTTTGTGAATCGAGGTTGCCGGTCGGTTCGTCCGCCAGCAGGATCGACGGGCGCCCCACCACCGCGCGGGCCACCGCCACACGTTGCTGCTGGCCTCCCGAGAGCTGGGCCGGGTAGTGTTTCATCCGGTGCGCCATGCCCACGGTCTCCAGCGCCTCGCGCGTGTGGTTTTTGCGTTCCGCGGCCGTCATGCCCCGGTAGGTCAATGGCAGTTCCACGTTCTCGTACACCGTCAGGTCGCCGATGAGGTTGAAACTCTGGAAAATGAAACCGATCTCCCGGTTGCGGATACGCGCCCGCTGGGACAGTGACAGCCCGGACACGGGGGTTCCGTTCAGGTGGTAAGTCCCTTCCGTCGGCGTGTCGAGCAGCCCCATGATCGAAAGCAGCGTCGATTTGCCGCACCCGGACGGGCCGGAGACCGCCACGTATTCTCCCGGCTGGATTTCCAAGTGGATGCCCGCCAGCGCGTGCGTTTCCACCTCCTCCGTGACGAACACCTTGCGCAGGTCCCGCATTTGAATCAGGGCGGACGAATGGTTCATGACTCGGCTCCTTTCGATTACCGCAACCGTACTCGGTCGTTCTTGGCGTATTCTTTCATGTCCGACAAAATCACGCGGTCGCCTTCCCGCAGACCCTCGAGGACCTCGAACCAGTTCACCGACGCGCGGCCCAGTTTAACCTGGACCCGCGCCGCTTCGTTCCCGGTTTCAGACAACTTGAACAGGCTGATCAACGCGCCCGGCTGGCCGAACGCCGGCCGGCCGATCATGAGGATGCCGGTGAGTTTCTCGATCTCGATGTATCCGTCCAGCCGCAAGTCAGGACGCGCCCCTGGGGGCAGGGGATCGTCGAGGGCCAGGTCCACGTTTACCGTGCCTTCCTGCACCGCGGGATCGATGCGTGTGACATGGGCGTTGAGAATGGCGCTGCGCAGGTCGATCCGCGCCGTCTGGCCCAGTTTCACTTCCCGCGCCTGGTTCTGATCAATGCGCGCCACCGCCTTGAGCCGTCCGGGATCGCTCATCTTGGCGAGATTGGTGCTGGTCGTCACCGGCTGGCCTTCCTCGACCAGCATCTGCTCCAGCACCCCTTCGAATCCCGCCCGCACGCTTAGCAACTCCACCTGTTTCTTGCGCAGTTCGTACAACGCGGCGGCCTGCCGCACCTGGGCTTGCAGCACGTCCAGTTGGGTCTTGGCGTATTGGCGTTGGACATCCAGACGTTTTTTTTCGATTTCCTTCAACTTGGCCAGTTCCTCCGAGCGCACCTGGGACACCTGCAGTTGAAGCGCCGAAATCAGCCCGTCCTTGGCCAGTTCCGCGTCCGATTGCGCCCGCAGCCGCGCCTCCGCCAGGTCGGCGTCCACCCGCGCCGCCGCAGTCTGCAGGTCCAGCAGCACGTTATCCAGTTCCACCTTCTTGGCTTCGTACTGCAGTTCCGCCGACTGGATTTTCAGCCGGGCGTCTTCCGCCTGCAGTTCCAGCTCCTCGTTACTCAATTCCAGGATCACGGTGCCGCGCGTCACCACTGTCCCGGGCCTTGCCAAGATTCTCTCCACCCGGCCCGCCGTGCTGGGGGCGATCCAGCGGATCTCCACCGGGACCAGGCTGCCCGGCCCGTTCACCTCGCGCAACAGGTCCCCCCGCTTGACCGTGTCCATCCATAGTGTGCCTTTTTCCACCGCCGGGGCCGCCGGTTCGAGGCGCGACAGCGCGGCCGTCACGCCGATAGCCCCCGCCGCCGTGAAGGTGACGATCAATCCCCGCTTGAGCCACCGTTTCCATTTCGTTGTTGGCCGTTGAATGTCCATGACGTTTCCCTCTCCCCTCCGAAAGGGCAAAGACCATGCCAAGGGAAGAGGAGAGGCTTGATATCGTGGCTCCCTTTCGCCCTTATCCTTCCCGTCCTTTATGTCCTTTTCATCCTTTTCGTCTTTTCCAGCATGATGAGATGGTGTGAATAATGCGTTGAGCCTTTCCGGAAAACTGTCCGCCAACGGACACTTCTTTCCCGCTACCGGACACTGGGGTTCAGGAGGAACTGTTGGAAATTACCGGACCGGCAACCGCAGGCGCGCCCGGCATCCCCGGCCGGATTCGCGGTTCTCCAGGGTCAGGGTTCCCTGGTGCGCCTCGGCGATCTGGCGGCTGAGCATCAATCCCAGCCCTGATCCGTGGGGCTTGGTTGTAAAGAAGGGAACGAAAAGGTTGGCGGGATTCAAGATCCCAGGGCCCTCGTCTTCGACACAGACATCCACGAACGCGGCCGGATACTCTGGTTTGGACCAGTGGATCCATACCCGGCTGTTCGGATCCGGCGCCGCTTCCACGGCGTTTTTCACCAGGTTGATCAGGCATTGCTCGAGCTGGTCCCGGTCCGCCAGGAGGGTGATATCCGGCCCGGGAAGAACGTCGACTGGGCGGCGGATTTCCAGACCGGCCACCCGCTGGATCCATTCCCCCACATTCAACGGCCGGGGACAGGATTCGGGCAGCCGGGTGAGAAGCGAATACGAGGCCATGAACCGGTTCAACGTCTGGGACCGGTCCGCGATCACGTCCAAGCCCTGCCGGAGGTCGTTTTCCCAATCCGGCGGCCGGGGATGGCGCGCCAAAATCTGGTGCAAACTGCCGGCCAGCGAATGGATCGGGGCCAACGAGTTGTTGATCTCGTGCCGGAGCACCTGCACCAGCCGTTTCCAGGCCTGCCGCTCTTCTTCCCGCAGCGCCCGGGTCATGTCCGACAAGACGACAAGATCGTGGGGTTTTCCCTGCTCGCGGTAGGTTCCCCGGCGTATTTCCCACCGTCCCGCGCCCCCCGGGAACGTGAGGTCCACGACACGCGGCGCGTCCCCGTTCAGGATATCCATAAGACCCAGATCCTCAGCCGTGCGCCCCCTCAGGGCTTCCCCGGATATCTGAAACAACCGTTCCCCATGATGATTGATGAGCCGTAGTTTGTGCTCCTTATCGAATACCAACACCGCCACTTCGATTTCATCCATCACTTTTTGTAGCAGGGCGGAGGCCTCCAGCGCGCTCATCCGTTGTGCGCGCAGGAGATCTCCCAGCGAGTTGATTTCCTCCGCCACCTCGCGGAACGCGTCATCCCGACCCGCCCGCGGCGCGCGCAGGGAGTAATCGCCTTCCCGCAGGGCCATGAGCAGGTTGGAGAACGTGCGCAGCGTGGTGACAATCCGTTCCCGCGCCGCCCACGCGCCCGCCAGCCATACCCCCACGATGACCAAGGCCAACGTCCAGATCACCTTCGGGGAATACCCATCCACCCAAAGTAAAAGCAGGGCGGTGATCGATCCCGGCAATCCCGCGCCCAGCGCGAACAACCCAATTTGGGTCTCGTATTTCAACCGGGAACGCCGGGCCGATGGGGTGGATGGGATTGGCATGAGAGTTCCGGTCTTACAAGCGATATTTGTCCAGCCGGCGGTACAAGGCCGTGCGGCTGAGACCCAGGGCTTTGGCGGCTTGGCTCACGTTCCCATGATGGCGCGCCATGGTCTTCTTGATGAGAAAGCCTTCCACCTCTTCCAGGCTCATGGCCTCCAGGCTGGGAGCGCTTTCCGGTCCGCCGCGCAATCCCAGGTCCGCCTCCTGAATGACGTCCCCCCGGGCCATCAGCACCGCCCGTTCCACCGTGTGGTCCAGCTCGCGGACATTGCCGGGCCAGGCGTAGCGGCGCAGCGCGTTCATCGCCTCGGCGGTGAACCGGCTGATCCCCTTGCGATAGCGTTGCCCGTGTCGTTTCAAAAAATGCGCGGCCAGCAGCGGGATGTCCTCCTGCCGTTCGCGCAGGGGGGGAAGCACGATCTCCACGGTGTTCAACCGGTACAGCAGGTCCCGGCGGAAGCGGCCCTCGTCCACTTCTTTTTCCAAGGCGGCATTGGTGGCCGAGAGGATCCGGACATGGACGCGCCGGGTTTTCGACGATCCCACCCGCTCGAACTCGCCGGTCTCCAGCACCCGCAGCAATTTGGTTTGCTCGCCCAGGGGGATGTTGGCGATTTCATCCAGGAACAAGGTCCCGCCGTCCGCCATCTCGAACCGTCCCACCCGGTCGGTCTTGGCGTCGGTGTACGCTCCCTTGACGTGCCCGAACAACTCACTGGCGAACACTCCTTCGGGAAGCCCGCCCACGTTCACGGTCACCAAGGGCTGGTCCCGGCGGGGGGAGACGGCGTGCAACGCTTGCGCCACCATACTTTTGCCGGTGCCATTTTCGCCTAGGATCAGGACATTGGCTTCCGAAGACCCGACGCGCCCGATCATCTCCAGCACCGGCCGCATGGCCGCCGATTGGGCCATCAGGGGTTGGCTTTTCTCGCCCCGCAGCAAGCGGTTCTCCGCTTCCAGGCATTGTTCCTTGCGCAAGGCGCGCCGCAGTTCCGCCTGGGTTTTCACGATGGTCAGCAGCCGGGTGTTTTCCCAGGGCTTTTGGATGAAGTCCCGCGCCCCCCGCTTCATCGCCTCCACCACCAAGTCAATGCTGCTCCACGCGGTCATCACCACCACCGGCAGCGTCGCGTCCACCTCGTGGATCCGGGTTAGGAGATCGAGCCCTTCCCGGCCCGAGGTGGTGTCCCGGGTATAATTCAGGTCCAGCAGCACGACATCGAAATCCCCCGCCTTCACGGCGTGCAACGTGTCCGGCGGCGAGGAGGCTTCCTCGGTCTGGTATCCCTCTCCCTTCAACAACAAGCGCAGTGCCGTCCGGACATCCGGCTGGTCGTCCGCGATGAGAATCCGGATGGGCGGTGATTCGCTCGGCGGCATGGCGGCGGCATTCCCCATAAAAAGACTAGATGGTGAATACGGATATTGTACCGATGCATCCTGCATTCACGCAAGAAATATTCCGATTGGTGGTTTATCTCTCTGGAGCGCTTGATCGGAGGCGGTCATGCCGTACGGGAACTAAGGACGCAGGGGCCGGTTGAATCCCGGGGATGAACCTATGTGACGATTCCATTCCGGCATCGCTTCCGGCACATCATGGGCAAAGGTCGCCCATATCGGCATGCAAAGCCAATAGTTCACTTCAGCGGCGCCGGGAAACAAAATGTAACAAGTCACCCTTCTGAATGGAGAACAAGAGGGAAAGGCGGCAGGTGTCCCGTGAGGACGTAGTCCCGCAGGGCAGAAACGAAGATATGAATAGGAATGTAATCGATCTATTTTAAGGTGCGGAAAAAGGTCATCAGCATCGGATGGATCAGTGCATCATTGCCACCGTATTGGGAAGTTGATTTGATGAATCGGTGGTGCGAGAAAACCATGAGTCCGCGCATCAAGCCCACGAAAAATGTAGCCCGGATAATGGGAATCACCGGGAGTTGAGTGGGAAATGGTTTTTGACGTAAAAAGCCGCTGAGTATCATCCCCTCGGGAGTTTACTCGAATCCGGAATCAATCATCGATTATCAGGTGAGGTGATTTTTTCATGGATCTTCTTCAAAATCCATGCGGCGGATCAGTAGAGAGTCCACAAGCCGGCGGGTATTCCACTAGTCGGGAACAAATCGCTGATATCCCAAATCCGCGCCGTCCCGTCGTAACTGGCTGATAGTATCTGCTTTCCATCAGGTGAAAATGCCACGGAAGAGATGGTAGAAGTATGGCCGTGAAAAGTTTGTATCTCCTGACCACTCTCCGCATCCCACAACTTCGCCGTGTTATCAGTGTCGACACCCCAACCGGATTCCCCCGAACCCGTCAAAACAAACAGCCCGTCCGGCGAAAACGCTACTGGTAACGAAGTAATGTCATAAAGATTATGACGAAATTTCCGGATCTCTGTCCCACTCTCCAAATCCCACAGGATCGCGATAGAATTGTAGATCCCGCCTGTTACGACTTGCTTTCCATCCGGCGAAAATGCCACAGAGGAGGCGGCATCGTAAAAATCCACATGGGAGGCGGCATCGTTGAATGACTGAATTTCCGCCCCAGTTTCCACATCCCACAACTTCGCGCCATCCCAGCTGCCTGTCATGGCTTTCGTTCCATCCGGCGAAAATGCCACGGACCACACCCAACTCGTGAGCCCGGTGAATGTACGAATCTCCAGGCCCGTATTTGCATCCCACAACGTCGCCGTACCTGGCTCACTCAAACCCCCGCCTCCCGTCAACACCATGCTTCCGTCCGGTGAAAACGCCACGGAATTCACCTTACCGGGATGATAAAAGGTATGAATAATCGCTCCACTCTCCATATTCCACAAAATCGCCGTTGCATCATCGCTACCTGTTAGAACCATTGTCCCATCCGGCGAAAAGGCGACGGAATTGACTATATCGATATGTCCATCCAAACTTTGGATCATTGCACCTGTCTCTGCGCTCCATAACTCAACCACACCAGCAAATCTTCGAACACGCTCACCATTCTCCACTATCCATGGCCCTGTATATCCAACATTGCACACCCTCGTTCCATCGGGAGAAAAGGCCGCGGAACGCAGATATCTGTTTTTATTGTCCTCATTAGAATTCAATCTAAGAATGATCTCTCCGGAATCTCCACGCAGGGGCAGTTCGAGCGGTTGCGCCGTTGCCATTCCCCCGTGCGCGAATATCGCTACAGAAATAGCAAAAATGAAAGTAATCGATCGTATATGTTTACTCATTGTTCAGCTCCCTTACATTATCTATTTCTTGCTCTGGAAATTCAAAAGCCAACTAAAATATTTCCCAATTCGCTATCGATGTTGTTTTATCGTAGGTCAGCACCACCTCGTTGAACGTCC
>JBHGBC010000158.1:0-14465 GCA_041946805.1 bacterium
ACGGACCTTGGTGTCCGCCCTCATCCCGGCGTGAATGGAATTGATTTTACCTCATTAGGTACGCACTTCCTGGATGAACCATTTTGAATAGTAGCCAAATCCCTCAGAATATATCGGATTTACCGCCGCAGTTGAAATCTACCACTCATTTCTTGTCGGAATGGTAGATAGGGATGAATTTCAAGCCGGGCACGCGCGTGCCCTCGTAACGCTTGTAATTGGCCGGCACTGTCAGGTCCGTGAATGCCGCTTGGCCTGGGAGCAGCGTGGAAGGGAGGATGCGGCAAATATTCATGACGAATATGGCGGTATTGGTTTGATCCAACAGTTTAACCAAAAGAGGATGAACGCCCGGCCGGAGATGAATGGTCTTGGCGGAATGGCCCGGCATCGTGATCGGCTGGTACGTATTTGTGGCATTGTAAATCAATTCACCCCCCAGCCAGGCCGAGCAGGCTTCATCGTGAGTGATCCAGAGCTCGGCATCCTGGTCTTCGGGAATCGTCACCCAACTAAAGGCGTAAAAGACGTTCCCATCCGAGGATCCATAGTGGGCTTCCAAGTCGATCTTGTCATCGGAAAAACAAATCGGTTCCGTCCAGCCGTTCGCGCCCGGCGTGGCCACGGCCTGCGCGTCCGGAACGCCGAGATAGGACGTTTCCAGACTGGCCCCCTCAAACCGGTTCAGCAACCAAATCCGGTTGTTCATGCCGAAATGCCCCCGGTTGTCCATGCCGGACCGTCTCCGGCCGCGCCGCGTACTTTCCGGGGAGCGTTCGAAATAATACACCGACTCGTCCACGGAATGCTCGCCCACGACCTGGATTTGAGCCGGATTCATGGCGCCCAAGCCTTCGCGGGCCGCGCTGTATAGATGGGGGACGTCATCGGGATTGAGGCCCATCAGCCGCGCGCACACCGTGTCCACGGCCACCATGTCCACCCCCGCGATCAGCATATTCCGGCGCACCGCGGGATTGTTGGAGGTATTGCCGCGTTCCTTGCCGACCAGCGCGTCCACCAGGCAGTAATCGGAAGGGGCGATGGCGGCCAGATCGACGATCTCGCGTTCCACCGAATTGGAGTCCGGCCAACCCCGATGCAAGGCCGGATCGCCGGGATTTGGTCCACCCCGGCCCTTGTAGACTCCATATTTAGCCCCGGCCGCGACGCCGACCGTGTTTTTCACGCAGAGGGTGATTTGCGGGGTATGGATCTTCATGACCGGCACGTTGATCAGCACGTCCGCGTCCAGAATGGACTCGTGAATCCAATACGCGGGAAAGAAGGGAAAGTCGATCTTCGCGGGAACCGGTTCCAGGCGGATGCAGCTCAAGGGATCGGCGTACGAACCGAAGTTGGCGTCGAGCAGGGTGATTTGAATCCCATCGGCGGCCAGGCGTTTCTGCATGTCCCGGTATCCCGCCGTTTCAAAGCCGTCGGCCAACGGCGCGCCTCCATAGTTGTACGGCGTATCGTGCATTTCCGGGGCCAGCCAGGCGCCGGCCGCCTCGGCCACGGTGATGCTGAGATTGCCCGGCCCTTGGGTTACCATCCAACGGATCAGCCCCTCCACCACGCGCGGATCGGTGTTCGCGCCGTTTTCTACATCCACGGCTTCCACGACGTTGGGCTTGATCACGACCTTCGCGCCGCCAAACAAGCGTTCTTTGAGTCCTCCCTCCAAGTCCAATACGCGATACACCATCGCCAGGATTTGTTCGCCGGACAATGGTGTGGTCAAGGAAACCGGGGAGGCCAACGCGCTGTCATCCGAACGGACCAGCGCCACCTGGGTCGAATAGTCCGGCGGCAAGCCGTCGCTCTTCAGTTGGGAAACTGGAATGGCCTCGATCCGGGAGGGAGCCTGGAGGGTGGAGGCCAGGTCAATTCCGATCAGCGCGATAACGCCCAGTATCAATACCAAGCGAAGGAAAAGTGAACGGCGGAAGAAGGAAAATGACATCATGTTGTTCACCTGAGATGAAGTGTCAATCCAGCAGAATATACGTCATACGCGCCAAATAATCAATTTTTCGGTTCCTTCGGCGATAGGGTATTCCCCCAGGGAACTCGAACGGTATTCCATCGAATGCATCGGAGAGATCTTCGCCCATTCCCCTCCCCCTCGAAGAGTAGGTTCGGGTGAATAATGAGGCCGGGGCGGGCTGACTCGCCCGCCCCGTTATTGGCCAGGGAAAAGGGGTGTTTTTCACGCCTGGAAACCCGCGCCGGTTGATCCACCACTTACTGGGAAACAACCGGCGGGAGCTTACTGCCTCATCCAATCCCGCACCGCCGTGGGATTCCTCAGCGCGTAGAGCGTGCTGTCATCGGAGGACACATACAACGTCCCGTCCGGACCCACCACCGGCGCGGACTCGATGTTGGAATTCGTGGCAAACCGCCAGAGTTCCTTCCCCTCGCTGGAAAGCGCGTACAATGTTCCATCACTATCGCCGAAGTAGACCGTTCCCTTGCCATCCACGCTGGGAGAACCGAAAACGAAATACCCCTCCGCGCGGAACGACCATTTTGGATTACCGTCATCCGGATTGACCGCGTACAGCGAGCCGTCCAGGCAGCCGGTATACACCGTGCCGTCCGTTCCCACGGCCGGGGAGGCAATGATTCCCTTGGGCAAGCGGGTGTACCAGGCGCGTACTCCGTCCGCCAGGTTCACCGCGATCAACGAACCATTGGCGGACGCGCAAATCCCCACGTACAACCGTTGGCGGGATGTATCGATGGCGGGCGAGGAAATGATCCGGTGCGAGCCGAGCCGCTGGCTGTCCGTGTATGTCCACACTGGCTTGGAAGAATTGAGACTGAATTTATGCACGGCCAAGAAATTTTGAAACGAGGAAGCCTGGGTGGCGAGATAGATGCTGCCTTCCCCGTCCGCGGCCGGGGCGGAGGAGACCAAGCCGTTGACTTTGGCTTGCCAGCGCATCGTGCCCGCCGGTTCGATGCAATAGAAACCATTGTTCCACGATCCCAAGAAGGACAGCCCGTCCGGCATGACCAGCGGCGCGCCGAGAATCCGGCGGTCATTGCCCGTGGGGACGGGAAATACCCATTTCAGTGCCCCGTCCGCGCCCACGGCGTAATAGTGTCCCGACAGATCCGCAAAATAAACCGCGCCGCCGGGCCCGATGGCGGGCGTGCCGTAAATGGATTCCTGGGCCGTATACGTCCATTGGGCTTGCCCATCCGGCCCCAGGGCGTATAGCACGCCATCGGTGGAGGCGACATAAATCGAGCCGTCTTCGCCAATTACCGGGGACGCGGTGAGAGACGACTTGGCCTTGAATGTCCAAAACACTTCGGGCGCATCGGGCCCGGCCGCGGTGGTGAGCCCCGTCCGCTGGTTGTCATAGTGAAACGCCGGAACCGGATCCCCCGGCCAAGCGGAGGAGACCACAAGGAGGGCCCCCGCGATGATGTATAACACGTTGCGATTGCTCATTTTGATTCTCCCAAGGCGCGTATCAGCCGCGGTCCAATCCCGGCTGGATGAAATACCGGGCGTCATCGATGCTCAAACCGATCACTTCGATCTGGTCCAGATTGTTGGTTCCCAGGTTCCGGTCCGCCGCCAGCCGCAGGATATTGGAGCAATTGTAGAAGGGTTTGGTCCGGTCGGCGGCGTGGGGATCATATCCCATCACCGAGGCGGTCACCGCATCCGTGCTGACGCAATTCGTCCCGGCGATCAGCAGGTTGGGAACCGCGATGCCCGTCTGCAGGCCGTTCCACCCCCCCTCTCCCCCGGTCATGGTGACGATGGCGTCGATGATCGCGAGATCGATGGGCCGCGCCCGGCAGATATCGGTGACGATGCGGGGCACGCGGAAACCAGGATCATGCGAGGTGACCGGCTGGATTTCTCCGTCCGCCGCGGGGCGGATATTCCCGTCATGCAAGAGAGTCCGGACTTTCGTGGCCCTTTCGTTTCCCGGATCGGCGTAAAGGGAGTTGGGCGTGATGCCGAACAAGTTTTTCATCGACAGGGTGATGCCGGCGATGTCATGGTTCTTCATCTTGGCGATCGAAACCATCACGTCCGTATCGGTATACCGGTGATTGAAATTGAACGAATTGAAGAGATACGCCCCCTCCCCCACGGACAAAGTGCCATATTTCGTACCGGTCCCCAGGTTGCGGGTGTTTTCCCACTCCAGGTTTTGAATCTGGGATTGGAAGAGATCCACATCGTACTTGTGGTTGTTGAATGCCTGGAGAGTCTCGTCATTGGAGGGGAAACTCTCGCAGATGATCATCCGGCGCGCTCCGTATTCCTGGAACAGCGAGCACGCGGCCAGCACCACCACCGGGTGGGTGTGCACGGTTTCCACGGAACTCAGCGTATAGACCCCCTCCGCCATGTACGAGGTCAGATTGACCTTGATGGTCACGGTTTTGCCGTTGACCAGCGCGGGAATGTCCCCAATGCCATCCAACAATTTGGCGAGCGTGGCCCGCACCATCTCGTAATCATACCGGCGGCACCGTTCGATGCCCACCTTGGGATAGGTTTGAAACTGGAGGGGCTGCACCGCGCGGGCCGGGCGGGCACTCATCACGGCCGCGCCCAACGCGGCGGTGGTCTTCAAGAATTTCCGGCGGGAAAGAGAAGTGGAATAGTCCATGGATTCGACCTGCCAAACAGGATGCGCAACCAGGTTGCGGAAAAATCCGTTCGATAATTCAGTAATTATGTCAATAATATATTTTACTTAATAACTCTCATCTTGCTCCCTTATAGGTTAGTGCAGACTTACAATTTTGTCAGTTCTATTCATGGATTTGAATTATTTCCATGATGAGGGATTGCAGGATGGATTGATCAAGCCGCTGCGTGCCTTGCTCAATAAGGCATGAATGATAACGAACGGACAGGCCGGAGAAATCCACGCCCCTCCCCCTCTCTCTCTGGGAGTGAGTCAGGGTGATGAATATTGTAGGGAAGGATCGGGGTGTCCGCCCGGATTACTTTTTCATGATCAGCCTATTACCGCTCCTCATTTATTCTGCCTTCCCCCATCCGGCTTGAATCCGCTTCTCCTCCTCCCGCAACGCGGCTTCGTCCCAGATCTTCAATATATGGTAGGAGCCGTTGGGCAGAGTGTTGCGGTATTCGGTAAAGAACTCGATCAGGGCGGCGTGTTCCTGGGGAGGCAGGCTGTGTTCCAAGGCCAGTATGAAATAAGCGGTGTGCATGCGCCCCAGGGTCTTGAAGCAGCGCGTCCCGGTTTCACGCACGGTCCGCAGAAACTCCTCCAGCCCGGGATAATCCAACGCCACGAAATACACATGGTCGCCCTTGATCTCCAGATAACTGGGCGCCTGCATGACATCCGCCTCGTTGACGAAACAGCGGAACACGCCGATTTCGGCGGGGATCGAGCCGAAGCGGTAATCGAGGGTCAGGGGCGGATCGAAGGTGCGCAGGCCCTTGGCGTCGAGCACGTCTTCCAGGCGTTCCATGAAGGTCTTTGAGGTTTGAGGTTCATTCGGGGCTTCGGTCAACTGTCTTCCTCCTTATTCATCCATTCGCTTGAAACGCATGCCGGACCGGCGTTCGATCAATCCTTTTAATTCCAAAAGCCCCAGCGCGGAAGAGACGCGGGCCGCCGGCCAGTTGAGTTCCCGGCATATATCGTCGATATGCCGCGCCTCAATGGTCAAGGCAGAGAAGATAGCCTGCTCATCCCCGTCGAGCGACGCCGCGGGCGGTGGCGGGGCGGCCGGCTTTTGGGGCGCGGGGGAAAGCCCGGCCGGTTTCGCGGGCTTGGATTCTCCCGGCGTACCCTCCATCCCATGGGACGAAGCGGCGGGACGGAGCGGGGCGGCCTCGCGGGATCTCTTTTCGCGCGCGGCTTCCCATATTTCCGGCCCGAGATCCACGCGGGGGATTTTTCCTTGCAGTTCGTTGTTGTAGAAGATGATTTTGTCGGCCAGTTCGCGCAGAATATCCGTGGCCGAGGTGACCAGCGTGGCCCGCGATTCCTGAATCAGTTTGTTGGTGCCGATGGAGATGCCCCGCTCCACGTCGCCGGGCAGGGCGAAGATTTCCTTGCCTTGTTCGAGGGCATAGTCGGCGGTGATCAACGCCCCGCTGCGCTCGGGGGCCTCGGCCACCAGCACCCCCAACGACAGGCCGCTGATGATGCGGTTGCGCGGCGGGAAATTGCGTCCCTGGGGCGCGACATCGTAAAACAATTCGGAGATCAACGCGCCCCGGTTCACGATCTGCTCGGCCAGCAGTGTATGTTCGCGGGGATAGACGAATTTCAGTCCGTTTCCCATCACCGCCAGGGTCCGTCCCTCCTTGGCGCGCAAGGCGCCCTTGTGGGCGGAGGCGTCGATGCCCCAGGCCAGGCCGCTGACGATGGTGAGGCCGGCCTCGGCCAGTTCGCAGGCGATCTTGCCCGCCATGCGGCGGCCGCCATCGGTGGCGTGACGCGATCCGACGATACCGAAGGCCAGAATATCCTGGGGCAGCAGCTTTCCTTTTACATACAGCAGGGCCGGAGTCGCGGGAATGTGGCGCAACGGGTGGGGATATTCGGGATCGGAATACAAGAGGATGGAGACGCCCTCGCGTTCGGCCCAGGTCAGCTCCTTGTCGATTTCGCGGTCGAATTCCCCCTGGGCCGCCTGGCGGATGGCCAGTCCGATTTCCTCGCGGAAACCGGGCACGGCGGCGATCGCGGCCGCGGACGCCTCCAGGGCGGCGCGGATGGAACCGAAATGCTTTTCCAACTTGATGGCCCGCGAACTGCCCATGTGTTTGGCGCGCAACATGGCCAGCCAAGGATAGAGCTTGTCACGATCCAACTTCATGGTCTGCCTCCACTGGGTGTCTTCTCATGATACGAACTCCCGTCCGGACGGACAAGCACGGCGAACGGACGCGGGGCACGGTTGATTCGTCCCCGATACAATGATAATTTGCCTTACTCTGGGTTAGATCGTTTGAGTCCGAATTCATCCGTGAATTCCATGATCCACACGAAGGGAGCGTATCCGGCGATGGACCTGGTCGAAATTTTGCGGGGCATGGATATACTGCAAGCGTTCACGGATGACCAGGTGGCCCGAATCGCCTCCATCGCCCGGTTGGAAACATACGAAAAGGATTCCTGCGTTGAACAGGAAAACAACCGGGCCCGGGCGGTCTACCTCGTCCACAAAGGCAACGTATCGATCGTCATTAAACTGCCTCCCGACCGGCGTGTGGCCATCTACGTGATCAAGCCGGGCGACCTCTTCGGCTGGTCGGCGGCCGTGGCCCCCTACCAGATCACTGCCTCCTCGTATTGCCTGGACCCGGTCGAGCTGATCGCGCTGCCGCACGAGGCGCTCCTGGATCTGCTGGCCCGGGATCCCGCCCTCAAGGCGGTGTTCATGGAAATGATCGCCAAGGTCATCCGCAACCGCCTCAAATACACGCGCATGCAATTGCAATTTCTGTTGCACGGGTGATTGGATATGAACACACCCTATTTCGCTGGTATCTTGCAACTGGGGGAACGGACCCTTCAATTGGCCGGCTATCCTGGCGCGCCCGTGGTGGTCTATGCCCAGGGCGGCCTGCATCTATCCGGGAAGGATTGCGTGGTGCTGGGACGGATCATGAATCCCGTCTGTTACGGTAAAAATTGCGGGTGCGGACCGAACGCGGTTTATTTTCAGATTCAACCGGGACCGCCTAAACCGGAACCGGACCAACATGGCGAATTGGAAATCCTCGGGGAGCGCCGGCGGGTGGTTCCCTACCAAGGCGCTCCCCTGGCTATCCAGGCCCAAGATCAAATTTGGATCAGCGGCGAGAATTGCGAAATCCTCGGCGTGCTGGATGTATCCGAATGACTTATTTCACCTCAAAGCTCGTGGAACCGGATCCGGC
This sequence comes from bacterium, assembly GCA_041946805.1. GTDB lineage: Bacteria > Hinthialibacterota > Hinthialibacteria > Hinthialibacterales > Hinthialibacteraceae > JABLXU01. The sequence continues at coordinate 7,916 of JBHGBC010000158.1, forward strand.
TTCATAGCCGGTTTTGCTGGCCGTAACATCGATCTTATACTGCCCGGAGCCGTCTTTCTTGGTGGATGTGCGATATGTATACGAGTAACGGCCGTTCGAGTTCGTGGTTCCGCTCTTGGTGTATTTCTTCAACTTGGCGGTGGTGATGACCGACCGGACGCTCGCTCCGGCCACGGGTTTATTGTTTTCATCCACCAGGGTGATCGTTATCGTGACCGTCTCCGAATTGGCGTAGGCGGGCTTGTTCGTGCTGACGGTCAATGTCGTGGGGATCAAAGGCTTGGGTTTGACCGTCACAATGAACTCTTGCTTACCAGTGTTGCCTCCCGAATCTGTGACTTGAGCGGTGATCCGATGAATTCCGGAATTCAACGTTTTCACGAAGGAACCGCCCATGCCCAATAGGCCATCAAGCGATGAGGACCAGGACAGGGAATTTGTGATTTCCCCATCCTCCAGGTCCGCCGCGCTGCCATTGAATGAGATCGCGGTTCCAAAATCAAACACCGCACCCTCGGTGGGAGAGAGAATTGTCACCTCCGGCGGATCGTTCGGGACCGCGGGAGCCGCCTGAACCACCACCGTGATGGTTTGGGAACCTGTTTTTCCCCCGGAATCGGTCACTTGCGCGGTAAGGGTATGCGTGCCTTCACTCAATGTTCTCGTGAACGAGCTTCCCGTACCCAGGTTTCCATCCAAGGTGGAAGACCAGGTCAAATTCCCGGAAATTACCCCATCTTCCGTGTCCACCGCGCTTCCCTCAAGGGAAATCGTTGCTCCGAAATCAAACTGCGCGTTGTTGTCCGGAGACACGATCGTCACCACCGGCGGATTGTTCGTCACCGGCGGCGCCGCTTGGGCGGCTTCATCGGTATCCACCAGGCCATAACCATACCATTCATCCCGGCCGGCGGTTCCCAGATCATCCGCCGTACTTTGCAGCACGAACCGGACATTGGCCGCCGGTACCCCCGCGCCGAGAATCAGCGCCACGGTTCCCGCCACATGCGGGCAGGCCATTGATGTGCCGCTCATCGAGGCATAACGGCCTCCCGGATAGGTGGAATAAACCGACACCCCCGGCGCGGCGATTTCCACCGCGGGCCCCGTGCTCGAGAAGGACGCGCGGAGATCGTTCCGGTCCGTGGCGGCCACCGCGATCACCGTGCCGTATTTCGCGGGGTAGCCCACGCTGTCGCCCGTGCCGGTGGAATTGCCGGAATTGCCCGCCGCCGCCACCAGGATGATTCCCGCCTGGGCGGCCTTGGCGCATACGCTTTCAAGCGTGGAACTGGATCCCCCGGACAGGCTCATGTTCACGGCTTGCATTTGATTCGTGATGCACCACTCCAACGCCCGGGCCACATCATCGGCGTAACCGGAACCGTTCGCATCCAGGACTTTCAATCCGTACAATGACGCTTCCGGGGCCATGCCGACCACGCCCAGATTGTCATCCACCGCGCCGATGATCCCGCTGACATGGGTCCCATGGCCATGATCATCCATGGCGTTATTGTCGTTATTCACAAAATCCCAGCCGCCTTTCACATTGGCGGCCAGGTCGGGATGCGTGGCATCGATGCCGGTGTCGATTACCGCTACTCGGATTCCCGTTCCCCGGTTCACCGGGTGGACCACTCCCGCGCCGGTCCGCTTGACTCCCCAGGCGTTATCCAGCTCGGTGTCCACGGCGAACACTTCGGGCACATATTCAATAGTGTCCACGACGGCCAGGGTTTTCAGTTGTCCGATCGCGGCCAGAGGAACTTCGGCGGAAAGCGTCGAGATATACTTGTACGCATGGCGGATTTGGCCTCCCGCCATACGGACCAGGGCTTGCTCCCCGAATCCGGGACGTTGCTTGAAGTTGACAAAAATCCGGACCGTCCGCATGGGATTGTCGCCCGGCTCGATCACGCCGGACGCTTCGGACGAGTCCATCGGGGGAACGTCCACCGGCATGGATGAGGTATTCATCCCCGAATCCGCCGGCGCCGGTCCGCCCTCTTCTCCCCGCGCGTCCAGAGATAATCCCCAAATGATTGTTCCCCAAAAAATGAAAATCCATGTGCAACGAATCAAGTATGACGAACCATTACCCCAGCATACCCCCTTCATCAGACGGACCTCCCTAGTGTGGTTGGATACCGTGTTGCCGCCCTTCCCCTGGGCATCCCTTGGCGGGAAAAAACCAAGATCAATTCCTCGATCCTCTACATTTTCATCTAATAAATACATATTGTCAATAGTTTATTTATACTATTCGCTTCATTTTCAATAAAAAATGTAATAAAACATTATAATTTTATTCACTTTTTGGTTTTCCAGAGAGACGGCCGGTCCCGGGCCGGCGGATCTGACAGATCAGTCCCCATATCCCCTCCTGTTGGAAGAGAATCAATAGGCGGGAATCATGGAGAGGATTGGATTCTTGTGGGCCAAGACCGGAATCGAAGGGATAGGACTGGCCATGGAATGACTCCGCGGGCATTCACGGTTTTTTCGAAAGAACGAGGACGATTTTGCCGGGCGGTGGGAGGAAAGAAGGAGTTGAAACTCTGTCCGCCTTGAAAAAACAGGGCCGTATGCTAAAAATAAAAGGCGGTGGTTTTGGTGTTTCTTTCCTTAACATCCTTATCAACAACATCTTACCGCGTTCGCGGTATCGAAGGAGTCATTCACGTGACGACTGTGAGCATGAAACAACTCCTGGAATCCGGAGTCCATTTCGGCCATCAGACGCGCCGCTGGAATCCGAAAATGTCCAAATATATCTTTGGACAGCGCAACGGCATTTATATTATCGACCTGAAAAAGACCGTGCGTTTATTGAAGGAAGCGTGCCGGTTCGCCCGGGAAATCACCGTGTCCGGCGGAACCGTTTTGTTCGTGGGAACCAAAAAACAAGCCCAAGACACCGTCAAGGAAGAAGCGAAACGGTGCGGCATGTACTATGTCAACAACCGGTGGCTGGGCGGGATGCTGACCAACTACAACACCATCCGCAAAAGCATTCTGAAAATGAAGGAATATGAGTATCAACTGAGCGATGAATCCCTCAGCCAGCGCCGCAATAAAAAAGAACGGATGATGATGAGCAAGGATCTGGACAAACTCGAAAAAAACCTCACCGGCATCCGCGAAATGGATGAACTGCCCTCCGCCCTCTTCGTCACGGACACCCGCAAGGACCGCATCGCCGTGCTGGAAGCCCGCCGCTTGGAGATTCCCGTGATCGCCATCGTCGACACCAACTGCGATCCGGACGATATCGACTATGTCATTCCCGGCAACGACGACGCCATCCGGGCCGTGCGGCTGGTGACCGCGCGCATCGCGGATTCGATCCTCGAAGGCAAGATGGCCGCCAGCGAAGGCGCCGAAATCGCCCTGGGCGAGGACGAAGACGATGAGGAACGGGCCAAGGCCGCGAAAATGGATGCGGAGGAAGTGGAAGAAAAAACGCCGGCCCTCGCCGCCCGCTCCCGCACGCCGGCCGCCGCTCCCGCCAAAAAATCCCGTCCCGCCCTTCCGGACGAGGATGACGAGGACGACGATTTGGACGATTGACCGGCTCGAGCACCCCCACGAATCACCTAGATTCATTTCGGATGAGAAGGACAAGGAAGCATGGCAACCATATCCGCCTCGCAAGTGAAGGAACTGCGTGACAAAACCGGCGCCGGCATGATGGACTGCAAAAAGGCGTTGAACGAAAGCAATGGAGACCTGGAGAAAGCCATCAAATATCTCCGGGAAAAAGGCATCGCCGACGCCTCCAAACGGGCCGGACGGGCCACCAAGGAAGGCGTGGTCTTGTCGTACATCCATCCGGGCAACAAAATCGGAGTCCTGGTGGAGATCAACTGCGAAACCGACTTCGTCGCCCGCAACGAACTGTTCCAAGGCTTCGCCAAGGACATCGCGATGCACATCGCCGCCTCCTCTCCCCTCTGCGTGACCCGGGAGGAGGTCCCGGTTCAACTGGTCGAAGCCGAGCGGGACGTGTTCCGCAACCAGGCGCGGGAATCGGGCAAGCCGGAACAAGTGTGGGATAAGATCGTGGAAGGGCGGATCGAAAAGTACTATTCGCAAGTCTGCCTCTTGGAACAACCCTTCATCAAGGACATGAACATCACGGTGGAGGATTATCTCAAGGAGACTATCGGCAAGATCGGAGAAAACATCGTGATCCGCCGGTTTAGCCGGTATCAACTGGGTGAGGAACTGGATTCCAAACCCGGAAAGTGAAACGCGCCGCCACGATCCGTTTGTAAGCGCCAGCAGGGCCTGGGGAAGGAATCGAAACCGGGAGGATAGATTTGATCATGCGCCGGGTGCTCCTGAAAATCAGTGGTGAGGCCCTTGCCGGCGAACAGGGTCACGGCATTCATTTCCCCACCTTGGAAAAAGTCTCGCACGAGATCGCCGCCGCCCTGAAACACAACGTCCAGCTGGCCATCGTCGTGGGGGGCGGCAATATCTGGCGGGGCGGCTCGGCGGTCGTGTCGTACATCGAGGAGCCGACCGCCCACTACATGGGGATGCTCGCCACCGTGCTCAATGCCCTGGCGTTCCAGGGCGCGCTGGAACGCATCGGCATCTTCACCCGGGTCCAAAGCGCCATCCACATGGAACAAATCGCCGAACCCTATATCCGCCGGCGCGCCGTGCGCCATATCGAAAAAGGGCGGGTGGTGATTTTCGCCGGGGGAACGGGCAATCCCTTCTTCACCACCGACACCGCCGCCGCCCTGCGGGCCATCGAGATCGAAGCCGACGTCTTGTACAAAGCCACCAAGGTGGACGGCGTCTACTCGGCGGATCCGGTAATCGATCCTACCGCTCAGCTCTACGGCGAACTGACCTACAAGGATGTCCTGCACCAGGGACTGCGCGTCATGGATTCGACGGCCATCACCCTGTGCGAGGAAAACCACCTGCCGATTGTCGTGTTCAACATGAATCAGCCGGGCGCCATCACCAAGGCGCTGATCGGGGAACCGATCGGCACCGTGGTGCGCGACGCCAGCAAAAGCATGGTGAAATGATGCTACAAGATGAATTCTTGGAAGAAGCCGAACTGGAGATGGATGAAGCCGTGGAGGCCATCCGGCGCGAATTGGCGCAACTGCGCACCGGCCGCGCCACGCCCGCCCTCGTGGATGGCATTCCGGTGGAAGCCTACGGGACCAAAACCCCCCTCAAACAGCTGGCGAACATCAGCGTGCCCGAAGCGCGCCTGATCGTCATCCAGCCCTGGGACAAGACCATACTGCCCGACATCGAGAAAGCCATCCAAAAATCCGAACTGGGCATCTCCCCCAACAGCGACGGAAAACTCATCCGCCTGCCCATCCCTCCCCTGACCGAGGAACGGCGGCGGGACCTGGTCAAGATCGCCAAGAAAATCGGCGAGGAAGGAAAAGTCCGCATTCGCCTGCGCCGCCGGGAAAGCATCGAATCCCTCAAAAAAGCGGAAAAGGAAGGCGGGGTCCCCGAGGACGTCTCCAAGCATCTGCAGGAGGAAGTCCAGGAACTCACCGATAAGTACACCGAAAAAATCGACGGGATCATCAAGGAAAAAGAACACGAGATCATGAATTTCTAAAAACCATTCGGGCGGAAGTTTCAAAATTCACCGCCCCGCGATATACATCCTGAAAATGTGCAGGGGCACGTTGCAGTTCGCCCCTGCTTTTATTTTGACTATTTATGATTAGGTTCGGCGGAGATTTTGCAACCCCAATGCAGACCTGTTTTTTTTGAGCGCCAACGGCGCGGCATAAGCCTAGCCCAGGGCGTAAGCCCTGGGAGGGATAAAACCATAGTAATGAATCCCCTCTCCCTCGGGGAGAGGGTTAGGGTGAGGGAAGATCAGTAAGGAGGCAATACATTCATGATATTCTGCAATCAGGTAAGCAGTTACCTATTTTCATCACTGGATACCCGATTTCGCGGGAATGATATTCGAAGCTATCGGCCGCCCCCCTTAGCTCCCCACCAGGCTGTCGTCGCACGGATACGAGGCCCGGGGGCCGGTGCGGATCAGGTCGCCCAAACTCCGCAGGCCGTTGGTGATGTCATACCGCAGCACCCCCGTGTGGTTGTAATAATCCGGGCCGTAACTGTTGATCCGCCATTCCGAGCACCGGTACGACAGGTTCAGCATCGCTTCCTTGCCCCAGTTGATCGTGCTCCAGGCTTCCACGTAGTCGTAGGTCACATACGCTTCGTGCTGGGTGTTGTCCAACCGCGCGCCCGGAACGCCGTACACGAACGGATCCTGGGGCACCGTGGACATATACGAAACCGGCGTGGTCAGGCCGATCAGGCGGCGGTTGACCGGATTCTTGTTCACGCCGCTGGTGTCTTTCCACTGCGGATATTTGCCGTGGTCCATGTGGTACATCTCCAGGGCGGTGTCGATGTTCCGCATGTCCGATTCCGCCCCCGCGATCTTCGCCCGCATCTGGGCGTTCAAGAAATTGGGGACCGCGATCGCCGCCAGGACGCCGATGATGGCGACGACGATCAGCAACTCGAT
>JBHGBC010000159.1:0-14383 GCA_041946805.1 bacterium
AGGGAATTTGGGATTGATCTCCCGAACCAGTCTGATTGAGAACGGGCCGCGTTTTCGGAGAGAAAGTACGCACTTGCCGGATGAACCTTCTTTTCCAAAGGAACAATCCAATCGCTTTTTAAGGAGAATCCATGACCTTCCCATCAGTATCCGATCCGGTTGAAACCTTGCAGGCGGCGTTGCCCGGGATTTATGACGCGGCGGTGGAGAAAGCCGTGGAGTTCCGGGGCGAGTTGACATTGTACATCAAGCCGGAGTACGTAACTCAAGTCTGCCAAGCGCTGCGGGACCATCCGGATCATCGCTTCGACATGATTTCGGACTTGACGGCGGTGGACCACTTGCGGGAAATGCAGGACGTCGAGCCGCGTTTTCACGTGGTGTATCACCTCTTTTCCACGAAGACCAAGAAGCGCTTGCGGTTGAAAGCGCCGGTGTGGGAGAACCGTCCGGAGATCGACTCGGTGACGCCGGTCTGGTGCGGGGCCAACTGGCATGAGCGCGAGTGTTATGACCTGTTCGGCATCGTGTTCAAGGGCCATCCCGATCTGCGGCGGATTCTGATGCCGGCGGATTGGGAGGGGCATCCCCTGCGCAAGGATTATCCGGTCAACGACCAGGAAGTGTATGAATATATCGGCAAGCAATTGGCGGATGAGTAGGGCGTGAGATCATCAAGACAAATAAGGTGGTGGTGAAAAGGCCCTCCCTCACCCTGGCCCTCTCCCAGAGGGAGAGGGAATCAGGTGAATTGACGGCCGGATCGTTTGAATAACGATCCACCTCCTGAAAAAAGCACGAATTTTCCGGATGAATCATAAACAATTCAAAGGTGTAGAAGCAGGCGGGCAATCACCGATGACGGACAACAACCGCACGATTTGTCGACCAAGGATGCTGACATATGACCTATAAGTTGGAGTTTGAGGCGGATACCCGGCTTACCGAGGCGCTTAAGGACAGCCATTCCGAGCACATGATCCTGAACATGGGCCCGCAGCATCCCAGCACGCACGGGGTTTTGCGGCTGGTGCTGGAGTTGGATGGGGAAGAGATCGTCAACGTGATCCCCGATCTCGGCTATTTGCACCGGGGGATGGAGAAACTGGCCGAGGAGAAGGGGTATCACCGCTTTATTCCGTTCACGGACCGGCTGGATTATCTTTCGCCGATGTCGAACAACACGGCGGTATGCCTGGCGGTGGAGAAGCTGATCGGGATCGAAGCGCCGCTCCGCGCCCAGTACTTGCGGGTGATTTTGTGCGAGCTGGCGCGGATATCCTCACACTTGTTGTGGCTGGGAACCTGCGCCTTGGACATCGGGGCGATGTCGGTGTTCTTGTACACGTTCCGGGAGCGGGAGACGATCTACGACATTTTCGAGGACATTTGCGGCGCGCGCTTCACGGTGTCGTACATGCGCGTGGGGGGCGTGTCGGTGGATGTGCCTCCGTACTTCGTCAAACGGGTGCAGGATTTCCTGGACGATTTCGGCCGGAAGATCGGCGAATACGAAACCCTGCTGACCGAGAATCCCATCTGGCGCATGCGCACGGAAGGCATCGGGGTGATCTCGGCGGAACGGGCCGTCGAATACGGCCTCACGGGGCCATGTTTGCGGGGCAGCGGGGTGGATGTGGACCTGCGGCGGGATAATCCCTACCTGGTGTACGACCGGCTGGATTTCGATGTCCCGCTGGGAGAGAAGGGGGACACCTACGACCGTTACCGGGTGCGCATGGAAGAGATGCGGCAGGCGCGGCGGATCATCCAGCAGGCGCTGCGGGACCTGCCGGACGGGCCCATCAAGGTGGATGACAACAAAATTTCGTTTCCCGAGCGATCGACGATCAAGACCTCGATGGAAGCGTTGATCCACCATTTCCTGCTGGCCTCGGAAGGGGTGAAGGCCCCGGCGGGCGAGGTGTACATGGCGGTGGAGGCGCCGAAGGGCGAATTGGGATTTTACGTGGTGGGCGACGGCTCGGCGTACCCCAAGCGGATGCGCATCCGCTCGCCGTCCTTCGTGAACTTGTCGGCGCTGCCCGAGATGTGCCGGGGGCATATGATCGCCGACGTGGTGGCGATCATCGGGACGATCGACCTGGTGCTGGGCGATTGCGACCGGTGAGGAGAGATCCAATTCACCGCCGAGACGCAGAGGACGCGGAGTTTTTTTTATTAAGCTATACAGGGTGAACCAATCTGGCAGGCGGGACGCCTGCGTTACGAGGCCTATTACCATGTCCCATATACCGGGGGGAATGATGATAGGTTACGCGCCGGCGCGAATCCATCCTCCGATAATCACTCCTCACGCGTACCGGATTCCCAGGGCGTCCATGATTCCCTTCATGTAGCCGATGGCCAACACCTTGCCTTGCATGGCGTAACCGGGCCGGTCGTTGGATTCGCCTTCCAGCGTGGGGGCGTGGTCGGGACGCATAGGGCCTTGGAAGCCGGACTCGCCATAGGCTTTGAGCATTTCGACCATGAGGGCCGGGTCCTGATCGTGAAACGTTTCCTGGAAATGTTCGCGCGTTCCCTCGACGTCGCGGTAGTGGACGAAGAAGATCTTTTTTTGCGCGCCCCATTCCCGCGCGAGGGCGGCGATGTCTTCGCCCATTAGTTTGAAATTGGCCTGGCAGAAGGTGACGCCGTTGATGGGGCTGGGCACGATCTCCATCACCCGGCGGTAATTCGCCGCGCTGGTCAGGATCCGGCCGATGCCGCGCAGGGGGGAGATGGGCGGATCGTCCGGATGCAGCGCCATTTTGATCCCGGCTTTTTCGGCGGCGGGGATCACCGCTTTTTGAAAATACTCGAGGTTGTCCCAGATTTTTTCCTCGCTTAGTTCGCCCCACCGGGCCGGCCCTTGTTTTTCAGCCTCGGCGTAATCGAATTCGCTGGTCAACGCGCCGCCGCGTCCGGGAACATCGGTCTTGGTGCGGTACCAGCCCAGTCCCGCCATGAAGTTGTAGCAGATCATGGGAATGCCGGTTTCCGCCAACGCGGCGATGGCGGCGAGGTAGTTCTCGATCTCCTCGTCGCGGCCCGGCAGGCCCAGTTTGATCTTCTCGGCGGGGACAGGGTGGCTTTCCACGCCCGCGATGACCAGGCTTTCCGCGTCGAATTCCGCCTTGATTTTGGCCAGGGTCTCGCCGTATTGAGATCGCTCCACCCGCCGGAGCGCGGAATCCACGCTGACGATGGCGTGGTTGATGCCGATCTGGCGGGCCAGGCGGATGCGTTCTTTCTGGCCGGAGTTCAAGATTTCCGCCAGTTGCACCAGGGCCTGACCCGAGGACGGGGTTCCGGCCGCCGATGTTTCTCCCGCGGCGGCCGGCGTCCCGCGGGGCGCGAGTCCCGCCCCGGCCAGGCCGATCAGCGTGCCGCGCAGGCAATCCCGGCGTGTGAGTTTCGGCATGAGAGACCTCCCGAGTATCGTGATTTGACAGGGCGGCCCTTGGTGTCCGCCCGAATTAATATCCTTCCGCATCATGGTGGGGAGGGAAACGCCATTCCCCATCACGTACGCTCTTCCCGTAAGAACCTATTTCTTTTCCGGAATCTCCTTGATCCGGATATTTCTATACCACATTTCCTGAGGCGGGCCGCTGTGGCATTGCAGACCGATGATCCCAATCTGAGGAAGGGCTTCATCGGGCTCCGTATAGTCGGCGGTGGGCTGGCCGTTGAGCCAAAGTTGAACGCGCCGGCCCTCGCCGCGGATCACGTAGTCGTTCCAGTCCCCCTTTTTGACGTATTTTTCATTGGCCGCGGGATCGCCGGCCAGAATCCGGTCGCGCCGGGCATTGTCGAACAGGCACCCCCAGAATTTCCCGGGCGGGAAATTTTTGAACACGCCCAGATCGGCCTGGTAACCGGTCACCTGTTTACTTTCCGGAAGCCGGCGGCTGCGGATCTGGATGCCGCCATTGGCTTCGTCGTCCTGGGTGGGGACGGCCTTGAATTGCAGGCGCAGTTCGAAATCGGCGAATTCGATCCGGGTGCAGAGATACTCGCTTTCGGGGATGGATTTCGACCGGCCGCCGCCGGCCAGGCAACTGTTTTCGATCCGCCACACTTCCGCGTTGCCTTCCCAGCCGTTGAAGGTCTTCCCGTCGAATAACGAGACGAATCCATCCGCGTCCGGGATGGCGGACGCGACAGGCTTCCATCCGGGCCGGTCCTTGACATTGGGACCGGAGAGATACGGGCCCGTGCCGAGATCCGCGGAGGCGGCGATGAATTCCAGATCCCCGATCGTCCCCACAAGCACGAACACCAGGGCAACACCGATTCGCATAAGCATGGCTGGCCTCCTGGAATGATAGGATTTTCCTGCCGCCTATCGTCAACCAGGGACAACCATAGCAGATGGAACGCGGATTGACTATAGAGTGCGGCCATCCCCGGCCGGGGGCGCGCGGAAGGGGACTGCCATATCCTTGGAACGGCCAATTGGAATATGATTTTGGCGTATGATGAATCGATCACGGATGGACAGACGAATGGGAGAATCAACCATGATGGCAAATAACGGGATTTCCCGGCGGGATTTTGTCAAAGGCGCGGCGGCGTTGGGCTTGGCGGGATTGATCCGGATCCCGGCCCACGCGGCGGCGGATGCGTATCCAATCGGCTGCTACACGCGGCCCTGGGATAAATACGATTACCTGACGGCGCTGGACGCGATCGCCGAGGCGGGATTCGAATATGCCGGCATCATGACGGCCAAGGGGAAATCGTGGGTTATCATCACCCCCGAAACTCCGGTGGAAGAGGCCGCGAAAATCGGGGAAGAAGTGAAAAAGCGCGGTCTGAAGGCGCTGTCGGTGTACGGGGACTTCTCCGTGGCGGAATCGGTCGAAAAAGGCGTCCAAGCTCTCCGGCGCGTGATCGAAAACTGCGCGGCCTGCGGCTCGCCCAACCTGCTGCTGGGGGGCATCGGCGAGGAGAAACTGTACCAGGCCTACTACAAGGCCATCGCCGAATGCTGCGCCTACGCGGCGGAAAAACGCGTGGGTCTGAGCGTCAAACCGCACGGCGGACTCAACGCCACCGGGCCGCAGTGCCGCAAGGCCATCGAGCGGGTAAATCACAAGAACTTCGGCCTGTGGTACGATCCCGGCAACATCTTTTACTATTCGGACGGGAAACTCGATCCCGTGGACGACGCCGCCACGGTGGACGGGCTGGTGGTGGGGATGAGCGTCAAGGATTTCCGCTTGCCCAAGGAAGTCATGGTCACGCCGGGAACGGGTATGGTGAATTTCGCCAAGGTCCTGGCGCGTCTCCAACAAGGCGGCTTTACCGGCGGGCCGTTGGTGGTTGAATGCCTGGAAGCCGGCGACCGGGCCAAGGTGACGGCCGAGGCCAAGAAAGCGTTACTATTCCTGCGCGAATTGACCGGTCAAAAGAAATAGGATTCATCCGCGGTGAGAAAAATCCGGTGTAAAGATGGCTCAAAGCCCAGCCCCTTCCCACAGAGCGATTTCATCCCCGAAGGGGATTCACCTGAGTAGCCGTAGGCTTTAACCGACGGGAGGGATTTTCGACTTTTCCGCTTCCTCCTCCCAGGATCGGGGTAAATGAGGAGGGAGATAAGCTTGGCCGGGAACGCGAAACGATTTCCTCTCCCACTGGGAGAGGATCAGGGTGAGGGAAACCGTGGAAGGACGCAAATCCTGCTCTATAACTGGGCAATCGGGTAAATGGATACAAGAAACCATGAAAATTCATTCCGGGGGTCTTTGCACGCGTACTCGTTTTTGATATAAGAGGGGTGCTTTATAATCGATTTATCGTTTGAGATGACCGCGGCATCAGTCAAAGAGGTCCAAAGAGAGGTTTTTCTCTCAGAAAAGAGACGCTGAACCGGAGTTGAAGACCGTTCAGCGGGCAGTAAATGGGGAACCACGAATTGGCCGTTGGGGAGGAAAGACGCCGCGGATTTCAAATGACCGCTCTTTTGAGCGGTTTTTATTTTTAAACAGTCAATGCGTATTTTTTGTGGCTTATTCGTCAAATGTGTGCTTTTTTCAAGCATGTCCATCTGCTTGTCAAACGGGCTGTTGGGGGAGATAAACCCCCAAATTCCCTCTTCCCCTGGGAGAGGGTCAGAGTGAGGGAAACACGGAAAGGGTGGAATTCATCCTTTCTTTGCAATTGAGAAAATAAGTATTGCGGAGTATCCACGCTTCTTTTTTGTCCCTTGCATCCCTCCCGTCCCGTTCGACCTTTTCAGTTCCTCCTCCGAAGTCCGGGATAGGTGAGGAGGATCTCCGGGCAACTTTCCCGGCAAAATTTCTCAATCTCCGCCATCGTTTTTCGATCGTCTATTTCCGGCTATGATATGCGTGCTATCTCACCTTCCTGATACCCCATCAATTTTTAATTCCAAAAATCAGATGTTTCCTAATATTGATAGAGGGAGGATCGATCATGAGCCAATTTCGGAACCTGGTGTTCGAGGGGGGCGGGGTGAAAGGAATCGCGTACGCGGGCGCGCTGGAATTTTTGGACCGGCGCGGCGATCTCCTGCCGGAGATCCGGCGGGTGGCGGGGACTTCGGCGGGCGCGATCACTGCCGCCATCCTGGCCCTGGGCGCCGGGAGCCAGGAAATCGAAGAAATCGTGGGTGGAACCGATTTCCGGAAGTTCATGGACGACAGCTTCGGCCTGGTCCGGGACACGCAGCGCTTGTTGAACAGTTATGGCTGGTACAAGGGGGACGCTTTTTCGCAATGGATGCGCAAGCAGGTGTATGCCTTGAGCGGATCCCCGGACCTGACGTTGCGGGAACTGCGTGACAAGGCCCAGGCGGATCCAGTCCGCTGCAAGGAACTCTACATCATCGGGACCAATCTCTCCATGCAGGTTCCCGAAGTACTTTCACACGAGATCTATCCGGACATGCCGGTGTGGAAGGCGGTGCGGGTTTCGATGAGCATCCCTCTCTTTTTCGCCGCGGTCTTCGAATACGCGGGGGTGTGGGTGGACGGTGGGCTGACCTGGAATTATCCGCTCGACCTGTTCGATGACCTGCGCTACATCGAGGATCCATCCCGGACCGAGACGTTCACGCGGGTTGATTATCCCACCAAGTACCAGGAAAGCCATGTGTACAACAAGCAGACGCTTGGGTTCCGCGTGGACACGGAGGATGAGATCCGGGCGGAGAAGGAAGGGTGGCGGAAACCTCCGGCGGAGGTCAACAACTTTCTCGATTACATCAAGGTCCTGGTGGGGTGCATCACCGAGATGGCCAACAAGAGCCATTTGCATCAGAACGACTGGCACCGGACGGTGTTTATCGATGCCGGCGGCGTGAAGACCACGGAATTCAACCTGCCCCGGGAAAAAGTGGTCCAACTGGTGGAGAACGGCCGCAAGGGGGCGGAAGCCTATTTCCAATGGTTTGAAGATCCCGCCCAACAACCCCTCAACCGGGTAGAAAAAACGAATTCCGGCGACGCCACGCCGAAAACCACGCGCAAACGGCCGCGGTGAGACCATCTGGGAATTTTTATAAGGCTGGTCTTTCCTGTCCGCCCCAATGCCTTTTCGCCATCTCGTCCGCGCATCCCCGATGAACCTGATTTACCGTTCCTGCATGAAAAAAAATCCATTTTTGCCCGATGATTTATTTTTCGGTTGTATGAGGGAGGATTTCAGGTACAATGTCTACATCAGATATAGACATTATGGTGGATTTGAGGCAGACGGTTATTTAAACCGCATATCCGGGCGCTCAAACCCGCCGGGATGGATCCCGATCGAACCAAGGTCAAAGACGCATGGCTTCTTTAACCGAAACGGCAATCGACTGGCAGGCGCTGAATGAGCGGTTGGAATCGTATTCCCCGCGGGAGATCATCGGGTGGGCGCACGAAACGTTTGGATCCCAACTGGCCATGCTCTCGAGCATGCAGAAAACGGCGTCGGTGTTGACGCACACGCTGTACGCGATGGGACTGACCCAGGTCGAGATCATTTTCATCGACACCGGCTACCATTTTCCCGAGACGCTGGAACTGCGGGACCGGATGATCGAACAGTACGGGGTGAATATCCAGACCTACCAGCCCGACAAATCGCCGGAGGAACAGTTCCGGGAATACGGGCGGGAATTGTATCTGCGGGACCGGGATTACCAACTGTGCTGCCAGTTGCGCAAGGAGGAGCCTTATTTGAAAGCGGCCCGCCGCTACAAGGCGGTTTTGTCGGGATTGCTGCGGAGCGAGGGCGGGGCGCGGAAGCAGATTCCGATCGTGGCGGTGGATCCCCGTATCCAGGGGTATAAAATACATCCCCTGGCCAACTGGAGCGGGGAGCAGGTGGACGAATACATCCAAGCCCATGACGTGTTGGTGCATCCCTTGCACGCGCGGGGATATCCCAGCATCGGCTGCGCGACGTGCACGACGCCGGTGCGCGTTGGAGAAGATGAACGGGCGGGCCGCTGGCGGCATATCCGGGAAGCCAATCCCAATAAAGAGGTCAAATTGTATTGCGGTATCAATTTCAGCGATAAATTGAAATCAAAAGTGTAGGGGATTCATCCCGCCCGGATTATTGGAATGCAAGAAAGAACTGGTTTACCCTTGTGTGAACGCATGGCGGATGAACCAGCAATATTTTCATCCTCTGATATTGTGGCTTGACCATGATGGTTCATCC
This sequence comes from bacterium, assembly GCA_041946805.1. GTDB lineage: Bacteria > Hinthialibacterota > Hinthialibacteria > Hinthialibacterales > Hinthialibacteraceae > JABLXU01. Next base: position 8,686 of record JBHGBC010000159.1, read on the forward strand.
GAGAAGTGCGTTCATCATGAGGTAAAATCGATTTCATTGCACTTCGGGACGCGGGCGGACGTCAAGGTCCGTCCTTGTCAAAAAATCCCTCACCCTAGCCCTCTCCCAGAGGGAGAGGGAATTTGGAGGGTGGTTTTCATCGATCATTTCGAGGAGATGCGAATCGGCGATCCGAAAAAATGCACGCATTTGCCCGATGAGCGCCATGATTAAATCACCATGACCGAAGGGTAAACTATTCTCATCAAATCACCACCATGCGCTATCAAACTCCCTGTATCGAATGCGCCAAGCGGCAAGGGCTGCGGATCTACCGGCTGGTCATGGAGGGCCGGGGGGGACCCAGTCCGGACGGCAACGAGGAAGCGTTGCGGGCCGAACTGGACCGGCGGATCGGCCAGGCGGATCCCGTGTTGTCCCCGGCGGCGTTGTCGCTCATCGCCATCCGGACGGGGCAAAAGTACGCCGGCTCGGACGATCCTTTCCAGGATATCAAAAAGCACAACAACCAGTTGGCCTTGCGCTTGGTTCCCGAGTTGAAAGAACGGATCAGGCGCGCCCCGGATCCTCTCCGGCCGGCCTGCCAGTTGGCGGCATGCGGCAACATCATCGATCTGGGCATTCATAAGGATTTCGATATCCACGCGACCATCGAAAAAGTGCTGCGGGAAGGATTCGCGCGCGATGATTTCGGTTCGTTTGCGGAACTGATCACGCAAATCCACCACGAAAAAGCCGATCCGCGGCTGCTGTATATTTGCGACAACGCCGGTGAGATCGTCTTCGACCGGATTTTCATCGAGGAGCTGATCCGCGCCTATCCCCGCATGGATATTACCGCGGTGGTGCGGCAGGTTCCCGTGCTGAACGACGCGACCCTGGATGACGCGCGGGAGACGGGCCTGACCGAGGTGGTCCGGGTGATCGGCAACGGCAACGCGGAACTGGGCACGGTGCTGCGCGCGGCGTCGGACGAATTGCGGAATGCGTTCGCGGAGGCGGATGTCATCGTCTCCAAGGGACAAGCCAATTACGAGACCCTGCCGCACGGTCACGATCGCTTGTTTTTTATCCTCAAGGCGAAATGTGAGGTGATCGCGGCTTCGCTGGGGGTGAATCTGTGGGACGCGGTAATGATCCGCGGCGGTGGGGGGTGAGCCAATCCAGCCAGTTGGCCGGAAAAACCTTCATTCCCGGCTGTCTTCAAGGCTTTGCTTTTCCTTTTACAAAATCAGTTATGAATTCCACTTCGCTGGCGTCGAACGGAGTGCCGTCCCGCCGGAAAATATCGTGGAACCAGACCTTCGGTTCGGGTGAACCTTTTTCCGATCCCCAGGGATAGATCGTCTGCGTTTTCCCGCTGACCAGGCCCCAATTGATGCAACCGACCTGGTGTTTTTTGAAGACCGGCAGATGGGTTTTGAACCGGCTGCCATTGGTCCGCGCCATGTACTCCGTGCAGATCAGGGGGCGGCCGAGTGTTTTCAATTCCTGAATCTGTTTCTCCAGGCTCTCTGTGCCGCTGTAATTGTGAAAGGTGATGACATCGGAGTTTTCCAACTGAAAGCGGTTGAGGATTTCGTTGTCATACCAGACGCCCGCCGACACCGGCTGCGAAGGCTTCGCGGCCCGCGCCCATTCGAACGCGGCCTTGAGCAACGGCATCGATTTTTCGCCCTGATCGCTGTTGCCCGGCTCGTTGTAGAGGTCCCAGAGCAGAATCCGCTGGTCTTGCGCGAACGTGCTGATGATGTCCTTTACGTAGGGTTCCAATTTCGGCCAGGCCGCCGAATCGTTCACGATTTTCTTTCCGGGACTCTGCATCCAGCCCGAGTTGTGCACGCCGGGGATGGGATCCGGCTGCTTGCCGATTTGGGGCTCCTCGTTCCAACAATCGTCGAAAATCACGAACAGCGCCCGGATGCCATGCCGGTCCGCGATTTCCAGAAAGCGGCGCATGCGCTCCTTGAAGCCCTGGGCGTCCGCTTCCCACGCCAGGTTGTGCAGGTACACCCGCACGGTGTTGAAGCCGATTTTCGCCGCCCAGCCCAGTTCGCGATCGATGGCCGCGGGATCGAAGGTATCGGCCTGCCACATCTCCAACTGGTTGATGGCCGTGCTGGGAGTGAAGTTACAGCCCACGATCCATGGTTGTTTTTGATACCACGCGCGGGCTTGTTCAGTAGTCCAACGGCCGGCCGGTTCCGCCGCGGCCGCCAGCCCCACCGCCACGAAAGCCAACAGAAAAACCCAACCGATTTGTTTCATGGTTAACTCCTTTCAGATGGATGAAACATTACTATATCAAAATTGGGAAGTGAATCGAGACCGGCGATCGTTTATCATTTGGGAGGGTGAAGATCTGTTTTACCTTCGCTTGATTTCCCTAATCCTGGCCCTCTCCCGGACGGAGAGGGAAGGGCATACCGTGGCGCCGGACATCTCCGGGCTGAAGCCCTGGGCTCGTGGAAAATCGCCGTTGGCGCTTGAAAACGGTTTTGCCAGCCGGTAAATAGATACAAAAAGCAGGGGCATCCGGGAAATGCGTACATGGTTGTGCAATAGTATTCCATCCCCTCGCTGGCTAGGGTGGACACCCAGATCCGCCCCTACAAAATTCCCTCGCCCTTGCCCTCTACCAGAGGGAGAGGGAATTTGGGGAGAGGCGCTCATTGATCAACTGGAAGAGAGATCAACGAGCCGCCCAGAAAAAAGTGCGCACTAGCCAGATGCGCCCCAAATTTTGAACCCGGATATCGAACCATGCATCCATCCACCCGGCGGCGGTTTTTGAGAAACACGGTACTGGCCTCCCCGGCCCTGCTAAGCGTTCCGGGATGGACTTTCCCGGTCATCACCGGGGAGGCCGAAAATCCCGTGGAATTCGTGTTCGAGCCGGAGCAGAATATCATCCCCGCGCCCCGCGATCCCGCTCAAGGGCCCGCGTTCCGGCAGCGTCTCCATGAATGGCGGGACGCCACGCGCCGGCGGCTGAATTACTCGGACGCCCTGTACCGGCGGGACGATTTTGCCTGGGTGAAATCCTGCTTTTCCTGTTGTTTTCTGATGATGTATGACGAGTCTTTTTACGACGGCCGGGAAGACCGGTACCGCGTGGAGGAATTTCTCGATCACGGCCGGCGCGAATTCGGCGGCTACGACGCGGTGGTGCTTTGGCACGCGTATCCCCGCATAGGGGCGGATGACCGCAACCAGTTCGATTTCTACCGCGACATGCCCGGGGGACTGGCGGGCCTGCGCGAACTCAGCCGCGCGTTTCATGGCCAGAACGTCAAGGTCTTCGTGGATTACAATCCCTGGGACACCGGCACCCGGCGGGAGGAGCACGATGATCTGGACGCGCTCGCCGCTCTGGTCCAGGCCCTCGAGGCGGATGGAATCTTTCTCGATACGATGAGCCGGGGAGCGGCCGGGTTCCGCGCCCGGTTGGACGCGGTCCGGCCCGGCGTGGTCCTGGAAGGGGAGATCGCGTTGCCGCTGGAAAACCTTCATGACCATCACATGTCCTGGGCGCAGTGGTTCGAAGACAGCCCGGCGCCTGGCGTGATGAGGAACAAGTGGTTCGAACGCCGCCATCAGCAGCACCAGATCAAACGTTGGGAACACGATCATTCGGGTGAATTACACTGCGCCTGGATGAACGGCAGCGGCATGATGATTTGGGAAAACGTCTTCGGTTCGTGGGTGGGCTGGAACGCGCGGGACCGGTCAATCCTGCGTTCCATGCTGCCCATCCAACGGCGCTACGCCGATCTATTCTCGGGTGAAGGTTGGACTCCCCTGGTTCCCACGCTCGCACCGGGGATCTACGCGAGTCTGTGGGAGAGTGAAGGCTTGCAGTTGTGGACATTGGTCAATCGCTCGCAAAACTCGTACAAAGGACCATTACTCCAAGTTGAATCGCGTGGCGCGGGGCTTGTCTTGGATTTGATCAGGGGGCGCGAAGCGCGGGTGGACTCGCGGGATGGGGCAACAATCCTTTCCGGTACGCTCGGTCCCCGGGGAATCGGATGCTTTGTCTCGGGTGAAAGCACGGCCTCGGGCGCGGATTTCGAGGCCTTTCTGCAAGGCCAGGCCGGGCTGGCCGCCCGGGCGGATTTCGAAACCGTGTTTCCGGCCCGAGAAACACGCCGTGTGGCGGTCAGGAAAACCGCTCCGGTGTCAACGCTTCCCGAAGGCATGGTGGAAATCCCCGCCGCCGAATTGACGCTGGAGGTGGTGTTCCGGATTCGGGAATGCGGATTTTATGATTCGTCCTCCCAACCCCTGGCGGCCGGGAATCTCCACCAACCGGCCGTATTTCAACGGCCCGCCCAGCTGGAACGTTTTGCCATCGATCTCACGCCCGTGACCAACGCGCAATACGCCGAATTTCTACGCGTAAGCGGCTACCGCCCCCAACATCCCGAAAACTTCCTGAAACATTGGAACGGAGGCCAACCTCCCGCGGAACTTGAGGATCATCCCGTGGTGTATGTCGATCTCGAGGACGCCCGCGCGTACGCCGCCTGGGCGGGGAAACGCCTTCCCACCGAGGATGAATGGCAGTTCGCCGCGCAAGGCCGCGAGGGATTCCTCTATCCGTGGGGCAACGAAATGAGGCCGGACCGGTGCAACGGCGGCGAGCTGGGCGGGACCACGCCGGTTACCGCGTATCCCGAAGGCCGCTCGCCGTTCGGCTGTTATGACCTATGTGGCAATACGTGGGAATGGACGGAAAGCGAACACCGCGACGGCCGCACCCGCTTTGCCATTCTCAAGGGCGGCTCGTATTATGCCGCGCGGGGATCGGATTGGTATTTCGATGGGGGGCCGCAAACCAACCGCTTCGCGGCCAAGTTTCTACTCCTCTGGCCGGGGCTCGACCGCTGCGCCACGATTGGATTCCGGTGTGTGAAGGATTTGGTATAAGGTCTGCCTGATTTCGGTCACTCGCCGGCGGGTTTGACGGTCACGTTTCCCAACTTCCATTGCCCGTCTTGATATTTCAAGATGGAAATGATTTCCGCGGCCACGTCAAAATGCGCGATGCCGCTCAGCGTCTGGAAGATCCGCAGCTCGTAGACGCCGTCGCCGTCCGGGTCCTCCGGGGTGATCAGGCTGTAACCGCCCAGCCACATCAACTCCCGGGGCTCCAGCAGCTTTCCACCGCGGTAGAGTTTCATTTCGTCATACATGGAGCGGCGGTTCCGCAAATCCAGGGAATGGGTTTGATTGACTTCCGGAATGGTGAATTCCGCCTGATACCCATCCAGGAACCGGCCTTTCACACTCAACCATGGTTTCATCCCCGTGCTGAAAAGCAAGTCCGCTTTTCCCTTGGCGAAGGTGTAGATGTGATAGTGGCTGAGCCCGCCGCTGCCGCCGGTCGCCGCCGCGATGAACACATCCAACACCTTGTCCCCATTGAAATCATGCCACTGCATTTCCGGCCCATAGCCGCCGTCCGTTTCCTCGGGAAGAGGTTGGCAGGTTCCTTTTCCAGTCTGGGGATCCTCGGCGGCCAGATAAATATGTTTCATGAACAAGGCGGCATCATCGAACCGCTCCGCGAGCAAGAGCAGGCGTTCGTTTATCCCGTCGCCGGTCACATCCACCGACGCCTGTTGCATGATGTAAGTTTTTTCCGGCAGGGAGTATTTCCGCGCCGCGTCATACCCAGCGGGGAGGATATACA
>JBHGBC010000016.1:0-59684 GCA_041946805.1 bacterium
ATCCTCAAGGCCCGGTTCGATGAAATTAAACCGGGGGCTCCCAATGACGCCAACGCGTTGCTGGATCTGGGTGGGGTGACCTACCGTCTGGCAGGCTTCCCGTTTGTCTTCAATACCGAGGACGCGGGATCCCGGGGCGGGACGGCGGCTGATCTGCTGCTGGACGCGGCGGGCACGCTGTATGGCCAACAATTCCGGACCCTTTCGGCCGACTTTGGCTCGTTCGTGACGGAAAGCAGCGCGCGCGACGTGATTCCCGACCAGGTCCGCATTGTGGCGGGGACGTTCCCTCCCGGTTTGGGCGCGGGTGATGCGCGGGCGAACGACACGATCGAGGCGACCTGGTTCTATGTCATCAGCCCCGACGCGACCCTCAACGCCAACATCGCTCCCTCGCAAGTCCGGAGCGTGACGTTGACCGCGCGCGATTTGTCCGGCCGGAAGACCGTGAAGCCCGTGCCGGTCGCGAAGGCGACGTTCATTCAACCGCTGGTGACCATTCTCAATTACGAGATCAACATTCCTAACCGGGGAATCGCCAATTCCGTGATTCAGCGGGATAGCAGCTATCTCGGCGGCGTGAACGACGGCGTCGCCTATCAGATCAGCTCGGCGACCTCGAACCTGAACAACGCGACCGTGTTCCTCGTCGCGAAGATCGGTGACGGCGTGTCCCGGGGCGGCCCGTTCACGCGTTCCGAATTCATCAAGGCCGATTTCACCGCGCTGGGTGGTGGAGTGGTGCTTCCCATGCAGCTGACCGACTCGAACGGCAATCCGGTCACGGATGGTACTGGCATTGCTTCCGATAAGATTCTGTGGGCGACCTTCGTCGGCGGTCCCTTCACCGAGACCTCCGCGGATTCCGGCGCCAAGGCGGACAAGAAAGTCAAGGTGACCGCCACCGCCGCCACGCTGGGCGTGGGCCTGGCCGAAACGGATGGGATCCAGGTCGATATGACCGCTCCCGACGTGCAGGTATCCCAGGTGGAGGAGATCGACGAAAATGGACGGGAAACCAATCCGTTCGGCGATCTGCAGAACGATGCCGTGGTGCGTCCCGGCCAGGTGGTGTCGGTCACCGCGACCTTCGCGACGGATCTGGCCGACCGGGCGAATCTGGACTTGATCCAGTGGACGCCTGATTTCAGTCAGTTCGGCGTCGGCATTTCCCCCATCGACGCCGGTTTGGACTTCCCCGGTGACCTGACAGCGGGCATCCGGTATACGTTCACCGTGCCCTTGACGGCGCAAACCGGTTTTGTCCGGGCCCTCATTACGGCCATGGACGCGGCGGGGAACAAGGATTTGGGCCAGAGCGACATCGTGACGATCAACGCGTCGGCTCCGACCGTGCAATCCACGATTCTCTCGGCGTCCTCGGTGGTGAACTATGCCACGGACAAAGTGCGGCCGAATCTGGAATACTACGAGGTCGGACGCCGCCTGGTTAACATCCCGGATGAACTGCTGCCTGACTTCCCATTGCCATCTGATCATACGTCTTGGCCGATGGTGCGTGCCGGGGATGAAATCAAGGTCGAGGCCGTGCTCAGCATCAATGACCCCGCGTTCTCGTCCCTGAACCTGAGCGCTGACTTCAGCGAGTTCTCGGGACCGGATTATGCCTCGGTGGTGCCGAGCACCACGCCGGTGGTTTCCGGTAACATCGTCCGGGCCACCTGGTTCCACCGCGTGCAAGCGGCGGGCAGTAACATCGTGAACGCCAGCGTCAAAATTCATGCCTCCAACCCCGCCGGCATCGTCGCCTCCGGGACTGTGACTCAGACTGTCCCCATGACCGTCGACAAGACGGCTCCGGAAGTCGTGGGACAATTGTTCTACTTCGCGGGCAAGGATAATCAGCCCTTTACAGGTTCCGTGCTGAATTCGAATCAAGAATTCGTATTGGAAACTCCGGAAACGCATGATCAGGTTGTCATGCCTGTCACAGCCGCGTTGATTCTGACTGCGACGTGGACCGATACAAGCACAGAGTATGGGTATCTCGATGGCGTAGTGGCGGCCCTGTTGAAAGACGGGAAATCGATTTCCGAAGCCATCGCCGAATTGTTCCGGCTGAATGACGCGGATGAAATCCTGGCCAGCGCGCCTCAACCCACGTTCTGGGTATTCACTGACAAGCAAGGCGTGATCACCGACCAGGGAAGCGCGACGGATGGACCGATCATCACCTCCGCCAGTTTCCCCGATCAAGCTGCGGTCGCCGAATCCTTCATTAAGAAAGGCACGCACTCCGTCCTCAACGTCTGGTACGGCGTTGATCCGCGCAACGGCGTGGGGAACAACACCCTAGCCCTGAAGAAAGTGGTGGCCAAGAATAATGCCCGCCTGATCTTCGAGGCGATGGATGTCATCGGTAACAAGTCGAGCTATGTGTTGCAGCCGCAGGTGACCATCGACGGCTCCGCGCCGGTTATTGCGTCTCGTTTCATCGGATCGGTGACGTTGGACGTGGCGGCGGATCAGGTGCCTTGGGTGAATTACATTCCGGCCATTTATTCGGGTGAAAACATTATTCGCCCGACCCGGGTGACCCAGGGCTCCAAGTTGTCCGCTAAGTTCTGGATGGGTGACGCTCCCAATCCGGATGCTCCACTGGCTTTGGGTATCGTCGGAACAGATGCCGCCAAGAATGTGAAGGCGGCCAACATCACCATCGTGTCGCCCACGGAAAGCGCAATCACGGGGAACTTTACGCTCGCCAAGGGCGGCGCCAAGGAGCCGGATGGCAACAGCCTCGGCGTGTTGATCGATCCATCGCAAATTCCTGGTGATGCGTTCTTCGTGCAAGTGGACTTCACGGTGAATGCCGATAAGGAGACCAACAATCCCGATATTTCGACGTTCCCGTATAACACCAGTAGCGTCGGCAACGCCCTGAGCCCGGCGAACTACAACACCGTTCCGGCCAATCTCTCTTCCATCATCTTTGACGCGACGGATCAGGTTGGCAACACGGTCAGCGGCGTCAAAGCGTTCAATGGCGTGGAAGTTGACATGCAAGGTCCGGGCTTGATTCACCAGACCATCGTTCTGGCGGGCGACCTGGATCAGGTCAACGCATTGAACGGCGCTCCCGCGGCGATTCCACAAGGGCAGGCGCTCAGCGCCCGGGCCGGCAACTGGATCATCTGGTGCGCCACCTACGTGGTGGATGGCACCGAGGACGGTTACTTCCCGCTGGATCAGTTCGACATCAACTGGACAGCCAAACTGGAGTTCGATGTGGACCGCCTGGTTCCGAACTCCAACGTGAAAGGCAAGAAGTATTTCGTCCAGTCAGCGACCCGGTCGATCATCTTCGTGACCAACGCGGTCCAGGTGAAGAGCGATGCGGATCCACGTGATCCGGCCCAGTTGACAGTCAGCGCGTACGACTTCTTCGGGAACAAGACTGAAACGACTTCTCCGTTTATCGGCATCAGCTCCGGCGGACCCATCGCGACCGAGATCACGTTGACCGTCGATGGCAAGTCGCAGCAGATTGTGGGCGGCTCGAACCTGGGTATCGGCGCGCAAGGACCCGATATCAAAACGACGGCGTTTGAAATCTATCCGGGCGCGAAACTGGTGGTCGAAGCGACGATTACTCCGATCAATGGTGAGGCGCCGGATACAATCCTGCTCGATGTGAGTGACTTCTATCCGGCGGGTCTGAAGCCCATGGTCGATGAAGTTCCGCCGTCCGAACAAATCCTGACCACGGCGGGCACGATTTACGCCAAATGGGAAAATGTGACCTATGACTTCAAGGGCGTGACCGACGATCCATTCCCGGCGGCCGCCCGCTTGGATGCCAAGGCGGCGAGTACTTGGTTCTTCGACCAGAGCAACCTGAATTACATCCTGTTCGGTTTGCAGGTGCCCGTGGGCACGCATCCCAGAGACGTGGGTGGCATCAGCTTCAACGGGCCGGTGGATGGCTCCGTGCCGACCTCCAGTATCGTGATCGGCGGTGCTTCCGCCGAAGCGGGTGCGACAGGGCGTGGCGGCGCGTATTTCTACGCGGTCGATGGCGATCCCGAATTCCTGCCGACCATTTCCCTGCAGGGCGCTCTGGATAACCTGATCGGATTGCCTCTGATCACAGTGCAGCCAAACGCTCTCGCTAAACGCGTGGCTTGGGTGACCGTAACCGTTGACGATGAGACCTCGCTTTTCGCGCAGGAGAAAAATTATTCCACCTTCTTCACTGTGGATACTCGTCCTCCGCGAGCGAGCTATGTGTACAACGTGGAATCCCGCGCACTGCCTCCCGCAGTGGTGGATGAGAATGGATTCCCCGCGGCGGTCAACACGGCCAAACTGCGCGACAACACGTTGCCTCGCGTGCGCGGCGGTGACGCCGTGGCGGTGATCGTCGAAATCACCAATGCCATGATCGATAAGACGGGGAACGACCTGTTCCGTCCATTGCCGGGTCTCTTCCCTGAGAATCTCGAGGACGCGTTCTTCGCGATCGAGGCTGGAAACAGCGCCTCCATCGGGGATGTGACCGCCGATCTCGCCGAGCTGTCCTCGGCGGTCGGCATGGACAACGTGTCGGGCAACGCGGCGCCGAACGAAATCGCGATCACTTCGCGCGGCGAGAATCAACCGGATAAGATCCTGGCGACCTACCACGTGCAAGTCACGCCGGACAAGGGGAACACGGTTGTGACCTCCAACCTGGCCCGGTCCGTGACGCCCACGGTGGTGGATGACGCCGGCAACGCGCCTCGCAACACGGCGTACACGACTCAAACCCTGCGGTCCATGACTCCCATGGCCGTGGATAACACGCCGCCTTCCATTAGCGGCAACGTCGAAGTGGTCCTGCTGGATGGTTCGGCCACCACGCCGGGACCCAACCCGCAACAGCTGGGTCCGGGCTCCGTGGTTCCCGATGGCTCGGTGATCGCGGCGGGCGCGCTGTTGTCCGTCACGGTGCAAGTCACTGACCTGGTGGATCATCCGCTGGACATCGTCAACGCCCTGAACTACGGCGAGACCGCGCTCCGCACGCAAGGCCTGAAGGTGGAGCCCGCCAACATCGCGCTCATCAAGGAGAACGCCAAACTGAGCGGCGGCAGCGATTCGATTCGCGTTCCGTTCACCGTTCTGGTACCCTCCGCGGAAGACGGCAAGAGCACGTTCGCCTTCAAGTTCATCATCGAGGCGACGGATACCATCGGTAACGGCGCGTCCCGCGTGTCCATCGAGTCCTTCTCGTTCGACGCGAATCCGGATGTGACCTTCGCCGATGCAGGCGGCAACACCCTGGCTGAACCCGTGGTGGCCATCGCCAACGCCGGCGCGCCCTTCAACCTCAGCGCCAACGCGCTCGATGTGGGCGGCATCAAGTCGGTGCAGTGGACGGCGGATACCACCTCCGAGGGTGTAGGCATTACGTCGGTCGATGAAGACGGCACCACGCATGATGATCTGCTGTGGACCGTGGATCCGGCGCGTCAGCGCGCCCGTCTCGACCTGGTCGTGAACGCCCCGGTCAACGCCGCGGCGATCAATCCGGTCCTGGCGAAGGTGCTGGCCGTCGATATCGAAGACAACGAAAACCTGAACGCCGAGCAGACGGTGACCATCAACATCAACCAGCCGCCGATCATTGCGGATTCCCTCGCCTTGACGGAAACCAACGACGCGGCTCAGGTGACTACAGTGGATCTGGTGGCTCCGGAAGCCGGCCTGGGTTACAACACAGCCTTCGCGGATATCCGCGAGGTCACCATCGCCGAAGGTTCGGTGATGAATCTGGATATCGTGGCGACTGACGCGAACGGCGACCCGATCGTCTTCTCCGCGACAGGAACCGCGATGACCACCGAAAACGTGGTCGGCACGCTTACTGACAACGGCGACGGCACGGGCGCCTTCAGCTTCGCGCCTGGTTATCTGGCCGTGGTGGGCGACAACGAGGCCGCGCAATTCGAACTCGACCTGTCGGCGCTGGGCACCAACAACATTGCGCCGGATACCATGAAGCTGCTGGTCAACGTGACCGCCAAGTCGGCCACGCCGGTCATCACCGTGGTGTCCGCGTCGGTGAATGATGTCGAAGTGCCGGTTGACCGCGAGCAGATCCAAGTGATCGAAGGCCAGACGCTGAAGATGCTGGTCCGCGGCGTGGATCCGGGCAAGGAAACCACGCTGAGCATGGATGTTCCGACCAACCCCGAAGGCGTGGTCTTCTCGAAGACGATCACCAGTATCGAACAGGGCACCATCGAAGCCCAGATCGAATATACGCCTGGTCCGACGGACGCCGATGTGCAGCTGGTTGGGTATGACAGCGCGATCGATCCGTTCGTCTTCCAGTTCCAGGTGAAGAACGCCTCGGCCGAAGCGGAACTGCTGCGGACCGTGGATATCATCAACGAGAGCCAGGCGCCGCTGGTGCAGACGACGGCGTCGGTGAACGGTGGTACGCCGGTGACGTTGGCGGACGGCGGCAGTGTAACCGCGAATCCGGGTGAGTCGGTGGTCTTTAACATCAAAGCCACCGATCCAGACGGCGATGCGGTGCAATTCCCGCAGGATCCGATCGTGACGGCGGGTGCTGGTTTCACCACGGCCTTCCAGGTGACCAACATCCAGGCCTTCTTCATCGAATCGATGCTGACCATCGGTATCCCGGCGGAAGTGGCCACGGAAGACAGCCTCGTGGCGATTACGTTCACGGCGACCGATATCACCAATCAGTCCCGTACGGTGCAATACACGATTCAAGTCCAGACGGGCGGCGTTATCACTCCAATCGACGAGCTGCTCGTGGCGCAAGGCGACGGCGGTATCACCACCGTCAACTACAGGAACCTGGACGCGGGCGTGACGGAGATCGATGGCAAGACCGTGGCGGTCACCTCGGTTTACCGTGCGTTCGCCGGCTCGGCGGGGACCTTCGCCGCGCGTAACGGTGGCGGCCTCGGCCGTGCGACCTACGTGGCCAACGGCGATGTCAACGGCGATGGCCTGGTGGATACGCTGGTGACCGTGGGTCCGGTGAAAGCGGGTCCGGGTGAGTTCAACTACCCGAACATCGTGATTCCGCGCGAAGCGGATGTGACCAATGGCGTGATCGGGCATTCGTTCATGGCCTTCCCGGTCGGAACGGATGATCTGCCGGTGAACTACAGTGGCGGTGAAGTACGCGCCGTCATCGGGAACTTCCTCGGCACGACTCCGGCCCAGATCGCCGTGGCGCAAGGATTCGGCGGCAAGCACGTTGTCCGTGTCTATCAATACACGGGTGAGCCCGCCCCCAACGGATACGGTGTTGTGGCTCAGTTCACCGGTTTGGTTGGTGGTGCGCAAACCAATAACGCGAACGGCGGAATGGTCCTGGCGGCCGGTGACCTCAACGGCGACGGCAAGGATGATCTGGTGATCGGCCAGACCAACAGCGAGACGTCCCGTACGCAGTTCCAGTCGGTCAGCTTCAATGAAGATGGCTCGATCGCCAGCCGCGCCTCCGGCGTCGCCTTCCCGCGGAAATTCCAGGGGAACGGTGGTGTCGAAATGGCGGTGGCGGATCTGGACGGCAACGGCCTGAACGAGATCGTCTTCACGAGCGCCGGCAACACGCGGGACTTCCCGGATGAAACCGAGGATGGACGGAACACCGCTCCCCTCAGCGTCATGACCGTGATGATTCCGCAGCTGGATTCCCAAGGCAACGTCCACGAGTTCGTGCGCGCCACGGGTATCCCAGTGATCAAGGTGTACAACGACGAAACCAACCCCTCGGGCGCGATGAGTGTGGCGGCTCTCGAGGCGGACGGCGACGCGGCGAACGGCAGCGAGTTGGTGGTGGGCACCGGCGCGGTCTATCAGATCAACGGATTTGATATCACCGCGGTCAATCCCGCTCCAACCGCCAAGTACAGCCTCGTCAAGCTGGGATTCGATGGCGCCAACATCACCGGCCTCACCGCGGTGACCGGAATCGGCGGACAGCCCGCGGTTGGGCGGAACGCCTTCCCGGAGGATCTCGATCCGACCAGTGGCGCGATCTTCGTGAGCGGTGGCAACACCGATGGCCCCGGCTCGGGCGTGAATTCAACTCCCACCGAATAATTGAGCCGGTAACGACGTACATCATGGGCGGGGAAGCCGAAAGGCTCCCCGCCCGTTTTCTTTTTGTGTATGATTTCCGGTTATCGGACTGATGAAAATGGAGTTTGGTGGATTGGTTATGAGTTTTCCAACCCGGATCTGGATCAACCTGTTGGGCTTGGCGGCCGTCTTGTCACTGGCCGGTTGCGGCTCGAAACCCGTTTCCGTGGATACTGGATATGATTTTCTGTTGGGATTGGATACCGCCGAGGTCGAAACCCCCAATCCCAATTTTGTCCACCCGGCTTTCTCCGAAATCGCGGATGTCCCGCATTGGGGCATCTACCAACACGCCCCCAGCACGGTGACCTTCCGGGACGTGTATGTCGGGGAACAAGGGGAAATCACATTTTCGATCGGCATCCTGCCGGGAGCTTGGAACCACACGGGGGATGGGGTGCGTTTTGAAATTTCGGCGATTCCGGATCGGCAAGACGAATTGCCTCTCTATTCCCGCTATATCGATCCCAAATCGACTCCGGAGCACCGGGCCTGGCTGGATGAGACGGTCTCTCTCGCGGCCATTAAAAACACCACCGCGGCGTTTATTTTCAAAACCCGTCCGGGAGCGGAAGAATCATCCTCCGACAACAACAGCGATTGGGCCGTGTGGGGCAATCCCCAGTTGACCTCGAGCGGCCGGAGCACGGCGGTCCATCCCGGCAGGAAGACCAACGTGCTTTTAATCACCGTGGATACCTTGCGGGCCGATTATCTTTCCTGTTACGGAAATCCGTGGATTGAAACCCCCACGATCGATTACATGGCGAAGAACGGAGTGCTTTTCGAAAACTGCTACGCCGCCAGTTCCACAACCCTGCCGTCGCACGCCTCGATCCTCACCTCGCTGCGGCCTTATGAACACGGTGTCATCAACAACAACTACCGCCTGGCGGAAGTGGTTCCCCGTCTGCCCCAAATCATGCGCGAGAACGGTTATAAAACCGGCGCCGCCATCAGTGTGTACCATCTCTTGAACGACATTTCGGGCCTGGGCGAGTGGTTCGATTGGTATGAACATGTCGATTGGCGGGGAGAAAACGGCACATTCGAAGAACTGACCCGGCCGGCTTCGGCCACCACCAATGCGGCTATCGGATGGCTGGAGAAAAATCACGGCCATCCGTTTTTCCTATGGGTGCATTATTACGATCCTCACACGCCGTATGAAGCGGATGGCGAGTTCCATCGTAACTACTACCCGGGCGATCCCCGCGATCCCGCGCATCAATCCATGGCCGATGTTCTCTTCCATCAAAAACTCCCCCCCTCGTCGTTCGATTGGATCCGGCCCTACACGGATCTCGAGTACTTCAAACGCGAGTACGGCGCGGAAATATCCTACATGGATTTTCACCTCTCGCGCCTCCTGTTCACCTTGGAAAACCTGGGGCTGGATCAGAACACCCTGGTGGCCCTCACCGCGGATCATGGAGAGAATCTCGGCGACCATGCGATCTATTTCGATCACTGGACGATGTACAACTCGGATCTGCATGTGCCCCTTATCCTCTTTTTCCCCGGCCGGCTCCCCGCGGGAACCAGGGTCAAGGATCTCGTAACCCATATCGACATCGCCCCCACCCTCCTGGATCTGCTCGGTGATACCGATAACTTCCTGGCCAAGAAGATGTTCGAGGGGATCTCTCTCCGGCCTCTCTGGGAAGGAAAGACCGCCCCGGAGGAGAGGATTTTCACCGCCGATGGCCTGTTGTATACCGCCATGGCGGGTTGGGACAGCCGCTACAAGGTCATCTGGGAATTGCGTGACGCGGTGTATCATGACCGCTTTCACCTGGAACAGGACCGGGTCTGGATCCTGGACCGATCTACCGATCCGCTGGAGTCGAATCCCGCAGCTTGCTTTTATTGGGGAGACGAGAGCGAACGCCAGGCCTTCCAGGAACGTGTCAAAAAGGCGGCCGGGGAAATCATGGACGTGGATGAAGAAGCCGCTCAGGAAGAGAAATTGCTGAAAATCATGGAGTTGACCCGGCAACGGGCCGGACAGAAAAAGGTCCCCTCGCCGGAAGAACTGCTGTCCTGGACCGCCGGAGGGAAAGCCGGAGTCTTCTTGAAAGAAGTCTATCAGCGGGATCCCGAATTTCTGCCGCGAGTGCTGAAAATCATGACCGTGATGCGCGACCGGGTCTCTCCGCCTCCGCTCAAGGAAAAACTACGCGCGGTGATGGATATCACCGACCTCGAGGAGAACCGCATGATCAGCAATCCCCTCTTCGGCGGCCGTCTGCGGGACGCATTGCAGGGATTGGATTATGTCCACGAGTAAAAAGATCGTTGATCCTGAGAGGCTCCCACCCGGTTATAGGGCCTTTTGGCAATCAAACCCGGCCGGTTTCGATTCCAAGACGGCCCGGCCGGATGTCAACTCACTTTCGTCAATGTCCTCCCGGTAAACGCGGGGATTCATGAAAGGAAAAGTGACGTCCGGCATGTCCGGACTTGAAAGAATGAAGATTATTCTCTCCATTTCCGTTTTGCGGGAGGACACAGGGATCCGCCTCTGCAGAATTCCCTCACCCAGGCGCTCTCCCAGAGGGCTGATCTCTACCCAATTGTCCTATCAGGATGTCATTCCCACGAGAGAGGGGATCCAGGCGGAGCAACGGGAATCCCACGGAGATGAAATTCTCCGGCATGATCAGGACTTCCGGGTACAGATCAGCCTAGAGGGAGAGGGAATTATGGGTTGATACAAAGTAGCATTCTATGTGGCATTCCAAGGTATATTAGTAATCCAATCAAAGCCGGCTAAATGGGCGATTCGTGTCTTATCTTTTTCGAGCGTGGCCAAGCCCTCCCCCCGGGCGTCCTCGACGGCCTGGAGACTGGCATACTCCCGATTCGGAAACCATTTCTCCCGGATCTCCTCCCAGAGATGTTCCACTGGATTGCATAGCGGACTATATGGAGGCAATTCGATCACCCTCATGGAATCCGGGATTTTCAAGGCCTGGGCGATATGCCAACCGGCCTGGTCCATGACCATCAGAATCCATTCCCCCCGCATGCCGCGCCGTCACATCCGCCAAAAAGAGCGACATCATCCCGGTGTTGACTTCCGGCAGGATGAGCGAATCCCTTTTGCCATCGTGCGGGCTGACGGCGGCGAAGGCGAACGTCGATTCCCGGACAACCCGGGCCCCCTCTCGTGACGGATCCGGGGGGCTCCAACAGGGGCGGGGATCGCTCAAGCGGCCAAACCGGCCTTCGTCCTGGAACATCAGGCGGACGGGGCGCCCCGCTTGCGCTGGCCGGCGGGCTTCTTGGGCGATCCGGCCGGGGATTTTTTTCCCCAGGCCTCTTGGGCCTGTATATCCGAACGGGGATGGCGCGGGCGCGGGGCGATGTGTTCCTTTGTAGGCAACTTGGAATGAGCCGTGGAGAGGGCCGAGCCTGGCTTTCAACCGGACCGCGAACGGTTATTAGTGAAAACAGTTAGAATATCGTTCCGCCGGGCCCCAGCCAGGCGATGACGCCCCGGCTGACCAGGCCGTTGGAGGCGGAATAGTAATTGACAAACGAGGCGTGCGCCAGGCTCCAGTCCAACGCGGGGCCGGGACTGCGCACGGTATACTTGTATGACCGCCCGTAGACCTCCATGGTGTTGCCGGTGCGGCTGACGTCATCATAGATGTAGCCTCCGTCAAAGATCGCCGCCAAATCCGCCCGGATCTTCTGGGGATTGTGGGTTTGGAATGGATCGATGGGCACCGTGGTGATGTAGGCCACCGGCGTGGTCAGCACATGGTACCGGTAGGTGTGCTTCTCCCACCACTTGGTCCCGTTCCAAAATCCCGAACCGCCCGGGTAGGTGTTGCGGTCGATGGCGTACATCTCGATGGCGTTGCCCAGGGCGCGGAGATCGGAATACACGCGGCTGATCTTGGCGCGCGTTTGGGCGTTCAGGAAGTTCGGGACGGCGATGGCTGCCAGAATGCCGATAATCGCGACTACAATCAACAGTTCGATCAACGTGAAACCGTGAGACTTTTTTTTCATGGATACCTTCCTGTCTGGTCCGTTGGGTAGGTCCGGCGCGGCCCTCCGTGGCTTAAAACCGCGCACACGGAGGGGCCGCGGGACGAAAATCAGTCAATCAACAGTTGCCGGCGCCGCTCAGTGCAGCGGCCAATCCTCCACGCGCACGACCGCGTCGAACGTATCCGTGAAGATCACGTTTCCGCTTCCATCCCGGATTTCGACGTTGTCGTAAGCCGCCATTTCACCCGGCACGGTGCTGGCCGCCAGGCCGGCGAATCCGTTGGCCCGGTTGGCGGGAATGGGGCGGTCGGTCCAGGGAGTCATTTGAAAGGCCTGGCCGGGATTATCTTTCGGCGTGAAGGTGCCGCTCACCGTCGTGCCGTCCGATGTGAATTCAAAAGTATACCACGCGCCGACTTCCCAGGGAACGATGTTGTCGTCGAGGTTGGCCCAGGCCGCGAAGTCATCCAAAAATTCCACCGTATCGACATTATCGTGGAACAGCATATTCATCCCCCGGGCTTCGCCGGGCCCCCGGGTTTCGTCCGGCGCGCGTCCGCCGCCCCGGCCGCCGGGCTGGATATGGAGAGCCACGCCCGACCGGCTGTAGTCGTTGGCGTGGGTGGTGTCGATGTCGTTGTGCCAGGAGAGCATCCGGATATCGGCCTTGATCGACGCCCCACCCGTGATTTCGGAGTTGTACCAGATTTTCTTGGGATCCAGACGGCTGGTCCCGATGCCATACAAAACGCCGTCATTCACGATCCAGTAGCCGCCCTCGCCCGACATCCAATCGGATTTCAGGCCCACGGTTTGGGGCGCCCGCTCCAATTCGCCTTCGAAGTCATCCTGGAACACCGAGGTTCCGTTGACGATGACTTCGAAATTGTCGAAGCTGGCCACGTAGCCTTGCACGTTGCATCCGGTGATCCCCGCGAAGCCGGTGGGACGCCCGGTGAACGTGTAGGGCTTCAGGGTGATGACGTCATCGCCGTCCGGCCCCGTTTCCCGCAGATACACCTTGCCCGTGGCGGTTTGTCCCGTGATGGTCAACTCAAACGTGTACCACGTGCCCACCAGCCAGGTGTAGCCGTTGTCGTCCGTGTTCGCCCATTGCACGAAATCGTTCAAATATTCGATGGTGTCCAGGTTCTCGTGGAACAGCAGATTGATCCCGCGGTCCTGGGTGTCGCTGCCGCTGGTCCCCTTGGGTTGAATCCGCGCCGCGATCCCGGCGCGGCACAAGTCGGCGGTGGTGGTATCCGCCCCGTTGTAAAAGGTATCCATCCGCACATCGCATTTGACCATGTAATCGGGACCGAAATCCTGGTTGATCCACGCGTGCAGGGGATCGGTGGTTCCATCGATATTGGCCAGGACCAACACCCGGTTGCCCAACAGGTTCGTGCCGAAATAATCGGTCTCGTCCACCACCACGAAAACTCCGGTTCCCTTCACCCAGTTCGCGCCCAATTGGTAATGAGGTTGCGCGAACACGGGCCTGACCTGGGCCGCCAATATAAATACTACCCCTACCATGCTCAGTTTCTTCATGTTTCATTCCTCCCGGCATACGCCGTTGGTTGGATTGGATAGACGTGTTTCCGGTACCGCAAACTGGCCGGACGTGGAATCGTGCGGGATGGTCCCATGTCCGGGTGGGACGGTCCGCTTCCGGATCCTTTACATCACCTCCCTCCTTGGTCTTTCCCATTCCCGTGGATCGCGTGGCTGGGATTCGATTCCGGAGTGGGATGGCGAGATCCAGCCGCGTGGATACTATTCCCGCGCGCACCAAACCCGTTTCCAGGAACACAGGGACGCTTCCTGGCTGAGGGGGGATCGCGCGTGTTCCCGGGTACACATTTCACTACCGGAACGGTAAGCCGTAAAGACAAACCCAGCTGAATCAATCGATAAAGCAGTCGATGTAAGGCAACCTACACAAAGTAGAATCGCAAGTCTAGCCAAGTTCCAGAAAAACCGCATGGGATTGGGTTCCAGCGCTCATTTTGGGAAGGCAAGGTTTTTGGCGGGCCAGTCTTCCAGGACGCGCCGTCGATGATTCGCGGTTCACCAGGAGGTTCGCCTTCCTGTGCAATTCATTCCCCGGCTTTCTTCACCATTCCTCCACGCCCCTTTTATGCCATCCGGCCTACCGGGTTTACCATTCTCCGGAATCCATGATACCTTGCTGGCGTGACAACGTTGAAAAAATCCGAGGAGGCAACCAACATGGTCGTGGAACGGATCAACCGGAGAGGTTTTTTGGCGAAAACGGGCCGGACGGGCGCGGCGCTGGCCGCGGCGGCCACGTTGCGGAGCCCGCGCGGGGCGGTGGGGGCCAACGACAAGATCGTCGTGGGATTGATCGGCTGCGGGGGGCGCGGCACCCAGCTGATGCGTTTGACCTTGCAGATCGATCCCGCCGTGACCGTGGCCGGGGTATGCGATGTCTATGAACGCCGGCGCGCCAACGCGAAGGCCCTGGCGCAGTCGGAGCCCCGGGATTTCGCCGATCACCGCAAATTGCTGGAGATGAAGGAGATCGACGCCGTGATCATCGCCACGCCCGATCACATGCACTGTCCCCAGGTGCATGACGCCATCTCCGCGGGCAAGGACGTTTATGTCGAAAAACCGCTGACGTACTCGATCGAGGAGGGCGTGCGGCTCATCAAGGCCGTGCGCGCCAGCGACCGCATCGTGCAAGTGGGGATGCAGCGGCGCAGCGCCCCCATGTGCATCGAGGCCAAGAAACTCATCGACCAGGGCGTGCTGGGAGATGTCACCCTGGTGCGCGCCCAATGGTATTGGAATGTGCCGCCCCTCGACATGAACGTGAAGGTGGAGGGGGATTTCGACTGGGACCTGTTCCAGGGCTCCGCTCCCAAGCGGCCTTTCGATCCCTGCCGGGCGGTGCATTGGGTCTTCTATTGGGATTACTCGGGCGGGGTGGTCACGGGCCAGGGCGTCCACCTGCTGGATCTCGTGCAATGGTTCATGGGGAAGGGCACGCCGTTGTCCGCCGTCATGGAGGGCGGATCGTACAAACTGGGCGCCGAATGTCCGGACGTATTCAGCGCCAGCTACCAGTATGACGGTTTCACGACATCGTGGATCCTTTCCTACAACAACTCGTTTGACAACGGTTGGAAAGTCACGTTCCACGGCACGGAGGGAACACTGGTCATCGGCGAGCCGATCTTCGCCGAGGGGGAAACAGGCTACCGCATTTACAAGGAACCGTGGCGCGACGTGGAGAACCGCAAGCCGATCTACAAGAGTGAGGAGGGATTGCCCACCGAGCCGCATCTCTTGAACTGGCTGGAGTGCATGCGCGCCCGCAAGGAGCCTAACGCTCCGGTCGAAGTCGGCCACACAGCCGCCGCTCCCTGCCACCTGGCTAACCAGGCGTACCGCCACAAGACCGTGGCGCGCCTCGACAAGGAATGCACGACGGTCACGCTGGGGGCCTAGAAGGGAAACGTGGTTGAAAAGATGGACTGGGCGGGGGGCACGGAAATCCGTGCCCCCGCGTTGAATGGGGATGTTTTTTGTCATCCAGGGATGGAAACCACCTTGGTTGGACTTTCCCTCACCCCAATCCTCCCGGGGGGAGAGGGAGCGGAAATGAGACCGGGTTCGTGTACCGTTCCGTGATGAAAGCGCGATAGGCCTTGCGTGATTCCCGATTCCCTTGAGGGGAATCCATAATCCTCGCGATCTTGTAACGCAGGGTAAAAAAAAAGCTCAATGCACAACGGTATTTCATTTCCAGAGCACTCAAACGGTAACCACTTCTTCTCGTAAAACCATCCCCTCTCCCTCTGGGAGAGGGGATGGGTGAGGGAAGCCCTGAAAGGGCGGTATTCATTCTTCCCCTGCAATTGAGTAAGCCGTTGCCTTTTTTGAATCCTGGGTGGGTTGCCAGCCTAAAATATCGCTTGACTCTCCCCGCTTTTTCATGAAAAACTAATCTATCCATATCCAATGACGTTCCACGGCATGGAGAACAGGGAGGATGGATCATGAATCAAACCGCCACAGGGTTCATTGTTCTGGGATTAATCGCGGGTATGGGCCTGTACCCCAACCCGGCCGCCGCGCAGGCGGTACCTGGCACGCTGATTTTCGAGCAGACGTTCGAGGAGGAACCCACGGACTGGTACCTCGTTCGCCAAAACGGATTGGAAGCGGAATATATCATGGACGAGGGGAAGGAAGGCCAGGGGATCACCTTCATCATCACCGCTCCCCCCAATGTGACGATGAACAACATGCAGTTCTCGTTCGAGAACATCGAACGGCCGGAAGGATCGGACCTCTATGATTGGCGGGTCACATTCTGGATCCGCACCCGCACCCTCCCCTTCACGATCCGGCCCATCGTCGCCATGAGTGAAGACCCGTGGAGCGGCACGGATGTGGATATCCCCGTCGAAACCGCGGGCGAATGGGTCTTCATCGACACCGTGCTGCCGGCGGGGGATTTTCTGACCACCGATACTCTCCTGCTCATCTTCCACATGGGCAATCCCGGTGACGAAAACGGAGAAAACGAAGTCTCCTTCGACGAGATCAAACTCTACCTGCTCGACCAGCCCACGGGCGTCAGCAATTGGGAACTGCTGTGAATGCGATTCAACCTCGATGTTAATCCGGGCGGACACCTAGGTCCGCCCCTACAATAATCTAACCACTGAAGCAAAGCAGGGGCACGTGGCAACGTGCCCCTGCAATAGCAATTTCAGCATTTCCATCCTGAAAAAAACTGGATCCCCGCTTTCGCGGGGATGACAACTTATTCGTATCTCGATGACATTGGATTATCTTGTTGACATATGATTCGTAGATCGATGACTGGAATCCTTTATCCCCTTGAAAAGGCCGGGTGATCCTGGATATTTTCCCCCGCTCAATACAACAGCGGCGTTTCCACGGCGGTGGAGCCGGGCTTCAGGGAGAGGACGGCCGCCTGGACGATGGCCTTGGTGATGTCCACCTTCTCCGCGTTGTCCGACAACGGAAACGCGCCGTCCACGGCCAGCTCGCCCGTCTGCCGCGCGGCGTCCTCGGTGATCTCCTTCCCCACAAGAAACGCTTCCGCCTTCGTAGCCCGCCAGGGGATGGGCGCCACGCCGCCCAGCACGATGCTGGCCTTGGCGCAGGCGGTTCCCTGGAACTCGAGCGCCGCCGCCACCGAGGCCAGGGCCCAGTCGAAGCCCTCCCGCTCCCGGAACTTGATGTACGTGCTTTTCGCCGCCGTGGCGGGGATTTCGAGTTCCGTGACGAGTTCCCGGGGTTTCAGGATATTCTCGCGGAGCCAATTGACCTGGGGCAGGACGAAGAATTCCTCCAGCGGGATTTGCCGCGCGCCGCCCACGCCCTGGATGGTGATTTTCGCCCCCAGCGCGATCAAAGCCGGGGCGCAATCGGAGGGATGCACGATGAAGCACGGCCCGCCGCCGAGAATGGCGTGATACGCGTTCCGGCCGGTGAGGGAATAGCACATCGGACCGCCCTTCTTTAAGCAATGGATCTGCTCATCGCGGTAGTACCAGCAACGCGGGCGCTGGCAGAGGTTGCCGCCCAGGGTTCCCACGTGGCGGATCTGGGGCGAACCGACCGCGGCCGCCGCCTGGGCCAAGGCGGTGTACTGTTGCCGGACGGTCTCGTGATGGGCGATGTCGCTCAAGGGCGTGACGGCTCCGATTTTGAGGGATCCGCCGTTGTCTTGGATTCCCTTCAACTCGGCCAAGCGGGAGATCGAGATGACCGTTTGCGGTTCGATAAGGTATTCCTTCATTTCGCCGATCAGGTCCAAACCGCCCGCCCAGATTTTGGCCGAGTTGAAATCATCGCCCAGCCGGGAGAGGGCGTCCGCCACCGATTGCGCCTGGATGTAATGGAATTTGTTCATCGGATCAGCCCTTCCTTTCCTTGAGCGCCCGCAGCACCTTGTAGGGCGTGATGGGCAAGGACCGCACCGGCACGCCCAATGCGTTGAAGACCGCGCAACCGATGGCCGCGGCGGCCGGGATGTGCGGCGGTTCGCCCAATCCCTTGGCGCAGCAGTTGTTCACTGGATCGTACACGTCGATCAGCACCACCTCGATCTCCGGCGCTTGCCAGGGACTGAGGAGTTTGTCGGTTTCCATGCTGGCGTTGAGCGGTCGTCCGGTGAGGTTGTCCAGAATGCGGTCTTCAGACAACGCGTAACTCACGCCCATGATCACCCCGCCGCAGATTTGGCTCTCGGCCTGCGCCCGCGCCATGGCGATGCCGCAGTCTTGTACCGCCACGATCTTCAGGCACCGCACCCGGCCGGTGGCGGTATCGACCTCGACCTCGGCGAACTGCGCGCCCCGCATCTGGGTTCCGAGGGAAACGCCCCGCACGCTGGGCTTGGCCGGATCGCGCGCCGTGGTGATGATGGGATCCAGCCCCATCAGCGCCGCCGCCTCGCTCCAGGGCCTGGCCAGCGCGGGATTGTCCATGGCATACACGACGCCGTTCTTGCACGCCACGTTCTCCACGGCGATGCCCCACTGTTGCGCGGCGAGGGCGAACACTTGCTGCTGCGCCTTGTACGCGGCGCTGCGCACGGCGGGCGCGATGTTGGAAGTAGTGACGCTGCCGCTGCTTTCCGGCCCTGTCAGCCCCAATTGAGTGTCGCCCATCGTGATCTTGATGGCCTCCACCCCGATGCCCAGCGTCTCGGCGGCGGTGGCGGCCATGACCGTGCGGCTGCCGGTCCCCAGGTCCTGGCAGGCGTTGGCGATCTCCACGCTGCCGTCCGGAAACAAGGTGCACCGCGCCATCGCCGCCCCCGCTCCCGCGTTGTAAGGCCAGGTGGTGACCGCGCAGCCCACTCCGCGCCGCACGGTTCCGGTCTGCGAACCATGTTTCGTGAATTTATCCGCCCAACCGAACCGTTCCGCCCCCACTTGGAGCGCGTGCAGCCGGCAATCGAGCTCACTGGTTTTCACATTTTTCATGCGCAGCTGCACGGGATCGACATCCAGCTGGGCGGCCAGTTCCTCAATGGCCATTTCCACGGCGAAGGTCCCTTGGGGCCGGCCTGGGGCACGGAAGGCGCGCGACGCGCCGGCGTTGAGGCGGACGGTGGATTCACTTACCCGGATGTTGGGGCAGTCGTACCCGTCGTGGTACGGGGCGCTATAACTGTCGCTGCCGGAATAGCCGGTGATGACCGAGATTTTCGCGTCGATGGCCGTCAGCATCCCGTCCTTCTTGCCCCCGATCCGCACCGTCTGGCGGCTGCCCGGCTTGTTGCCGCTGCGGATCAAATCCTCGTAGCGGGTGGCCATGAGCTTGACCGGCCGGCCGGTGTCCTTGGCGATTTGGATGCACTGGGTGAAGAAATCCTCGATCTGCAACTTGCTGCCGAAGCCGCCGCCCATGTATTGGGTGATCACACGGGTCAGGCTGGCGGAGACGCGCGCCGCCGCCGCGCAGGCGGACCGGCTCGACCAAATACCTTGGGTGGAAGTCCAGACCGTCAGTTCGCCATTGTTCCATTCCACCACGCAGCCGTGGGTTTCGAGGGTGCAGTGCGGGGTGACTTGCGTTTCGTAGGTGGCCTCGTGGATCGCGTCGGCCTGGTTGAATCCATTATCGACGTTGCCCCGGTTGGCGGGCGACAGCAGGGGAACGCGGCCTTCCTGCAGGCTTTGGGGGGCCAGACCGCCGTTGCCTGCTTCTTCTTCCGGGAGCGCTTCCGCCTTGAAGGTCTGCGGAGTGTAACTCACCTGGACCTTGCGCGCCGCGTCCAGGGCCAGCTGCGGAGTCTCCGCGGCCACCACGGCGATCAGATGGCCGGCGTACTGGGCGTTGGCGCTGGTTGTGGCGCGGATATCCACCACGCCGGGCATGGCTTTGGCTACGGTCAGGTCGATGGTCCCGATGGACGCCTTGGCGTGCGGGCAGGTCACCAACGCCGCGTGCAGCATGTTGGGGCGGTTGATGTCATGGGTGTACTTGGCCTGGCCCGTGACCTTTTCCAACGCGTCCACCCGCCTGATCCGCTTGTCCTTGACGGCCGTGAATTCATGCCCCATTCCCCAGGCGGCCGGTTCGTTGTCGGGGACCGAGATGGTCACGTCCCGGGTCAACCCGTCATGTCCAATGGTAATCGCAACGGTGCGCGCCATGATGTCACCCTCCCATCTTCCGCCGGGCGTTTTCGGCGGCCTTGTAGATTTGCGCGTAGGTTCCGCAGCGGCAAACATGCCCCGCGATTCCTTCCTTCACTTCGTCCAGGCCGGCGGCCGGATTGGCGTCCAGCACCGCCGCCATGGACATCACGAAGCCCGGCGTGCAGAACCCGCATTGCATGGCGTCCTCTTCCATGAAGGCCAGCTGCACGGGATGCAACGCGCCCGCCGGGGCCAAGCCCTCGATGGTGACAATCTCCCGGCCCTGCGCCTCGACCGCCAGGGTCATGCAGGCATAGACGGTGCGGCCGTCCAGGTACACGGTGCACCCCCCGCACGCTCCCCGGTCGCAGGTCAGTTTGGGACCGGTGATGTCCAGGCGGTGGCGCAGCACCTCGAGCAGGGTCTCGCGCGGTTCCGCCGAAACGTTGTAGGTTTTTCCGTTGACCGTCAATGTCATTGGGACGGCGTCCGGTCCCAGCGCCGGATCGTTTTCCGCCGCCGGGGCGGATTGTTCCCCGATGACCGCCAGGCCGCCGGACAGCGAGGCCGCCGCCACGCTGGTCCCGAATCCTTTCATGAACCATCGACGGGATACCCGGTTCTTCGAATCTTCCTCAGGTGATTTCGGCATGATGCGCTCCTTCGAATTCATAAAAATTGGCAAGTCGTAGGTACCGCAGTTTCCGGCTTTTCACAATCAAGGACATACAGACCGGTATGCCTTCACCCCAGGAAAGCCTTCCATTCATCGGATTCGGCCGGATTCCACATCCCCGAGGATAGATCGATGCCCTCTAGTCCTCTCCCCTTGAAACCTGGGTGAGGGATAATCCAGGATGGAATGGATTTCTCCCCTCTCCCTATCGAATGGGAGAGAGAATGGAACCACAAACTCTCGGCGCTTACAATATCAAATCTTCCTGAGGATTTCCACAACATTCGGAAAACTGTTTTTACTCCCAGGGAATCAGGAACTCCACGCCACATGCTTTTCCTGCCGTTTTTTGCTATAAAGAAAATAATCCGGTGCGTGCCGCCGAATATTGATAGTTCATAAGGAGGACATGATGAAATTGCTGAAACGCAAATGGGTATCATGGAGTATCGCCGTGGCATTGATCGTGGGGATTACCGCCCCGGGTTTTAGCCAGGATCGGGCCCGGGAACTGCTTCGCATTCCGGATGTCCTGGGTTACAAAGCGCTGAAATGCGATTTTCACATTCACACCGTGTTTTCAGATGGAAACGTGTGGCCCTCGGTCCGCCCGCTGGAAGCCTGGATGAACGGCCTGGACGCCATGGCCATCACCGACCATGTCGAGTACCTGCCCCACAAGGACGATTTGAAGATCGATTTCAACCGCTCGTATGAAATCGCCAAATCCCAGGCGGACGAGTTGCGCGTGACGCTGATCCGGGGTTCGGAAATCACCCGCGACATGCCTCCCGGCCACATCAACGCCATTTTTCTCACCGACAATAACGCCCTCGACACGAAAGAATGGCGCGACGCCGTGAAAGCGGCCTATGACCAGGGCGCCTTTCTGTTTTGGAACCACCCGGGGTGGAGCGGCCAGCAGCCCGACGGTCTCGCCAAGTGGTATGACGAGCATACCGAGCTGGTGGACAAAGGCTGGATCAAGGGCATCGAAGTGGTCAACAGCGTGGAGTATTACCCGGAAGTCCAGCAATGGTGCCTCGACAAGAAGCTGACCATGCTCGGCGATTCGGACGTCCACGACCCGATCCAGATGGATTACGACCCGGTCCGCGGCGAGCACCGCCCGATGACGATCGTTTTCGCCAAGGAAAACACCGCCGCCGCGATACACGAGGCGCTCCTCGACCGCCGCACGGTGGTTTATTTCAGAAACTGGCTGATCGGGGAAGAACGGTTCCTGTCCCCCATCTTTGCTGAATCGGTCGAACTGGACCGGACCCATTTGACCCTGCGGGGCAAGGGTGACAGTTCGATCCAGATTTCGAATCATTCCGGCCTGGAATACGAACTGGCGCTGGACGGTTCGGTTCCCGGCCTGTCGTTGCCGAAATCGCTGGTGCTGCCCGCGGGTAAGGCGGTGATGTTAAATGTCGAAAGCACCACCGAAACCGTAAACGATACCCGGACGGTGGAACTGCCCTACCGCGTGACCAACCTCAAGGTCCGCCCCAACGAGGGGTTGCCGGTTCGTTTCAAGGTGGAAATCACCTTCGTGGCGAAGAAGTCCTGAATCCGTGTTTGCATCGCCGATCTCCGGCCACGATGAGGGGAGGGCGAGACTCCCGCGGAACCGGGATGATGAGTTTCATCCGATGAAGGGTTCACCAGGAGGTTCGCCCTCCCAAATGAATCACGTCCCCGCGAATGTCGCGGAGGAATGTTGCGCCGTGCCGCTGCCTCTTTGGGCGGATGTCTGGCGGTGGCTAGGGCGTGGAATCGGTTGGATCAAACGAAATGGGGACTGTACCTATTTTACCTGCGCGCAAACCTTTCACAGTGCTTTATTCGTGGTATGAGTTTGGACGGATTCTCTAAACAATTCTCTCTCTCCCTCCGGGAGAAGATTGGCAGGAGAGGAAAATTTGTGTCACTTAAAATGAGGAGGCAGAAACGCATGTTTCTGCCTCCCACCGGATTCAGGCCTGGTCGATGAACCGGGGCCGGCCGAGTCTCAGCTGCCGACCATCACGATGTCACCGTAACTGGTGAGGCCGTTCGAGGGTTGATAAATGTCGAACAAGTCCTTGGGCGCGTGGATCAGGTCCGGTCCCATGCTCCAGATGTAATAGACGGTCCCCACATGGCCCTGCGGGATTGTCATCGTCCGGCCTTGCAGCGCCTGGCTGTACAGGCTTGCGTCCTGAATCAAGCGCATAGGCGAAACCACCGGGAAATAATCCGCATGATAGGAACCCCAACTCCATTGCATGGTCCCCACCAAGCTGTTGTGTTCCGGCTGGAAAGGATCCTTGGGGGGCGCGGAAATGTAGGCCACCGGGGTGGTCATGGGTTTGTTTTGCCACACCGGATGCCCGGGATTGTCAAAGTGGGGCGGAAAGATGTTGTTGTCCATCTTGTACATCGCATAGACTTTGATCCAGGTGTTCATTTCCGAATTGCATTTGGCGATCTTGGCGCGGATCTGGGCGTTCAAAAAGTTGGGTACCGCGATGGCCGCCAAAATCCCGATGATCGCGACTACGATCAGCAATTCAATCAAGGTAAAGCCCTTCCTGTTCATTCCTGTCCTCCCCAGGTACGAAGGATGATGCTTCTGATGATGGAATAATCCTATCTCATTTTCATGAGACCTTCAAGCAGTTATGCGAATGTTTTCGGGATATTGTCGGGGATATCCGGCCGACAGGCCGGGGGGTGTTTTTCGATGAGACGCCATGACCAAAGAGTGATCAAAAGACCGCTCTCCATTGGACTTACAATAAACGCCGACTTTCGTCCCACCGGCGCGCGAGGGTAAACACCGCCTCAGCCGTCTCCCCCGAGGATCTGGCTGTTCAGCACGAAAATGTTACCGGTCGAAACCAGGCCGTTCGAAGGCTGGTAAATGAACCCCGCGTTCCGGTTAGGCGGGCCTGGCGCCGTCCGTGAACCAGGGATAGTCCTGATCCTCATCGGGTCCCCGGTTCTATTGAGATTTTTCAAGTTGATATAAAACAAGTAGATATTACTGCAATTCCGGTTGCCTGACTGGCCGATGGGACACCCGTTCAGAACAACCCTCGCCCCGGCCCTCTCCCAGAGGGAGGGAATGATAACTTTTATCGTTCTTTTCCCGCCGAAATTGTGGCGGAAGCGGGCGGCGCAACCTACAAGTGGGAGAGGGAATGATTACATTTATCGTTCTTTTCCCGGGCTTTGCCCCGGGTTGGCTTCAGGCGCGCGGTTGACGTTTGCATCACAATCCGGAATGCGGATGCGGCATGAATTGCGATAACTCAACAGAACCTAGAAACGGAGTAGATGGATATTCACTCCAAGGGATTGAACTTTCGAAAGGGGAGAAATAACTCTCCGAAAGGGGACAAGGGATCAAAAAAGCGCCAGCAGGGATTATTTCTTCCGCGCCGCCTTCTTGCCGCCGGCGTCGGGATGGTCGTGAGATTCGTCCGGATTGGCGCCCCCCCGGGCGTCCGGCCCGGCCGTGGTCATCTCGGGTTTGTGGATGATGATGCCTTCCAATTCCTCATGGGGATTGGGAATCACATGGACGGAAACCACTTCTCCGACCCTCCGGGCGGCGGCCGAACCCGCGTCCACGGCGGCTTTCACGTCCGCCACTTCGCCCCGCAGCTTCACGGTCACCAGTCCGGGATCCGTGTATTCGATCTGGGCCAGCACCGTGTCGGCGGCTTTGACGGCCGCGTCTGACGCCTCGATCGCGCCGACCAAACCCTTGGTTTCTATCAAACCGAGTGCCCTCATGTCGCTGTCTCTCCTTCAATCGTACGCGCCATTGTACGTGAATTGTCACCAAAACCGAAGTCACCGGCGGGAACTATCCGCTGAACGTTCCGCACCGAATGAGTTTATGATACGCTTCTTCTGGAACGATTTCCAATATCCTCTTCGTGTGAATGGATTCAACTCATGAGACCGAGCCATGTCACCCCCAATCGCAGAACCTTCCTGAAGACCGCGGGCGCGGGACTCTCGACTCTCCTCGCCGCGTCTTCGTACCGCGCCCTGGCCGGCGTCAGCCCCAACGACCGGATCGTGATGGGCTTCATCGGCCTGGGCGGCATGGGTACCGGACGGCTGAAGGAATTCATGCGTCATGACGACGTCGTGGTTGGAGGCCTTTGTGATGTCGATCAAAAACACCTCGCCAACGCCGCCGGAGAAGTCGAAAAAACGCGCGAAACCCAGCCCCCCTGCTTCGGCGATTTCCGTCGGCTGCTGGATTTGAAGGAACTCGACGCCGTCATGATCGCCACGCCCGACCACTGGCACGCCCTGACCACCATTACCGCCTGCGGGGCGGGCAAGGATGTGTTCGTCGAAAAGCCCTTGTGCCACAACATCGCCGAGGGCCGCGCCATGGTCAAGGCCGTCCTGGATAACCAGCGGATCACACAACTGGGCACGCACATCCACAACACCTCGGGCAATTACCGCCGGGTGGTGGAGATGGTCCGTTCCGGCAATCTGGGCAAGATCACCCGCGTTCATTGCTGGAAAACTTCTTCCACTTCCAGCGGCCTGGGACGGCCAGCCGACTGCGATCCCCCCGCCGAGCTGGACTATAACTTCTGGTTGGGGCCCGCTCCCAAGCGGACTTACAATCCCAACCGTTCGCATTTTCATTTCCGCTACTTCTGGGATTATTCCGGCGGCGTGTTCATCGATTTCTGGTGCCATATTACGGATGTCGCCTACTGGGCGCTTGATCTCCCCGACCCGGTCAGCGTCATGGCCACCGGCGCGCGCCGTTTCCTAAATGACAACACCGAAACCCCCGATTGCCTCGAAGTTTTGTACGAATACCCCGCCTTCTCCATGGTTTGGACCTTGGATCCCAATCCCCCCGCTTTCGCTCACATGGGCGGCATCGGTTGCTTGTTCCAGGGAACCAAGGCCACTTTGGTCACCAACTACGACCGTCACGAAATCTGGGTGGATGGCAAGAAGCAGGACGATTTTCCCCGGCCGGATCCTTCCATTCCCGATTCCCCCGGCCATATCCGGGAGTTCCTGAACTCGATCAAATCCCGCGAAAAAACCACCTGCAACGTCGAATACGCCCACCGTCTGACCAAGGGCGGCCATCTGGGCAACATCGCGTTCCGGACCGGGCAGCGGATTTATTGGGATTCGGAGCAAGAGCAGATCAAGAACGATTCCACCGCCAACCGGCTGGTATCCCGCCATTACCGCCGCCCCTGGCGCCTGGCGTAAAGGGAGTCGTATTTCTCCTGGCGGATTGTTTTTGGGCGGGTATCATAAATATATAGGTCACATATATACATTAAGGCCCGCCCATGGTTTCCCTTGTCATCGTTGCTCTCCCTTGCCGCGGGCCGGCACCCGGTTTTAACGTTCATGTCTGCCAATTCTTTACCTAACGGACGCGTTTACCTGGTCGGCGCGGGACCGGGTGATCCCGGACTGCTCACCGTGCGCGGCCTGGAACTCCTGCGCCGGGCGGAGGTGGTCGTTTATGACCATCTCGTCTCCCGGGAAATCCTGGATCTCGCTCCGCCCCAGGCCCGAAGGGTTTACGTTGGTAAAATATCAGGAAAACATACCTGCCCGCAGGAGGAGATCAACACTCTCTTATTGGATGAAGCCCGCCAGGGATATCAGGTCGTCCGTCTAAAAGGAGGCGATCCCTTCATCTTCGGCCGCGGCGGCGAGGAGTGCCTCTTTTTGTATGATCATGGAATCCCATTCGAGGTCGTGCCCGGCGTTTCCGCCGTGTCCGCCGTTCCCGCCTACGCGGGAATTCCCCTCACCAGCCGGGATTACAGCACTGCCTTTGTCGCCGTCACCGGGCACGAGCACAATCAGAAAGAAAAACTCCAGGTGGACTGGGCTACCATCGCCCGGATGGACGCCACCCTCGTGGTTTTCATGGGCATTCTCTCCATCCGCTCGATCTGTGACGAACTCCGGCGGCATGGCCGTCCTCCGGAGACTCCCGCCGCCGTGATCCGCTGGGGCACCACCACGGAGCAGGAAACCATCACGGGTACGCTTTCCACCATCGCGGACCAGGTGGAGCAAAGCCGGTTGCGTCCGCCGGGATTGATCGTCATCGGCGAAGTCGTGCGCCTGCGGGAAAAACTCAACTGGTTCGAGACGGCCCACAGGGCTGACCGGGATGGGGAGTGAGGAGATTCAGGTTCGTCCACAAAGTCCGTATACAATGAACCATTCCACCTACTCCTGCTCATCCTGATCTTCGGGGGGAGAATCAAAACATCCCCGCAGGGGATCCACTTGAGTAGCCGTAGGTTTTAACCTACGGCGGCGGTAGTTTTCTCGACCGAGCCTGATCTTTTTTCTAGAAATATTCCTCTCGATCCTTGACTGATTTGATAATGTATATATCCTATATAGAAGTTACGATCGTCACTGGTGTTAATTTCCGGTATCCCGCTTCCGCGTAACGTTCCACGCTTTCGCCAAAGCGTGTTTTTTCCGGATAAAATGAACCGCGAATTTGTGCTCAGGAGGTCATTGTGCCGCATTTAGTCTCTCCCCATGGCTCACCCATACTCAAACCGCTTTTGTTGCATGGCCAAGAACGCGAAGCAGAAATCCAGCGGGCGCGGGCGCTGCCCCGGGTTGTCATTACCAGCCGCGAGACTTCGGACCTGATCATGCTGGGGATCGGCGCCTTCACTCCGCTGGAGGGATTCATGAACCGGGCGGATTGGCAGGGCGTCTGCGATGAGATGCGCCTCACCAACGGGATCTTCTGGCCCATCCCCATCACCCTGTCGGCTTCGGCGGAGGTGGCGGCGGGAATCCGGGAAGGAACGGACATCGCCTTGATCGACGAAGAGACCAACGAACTCATGGGCACGATGACCGTCCGGGAAAAATACCGGATCGACAAGGCCCACGAATGCCGCCAGGTGTTCCGCACCGTGGATCCCGAGCACCCGGGCGTGCAAAAAGTCATGGAACAGGGCGAATGGAACCTGGCCGGCCCGGTGAAGGTGCTGAGCGAGAGCTACTACCCTGAGGATTTCGCGGGTGTGTACCAGCGCCCGGACGAAAGCCGCCGGATCTTCGAGGCCAAAGGCTGGCGCACGGTGGCCGCGCTGCAGTTACGCAATCCGATGCACCGCTCGCATGAGTATCTGGCCAAGATCGCCATCGAGGTTTGCGATGGGTTGTACATCCACCAGCTGGTCGGCAAGTTGAAGGCGGGGGACATTCCCGCCGAGGTCCGGGTGAAGTGCATCGACGCCCTGGTGGAAAATTATTTCGTGAAGGATACGGTGGTGTGCGGCGGGTATCCGCTGGAGATGCGCTACGCGGGGCCGCGGGAGGCATTGCTGCACGCCGTGTTCCGGCAGAACTACGGATGCAGCCATCTGATCGTCGGGCGCGATCACGCGGGCGTGGGGAACTACTATGGCCCCTTCGATGCCCAGAAGATCTTCCACGAGATCCCCGAGGGCGCGCTGCAACTGAAGTCCCTGCCCATCGACTGGACCTTCCATTGCTACAAGTGCGGCGGCATGGCCTCGGCCCGGACCTGCCCGCATGGCAAGGAAGACCGCTTGATCCTGAGCGGCACCATGCTGCGCAAAACGCTGTCGGAAGGCGGCGATCCCCCGGTGGAATTCAGCCGGCCGGAAGTGCTGGCCATTTTGCGGGACTACTACCAGAACCTGGAAGAAAAGGTGGAAGTGAAGCTGCACAATGCGGCGCTGGGCGCGGGCGTGAAGTCGCGGTAAAGCGGAGATCCAGGGCATTTTCCCGAATGAAATCCCTGATTGGTTCTACGTTCATCCATCGCGGGGGCACGTTGCCAATAGCCCCTCTTGAATAAAGGGGCAATGGAGTAGAGCGTGTTTGCAATGGGAAGGCGCAAAATGGCAAGTTTCCCCCCACTGTAAATCTCTTTTTAATTTTTACTACTATTCGCTGGATCTACTCTCTCCCTCTCCATGCTCCGGCTTGTCATTCGAAGCTTCGCTCATTCCACCCTCCAATATGGAGTAACCCTTAATCAAGGATATAATGCAGGCGCCATCTAATGTGGAGAATGAGATGCTGAGCACCTACACCGCGAAATACATCAAAATACGGCGTGGCTACATGGGGCAATTGATCGAATGGCCCGAAGTGGTCACCGAAGGAAAATCATTGGACGAATGCCGTGCCCTGCTTCAGGATGCGTTACGGGAAATGGTGAAGGCCTACCAGCAGCAAGGGAAGGAAATCCCCCTCGGGGGAGCCCTGATCGAACAAATTCCCGTCGAGGTCTAGTCATGTCCGTCAAAAGGCATGACTTGCTCCACTCCTTGAAATCCAACGGCTATTACTTATTGCGGGAGGGAGGAAAGCATTCCATATACACGAATGATAGAAAGACCATCCCCATTAAAAGACAGCGTGAATTGGATCGGATCACCGCGACTGAATTGTGTAAACAAGCCGGATTGAAGCCCATTTTTTGATCAATTTTCGGCCGCTTATCCATTCGCCTGCTCTGCCCAACGTGTCAGACTCACTAACCTGCCGCTTGGTTCAATCTGTCCCCTACGTAAAAACGGGCGGCATCCGCGCAACTGGCCCGGCGGCCTGTTTCTTCCTATCATCTTGTATCGTTACGCATTCAAAGAGGAGAGATACTCATGATGTCTGCCCGATGGACCGTACTGGGGTTGATCATCACGGGATTCGTGTGCCTGCTGCTCACGGAAATTCCCGCGCGGACGGAGCCGGCGGGTTCCGGGGCGGCGGCGGCTTCCGCGCGCGGCCGGGTGGGAATGCTTCCCGAAATTCCCGCCGGATACAGTCAGCGGGAGGTTCAATCTCTCGTGTTGATGGGCCATCCCACCATCACGGTGGAGAATGAATCCGTGGCCGTCATCCGCTTCCAGACCGCCATGCCCACGCCCGCGGCGCGGATCTACTACGGCACTTTCCTGCCCGACCAGATTCTGCTGGAGCCGCGGTACCGCCGCACGGAAAAGGAAAACCTGGACACGTTGAGCACCGCGCATGAAATCCGCTTCGAACTCGCTCCGTTGATGGCGGCCTCTATCGACGTGAACCGGATGGCGGAAAACGGCGGGGGCGTGGTGGCCTACCGGCTGGAGATCTACGATCCCCAGGAGGCGCGCGGCCATTTCTACGATTCACGTTTCGAGTTCAAAGGACGGGAGAGAATCCCCACCATCATCGAGGGGCCGTTCGTCGATCAGGTCACTCCCACCGGCGCGGTGATTTCCTGGGAATCCGACTTACCCGCGAAGGGAACCGTGTGGGTGGGGACCAAGGCGTATCCCGCGGGTGAAAACCTCGCCATGCGGCATGAAATCAAACTGACGGACCTGCAGCCGGGCATGCGCCAGACCTACCGGATCGAATTGACCGGCGGCCGCGTCTCCAGCACGGGCCGGGAGTTTTATTTCCACACGCCCGCCCCCGGCCTGACCCGGTTCCGCTTCGCCACCCTGGGAGACAGCCGGGAAGGCGTGGGCGGCGGCGAGATGGCGTATGGAGGGGCCAACCTGAAGGTTTTGGAAAGGCTGACCGCCGATGCGTTCAACCGGGAGGCGGAGTTCATCATCCACACGGGCGACATGATCAACGGTTACACCACCAGCCCGTTGGATTTCGACATGCAACTCAAGGCCTTCAAACACGCCATGGAGCCGGTGGGGCGGTATATTCCCATCTACGAGATCATGGGCAATCACGAATCGTTGGTGGACCGGTACGAGGACAGCCGGGGCCGGGCCTTCTCGGTGGACAAGACGGGAAACGGCAGCGCGGAAGAATTGTTCGGCCGGGCGTTTGTCAATCCCGAAAACGGGCCGGAACCGGAAACCGCGGGCGCGCCGAGCTATAAGGAAAACGTGTACACCTTCGATTACGGCCCCTGCCGGTTCGTGGTGATGAACAACAACTACTGGTGGTGCAGCACGGCCGAACGCGTGGGGGCCAACCTGGAAGGCTACGTGCTGGACAAACAATGGGCGTGGTTGCAGCAGGTTTTCAGGCAAGCCACGGAAAATCCGGCCGTCCAGCACCTGTTTCTGCTGGCGCAGGAACCCATGTTTCCCAACGACGGCCACGTGGGCGACGCCATGTGGTACCATGGGGGCGATCCGGAAAAAAACGGAGGCATCGATCGCAAATACGTTGTAGAGCGGCGGGACGAAATCTGGGAGGCGTTTGTGGCGACTGGCAAGGCGCGAGTGGGGATTTTCGGCGACGAGCACAACTACAGCCGCACTCTGGTCGACGCAAGAGTTAATCCCCGCTATGCGCGTCCCGCCTGGCAGGTCATCTCCGGCGGAGCGGGCGCGCCGTATCACGCCCGGAATCCGGAGGTCCCGTGGGCGGAGCAGGTGCGGGCGTCCAGTGTACAGATCCATTATGTTCTGTTCGAGGTGGACGGCCCCGCGGTCCACATGGAGGCCATCAGCGACACCGGTGAGATCATCGACCGGGCGGATCTGGCGCCGTGAAGGGATTTGATTTATCGCGACTATTCTCAGGATTGCAGAGAATGGATGCCTTTCGCCATATCAGGGCATCCCTCACCCTGACCCTCTCCCAGAGGGAGAGGGAATGGTTTAGTGTTTCCATTCATGCCCATACACCGAATCAAGCACGGATGAAGTTCTGAATTCGGGGAAATAGTCGCGATTTATTGAAAGACCGGCCGATATGGAAGTAGGGGCACGTTGCCACGTGCCCTTACTTCCCAACCGGGAGATGAATACCAGGCCGGGCAATCCGCCGTGTAACCCATCAAAACTTGGCGGAATTCCCCGATTACTTCACCGGCAAGGAGATTCACCATGAGCCTCATAAGCATGAAACCGATGCTGGCCGTGGCCCGCGAAAAGCACTACGCCGTGGGGGCCTTCAACGCGGTCGATTACTTGTCCATCAAGGCGGTGCTGAAGGCGGCGGAGGAAATCGACGCCCCGGTGATCATCCAAACCTCGGTCAAGACGGTGAAATTCTGGAGCCACGCGCCGATCGTTGCATGGATGAAAGAATTGGCGCAAGATTCTCCCATCCCGGTGGCGTTGCATCTCGACCATTGCAAGGATGTGGACTTCATCCAGCAGTGCATCGACGCGGGCTGGACCTCGGTGATGATCGACGCCTCGTCCCTGCCTTATGAGCAAAATCTGGCGGTCTCGCAAGAGGTGGCGCGGCGGGGCGCGGCGGCGGGGGTGGGCGTGGAAGCGGAGTTGGGTGAAATCGGCGGGGTGGAAGAAGACATCGCCGTGGACGCGGCCGGGGCCCATCTGGCCGATCCCGACAAGGCGGTGCGTTTCTGCCAGGCCATGGACCTGGCCGTGTTCGCCCCGGCCATCGGCACCGCGCACGGCATTTACAAGGGCGAGCCCAAAATCGCGTTCGACCGCCTGGAGGCGATCTCGCGGCGCGTTTCGACTCCCCTGGCGCTGCATGGGGGGACCGGATTGTCCGAGGAGGTATTTAAGCGCTGCATCGCGCTGGGCTGCGCCAAGGTCAATATTTCCACGGAACTGAAGCACATATTCATTGACAGCATCGCGGACTATCAGCGCCAGGGGGGCGTGTACGAACCGCTCAAGGCCCTTGAAGTTCAATTGGAGCAGATCAAAAAGGCCATGCAAAAGCATCTGATCCTGTTCGGCGGCGAAGGCCGGGCCTCCCGCGACCAAAAGGAATATGGACGATTTTCGTGAGATAGGAATGAAAGGCAGAAATATAGGATGGGTTAGAGCGCGGCGCGTAATCCATCAACATCCTGATCTACTTGTGCATCCTGACCATCCGGATTCAGACCATCTTCCCTCTTCCTTTAGGAGAGGACCAGGGTGAGGGAATTTGTGGTGCAGGCATCTTGCCTGCCAGCGTTCCGAAGGGGAAACGTCCCCTGGAGGATTCGTGATGCGTTGCTCATCATCATCTGGAGGAGGAATACAACGTTGCTGAAAGCCTTGATCTTCGATTGTGACGGCGTGCTGGCGGACACGGAACGGGACGGCCACCGGGTGGCCTTCAACCGCGCGTTCCAGGAGAAGGGGTATTCCTTTGAATGGGATGTGGACCTTTACGGCGAACTGCTGAAGGTGTCCGGCGGTAAGGAACGCATGCGGCATTATTTCATCCAACACGGCTGGCCGAACGATGTCAAAGACCAACAGGCGTGGCTGCAAGAAATGCATAAACTCAAAACGGATATTTTCACGCGGATTATCGAGAGCGGGCAGCTCCCCGCGCGGTCCGGCGTGAAGCGGCTGGTGGATGAAGCCCTGGCGGAGGGCGTCCGGCTGGCGGTTTGTTCGACTTCCAACGAGCGGGCGGTGGCGCAAGTTGTCGAAACCCTGCTGGGGCCGGAGCGGAAGCAGGAGTTTTTGATCCTCGCGGGCGACATCGTCACGCGGAAAAAGCCGAGTCCCGAAATTTACACGCTGGCCAAGGAACGTCTGGAGCTGAAAGGTTCGGAATGCGTGGTGATCGAGGACAGCCGCAACGGCCTCTTGGCCGCCAAGGCGGCGCTGATGCATTGCCTGGTCACCATCAGCCATTACACGAAGGATGAGGATTTCGCCGAGGCGGACGCCGTGGTCCCCGAACTGGGCGACCCGCCGGATGTGTATATCACGCTGGGGGATTTGAAGCGGATCGCGGGGTGAGAAACGATGAATCACTTGATTCGTGTAGGCGATCTCAACGCCGTGTCAAGCAAATTGTGTCCATTCAATACAGAGTAAAATGCCCGATCCCCGCGGGTTTGAGGATATGTTCTTGGACGTCCCAAACCTTGGTCAATCCTTCGCTCTCACTGGTAAGAAGCAGGGAACCGTCGGGCGATAACGCCAAACAAAGTAAATCCTTGGCAACACCGTCAAGGGTTTTGATGATTTGCCCAGCCGCGATATCCCACACCTCGGCGCCCGCGAAGAGATACTGGCCGTCCGGCGAGAGGCGTGCGGGGAGATGAATGGAATCGAATGTCTGCTCGATCCGCGCGGTTTGAGAATCCCAGATATAAGCGCGGTGATCGTTATCCGCGCTGAGCACCCGGCGGCCATCCGGGAAGAAGCGGGCGTAAACAACCCCCGTGGCGTGGCCGATGAATTCGGACACCATCGCGCCTGTTTCCGCGTCCCAGACCTTGGCGGTTCCATCCCGGCTGGCGCTGACGATCCGCCGACTGTCGGGAGAAAAATCAGCGTGCCAGACGCTGTCCGTGTGGCCGCGGAGATCGCGCAGGGTGTCGAAATTCCTCGTCTCATAGATCCGGATGAGATTATCGGTCCCCGGTTCGCTTTCCCGGCCCGTGGCCACCAGCAGCCGCGCGCCGTCCGGGCTGAAGGCGGCCTGATAGCGGTCATCGGTTTCCGATACAGTGAGGGAGTGCAGAATCGTATCCAGCGCTCCATTCAGAATCTTGACCGATTGATCCGCGATCCCCACGGCCAGGGCGTCATCGGGGGAGAAACAGGCGATCTGCGAAAGGGTCACTGAATCCTTCGGCAGAAAGGAGGTCTGGAGAGATTGTTTGTCAAAATCCCACTTATATTCAAAGCCATATAACAATGACGAATAGGTAATGAGTTCGTTGGCGGAGGAAAAAGCAGCTTCGTTTTGTAATATGGGCCGATGCAAAAAGGGGTATTTCATGATAAATTTCCTGCTAGGAATATCATAAACATAGATCCCTTTTCCATCTTCAGATATGCCATGTAAATACAGTATGTCTTTTAGCTCATCAAAGACCATATCTCCAAAATGATAGGAAGCGGATACATACGCAAAGGGGCCGGCGTACGCGACAAAGCCTGTCGTTTTAAGATTTGTGATGTCAGCCACCCAAGTTTGAGTATAATCCAAAAGAAACTTTCCATCGGGAGTTATTTCGAGAGGCTCTCCATCATAGTAGAGAGATTCGGGTATTCTCTTTACCCGCTTTCCTGTCAATGTATTCCAGAGTTGAAGGTGATAAGCGACATTTCCAGACTCCATATCATAAAGCATCCCGATCACTTCATCCGCTTTGGCAGGGGACTTTATGAAATCAATTAATATTTTATATCTATCAGCAGCATATTGCCGTGCATCCTCCAACAATTTATGTTCCAATACCGCTCCGTTGACATAATTCCACCGGTGATAAAAAGTTTCTTTAATTTCACTGTAATATCCTGGTACATCATAATCCCGCACCCCATAAATTCCAACCATACCCCGTTGCGCCGGTTGGATCTCCAAGATCTGCAGAATATTTTTGGTTTCCACCGTGAATTGGCTGTTTTCCAGTAAATCATAAATCGTGGCTGTCTCATTTTTCTTGTCATGTTTCAAGACAAACCGGCCGTTGTTCAGAAAGGAGATGGATTTATCCTTACATTCCTCTTCCCAAATGATTCGCTTGGTGTTCCAGTCCAGCACCGAAAACGTATCCGGGGCTTCCTTCGGCGTGATCAACACCTTGGTTTTATCCGGCGAGAAGCGCAAGGAAGAGGGAGGATGGATTTCCCAGTTCTTTTCCACGATGTACGTTTCCGGATCGATCCAATAAACCGTGCCCTCCCGGGCCAGAATCAGGGGATTCCCCTGCGGACCGATCTCCAAATCGTATTCGGGAGGCAGGCCGATCACCCATTCTCCATGAGGAGAATGGAAGAATTGGACCGTTTTCCCGGCCTGCGCGGTTTCGATGAAATCCGGCTGACTGAGCAACGCAATCCACGCTCCGAGAATCCCAAATAGTTTCATATGGAATTGCCTCCAATGTTTTGTCTCAAAGGAAAGCCGCGGCACTCGGGACCGTGTACGCTCGAGACTTTTCTTAAAGTAGAATAACATGGAA
Organism: bacterium; assembly: GCA_041946805.1. Lineage (GTDB taxonomy): Bacteria > Hinthialibacterota > Hinthialibacteria > Hinthialibacterales > Hinthialibacteraceae > JABLXU01. The sequence goes on from JBHGBC010000016.1 coordinate 35,861, forward strand.
TGAGAAAATCACCAATAAAAAATTGATACTTAACAATACATAATAATCACAAGATTACCAAATTAAGGCTGTTTGGATATCTTTGGAGAAGAATGAGGCGGGGTGTAACGCGGTGCGTGGGCCATTTTCCGCAATGGCTTTATTCCCAGGCGGGATATTTCCGTGGCGGGCTCATTCCCCCGCGAGCGGCATCTGGACTTCGGTGAGGTATTTCTTGGGATTGCCCTTGAAGAACATGCCCGGGCCTTTCCGGTAGATCTCCCGCGCGGGGCCCTGGAGTTTCAGATTTTTCTCCTGGGCGTAGGCCATGAGTTTCTCGTAGGTGGGGCCCACCTCGTCGTAGGGGCCCCGGTGCAGCAGGCTGAGGCAGCGGATCCCCGGCAGGGTCCGGACGGTGATCCCTTCCACCTCGACCGGCCGGCGGATAGGGACGCAGGATTCGATATCCGCGTCGTTCTCCTTGTAGCCCTCGTCGTAATAGAGATTGAAGAAGCAGCCGGCCATCCATCGTCCCAGGCTCCGCCCCAGCCGGCTGAAGGCGGTGGAGCAATCGCTGTATTTCCCCTTGAAGCGGATGCTGGCCACGAGCACGGGTTCCACGGTTTTTTCTTCAACTTCGAACGTTTCCTGATTCATGATGCGCCGCGCCTCCTGTTCCCTTGCGATGGCGGAGATGTGGATGGATCAGCAAAGGATATCCCATCACAATCCTGAGCATCCTGTAAATCCTGACCATCTGGATTCAGACAAAAATGAATGGTTCATCCAGCAAGTGCGTCCATTTTCCCCTCTCGTGGAAACCGCCAGTCATGATCTGAGTTCCCATCCCCGTTGCTTTGGATCGAGAGTTAAATCCCCTCTCCCCCCGGGAGAGGGTTAGGGTGAGGGAAGTCCTTTTTTCGGCGCCCCTCACCCCGGCCCTCTCCCAAAGGGCGAGGGAGAAAAAGTAGTTCAAGGGTGTTTTTTTCCAATCATTTGAAGGAAGCAAACAACCGTATGCTAAACGTAAGGATGTGGATTTCAGGATTCCCCCATCCCGCTCCCGGCCGTTCAACCCGGGTCACGGCCCGCGCCGGCCGGGATATTCCAAAAAATAATTCAAAAAATCATAAAAAAATGAATTCAAGCCGATTGCCTGCCCGCCAATACTGGATACAATTCTAGCCATATACTTGGCGCACGGAACGAAATCCATTAAAAAAGAGGATCGCTTTTTCCGCGGGAAGGATATTATAAAACCCTCGATTTCAAAGGTTTATTTTAATATCCACGGGTTTCGGATCCATAAAACGCCAGGAATAGTTTGGTAATTAAATAGAAATAATAAACCATATTTAGATTATTATTCAGCTATCTCTACTTCCATGGATTATTCATCAGGTGTGGTCATGTCCGCTTTTTGTACCGCTCTTCCAGTCCAAGATCCCGTTTGGACGAATCCCTATCCAAAGCCAACCCCTCTTCCTGATTTGAAATACACGCCTTGCTGATCGTATGCGTTTTGCCGCGCCGGCTTTACCCGGGATGAATGGTGTGGAAAGGAGTTCACCATGAGGATGGACCTCAACCAGCCCTCCCCGCCTTCGGAGGACAATCGCTGGAAAATCGTGACCGCGGCCATGCGCCGGCATGGCTTCAAGGCCAATTCGCTGATCGAGACCCTGCACACCGTGCAGGAGACCTTCGGCTACCTGGATAAGACCGCGTTCCAATACGTCGCCGCCGCCTTGCGGGTTCCCTTGAGCCAGGTGTATGGGGTGGCCACGTTCTACCACTTTTTCAACTTGAAGCCGCCTGGCGAGCACACCTGCGTGCTTTGCACGGGAACGGCCTGCTTCATCAAGGGGGGTCCCGAAATCCTGAAAGCGGTGCAGGATCAATGCGCCCTCCAGTTGGGAGAAACCACACCGGACAACAAGGTTTCGCTGCTCTCGGCGCGGTGTGTCGGGGCCTGCGGCCTGGCGCCCGTGGCGGTGTTCGACGGCGAGGTGACCGGCAACCTGACTCCCGCGGACGTGGTGAATCGCATCCAGAGGTGGACCAACCATGACGCCTGAAGAAATCCAGACCATAGCGGCGAATCAGCAGAAGGTGCGGCACAAAACCCCGTACCATGTGTGCGTGTGCACGGCGGCCGCCTGCCTTTCCACGCAAGGCGACAAGGTCAAAAACGCGCTCTTCGAGGAGGTCCGCACCCAGGGGAAAGAGAAGGAATGCAGCGTGCGGGGCGTCGGCTGCCTGGGTTTGTGCTCGGAAGGCCCCCTGGTGGTGGTGGAGTCGGACGGTGATCATCCCGCCCAGACGCTGTACAAAAAGGTCAAGGCGGAGGACGCGCCCCGGATCGTCGGCCAGATGGGGAAGGCCCCGGTCTCCGAATTGTTATGCCCCAGCGGCCTGCCCTTCTTCACCAAGCAGAAAAAGATCGTCCTGGAAAATTCGGGGCTGATCGATCCGGAACGGATCGAGGACGCCATCGCCCTCGGTGGATACGAGGCGTTGATCCAGGTCCTGACCGGCATGACCCCGGCGGAAGTGATCGAGGAGATTTTCCATAGCGGCCTGCGGGGGCGCGGGGGGGCGGGATATCCCACCGGCCTCAAGTGGAGCACGGTGGCGAAGGCGGTGGGGGCCAAGAAATACGTGGTGTGCAACGGCGACGAGGGCGACCCCGGGGCCTTCATGGACCGCAGCGTGCTGGAAAGCGATCCTCACCGGGTGCTGGAGGGCATGATCATCGCCGCCTACGCCGTGGGGGCGCAGGAAGGATTCCTATACGTGCGGGCGGAATATCCGCTGGCCATCAAGCGGCTGCGCAACGCCATCCGCCAGGCGCAGCGGCTGGGCCTCCTCGGCAACAACATCCTGGGCACGCCCTTCCACTTTCATGTCGACGTCCGCCTGGGCGCGGGGGCCTTCGTGTGCGGGGAAGAGACCGCGCTCATGGCCTCGATCGAGGGACGGCGGGGATCGCCGCGCCCCCGGCCGCCCTACCCGGCTCAGTACGGCCTGTGGGGCTGCCCGACGCTGATCAACAACGTGGAAACCTTCGCCAACATCGCGCCCATCATCCGGAACGGAGCGAAATGGTTCGCGGGCATCGGCACGGAGAAGAGCAAGGGGACCAAGGTGTTCGCGCTGGCCGGGCGGGTCAAGCACACCGGCCTGATCGAAGTGCCGATGGGGACCACGCTGCGGGAAATCGTGTTCGAGATCGGCGGCGGCATTCCGGACGGCAAGCAATTCAAGGCCATCCAGACCGGCGGGCCCTCGGGCGGCTGCATTCCCGAGCAGTATCTCGACGCGCCGGTGGACTACGATTCCTTGAACGAACTGGGATCGATCATGGGCTCGGGCGGCATGATCGTCATCGACGAAACCTCCAGCATGGTGGACGTGGCCAAGTATTTCATGGAGTTCTGCGTGTCCGAATCGTGCGGGAAATGCGTCCCCTGCCGGGTGGGCACGGACCAGATGCACCGGCTGCTGCAAAAGATCGTCAACCAAAAGGCCGCCGCCAAGGATCTGGCGCTGCTCGAGGAACTCTGTGACCTGGTGAAGAAAACCAGCCTGTGCGGGCTGGGCCAAACAGCCCCCAATCCGGTGCTGAGCACCCTGCGGTATTTCCGGAGCGAATACGAAGCGCTGCTGCGCGACGAACAGCCCGCGCGGGGTTAACGCGGGCGGGAGTGTCACTCATGACCGTGCAAGTTCGCATCAAAACCCTGAAAATCGACGACCGGGATGTCAGCGCCCGCGAGGACGAGACGATCCTCCAGGTCGCGCGGGACAACAACATCGACATCCCCTCGCTCTGCAACCTGGAAGGCCTGACCGCGGTGGGCGCGTGCCGCCTGTGCATGGTGGAGTTGAAGGGCGGCTCCAAGCTGCTGCCCGCCTGCGTCACCCACGTGGAAGAAGGCATGGAAGTGGTGACCCGCTCGGAACGGCTGGACAAGTACCGCCGGATGATAATGGAGTTGATCTTTTCCGAACGCAACCACATCTGCTCCATCTGCGTCTCCAACGGGCATTGCGAATTGCAGTCGCTGGCCCAGAAGCTGGGAATGACGCACATCCAGGTTCCCTACCGCTTCCCGCGCCTCTTAGTGGACGCCACGCACGGCCGCTTCGTGCTCGATCACAACCGCTGCATCCTCTGCGCGCGCTGCGTGCGGGTGTGCGATGAAATCGAGGGCGCGCACACATGGGACATCATGGGCCGGGGCATCGATTCGCGGGTGATCAGCGATCTCAACCAGCCCTGGGGCGAATCGCAGACCTGCACTGGCTGCGGGAAGTGCGTTCATGTCTGCCCCACCGGCGCGTTGTTCGAAAAAGGCAAATCCTCGTCGGAGATGGCGAAACGGCAACAGTTCCTGCCCTATCTGACGCTGATGCGGGAGGGCAAGCAATGAACAAGATTCGCGTCGCGACGACCTGGCTGGACGGCTGTTCCGGATGCCACATGTCGATCCTGGACATGGACGAACGGCTGCTCGAACTGGCCGGCCGCATCGAAGTCGTCTACAGCCCGCTCGTGGATCAAAAAGAATTCCCCGAGAACGTGGACCTGGCCCTGGTGGAAGGAGCCGTCAGCAGCGAGGACGATCTTCACAAGATCCGGACGATCCGGGAACGTTCCAAAGTGCTGGTGGCCCTGGGGGATTGCGCGGTGATGGCCAACATCCCCGCCATGCGCAACCCGTTCGGGATCGAGGCGGTGCTGGACCGGGCCTACCTCGAGCACACCGCCATCAAGAACCAGATTCCCAGTACGGGCGGGCCGGAAATTCCCGACCTGCTGAGCTACGCGCGGCCCATCCACGAAGTGGCGCCGGTGGATGTGTTCGTGCCGGGGTGCCCGCCCTCGGCGGATGTCATTTATTATGTTCTGACGGAACTGTTGGAAGGGCGCGTTCCCAACGTGACGGAGAAGACCCGGTTCGGCGCCTAGGAGAAAACAAAGCATGGCCAAGCAATTAGTCATCGATCCGGTCACCCGCATCGAGGGGCACGGCAAGATCACCATTCATCTGGACGACCGCGGGCGGGTGAACCAGGCCTTCTTCCATGTCACCCAGTTCCGGGGATTCGAGAAACTCTGCGAGGGGCGTCCTTTTTATGAAATGCCCTCGCTCATGGCGCGCATCTGCGGCATTTGCCCCGTCAGCCACCTGATCGCCTCGGCCAAGGCCTGCGACGCCATCCTGGCCGTGCAGATCCCCGAAACCGCCGCCAACCTGCGGCGGATCATGAACCTGGCCCAGCTGGTGCAATCGCACGCGTTGAGCTTCTTCCATCTCTCCTCGCCCGACCTGCTGCTGGGCATGGACGCCGATCCCGCGCGCCGGAACCTGTTCGGCCTGGCGGAGAAGCATCCCCAGCTTGCCAAGGACGGCATCCGCCTGCGGCAGATCGGCCAGCAGATTATCGAGAGCCTGGGCGGCAAGCGCATCCATCCGGCCTGGGTGGTGCCCGGCGGCGTGAACGAGCCGCTGCCGTCCGCGCTGCGCGGCGAAATTCTGGCGAAACTGCCCGAAGCGTTGGAGATCATCAAGCGCACGCTGGACTGGTTCAAGCGGGGGCTGGACGATTACCAGGAGGAAATCCGCACCTTCGCCAATTTCCCCTCGCTGTTCATGGGGCTGATCAACAAGAACAAGGAACTGGCGCACTACGACGGATTTCTGCGCTTCGTGGACGCCTCGGGCCGCATCGTGGCCGACAAGGTGAGCCTCAACAAGTACATGGACTACATCACCGAGGCGGTGGAGCCGTGGACGTATCTGAAATTCCCCTATTTCAAGCCGTACGGCTATCCGGACGGCATCTACCGCGTGGGGCCGCTGGCGCGCCTCAACGTGATCGAAAGCTGCGGCACGCCGCTCGCCGACCAGGAATGGGCCGAATTCCGCGCCCTGGGCCGCGGGGCGGTGCTCAGCTCGTTCCAATACCACTACGCGCGGTTGATCGAAATCCTCTATGGCCTGGAGCGCATCCACCAGCTGCTAGACGATCCCGCCATCCTCAGCAAGCATGTGCGCGCCTTCGCCGGGCCGAACAATTTCGAGGGCATCGGCGTCTCCGAGGCGCCCCGCGGCACGCTGATCCACCATTACAAGGTGGACGAGGAAGGCCTGATGCTGGACGCGAACCTGATCATCGCCACCGGCCACAACAACCTGGCCATGAACCGCGGTGTCTTCCAGGTCGCCAAGCATTACGTGGACGGCCGCAAATTGAACGAGGGCATGCTCAACCGCGTGGAGGCGGTGATCCGCGCCTTCGATCCCTGCCTGAGCTGCTCCACCCACGCCCTGGGGAAGATGAAGCTGAGCATTCAACTCTTCGACTGTGACGGCGCGAAGCTGGATGAACTGAGGCGGGAGTGAGGGAGGGAGGTTGTGATCTGTGATAATCTGTATAATACGACATTATAATTTTTTGAGATATGAGTACTTTCTCTTTTCGATACTTATTCCTGGCCCATACCATTTGCTTGCAGGAATTTATCCATATCCGTGAACATATTGAAAAAGATAGGCTTACCTGAAAACGCCAAGGGTGACATAGGCCCAACAGCCATGAAGGGAAATTCTTGTAGTTCACGATCTGGAAAACTCTGAGGATCCCGGAAGGATTGGTAAAGTTCCAGAGAACGCTTGTCTCCACCTACGAAATCCCGAAGGCGGTCGAACTCCGTACCCATGGCGAGCCCAAATCCAAAGGTCAGTATTCGAAGTTGCTGTAGAATCTCCGGATCAAGACCTCCGAGCGTTTGGCTAATAAAGAACCATCCTAAACCGTATTTCCGGGTCTCCCTTACTGCACGACGCAGCAACACCCGGAGCCGCTCGGCCTCAGTATCCTGTTCCAATCGACCGCTGGGGGCATGCCTATGCGCCTCATCAAGAAGAACAAGAACGTTTGCACTTTGCCGTGTCGACAAGCTGGATGTCGATTGGGCAATCAGAACATTCAGCAACTTACTCAGCAGACGGCGCTCCAACTCTTCCGTCCAGAAACGATTATGATTCCCTCGCGCAGATAAATCAATAACAACCACTGGGCGTGCCCCCGCTACATTCGCGGTTCCCATCAAGTCCGATACGATCCCATATAATCGCCGCTTCCCTGGCCCTGCAGCGAAAAGGCTGCAGAGAGGAATCCATTTGTTGTTTAGAACTTCATCCAACCTATTTGTCAGGATGTCCTGTACTCGGTTTTGCAGGCGCACCCGCGGGTCCCTGCTTGGGAAAATGTACTGAATGCTTTGTTGGTCTATGACGGCATTCAGTGCTGCGGTAAGCGCATCGCGACTTCCAGCATTGGCAAGTGGGAATTGCTGCCGCCCTCCTTGCGTCGCACGCTTCAGAGCATTTCGCACTACTTCCGCTGCGCGCACCGCGTTGTCGCTATGTGTGATGGTCAGCTCCTCGCAGAAGCCAAGAGAGATAAGCATTTCCTCAAAGGTGTTCCAGTCATCCAATTGAATATCTTCGATCCTATAAACATTAATTGTTCGCCCTTGCTGTCTAACAATCTGATCCAGAGCCAGCCCCTGGTTGCCCACGCGCGAACCGGAAAGCTCCAATGTGAATTCACCCTGCGGATCAATGATGAGGATTCCGAGATTGGGGTGTCGGGAGTAGGCACAAAGCATCATCTTAGCCAAGCCGGATTTGCCAGACCCTGTTTTCCAAAAAACACCAAGGTGATAAGCTTCCCCAGCGCCACCAACACCACTTCCAAAATGCTTAAACCACATTGGATAAAGGATTTCATTGGCGTAGGCTTGACCAAGGTAAAAGATTTCAGATTGATATGATTCTAGCAATTTGTTAAGCAAGGGCTGATCAATTCGTGAGACTCTTGTACCTGTGGACGGAACCATGCCCAATACTTCAGGTCGAAAACCATTTGAGGTCTTTTTGAAAGTTGCTCCTACAATCAGATCAGCAGTTCTCGTATCTTGGCGGTTTGTAATCGGAGGGATTTCCCCTGTCCGTTTTACAAGATTCCTGAAGACAGAATCCTCATGCCACCTATTTTTCAGTTCGATGCCTACGATCTGGCCAACAGAGACGATAGTCTGACCATTCTGGGTTGCCTGAAAAGCGGTAAGTGCCCCTACTAAGCGTTCTTCAGTTGCCTCTTGAAGAAGATCAAGGGTCAATTCTGTATTAGTAGAAGGACTACCGACAACAGCGATATCCTGATTACGATTATTATCCATCAAACACCTCCTCGGCCGCCTTCCGTACGATAATTTTGTAAGAATAGAAGTGTGCTTTCTATATCGGGGGATGATCCTGCCACATGCTGCGCAACAGTCTGTTCAATGACAGCCACGCCAGATCCTAGACTCTTGACCATTCGGTCAGCAAGAAACAATGGATAAGGTTCAATCACGGCCGGGCTAAAGAATTGCCTGGTGACACCTTCCAGAACGATTGACAATCGAGTGTTACTTGCGGTTATCGTAGACGGTATCTCCATTCTCAGAGCGGGAAGCCAACCGTAAGGTCGGAAATAGATTACCGATAGTCCACTCAATGCCTCCAGAATCTCGTCCATGTCTTTCTTGGGACAGTACTTTTCCGGCAGATGGTCAACCTGCTGACTTGATGGATCAGCATCATCGTGAAGCGGAAGCGGTCGGGTGAATTCTCCAGGATTGAGAATCATCGTTGCTAGTGTCTTCCCATCGACAATCACAGGGGGATTTAGCATATTCCCGCGAAGGAATTCGTTGCGTGATGTGAATTTGGGCATGGCGATGGTTCTATCACTTGTCAATATTACCTTCAGGTGCTTAAGTACACTGGATTCCCAGCGGCCAAGGAAATCATCAGCCAGCGCATATGCACAGTCGTCAATTTTGGTAAATGCTTGGTTTAAATAGATAATCAGAGAAGAAAATGATCCATCAAGGAGAACGAGATCGTGGGGAGAATTAGCTGCCAAAGTTATCTCCATCGAAACCATCATTCCTCGTAATACGCCTATTGTATCCATACTATGCGGGAGTCCATCCACCCACATGTCGTGATAAGGTTCTGGCCAGTATCTTACAGCCTCTTTGGATGTTCCCTCTACAGCCACAGCAGCTGCCGCACATAGATCCAATGAAGTCAAGCGATGTACCTGATATGATCCATCTACTCCAACAACCGAAGGTTCTCGAGGAACATCAAGATCTGCTTTTCTGCGAATTAGGCGATGTTTTCTTGCATCATTTTGCAGATTGATTTTGGCATCACGAAGTGCTTGCAGATTATGTGATACACCATCCGCAACTGGAACAGCTTTAGCAAGGAGATCTCTGACCAACGCGTCAGGAAGATCTGCAAATGCCTCCATTAGCTCAGTAACCTCATTTTTGTACTCTTGTTTTTGACGGCCAAAGGCGATATTGTTCCCGAGTGTATTTGCGATATTCCGGATTCCGCTCCGCTCGGCCCATGAGCCATCTTTCCTTAAAAGCCTCAGCCAGTTCCGATACCGGCCAGTCATGGAAGCAGGGTCGTTTAACCTCTCCATTCAAGAACCGTTTTGCATCACGCCCTAGAGGTGCAGCGAATATCTCTCGGTGAATACCATGATAAATGAGATCGGCGGAGAGACCAATCTGTGAAAGGCATTTGCGAATTATTTCACGCTTGTTTCGAAATCCAGTCCCCCACGCGATATGTTTTGCAGTAGGCTCACAATTTTTCTCAACGAAAGCCCTGATGTCTCCATACACGCCGTTTGAAAAGTGGAACTCTCCTGATCCTTGTGTGAATCCAAGACTGATCCAATATTGATGGCCATTAATGCGAATTCGGTTGTATATTGAAGACCGACCAAGGGCGGAGGTGGTTGTGACTAGTACGAGGTAAGGGGGCCGGGTTTCCTGTCTAATTAAGGACTTGGTTCCGTCGTATTTGTTGAGGAATGCGTTTCGCACCTCATTACTACAAACGAGCATCGCAATGAGCTTTCCGCCCAGAAGAAAGGAATAGGGCGGTACGGCACCCAGTACATAGGCATCCATAATGTGATACAGGTGTTGAGCTTTCTTTTCATTATCCCATCCAATCCATTGATCGCGTGCCTTAATGGAGTAGACCGGATCACCCAAACCAAATAAACCTATAAGTTTCCCATTCGCTTCATCGATCACAAGGAAACGAAGCCTTCTCCCATATCCTGCCGAGACAGGGATACTCCAGTGAAGACAGGCGTAGCGAAAAAGAAGTTCGTGTTCGGATTCCGGTTCTACGACAACAAGTTTTGGGTGTATTTCATTAGGAACCACTTCGTTTCCATCGGCGATAAATCGAATAAGTCGATTTTCATAAGGTTGAACTCTCGGACCAGATATCTCCCTTTTTTTTTGCAGGGCAAGTTCATTCAGAGCACGGAAATCATCCTTTGTCGCACCCTCAGGAATGTGAATAACACCATCCTGTATCCTGTATCCCTGCTTATGTAATGCATAGATGATTTTTATCCGTAGATCTTCTGCCGGAAGCACCATCATGGTATCTCCATGTCATTCAGTATCTTGCATAAACACACTTAGGAGATAGAAATGCCATGCTACTAGCATTGACGGACATCCTTATCAAAAAAAAACCAGTCTTTGTTTTTGAAAGAATTAAAAATTATATAAGCATGGTGATATTTTATTTTCCCTCATCTTCACGACTTTCTCCAAAATCCTCCCCTCTTACAATGGCACCACATCAACCATGATTGCCAACAACAGACGTGATTCTACTTGGGAAGTCAATAATCATTCTCATGACTACCGATAGAAGAAAAAAATTTATCAAACGAAATTATTTCACAAGTATAATCGATCTGTCAAGATGTTTTTTACAATTTTTCGTAAATTGTCCTCTCCTTCTCTCCAGCTCAACCCCCCCTCATTGGTAAACTGCGGGATGGATCATCAAAACAGGAACATCATAACCACCTGATTCACGGAAACGTCTGCCCTCCCGGGAAGCGCACGATGTTCCCCTGGCTGTACAGGCCGTTGCTGGGGTCGTAGCGGTTGAGTTTGCTGAAGCGCGAGCGCACCAACACACTGCCGTCCGGATTGAGCACCCGGTGATTCATGTCCGGTCCCACGCTGTACACCACGTATTCCCGGGGAACCAGGCGCGGGTCGGCTTCATTATAATCGGGAGCGGTCCCTTCCAGCGTTCCGTGGGCGTCCACCGGCACCCGCACGGGCTTGATGGGCGCGAACTGGCCCATCATGTCATATCCGAACCCGCACCGTTCATTACCCAACAGGGGATTGCCGGCATTGTCCATATCGAGATCGGAACGCAGGAATGGGTCGTACAAAGGGCCATTCAGATACGCGACCGGCGTGGTCAATCCCGCTGGGCCCCGGTCGTGATTGGAGGGGAAACCCACCGGCATTTGCCATTCCACGCCGCCTTGGTCCTGCACATAGGGAAAATTCCCGTGATCGATCCGGTACATTTCGAGCGCGGACGCCAGGATTTTCAAGTCATTTTGCGCCCGGCTGATCTTGGCGCGGTTCATCGCGTTCATGAAATTGGGGACGGCGATCGCGGCCAGAACGCCGATAATGGCTACCACAATCAACAATTCAATCAGGGTGAATCCTCGCTGATTAAGACAGACTCGCCTCATTTTGCTGAGATCCTCTTTCAATCATTGTGCGCTGATGAGGTGTCCTTCCTCCGCTTGAATTCGTAACCATTCCTTCCTCCTTCTCCCGTCCGGGGGACTTCCTTCACTCCATTCTTCATCTCTATCCTGAATATAGACATAATCTCCGGGAACGTCAAATTGAAATGAAAAATTGACATAAATAGTTATAATTTAAAATGAAAATCATAATCAAAGATGAGAACTCCCAATTCATTCGGATTCGAAGTCACGGAGCCGCAAGGGAGTTCCGGCGGGGAGGTCGCGGAGCAGAATCCGGCCGAGGATGGAATCCACCTGGTCGGCGGCCAGGGGGCCGGCGGGGCGGCGAACGATGATGTTCCGGGTGGTGATGATCTCGCCCGCCTTGAGCGGGACGCGGGCGTAGATGGCCCGCCGGGCGATGCGCTCGACCGGGGCCTCGGAGGGGGTGAGGGCCTTGCGGGACGCGCCGAGCGCCTTTTCGGTGTCACGGATGGCCTGCACGTAGCGCTTCAGCTGCCCGGGGTCGTAAGAAAAGAAATGGTCCCACCCCGGCAGGTGGTGTGAGAGCGTGAAGTGCTTTTCGATCACGCAGGCTCCCAGCGCCACAGCCGCCACGGCCGCCACGTCGGATTCAGTATGGTCGGAAAATCCGGCCGGGAACGGGTAGCGTTCGCGCAGGGCCGTGAACCGGCGGAGGTTGACTTCCTCCAGCGGGCAGGGATACGCCGAAACGCAGTGCAGCAGCGCCAGCGCGGAGTGGCTCTCTTGTTCGATGGCCCGCACCGCCCGGTCCACCTCGTCCCAGGTGGACATGCCGGTGGAGAGGAGCAGCGGTTTTCCCTTCGCGGCGAGATATTTTAGAAACGCGAGGTGCGTCAGCTCGCCGGAGCCGATCTTGAAGGCGGGCACGGGAAGGGAGTCGAGCAGGTCGGCGCTGGCTTCGTCGAACGGCGTGGAGAGCAGGACAATGCCGTGGTCCGCGGCGGTCCGCTGCAGATCCAGGTAGGTCTCGCGGGTGAAGCGGTGTTTCTGGAAGCGGGCGAAATCGGGGTGATCGGGCGGGAAGAGTTCTTCCGTGGTGTAGGTCTGGAACTTGATGGCGTCCGCGCCGCACTCGGCCGCCATGGCGATGAGCCGGGCCGCCAGTTCCGGATCGCCGTTGTGGTTCAATCCGCCCTCCGCGATGATGAAGCAGGGGGCATCCCCGCCGAGGGTCCGCCCGCCGATCAGAATTTCACGCATGGTCTTGCACCCGCCCGGGGGAGTAAAGTTCCGCCCGTATTGTGCAACAAATCCGGCCGGATCTCCAGAAGGGAAGGAGAAGCCGCATCCGCTCCGGGTCCTCGTTTTTTCGTGTCTGGAAATTATAGTAAGGAATACGGGCGCAACGCGAAGGCGTTGGATACGCGATTCGATACCAGGAGTCTGGCATGAAAAGCACGAAAATCCATCAATCCACCCCGCCCGGCGCGGGACCGGCCGGCAACCAGTGGAACAGAAACCAATACGTTGTGGACGCCTTGGGCGTCCATGATATCTGGCGCGTGTTCCGGATCATGGCGGAATTCACCGAGTCGTTCGAGACGCTCAGCCAATTGAAAAACGCGGTGTCCATCTTCGGCTCGGCGCGCACGCCCGAGGGGCATCCGCAATACGAAATGGCCCGCGGTCTGGGCCGCCGCATCGCCCAGGAAGGGTTGCCGGTGATCACCGGGGGTGGTCCGGGCGTCATGGAGGCGGCCAACCGCGGGGCCTACGAAGCGAACGGGATCTCGGTGGGTATGAACATTCAGCTGCCCATGGAGCAGAAACCCAATCCGTACATCACCCTGGGCCTCAGCTTCCGTTACTTTTTCATCCGCAAGGTGATGCTGGTGAAGTATTCGATCGCCTTCGTGATCTTCCCCGGCGGCTTCGGGACCCTGGACGAGCTGTTCGAGTCGTTGACCCTGATCCAGACGCACCGCATCCGCTCGTTTCCCGTGGTGCTGTTCGGGACGGAGTATTGGGGCGGCCTGGTGGACTGGCTGAAGAGCAAAGTCCAGGCCGAGGGCAACATCTCCCCCCGGGACCTGGACCTGTTCACGCTGACCGATTCGATCGACGAGACGCTGGAGATCATCAAGAAGTCGGAGCAGTACGTGGGGAAGTGAGGGGAATCCGGTTCCGAGAGGGATGGTGGCTAGTCCTGGGCAGGGGCATTGATTCTTTTCATGATTTCCATGCACAAATCTCTATACAAATTACTGGCTTGAGTTTGATATTTGGCACGGAAATGGGGAAATTCCCTTTGCGAATCCATGGCCTCGGCGATGGCGGCCATGTTGGGAATGCTGGTTTCGAAAGGCCGGGGCAAGGCGGCGTATTCAGCGACCCGGTTCTTAGCCATCTTTATAATGTCAGTATGGTTTCGAATTTGAACGCGGACCATTGACCATAATGTGCCCAGGCACTGAATGCGGGTATACCCCCGCATGCGGATTCGTTCCAATAAATACAAAGAACCTCGGACGGAGAGGCGGTCGGGGATGGATGGCACAATGAAATACTCTGCGCTCGCCAAGAGAAATTGAATTTGGATCGCAAAACTGGGCGGGCAATCGATGAGCGTGTAATCATAGTGATTGTTACACCATCTGGTAAAACCACAGCGTAGACGATTCAACCGGATCATAAATTCTCTATTGGATTGATGACCCCTCCTGGCCCGGGCCATGTTCGTGGAAAATTCGTCGATCCGGTGGGAACACGCGACGCAATCCAGGTATTCGCGAATATTCCGTACATTCGATACATTATGGGTGATGTAAGTGTCGACCGCTTCGGGGGTGAATTCATCGCTCAACATGAAGGCCAGTAAGTCATGCAGTGTCTTGCGGTGGGATTCCGCGTGCAAGAGCCTCTCCTGCCCCAGTAACAATTCCCCTGCCAACGACTGGTGATCGGCATCGATGACCAATACCTTTTTCCCCAGGGACGCCAAATATTCGGCAATCGCGATGGTATTGGTCGTTTTGGCCACGCCGCCTTTTAGATTCAACATCATGATCATCGGCATGGTGAATTCCCCCCCCCGTTGTGAAGATGTTTATGAATAAGCATATATATGATAACGTAACGAGGTACCTGATTGTAAAGGAAGGAGGTATTCCACCCCTAAAGGAAGAAGCGGCAACTCATTCAAAATTGATCATGTGAAATACCAAAATGGCCAGGGAAGCCGTTCCCATGTCCGGTTGAATGACAAAATCACTACTACTCACGCCTTGGGATTGGGAGTTAACCGAAGCAATAGGTTGAAAATAGTGTGGCTAGATGCGTATATCCAAAAGCGTCCCCAGGCCTTGGGGATTGAGGCGGGGCGCGGCCGAACGGGATTCATCCTCCGATGGGTGTTTGACGGGCGGATGGCCGTACTGGGACAATTCGGCCATTTCGTGGAATTGCTCCTGCACGAAACTGGAGGTGCGTTCGTAGAACTGCGCCAGGTTTTGCTGCAGTTGATTGACCGGGACAGGCCGGAAGAGGCTGGTGGACCATGTCGTGGGTTTGGAGATGGAATCCAGGGCCATTGGGCTTTCCTCAAGGTGAAATCGTAAACGGCATAAGCAATATTTGCGCCAGTACGCTATAGATATTAAAATCAACTGGTTATGACAATCATGGAGGGATGGTTTCTCCATGCCGGGGGAGTGGTGGGGAGGGAATGGCTATCATCCCCGGCAAAAAATGCCTCTTGGGTATAGACACGGGATACGAATATAGATTACTGAATGGTGGAGAGGCAGCCTGCTTCGGCGGATTCGGGCGCGCGGGGGCAGAGGGGGAGAATTTCGCGGAGGATTTCACGGGGTTGGAAGAGTTCGGCCAGGCGGTCACCCAGATCCAACGCGCGCTCCCGGTTCGGCTGGCTGTAGTCGCACACGCTGATGTCAATCATCACCAGCCGCCCGCTCTCCGGCCAGGTATGGACGACCAAGTGCGATTCGGCCAGGATCATCGCCGTGGTATAGCCGCCGTTCTCGAACGCGTAACTCGTGTCCGCCATGTCCAGCAGGCCGGCCGCGCGGACCGCGTTCCGGATGGCGTCCCGGGTCAAAGCCGGAAACAACAGCCATTGCGGGTCGCATTCGCAGTGACGGAGGAGCAATCGTACGAGCGTGCCTTGCGGTAAAGCGTTCGGATCGGTCATCGCGTGTAAATCTTTCCGTTTCATACTCAACGCGGGATGAAGGTAATAAGAGATTCAATGAACCAGAAACGTATTATACCACGCAAATCCAAACCGGAACGCCCCCGGCGTGATTTTCGGTTTCAGCGGCCAGTGCGTAGCGGCCGGGTGAAATGTTACTTGCCTGATTGCCAGTAAATCATGGATTCCACCCTTACAGGGCTTCCCTCACCCTGGCCCTCTCCCAGAGGGAGAGGGGATTTGGGATTGAACTCTTAAGTCAGACATATGAAAGAACGATCGCGCTTTCTAGATAAAAGTACGCACTTACCGGATGAACCTGAAAAAGTTTCCTTCGGGAAGTGCACATATAATGGGAAAAAAAGAGATTCCATCCGATATATCAAGGGGGCGGACGCCTAGGTCCGCCCCTACATTCATTCCCTCGTCATGGCCTTTTCCCGGAGGGTGAGGGAATTTTGGTCTGATCATACAAACAACGAGTACAAAATCCGCCTTCGAGATCAATACAAGGCCTTGGCTTTTTGCGTGCTCAAGCGATAGTTGTCCGAGCCGGTGGCGTTCTGCCAACGTTCGCTTTGCCGCTCCTGCACCTGGCGCATCCGTATCATGTTGTTGCCGATATCTTCCAGACCAAAATCCAGCGCCGGCACGCCCTTGGCGGGTCCTTCGGGCTGTCCCGCTTGTTCGGTGGGTACAGGCGGTTGGCCGAGTTCCCGGGTGCCCTGATAGAAGCCGTACTGGCTGCCGTCCTGGACCAGCACGGTGGCCGTCCCCTGGATGCCCGTGGCGGTGAAGACGCCACGCAGGTCGGTTTCGCCCGAAACAAACTGGTCATTGCGGCTGCCCCGTACTTGGACCTTCACGTTCTTGGCGAATTTCAGCGGCATACCGGAACGGACATTGACGCGCGCGATGCCCTGGGGCGCGTCTTCCAGCACCTCCAATTCCAGGCCGGTGCGGATCACCATGCCGGAGGTCAGCAGCCCATTCCCGCTCAGGACCACCAGGTACGCGCCGGTCTCGTGGAGGGGAAGATCCAATTTCCGCTCGATCCATTCGAACTTTTTCGCCTTATCCAAGGGAATGGTCTGCGAAATCGTGGGCTGGATGCCCGACAGGTTGATTTGGGTCATGCGGTCGAGGTTGCGTTCGGTGAGATAGAAGGCCATCAGATCGACCTTGTAGACCCGCATGTCGATGGCGTCCAGGTTCTTGTGGCGCAGAGTGACGGTGGCCGGATCATCGCCGTGGACGAGCGTCACGCCGTCAATCTTCAGGCCCTTCTCGGTGAGATAGGCGATCGACTGCCCGGCGTCACCGAAGGCCTGCTTGACGCGTTCATACTCGGCCAGGGCGCGGTCCAGTTCGCCCGCGGCGTGGAGAATCTTGCCGGACATGAGGATGGCGGTGTTGGCCTCGTCGCTCGGTTTTTGGCCGCCGCCCTCCGCCGGATACTTTTGCGTGGCCACCTTTTGCGCGAGTTCCAGCGCCGAGGTATAGCGTTCGAGCTGGAAGAGCGCGTAGGCCGCCAGGTAGTCATAACTGTCGAGATACGTGCTTTGCGGATAGCGCTTGGCGAACGACGCGGCCAGGCGGGCCACCGTTTCATAATTTTTCTGATCGAGCCACAGGTTAATCAGCGTGTATCCCGCCTCGTCGGCCACTGGATTCTTGGGATACAAGGCCAGGAACGATTGGATCATGCCCACCGCCTCGGCCAGCAGGGCTTTCTGGTCGTTGCCCGACTGGATGAAATCAGGCTGGCGCGCCCAGGAATCCACGTTTTGATAGATCACGCCGCCCGTGGTGAAGACGGCGGTCTGCACGGAGGGGATGTCGGGATATTCGAGTATTAGCTGCTTGATGTAATCCAGCGCCTCGCGGTATTGCCCCACTTCCTGCAAGGTCCCGGTCACCGCCCCTTCCTGGGTGAAGAGTCCGTCCAGCAGGGAGCGGTACACATACACGGCGCGTTCCGGCTCGCCGATGGCGCGGTAGGCTTGGGCCAGCTTGGCGATGTGCTCGAACTGGATCTCGAACTCCTGGTCCCGTTCCTTGATGATTTCAAAGTACCGCACCAGTTCCCGCGCGTCATTGCCCTGGAGATGGATCTGGAACAGCCGGCGCGCGGTTTCCAGGTACGGCTCGGGACGCAGGACGACGGTGTTGAACAGCTGAGTCAGAAAGCGTTTGGCCTCCTCGTAATGTTTGTCATCGAAATTCCGCAGGCCCAGGGTGTAGAGTTCATCCGGCGTGGGATGGTATTCCTCCTTGGGTTGCTTCCCCTCGGGCAGCACTACGATGGTGTTGGAAGCAGTGGCATAAATCGATCCGGGATCCTCCATCACCGTGACGGTGGCCGGAGGAACGCGGTAGGTTCCCGAATACCGGCCGCGTAGTTGGTATTGGATCGAGAAGTACCGCCGCGGGCCGCGCAGGTAGAAGGTCAACGTGTTGCCTTTCAGGGTGTATTGATCCACCGAACCTTGCAGGGATTCCTTGATGAAGAGAAATCCCGCCGGGATATGATCCTCCACGACCACGTAGTCCACATCGTTCCGCGCTTCGATCCGCAGTTGCACGTTGACGCGTTCGCCGGGCTGGATCTCTTCCAGCTTATTGGACACGGTGGAGTACGAGCCTTCCACCACGCCGTAGCCGCGCGGCATGTCTTCCTGCTTGTACATCAGGGGACCGTGAGTGTATTCGCGCTCCATCACCGTGATCCGGCGGTCCTGGGGCGTCATCCAGTCCTGCGGGCGGACCTCCTGCTTCGTCCAGCCTTCCAGCACCACGCCGTAACGGAACCGGCCTTGGCCGTTGAAGGCGAACTCCACGCGGTTATCGGCAGGTTTGATCCACTCCGGATCAATATCCACCCGTTCATAGGGAAGCACCGAGCGGGTGGTGCGGCGTTGGAGCACATCATGACCATTGACTTTGACGGCCAGCGTGTAGGAACTGGTCTCTTCCGCGGCGGACATCAGGTAGGCGGCCAGCGCCTGGAGACGCAATCCGCCGTAGGCTTCCACGCAGAGCGGCCAGGGCGACTCGACGGCCAACTTCTCCAGAAATTTCGCCGTTTGCTGCGGCGTGCGCGAGGCGGGAGGCAGCTGGAAATACAGACGGGCGGCCAGGGCCAAGGTTTCATTGGATCCCGATCCTCCCACGTTGATGACCGGTGTATTGGGGGATGAAGGCGCGACGGATTCCGCTCCGGAAAGGCCGGGCGAAGCGAGGAGATGATCGAGCACCTCGCGGGCCTTCTCGGGGCGTCCCATGTTGAACCAGGTTAGGCCAAGCAGCGCGGCGTCGAAATCGTTCATGCGGGCCAGGTTGCGGTGAATGCGGTTGACAAAGGTGAAGTCCGGCGGCTGGATCACCGACCAGGCGTAGAGGATGCGGGTTTTCTCGTCATCGTTGGCGGTCTGCTGGTAGAGATTCATCAGCTGGTTGATCGCCCGTTCGAGGTTGCCGCCGGGAACCGTGAAGCCCCGGTCCTTGGCCTGGCGCAGCAGCTCAGCGGCGCGGCTGGTGGTGAGAATATCCGGCGCGCCGGACGGTCCGCCGCCCCAGGACCACAGCCCCTGATCGGTTTGCGTGGCCAGGGCGTGCTGGACCGCCGCCTCGATGCGCTGGCGCAGCAACGGGACGGGGACCTGGCCGGTTTTCTTCAGGGATTCGACGCATTCCCACGCGGCCAGCGCTCCCAATCCCTGTTCGATCCGCCCCCGGTTGGAGCGGGGCCCGATGATGGATGACCAGGCCGCTTGCAACAGGGAAACGTCTCCGGTTCCGCCGAGTGTGATCCACATCGTCATACGCGAATAATCGGCTTGCGAAGGCAGCGATATCGTTTGGACCATGCTCTGCCCGGTGATGCCCGAAGCGCCCGCCCGCACCGGGATGCCCCAGGGATAAACGGGGATCGGCTTGACCACCTTGTCATGCAGGTCTTGGGCGAGGCTGGTCAGCGTCAGGGAGGTATCGCCGATGGTATCGGCCGCCAGCGCCACCACCTGCTTGCGCAGCGCGCCCGCATCGAGTTCCGATTCCCATTTCACGGTCTCGGGACGTTCGCCGATGGTCTGGGTGAACACATTTTGCGCCGGGAGTTTGCCGGGCGTGTTGTTGCGGACAATGGCCAACGCGGAAGAGCGGTCGCCCTCGGTCAGGAACGCGGGCGTTTCGAGCTCCAAGCGGAAGGGTTTATCGACGACGATCTTCTCACGGGCCTGGTTGACCAGGGTGTCCTTGGTGATGGCGCGGGCCGCCGCTTCCCAGGTGGTGAGCGAATCGGGCAGTGGAACGGAGACCGTGGCCTGGCCGTTGGCATCGGTGATCACGGACGCGTTGAAATAGGCGGTGAGGGGGAAATCGGCGCGCGCCTGGATGGCCGCGGCGGGGTCAAGCGTTCCATAACCTCCATAACCGAAGTAATACGCACCGGCGCCGCCCATGCCGCCCATGCCGCCCATGCCCATGCCCATGCCCATGCCACCCGCGAAGCCGTGCGTCTGGCCGGTACCGTAGAACATTTTCCCCATGACGGGCACTCCGGCCGACAGGGCCACGGGTTCTCCCGCGATCACCTGTCCTGCCTGTTTGTTTTCCGATAGGGAAATGTCATCGAATCGAACGGCGCCGTTCGCGTCCATCGGCCGATCCTGCAGCATGAGCGCCCCTTGTACTGCCGGCGCCAATACCGGAGCCTCGGCCGCGGGAGGCTGCGCTTCCGTAACCGCGCCCCGGGCCAGAACCCGCCGCCGCGACTGTTCTTCCTGGTATTTCATCGCATCGATGGATTCCATTTGCTCCCGCACGGCGCGGCCGGCGCGCAATCCGGCGCGGGCTTCCTCTTCGCCCAACAATTCGATTTCCGCTCCCGCGCGCTCGGCGAGAATTTCCTCGCTGATGGGCCGCGTGATTCCGTCATACCGGAATCCGGCCGAGGAAGCGGCGGCCAGGAAGTTACCGCCCCCGGCCTGCTCGAAATAGGCGGCCAGGTTGTCGAGGCGGTCGGGGAACAAGGCCAGGAAGGCGGAATCGACGAGGCCGAGTGAAAATTCCGCCACCACCGGTTTTCCTGTATGGTCATGGGCCGCGACCGTCAGTTCGGCCTTGCCGCGCGGGGTGAAGGTTTTGGCGTTGGGGGTGATGGTTACATCCAATCCCCGGCGCACCTGGAAACGCACATCCCGGAGGTAATCCTGGTTTCCGTGCATCACGGCCAGGGAGACGGTGGCGGTGGGGCTGTAGCGGCCGTCCAGTTTCCAGGTGATCTCGTTCTTGCCGGGCTTGATACGTTCCACGCGGTACTCGACGATCCCCTCCCGCTCGCCCGTGAAGACGCACAGGTTTTCCGGCAGGCGGGAAACGACGGTGAAGGACGCGGTATCCCCCTGCTGGTAGCTGGACCGGTCGTTGAGGACAAGCAGTTTGTTGGCGTCGTCCTCGCCGGAGATTTGCACATTCCGTTGAGACGTGACGGCGGTCCCCCGGCGGTCGCTCCCTTCGGCCAGGATTTGGTAGCGCCCGCCTTTCTTGGCGGTGAACGAAACCGAGGCGGCGCGGTTTTCATCGGCCGGGGTGGTGACCGTCTGTCGCTCGACGGTTTCGTAGGCCCCTTCCTCGTTGCGGCGCTGCAGGCTGATTTGCAACGGCACGGCGAGGGCTTCGCGTTTTTCATCCCGGCCCCGCGCGCCGACGTTCACCTGGAACGGTTCGTTCACCAGGTAAACGTCCCGGGTGGTATCGAGGGTGATGGTGAATCCGGTATTCACCAGCGCCAGGTTCTTCTGTTGCTGGATTTGCCGGGAGGGCAGGACGGCCACTACGGCGAACACGCATTCCTCGGGCATGTCCCAGGTTTCGAACTCGATGGAGGCTTCACCTTTACTGTCGGTCACCGCCTCCTGCGCCTCCACGGGAAAACCGCCGGCCAGGGTGTAGGTGATCCGTTCTCCGGCGAGGGGATTGCCGGAGAAATCGCTCACGCGGATCGTGCCGGTGATCTTGTCGCCGTAGAAATACGTAGTCTGGCCGGTTTCGATTTCCACCCGCGCGGTGGGCAGGGTGAATTCCTGCACCTCGAATGTCCACGCGCCCGAAGGCCCATCCTCCCGGGAAACGGCGATCCGGTACGTGCCGAACGGGGCGGACGCGCCCAAGGCCAGTTCGCCGTTCAGCGTGCCGAACTCGGAGAGTTTGGATTGTTTCGTCAGAATGGGCGTCCCACGGGAATCGAAAATCGTTACGTCGAAATCATAATCCTGGGGGATGATGTAACGGCCGTCCTGGATTTCGCGGATCAAGGCCCGGTACTGCACGGTCTCGCCCGGCTGATAGGCGGCGCGGTCCGTATAGACGAGATAGCGGGGTTGCAGGGAGGCCGCCACGCTGAGATGCTGGATGGGCAGGGTTTCTCCCGCGCAGTGGCCGCGGTACGCGGCGAACACCGACAATTGCTCTTTCTCCAGGGCATTCAACCCGGTTTTTTGAAAGACTCCGTCACCGTTGGTTTTGCCCTGGGCGAGGATGGTTTGGCCGTCGCTGACCCAAACGTCCGCGCCCTCCACGGCTTTCTCGTTCTTCTGGTCTTCCGCGTACACGAAGACTTCGTTCTTGCCCCCCTTGATGACGGCGGCGAGATCGGAGACCACGACCAACGTGACCACCTGCAGGGTTTTCGATTCCACCTGGACGACCCACGAACCGGGGCCCTTCACGGGGATCGCGAGATCTTGCTCAATCAGTTTGTAAGGCTTGTACGCCTCGGGCGTGACTTCCCACACTTTTTCAGGCGCGATCAGGTTGACATCCAGGTCTTCGATCGAGCGGATGGTATGCCGCGATTGGAAATACGCGGGCAGGTCGAGCGGATAGAGCTTGCAGGTCACGCTTTCGATGTTGCGTGAAGTGAAGCGCAAAGTAGGATTTTCATTTGTCAGAAACGTCCGTTCGGTGCGCAACGCCAGAAAGATTTCCTGCAGCTGGCGAATCCGGTCCTGCGCGGAACCCTGGAACGGGCCGAAAGTAACTTCCTTGTATAAATCCAGGGCCTTCTCGTAATCCTTGAGGTCCATTTCGGTCACTTCGGCGATCAAGTAAAGCGCCTCGGAAGCCGTGTCGCTGTTGGGAAAACGGGTGGCGATATCTTTCCAGACCGCCATGGCCTCCTCGAAACGGCGCAGACGGCGTTCGTTCTTGCCCAGAAGCAATTGAATGCCGGGAATGCGGGAATCGAGGGGATATTGGGACTGGAAGGTCTCCCATCCCTCGCGGGCGGAGGCGAACTTGGCCAGGATTTCGCCGGGAATCGCTTCCTGGATTGGATCTTTCTTGTCCGCCCGTACATCCCGCGTCCAGCGGTTGAGGGCCTTCTCGGCCTCGCGTTGTTCGTTTTCCACCTTGCGGTAGCGGGTAAAGACGATCATCTGCTGGGCTTCGCGCCAGTTTTCATCGACGGGATGGTTCTTGAGAAAGGCTTCGAACGCGGCGGCGGCTTCGTCGAATTTTTGCAGTTCGAGCTGGCAGCGGGCGATATGGAATTCGGCGGCCGCCTTTTGTTGCGGAGTAGCCTTGGCGGCATGACGGTCCAACAGCGCCTGAAACGCCTGGCGGGCGTTTTCGTATTGCTGGCGATGGAAATAGGCCTTGGCTTTATCCAGCGCGGCCTGGGGCGCTTTTTCATGATTGGGGAACAACGCGATATAATCGTCGAGGCTCCGGACGCCCAACGCCAGTTCCTTGTCGTCGCCGGGTTCGGGAATCCGGTAGGTTTTGGCGATGCGATAGGCGGCTTCGGCCACGATGGCGGGACGCTTGGAAGTTTCGCGGCGGGTGTCGCGCAGCTTCTTCCAAATGCGCCGGGCTTCGAGAGAATTGTCGAGACGGAAAAAGGCCTCGCCCCGGTTCAACAGCGCGTCATCGAGATAACCGCCCTCGGGATAGGGATTGGGGATC
>JBHGBC010000160.1:0-14031 GCA_041946805.1 bacterium
TATTCGATCTGCAAGCCGCCGCCGATGCCGTAATGCGGATGCACCACCCCCAGCGTGCCTTGCCAGGATTCGGCGTGGTCCAGGAAAAGAATTTCTCCGGTCATGGAGGGCCGGTACGTTCCCTCTTTCCAGCGGATCTGTAGCAGCGGCAGATAGACGCGTTCGGGCCGGTTGACCTCCTGCTCGATAAAACCGGGATCGCCCTCGACGCATTCCGGACGGGTATTCAGCACAACGCGCAAGTACTTGTCCAACGATCCCCCCGGCATGGGAATGATCCGGATGGTGCGGCCCATGTAGGTCAACAGGTTGCCGTCATGCCAGGCGTCGAACAGCTGGCCTTCAATCCATTCCTCGGAGGTGGCGGTGCGGACCAGGGACGCGCGGCCGGGCCACAACAGCAATTGAAAAGGCCGCGTCCCCGGATGCGAATCGCCCTGCGCACGCGCGGCCGGGCTGTATGCCAAAAACAACGGGAGGAAGAAAATCAGTGATTTGTTCATTTCGGATTTTGTAGAAATAATGCCAGGGGCGCGGTAGCGAAGCCGGATAAACCGATCCCATTTCAACGATAGTAGACGTCTATTTCTTCGACACGCGCCAAGCCCGGCAAGCCGCCGGATCAAGTGAATCCAAACCATTGATTTTCATGATCATGCGAATCTCATCCCCACGCGGCGTGTGAAATATTCCGGTTTTTTCCCCACTGGGTTACATTTCGCGATGGAGTAGGTATACTTCCCATCAGATTTCCGGCGTGCTCTTCCTGATTCTAAATGATAAGCGGACTTGATGATAGGACCGGATCGAAGTTCGTTCTCATCCTGATGCCGATCAGCATAATAAATCAAGTAAATATAGGATGTTTTATACAACTGGACCAAAAAAATCTTGACAGGTGTTTTACACCTATGGTAATCTGACTTATTCAGTCAGGATATGGAAGATGATGGTCTTATAGACAAGGGGATGATTTTGAACTGTCTTCTCTGTATTTATTGGTAGTAAAAAGGGCTGAATCCATTCCCTCTCTGGATTCAGGGGGATTTTATGAACCGGAGACCATAACGGAATTTCACTTCAAACGTTACTCATTCACTTCAATAGGAGTAATTGCATCGGATTGTAAAACAATAACCGGATGGTTTAGGAGTTAGTGCTCTATGACCTTCACGCTTGCGTCAACCAGTCTGTACAAAGATGTAGACCTCTTGGATGACGACACGTTAAGCCTGGGGCTCGAGTTGGAGGAGGATGATGAACATTCCTACTTTCCTTCCGCCACTCGTCACCTGCAGATCCCTGGGGCCAATGAGGTGGACCGGTTCGCGGACAAGGCGTCCCGCCGGCGGTCGGCCCATAACAGTCTTCGTCTCTATTTGCGGGAAATCGGCAGCATTCCTCTCCTGACCAAGGAAAACGAGCAGGAGATTTCACAGCGGATGCAGGACGGCCGCCAGCGCATTTGCATCGGGGTGGCCCAGAGTTTTCAAGCCTTACGCGACCTGTTGGAGATCGTGGATGGAGTGAAAAAAGGAACCCGGCGGCTGGACGTCATCATGAACACCGCGCCGGAAAACGTGAAAACGGAAAAGGAATTCGCCCGTTTTCTCGCGAACCTGCGCCGGAAATTGGACCGCATGATCGTCAAGATGCATGACGCCATGGAGATCCACAAAACCGACCCGGCCAAAGCCAAGGAGTTGTTCTTCAAGGGCGGGGAGGATCTGTACAAAATGGGATTCGCCCCGGAAACCATTCAGGAAGTCGCCACGGACCTCAAGCGCCGGGCGATCCAGGCCGACCGGGCGATCAAGGAACGCGGCCGGATCGAATCGCTCCTCAAGGTAACCCCCAAGCAATCCGAACTCCTGGCGGCCCGGGGCCGATTCACTGACAAAATCTTGGTTTCCCTGTCCCGCAAGTCCCATCTGAAAAAAGAAGAGATTCAATGTTATCTGCTGAAACTGGTGGAAAGTAAAAACGTCCTCCAGAAGATTCGAGACGCGGGGGACGATCCTCTGCGTCTGTTCCGGGCGGTCAAGATCATCCGCAAGGGCGAGAAGGAAGCCCAACGCGCCAAGATGGACCTGGTGCGCGCCAACCTGCGCCTGGTGGTCTCCGTGGCCAAGGGCTTCCGCCACCGCGGCGTGCATCTGTTGGACCTGATCCAGGAAGGGAACATCGGCCTGATGCGGGCGGCGGAAAAATTCGACCACCTGCTCGGTTTCAAGTTCAGCACCTACGCCACCTGGTGGATCCGCCAGGCCATCTCCCGCGCATGCGCCAGCCAGGCGCATGACATCCGCATTCCCGTGGGATTGCAAGGCACCTGGCACCGGATCACCAAGGCGTCCGAGGAACTGCAACAAGAACTGGGCCGCGAACCGACTCCGGAAGAGATTTCCAACCGGGTGGACATCCCGGTCAAGAAATACATGAAACTGGCGCGGGTGGTCCAACGCGCGGTCTCATTGGAAACCCCCATCAACGAAAGCGAGGACAGTTTCCTGGGCGACTTCATCGAGGACGTATCGGTCGATTCGCCGGTCGACAACGCCAGCCATAACTCCCTGGAGGGCGAGATCGAACAGGCGTTGGAAACCTTGACCGAACGCGAGGAAGCCGTGCTGCGGCTGCGGTATGGCCTCGACGACGGGCAGCCCCGCAAACTGGAGGAAGTGGGCAACCGCTTCGGCATCACCCGTGAGCGGGTGCGGCAGATCGAAACCAAGGCCATCCGCAAACTCCGCCACCCCTTGCGGGCGCAGCGGCTGAAGGGCTTTCTGGACGGATTGGCGTCGTAGGGTTCGAGTGCCGCTTATAGCCAAGGATATCAACTCCAGGGTTTTAATCCAGGATTTATTCCCAGGGTTAAAACCCTGGGCTATTTTAAAACCGTCCCCTGAAGGGGACTCATCACAGAGTAACCGGGGGATTGGGACAATCTGTAGGTGGAAGTTTAACGAATAGGTTTCCTCTCATCACGGCCCTCTTCCCGGGGGAGGGTAACGAAGTGAGATCTTTTTACTGTTTTCAAAACTGTTTTTTTAGCGCTAACGGCGCGTCATGAGCATAGCCCAGGATGTGAGCCCTGGGATGGTAGTAACCAAAGTAATCAATCCCCTCTCCCCCTGGGAGAGGAATAGGATTAGGGAAGCTCTGTAAGGACGCCTTATAGACTATCCGTGCCGCCGAGTAACCCATAGCAAATTGTTTTTTTCTTCTACTTTGCAACAACTCAACAGAACCTAATCATTCACCCGAAGAGGACTTCTATTAGGTATTCGTGATAGTAGGGGCACGTGGCAACGTACCCTATTTTTGTGCAACGACTTGTTTGATTTCATAACCGGCTGTGGTTGATAGACAAAGCGGGCGCGTGGTGACGGAATAGAGCCATCCTCCAATACTCTATCTCCTCGATTTGAAATGGTCAGAACCGGGGCAGTCTGGAAAACCACGAAACCACCGGATTCTTCACGGGGGGACGTTCCGGGGGAGTGGGATGCTTCACGGGCTCGGATTGAGCACCGGTTTGGATTTCGTTATTCCATGGCACGGATGCTTGGGGAGTCTCACGCACGGGGGCCGGAGCCGTTGTCCCGGTGTAATAGTCATCTCCGCGGGCGTTGTACATTTGGGGATTGTACTGGAAGAAGCACCGCATGCACACCACCGTTTCCGACGGACGGCCGCAAATAATGCAATCTTTCAAGGAATCATGACTGGGCATTGCCGCATACCTCTTTCCACAGGTACACAACGCCCTCACCCAATCCCTCAGAACATGGGAATTCCATTACATGAAAACCTACTTTATCACGAATTCCTTCGCATTACTAGAGTTATCGGATGAAAAAACTGTTTCTTGAGCTGCGCCTAATGTCCAATTATCATTTGATTTAAGACCGGTGACTTCAAGCAATTCCATATATATGGGGGGGTTGAGGGGGACCTGTGTAGCAGGGATTGTGTATTCTTAATTTTCCTAAAATTTTTGAATGGAAAAGCAAAGGCCACGTCTCAACAAGTGAGAGAGTGAAGGCAGATTGGCGGGCAAGTACAAAAAAGCACGCAAAAAAAAGCACAAAACAGCACACCGGCTCGCATCAAAAGGGATTCTCAATCATGAAATCAGGTTCATCTGACCAGTGCGCACCGGATGGGGAAAATGGTTTTTCAATTCCCTTACTTCGGACCATGGGAAACCTGTTGCCTTCCCGGCCAGCCTCGCGGAATCCGCCGGGGAGACCTGCGCCGGGAAATGATTTGCTCTCACCCTGGCCCTCTCCCAGAGGAAGAGGGGATCGCGGGTGGCTCTCTCCCACCCGTCGAATCGATCTCCGGCCATGCGTTCGGAAAAAAGCCTGCACTTACCGGATGAACCTGAAAATATTAGCCCGTAGTCTTTTGACTGCGATTATGGCCGGGATCTTGATTGCAGACGCGCAGGCTCAGACGTACCGGTATGGTTATATCGTCTACAAGCCCGATGGAATCCAAGGCCTGAACGCTGAAAAATTGGTGGAGCATCTGCACGCGGACGGAATCCGGGGAAACGCGGTGGCCGCGATGAATGAGATCTGGAACCGCCGCCCCGAGGGCATCACGGCGGCGTTGGAAGCGGCGCTCGGCTCGCCGGATTGGCAGCAGCGGCAAATGGCGGCGGAAATATTGCGCGGCATCGAGACCTTCGCACCAACCAATCGTTTACTGGAAGTCACCGTGGAAGGATTGCGGGATGATGCCCTTCCCTTTGATGAGAATGGCTTCGGGGTGTTCGCTTTCAATGCCTTTTCCGGGACCCGGTATCTTCTCAAGCATCCGAAGGAAGGCACGGATATTTTGGTCAAGGCCTTGGAATCGGACGACAGCCAGCAGCGGTTTCTGTCCGCCTATGTGTTGGGAGCGACCGGGCGGGGCGGGGCGATTCAACGAATCACCGAAATCCTCCTCCCGCATCTCCAGGACGATGAAGTGTGGGGGAACGCGTGCATGGCGGTAGACGCGTTGTATCATCTGGGTCTGGAAGTGATGCCATTTCTGGAACCGTACCGGGACTTGCTGGATGAACAACCGCGGCAGGCGGCGCGGCTTGTGCGGATGGACCTCGAGAATCCGCCGCGGACGAAAGAGGAACGCCTGGCCCGCCGGAAGGACCACACCCTGCCGGAATTGCATCCGGATCCCTGCGTGGAAGAAGGATTGGAACGCTATATCCTGTCGTGGAGCAATCCGAACCGGAAGCCGCGGTTTTTGTTAAAAAATTAGTAATCGAGCTATTGATGGTTTTGAGGGTGTCCTAGGGTCAATAAAGGAGTGGCGGCCCGATGCGGAACCTGGTGGTATCGATCATGGTTTTACTGATTGGGATGCAATTCGCGGCGCGAATCCAAGCGCGGCGGAAGGCGCGCGTCCGGGAAGCGCAACAAAGCCTGGACGAGCTGATCCGGGATCTGCGCGAGGATGACCTGCGGGCGGCCGCCCAGTTGCTCCAACAGGAAAAACGGATTTCGCGCGAACCAGAAACCCACGCCGCGTGGAATCCGCCTCTTCATTCGGAAGCCGCAAAGTAAGAGGCCACGGATGACCCTCCTCGATCCATCTTCATACCCATATCACCAGAGGGGGGTGATGCAGGATCTGATTCGGGATGGTCCGGATTGGCAGGATGTCCAGGATATTCGGGGATTACGCTTGATCAATCCACTGAGGTTTTGAACCATGGGGAATCAGGGCAATCCCAACACGGCCTGGACCGCATCGAGAACCCGGGCGTGGATGCGGCCGTTGGTGGCCACGATGCCGGTGTTGGCGGATAACAGACGGCCGGGCGTAAAATCGATGGGATCGCCGTTCAGGCCGGTGATTTCGCCGCCCGCTTCCTTGAGGACGATCCAGCCGGCGGCGTGGTCCCAGATTTTCTCCCGGTAATCCGCGCGCGTGGGCAGGCGAAGGTAGATGGACGCGTCGGCGCGCGCCACGGCGGCGTACTTGCACTGGCTGTCCATGCGCAGGGGAGGGATCTCAACACCCAGGCGTTCGATGATTTTGCGGGCGTCTTCATGCGACGAATGCGCGGCTTCCACTGATTCGCAGACTACCACCTCGGCGGGATCCTCGGTGTCCGATACCAGGATGGGCTTTTCGCGTCCGTCCTCCAGCCCCCGCATAACAGCGCCCTGCCCCCGGGCCGCCACAAACAGATAGCCACAATCGGCCTCGGATTCCAGCCAGTTGAGGGGGTAGTTGGGACATCCCAGGATGCCCAACACCACCTGGCCGTTTTCCACCAGGGCCAGAGAGACCGCGTATTGCTCCTGGCGGAGAAAGCCCTTGGTGCCGTCGATGGGATCAATGGTCCAGAAGCGGCCCTGGGCCCCGCCCGGATGCGTTCCCCGGCCCAATGCGGCGAGGATTTCCTCTCTTTCCACACGCCCGTGGACGGATTGGACGTAGTGGATAATCCGTTCGGTCAGGGTTTCATCGCCCAGTTCCAACAAATCGTCCGCGCTTTCCTCGGCCACGATGGGATCCCCGGGGAAGGCGTCCCGCAAGGCCAGGCTGATCGCAGCCTGTGAACCGAAATCCGCGGCGGTGACCGGCGAGCGGTCCGCCTTGATCACGGTTTCCGAGGTCACCAGTTGGGATTGCACGAGTTGGCAGAGGCGGCACGCGCGGGTCACCGCCTCCACCCCGAATCTTCTTTCTTGCTCGTAGTCCGCCATATCTTCTCTAGCCGGTGAATTACGCGGCTTGCACCTGGGTTTTCAGTTTGACATACGTATCCCGCAAAATGCGTTCGGTGGTCTCCCAGCCGATGCAGGCGTCGGTGATGGAAACGCCGTATTTCAATTGCGACAGGTCCTTGGGGATGGATTGATTTCCCTCGAAGAGATTGCTTTCCAGCATGACGCCGAAGAGATGTTCGTTACTTTCCAGGCGCTGCGCGATGACGTCGGTCAGCACCGTTTCCTGCCGCCGGAAGTCCTTGCCGGAGTTGGCGTGGCTGCAATCGACCATGATGTAGGCGGGCAGTTTCGCGGCATCCAGAATGCCGACGGTCTTCTGGATGCTTTCCCGGTCGTAGTTGGGATGGTGGCGACCGCCTCGGAGGATGATATGGCCCCAGACATTGCCGCTGGTCTTGACGATGGCGGTCTGCCCTTCCTGATCCACGCCCAAAAAACTATGGGGCGCGCGGGACGAGCACATGGCGTCGATGGCCAGTTGCAGGTTGCCGTCCGTGTTGTTCTTGAAGCCGATGGGCATGGAGAGGCCGCTGGACATTTCCCGATGGGTTTGCGATTCGATGGTGCGCGCCCCGATGGCCGCCCAGCTGACCAGGTCGTCGAGATACTGGGGGACGATCGGATCGAGAAACTCGGTGGCGGCGGGCAGACCCATATCCACGATTTTGAGCATGATTTCGCGGGCCTTGCGGGTGCCGTATTCCATGTTGTCCGTGCCGTCCAGGAAGGGATCGTAGATGAGGCCCTTCCATCCGATCGTGGTGCGGGGCTTTTCAAAGTACACCCGCATGACGATGTGCATCTGGTCGATGAATTCGGCGCGGAGAGCGGCGAGACGGGCGGCGTACTCGTACGCGGCCTTTTCATCGTGAATCGAGCAGGGGCCGACGATGACCAGCAGGCGCTGGTCCTTGCCCCGCAGCATCCGCTTGATGGCGTTGCGGCTCTCGATGACCGTCTCGGCCGCCTTCTCGGTAATGGGAATTTCCTCCTTCATCCGCCGGGGGGCGATCAGCGGTTGAAATTCCAGTACGTGCAGGTCTTGCGTTTGTTTCATGGTCAACCACTTTCCTACAATCCGTATTCCTATCTCCCCATCGTACCGTCCAACGGCCGGTTCATCAATTGACACGGCGCTTCCCCCTCAGGCGCGTTCCCCGTCCAATCCGGCCTGGAGCAGTCCGGAAAAATCATCCGGATGCGCGTTGAGGGGCCGGATGGCTTCCCGGACCTCGAAGACGATCCCGTGGACCACCGTAAACCAGACCTCGCCGCGCAGGGATTCGTCCCGGTAAGCCGTGTGGTATTCGGGATCCCGCAATTGCTCGCGCAAAAGCGCCTCATCGGGCCGGTATGGCGTATCGGGATGAAAAACTACCAAGTTGGCCATGGCCCCGCCGCGCAGGGTTCCCACCGGATAGGGAAACGCCCGGTACTGAGCAATATAGCGGGCCGGGACGATGGCGGCCAGCCAGTCAATGTCCGCCCAGGTATATGCCGCCTGGTGGACGAGATGAGCGTGCACCTGGTGCGTGTGTTCCACGATCCGGGTGCCGGGGCTGCCGGGTAAGCCATCGGGCTGGAACGCCTTGGCCTGCCGGGGATGCGGAGCATGATCGGAGCCCAGAAAGGTCCACGGATCGCGGCGGCGGGCGAGGTCACGCGTGAGCTCGATCAGGGCGGCCTGATCCGGGGCGGAGGGGAGCGCCGGCCGCCGGTAATTGATCATCCGTGCGGGGCGGCTTGCGAGCATGCCGCGGTTGAAATAGAGGTAATCCAGCCCGATTTCAGCGGGCAGTTCCAGGGACGATGCTTCACGCGCAGACAATACCATCTGCAAGGCGGCCCCGGTCGGGATGTGACGGGTGAGCAGGCGGCGCAGTCCCGCTTCCCGCGCGAGGGCGATGGTCTCCCGCTGGGCGGCGAGCACGGTATCCCCATCATAATACAGGGGGTGCAGAAGATAATCGGGCGGCCGCACCCTCTGCTTGAACGCGGCGATGCTTTCGTCCGGGCGCTCGCGGTCGTTGTGGTACGAGATCATCCCCCCCCGCCGCGCATAGTACATTTCCCTTCTCTTCCCGGCGGATATTCCCGATCCGCCGAAGGTGGTCCCGAAGTCTTTCTCTTCCTGCCCGGGAATGGGCGGGACGCCCGGTTCGAGACGCGGCCAGATGTGGGTGAAGATCCACGCCTGCTTTTGATACCACTCGCTGGTGGCGCGCCAGCGTTCCTGGCCTATCGGCGCCCAGGGAGTGTTCCCCATCGCCCCCGCCAGCCAGACTCCTCCCCGCAGGGCTGCCAATGATCCACGCCGGACATCGTAGGCCTGGTTGGCCTTTGCGATGAGGGCCACCAGGTCTTCGTATTTCTGAGAGGAGGAATGCCAGGGATCCGCTTCGAACATCTCCCGGGTGGGAATCAGGCTTTCCCGGAAATGGACGTGCGGATCGGCCCGCGCCAAGGCGATATGGACATCGTCCGGCAGGTCGATATCGGCCCCCGGATGGCGGCCGGGTTTGATTTCCAAAGGCTCGCCCGGAGCGCACCGGACCTGGGCGGGTATGACTTCGCCCTCATCCAGGTGCAGATGGCTGGTTTGAAAGACAAGACTGGTTTTCATTCCGTAACATCCCGCCGGGTTGAGATGGAATGGGATGAATCCATTTTATATCCAGGGCGAAGGGGAATGGAGTTGGGTGGGGGGGTGGTGTAAATCGGTGAGGTATTGCGAGTTGACAGGTTTTCCCTCACCCCGGCCCTCTCCCGGGGGGAGAGGGAGGAGAAAAGCGGGGGATTGCCTGAATCAGGAGGGCCCAGGTGGCGTCTAACGGGGCGGACACCGAGGTCCGCCCCTGCATATCCATGACGGATTACGCGCAGGCGCGCTGATCAAACCGATCCGTGAGTCAGTTTTTATTCATGGAGTTCCCAGTCATCGATCCGCACGGGGATCTCCGCTCCGGGAACCACGGCCATGTTGAAGAACGAACGGAACTGCGTATTGGCATCGAGACCGGCTCGTTCAAAACCCGAGGTGATGGTGATCAAGCGCGCTCCCGCGGCCAGGTTCAGCGCGTCAAAAATCCCGAAGGTGTTCGCCGTGGCCGCTACATCATGATTCCCGACAATGAATTCCGTGGTTCCGGGTATTTGTGCGACTCCCCACAAGGCGGTGAAGCCATCGGCGCTGGCGTTGTATTCTTCCTCAATTTCCCCATTCATGTTGATCCGCAATAGCGTATGCTGATCCTGCAACAACGCCACCAAGGCCCCCATTTTTTCGTTATATGTCAGGGAGCGCACGGCGCGGCCGTTGCCATCGGCCCCGGCGGCCTGCGAGAAAACACCGGAGGGCGCTCCTCCGGCGGCATCGTAGATATGAATACCGGGCACGCCGTTGTCACCCATCAAGATGCGTCCGTCGGGAAGTTTCAGAGCCTCGCCGTAGCTGGTTTTCTCAAATTCCGTCCAGCTGGCAATCTCCGCCGCGCCCAGTTTGTACCCATAGGCCTTGTTCGCGTCCGCCGCGTTGCTGTTGACGATCACCTCATCCGTGCCGGTGACCGCCAGCAGTGTGACTTTGATGATATCCGTGATATAAAAAGTCTGCTTGCCTTGGTTATCGATTCTCAAAATTTCGCCGATGCCTTCGGGATAGGGATTGTCGGGAGCCGGATCGAACGCCGCGGTGATGCCGACGAACACCGTACCCGCCGGATCGATATCGAGTCCCAACGCCCGCCGGCGGTCGGCATCGCCAAGCTCCCAGCGCACCACGTTAACGATCTCGGCCTCATTGCCGGTGACCTTCAATTCCACAATTTGTCCATCGGGGGAATAGAATGGATCCGTGAAAATGATATTACCCGGAGCGAACAAATCGGCGTGGACGGAAAACGGATATAGAAACAGTCCCAACAATATTAATGGTTGCCGTTTCATGAAACTGAACACCTTTCATTTTTGTAAATACAATCGCTTGATCATACAAGCTCAGTTTCACGGAAGTCAAGACAATGGAGAAAAGCGGAATGATGGCGGATGTTTCTGAATAAAAAAGGCGGCCTTCTCCTCAAAGAAAAGCCGCCATTGCCGCATAAGGATTGTCGTGCCTTGAATGTGCCTGAAAATCGATCCCAAGGAGTCAGAACAGAGACCACTCCATCACCGGGGCGGGTGTTTCTTGTTCCACCACAAAATGGTCCAGCCATAGCCAGTTGGTTTCCAGATCGGACGCGTGGAAGCGGACGATCATCAGGAAGGTGAATGAATTCTGGCCTTCGGCGGGCTCATGGGTGGCGGTCAAGGTATGGAACGCGCCATCACCGAAGGCCGCGGAGTCCGCGTAAACCGTCTCCGGCCGCTCATGCCCCGAGTAGTTCTCGATGTCCCCGACGGCCGCCTGGGAGCGTTGATCTCCATCCCGGACCGTGTACTGGATGTGCAGGTTTTGATCGCCTTGGTCGAAGCGGTAATCCAGGGAGATCCGGTAGGATTCACCCGGAGTGACGCCGGGAACCAGCCGGGCCAGGTACAGATCCCGGATGTTGCCGTCGTTGACTGACGAATTGGCCTTTTGGGCATATTGCCCTTCCGTTTTGATTTCCGAATCCGAATCGAACTGGAACTGATTGTCACCCACCCAAGTGACATGATCCACAAACCAGTCCTCATCGAATCCCACTCCCTGGGTGTTGAAATCATACGCCACGTCCGGCAGATACCAGGGACCTTCAAAACCGTCCTGGAGAACCACCTGGGCCGAGGCGATGCCGCCAAACAGCGCCCAAACCGCGAGACTACCAAATACCAACCGTTTCATCACTTCTCCTCCTTCTGGGAATTGATGCGGGGACCGGGAAACCAGATTCCGGTTTTCACCCCGGGATCCGGAGATCTATTATTATTTTACCCCGGGAAGACGAGTAATAAAATATCTTAATTCATTAAAATCAAATACTTATACAATCGGTTAACAGGTAATGTGGATCAATGGAATACCTTGCGCGCCTTCTGCCGAGCGGTTGATTTTTAACCAAAAGCCTTATTAGGATGTCATCCCCGCACAAACGGGGATCCAGGAGGAGCCTTGGGGATCCGCCCGGTCCCACACGAATAGCCGGGGAGTAACTTCCCGGGAACTCCTGATCCGGGCGAGAATCGGCTACCATGTAGAATAGATATGTATTGGGAGTCCACCGTTCATGAATCTATCCTTCTCCAAAGAACTCGCCAGCAAGCAATTGGCCGATCTGATCACCGAGATTTACGAGGATTTCAACCACGAATATCAAATCCTGTCCGCGCCCGATGACGACCACGGATTGTTCAAGTATGCCGGGACCAGCCCGCAGGCCCAGTTTTATCTGTCGAAAATCAGTAAAAAGCGGAACACGCAGCGGCCCGGGCTGGGATTCGTGATCCAGCGGGCGGAACTGCCTGACCGGTTCCGGGTTTCGCTGGATATCGAAGTCTCGCAGGAAGTGACCGGCAAAGATCCCCATGATCTCATCCAAGGTCTGTATCATTACGCCCAAAGTGAATTCGGCACGCGGTCGCCGGAGTTCATCATCTACGTGCAACCGGCCCACAGCGGCTTGCGGGGCTGGGCGAACAAGACGTTTGTGGGAATCGAAATCGAGATCGACGAAACGGATTTTGAACGGCTGCCCCGGTTGAAGAAGAAGATCATGGACCAGGCCAAAAAATTGTTCCAAGCGGTCGATTATTGCCTCACGGAAAAATGATCACGGGAGTACACCCGGATTTGCCCTTCCATTATCCCCCTCACCTCAATCCTCTCCCCCGAGAGGAGAGGGAATCCGATGAGGAAGAAAATCGTTGTTGAGATACGCAGCGCTTGGAGTGCATCCTCTATGGTCGTACCCGGGCTGGAAGCCCAGGTCAGTTGCCCTCCGTCCCTGAACGCACAAAAAACCAAGGGGGAGAACGGATCTCCCCCTTGCGCATGGAAATCCGTAAGCCCTATAGATTACACAAAACGGCTGAGGTGTTCCACTTCCTTTTTCAGGATGTTGCCGCGCTCGCTTTCCGGATATTTCCCCAGCGATTCGTCCTCGATGCAGAAATCGTTCTGGTAGCCTGCCTTTTTCAGGATGTCCGCCACGCGGCCGAAATCGATGTCCCCCTCGAAGACGGGGCAGGCGTATTGGCCGTATTCCCACCCGATGGGCCGCCGCACGTTGCGTTGGTCTTCCGGGTAGCGGATGCTTTTACAATGGGTATGGAACACGCGGGAAGCGTATTTTTCATAGATCCCATACAGTTGATCCAGGGGATGGCCGAACCAGTAGAAGTTGGCGGTGTCGAGCGTCAATCCCAGGTTGGGCGAGCCGACGCCCTCGAACAAGGGATCGAGAAACTCGGGGCGGTTGGTGGTGTTGCCGTGGTTCTCGATGGCGAAGCGCACATCGGACCCCTCGGTCATTTTGACCAGTTTCTGGCCGAGGGAGATGGCGAATTTCAGGAACTCGTCCCCTGGGAGCTGGCGCGGAACCACATCGATGCGGATGGCGCGGGCGTCCAGTAGTTTCGCGCCGTTCACCACTTTGTTGCACCATTCCAGTTCCTTTTCCAGGCGCTCCTCGAAGCGGTTGGCCATCATGAAGGCGGTGATTGCAAAACCGTTGGCTTGCAGGTCATCCTGGAGGGCCTTGATGGCCTCGGGCGAGCCGATGTTGTACATTTTCTGGGGATGAAAAAGCGCCGGGCAGGCGAGATCCTCGTTCACGACCACCTCGACGGCCGTGATGCCGATCTGTTTCATGGCGGCCCAGCAATCCGGAGCGCCGGTTTCGCGCAGGTGGGCGTCACGGCAAGACACGCGGATTTTCGCGGCCGGCGCGCCGCCTGATTCGGCGAACAGATTGGCCGGTCCCGCGGCCGTAACGAGCAACGCGCTCGAGAGTTGGAGAAATTCACGCCGGGAATAATTTACGGGCACGCGCATGACGGATGCCCTCCTTTCGCATCGTGTTGAAGCCCGCCTTCGCGCGGGTCCTTCATGGTAGAGAGAAACAGACAAAGGCGTCAAGCGGTTTGAACCCGGATGGGGAAAATGGGCCCCCGTAAATTGAAATCCGGGGCGGTTTTCGCCATCGACAAGGGGAAACGTCGTAGAACAGATTTCCCTCACCCTGGCCCCAGTGGGAGAGGGGATACAGATAAAGATGAGGCCTGGGTGGATCCACCATCCTGGTCATCCTGGTCATCCTGGTCATCCTGATAATCCTGATAATCCTGATAATCCTGA
>JBHGBC010000161.1:0-13954 GCA_041946805.1 bacterium
CCATCCGCGAGGGCGGCCGCACCGTGGGCGCCGGCGTCGTCGCCGAAATCATCGAATAGAAAATCACGAAACCGTTATCATCCCCACACGGATGAAAGTGAAGATCAATCATGGCAGCTGAACGGCCCAATAAAATCCGGATTCGACTGAAAGCGTACGATTACCGCCTGCTCGATAACTCCACGGCGGAGATCGTGGACACCGCCAAGCGGACCGGGGCCAAGATCATCGGCCCCATCCCCCTGCCGACCAAGATCTCCAAGTACACCGTGCTGCGCTCGCCGCACGTGGACAAAAAATCGCGGGAACAGTTTGAAATCCGTTCCCACAAGCGGCTGGTGGATATCATCGACTGGAGCCCGAAGACCATGGACGCCCTGACCCAGCTGGAACTGCCGGCCGGCGTCCATGTCGAAATCAAACTGTAAGGACGGCAACCCGCGGAACCATCCCGCGGAAAGCACGGGTGTGATTATGGTGAAATCAATACTGGGACGGAAACTGCGCATGACGCGGATGTTTACCAAGGACGGCAAGCAGATTCCCCTGACCGCCATCGCGGTCGGGCCCTGCCCCATCGTCCAGATCAAGACTCCGGCGAAAGACGGCTACGCCGCCCTCCAGATCGGATTCCTCGATGCCAAGGAACAGGCCTTGACCCGGCCCCAGCAAGGCCATTTCGCGAAGGCCGGCGTCCCGCCGTGCCGCGTCCTGCGCGAAATCCGGGTCGGCTCCACCGAGGGATTCGCCGTCGGCCAGACCCTCGACAGCTCCCTCTTCGAGGCGGGCGACCGCGTGGACGTCTCCGGCGTCAGCAAGGGCTGCGGATTTCAAGGCGGCGTCAAGCGCCACCACTGGAGCGGCGGCCGCATGACGCACGGCTCCATGTTTCACCGCGCCATCGGCTCCAACAGCCCTGGATCCGGCCAGAGCCGCCTGTTCAAGGGCAAGACGCTGCCGGGACACATGGGCCATGAGAAGGTGACCCTGCAGAACCTGGAAATCATCAAGGTGGACAAGTCCAACCACATCCTCTACGTCCGCGGGGGCGTCCCCGGCCCGGACGGCGGCATGGTCTTCGTCCGCGGCACAACCAAATCCAACCGAAAAAAATCGGTGGCTTAGTGGATACTATCATGGCTGTTTTCGATCTCTATAACATTCAAAACGAAGTGACGGGCGCCATCGAACTGGATGATTCCGTCTTCGCCGCCCCGGTCAACCCGGTTTTCCTCCACCAGGTGCTGGTCAGCTACCAGGCCAACCGGCGGCAGGGCACCGTCAAAACCAAAAGCCGCTGCGACATGACCGGCACGCACCGCAAACCGTTCCGGCAAAAAGGGACCGGACGCGCCCGCCAAGGATTCGCCCAGGCTCCCCAGTACCGCGGCGGCGCCACCCAATTTGGCCCCCAGCCCCGGTCGTACCGGAAAACCATCACCAAGAAAATGAAGCAGGAAGCCTTCCGCCAGTGCCTCTCGCTCAAGGCCAGCCGCGGCGAGTTCACTGTCCTCGGCGCCCTGCGGTTTGACGAGATCAAAACCCGCCAGGCCGCCGGCCTCCTCAAGGCGTTCGGGACCCAGGGCAAGGTGCTCTTCGTCGACGTCGAGCCCCAGGACAACGCGCTCCTCTCCATCCGCAACCTGGCCCGCGCCGAGCTGCTTTCCATCGGTTCCTGTTCCCCGTTCGATATTTTCACGGCCGACCGGATCTTCCTCACCCAAGCCGCGGCCGAACTGTATCAGCAACGCTACGCCCGGCAGGGAGGACCGCGCCATGAGTCATAAATTCGACATCGTCCGCGAAACCATTTTCACCGAACGCTCCACCGTCCTCGCGGAAAAGGAAAACACCTATACCTTCCGGGTTCTCGCCCGCGCCAACAAGTTGGAAATCAAGCAGGCGGTGGAAGCGGCGTTCCACGTCAAGGTCGCCGGCGTGCGGATCATCACCGTGCACCCCAAGCGCAAACTCGACCGCCAGCGCGGTATCACCGGCCGGTCTCCCGGCTACAAGAAAGCCATGGTCAAACTGGCCCAAGGCTATTCGATCGAATTCGCCTGAATCCAGGGACCTAGGGAGTAAACGATAGTGGCTACCAAGAGATACAACCCCACCACGTCCACGCGCCGGTTCCAGGCGGTTTCCGCGTTCGAGGAAATCACCCGGTCCCGGCCCGAACGGAGCCTGGTTGAACCGCTTCCCAAAAAGGGCGGCCGCAACGCCCAGGGCCGGATCACCGTCCGCCATCACGGCGGCGGCGGCAAACGCCAGTACCGGATCATCGATTTCAAACGCAACAAGGACGGCATCCCCGCCCGCGTCGCGGCCATCGAATACGATCCCAACCGGTCCGCCCGCGTCGCCCTGCTCAACTACGCCGACGGGGAAAAGCGCTACATCATCGCCCCCGATGGACTCGAGATCGGGGCGGAAGTGATGTCCGGCTCCGGCGCGCCCCACAAGGTCGGCAACTGCCTGCCGCTGCGCGAGATCCTCGACGGCACCGTGGTCCACGCCTTGGAAATGAAGATCGGCAAGGGCGCCCAGATCGCCCGCTCCGCCGGCACCTCCATCCAGGTCATGGGCCGGGAAGGCGATTACGCCCGGGTCAAGATGCCCTCCTCCGAGGTCCGCTTGATCCACGTCAACTGCCGCGCCACCATCGGCCAGACTTCCAATCCCGACCACGAGAACGTGGTCATCGGCAAGGCCGGCAAGACCCGCTGGCTGGGACGCCGGCCCCACGTGCGCGGCGTGGCCATGAACCCCGTCGACCACCCCCTGGGCGGCGGCGAGGGCAAATCGTCCGGCGGACGCCACCCCTGCACCCCCTGGGGCGTCCCCACCAAGGGATTCAAGACCCGGCGCAACAAACGCACCCGGAACATGATCGTCGAACGGCGGCGCACCAAGAAACGCTAAGGAAAATAGGTCAGGATTATGGGAAGGTCACTCAAAAAAGGACCCAATATCGATGAGCGCCTCATGCGGCGCATCCAGGTCATGAATGAACGCAACGAGAAGAAGGTCGTCCGCACCTGGTCGCGGGATTGCACCGTCGTCCCCGACATGATCGGACACACCATCGCCGTTCACAACGGACGCAAATTCGTCCCCGTGTTTTTGACGGAAAACATGGTCGGGCACAAACTGGGGGAATTTTCCCCCACCCGCACCTTCAAGAGCCACGGGGGCAAAACCGCCCGGACCATGCGGCTGAAATAGGAGAACGCGCGCCATGGCTACTCACGCCCAACTTCGCTACTGCCGGATGTCCGCCCGCAAACTGCGCCTGGTGGCGGACGCCATCCGCGGCAAGAACTACGAGGAGGCGCTGGCCATCCTCAAGTTCCTGCCCAAACGCAAGGCGGCCGGCGTCTTCACCAAACTGCTGATGTCGGCGGCGGCCAACGCCGAGGAAACCACCGAGTTCGCCCCGGATGAATTGGTCGTCCGCAAAGTGTTCGTCGACGGCGCCCGGATGCTCAAGCGCTTCCGCCCCGCTCCCATGGGCCGCGCCCACCGCGTCCGCAAGCGCATGAGCCATATCACCGTGGAACTGGGCTTACCCTCGGGACGGTAACCCGTATTCTCTACGAAATCGAGGAACGATCGTGGGACAGAAAGTTCATCCGTATGGCTTCCGGGTCGGTATCTTCCGGAACTGGAAATCCCGCTGGTACGCGGAAAAAGACTACGCCGGGCTTCTGCATGAGGATCTCAAGATCCGCGAGGCCATCAAACAGCGCCTTTTCCACGCCGGCATCAGCGAGGTCGAAATCGAGCGCTTCACCCAGCGGATGCGCATCAACATCTACGCCGCCCGCCCGGGCATCATCATCGGACGCAAGGGGGTCGAGGTCGAACGCCTCAAAAAACTGCTCAACAGCATGACCGACCGGCAGATCCACATCAACATCCGCGAGATCAAGCACCCCGAGCTCGACGCGCAACTCCAGGCCGAAAGCATCGCGCTGCAACTCGAACGCCGCGTCTCCTTCCGCCGCGCCATGAAACGCGCCCAGCAGGCCACCATGCAGATCGGCGCCCTGGGCATCAAGGTCATGGTCGCCGGACGCCTCGGGGGCGCGGAAATGTCCCGCACCGAATGGTACCGCGAGGGACGCGTGCCCCTCCACACCCTCCGCGCCGACGTCGACTACGGCTTCGCCGAGGCGCGCACCACGTACGGGCGCATCGGCGTCAAGGTCTGGATCTACAAGGGCGAACTCTCGTCCCTGCACCCCCTCGAACCAAAACAGGAGGTCGCTTCCTGATGTTAATGCCCGCTCGTGAAAAATTCCGCAAGGTCCACCGCGGCAACCGCCGCGGGACCGCCTGCCGCGGCAACCAGGTCAGCTTCGGCGACTACGGGCTCAAAGCCGTCACCGGCGGCTGGATCACCGCCCGCCAGATCGAGGCCGTCCGCGTCACCGTCAACCGCTACGTCAAGCGCCGCGGCAAGGTCTGGATCCGCGTGTTTCCCCATAAGCCCGTCACCGCCAAACCGGCGGAAACCCGCATGGGCGGCGGCAAGGGCGCCCCGGAAATGCACATCGCGGTGATCAAGCCCGGCCACGTCATGTTTGAACTGGGCGGGGTCCCCGAAAACGTCGCGCGCGAAGCCTTCCGCCTGGCGGGTTACAAACTCCCCATCCAGGTGCGCTTCACCTCCCGCGACGAGACCCTGTAAGGAGAGGAACCATGAAGGCGGACGATTTTCGTTCTCTTACGGTGGCCGATCTGGACGCCCGCATCACGGAAATGAAGAGGGAACTCTTCAACTACCGGATGCAACTGCACTCCAATCAGCTGTCCAACACCAACAAAATCCGCTTCACCAAGCGCAATATCGCCCGTGCGCTGAGCGTGCGGCACGAAAAAACCCAAGCGGCGGAGACCCAGTCATGACGGAAAAGGCCCAGTCCCAACGCAAAATCCGCGAAGGCATCGTCGTCAGCACGGCCATGCGCAAGACCGTCGTCGTTCAACTCGAACGGCTGGTCCGCCATCCCCAGTACGGAAAAACCGTGCGGCGCCTCAAAAAAGTCAAGGTCCACGACGAAACCGGCGCCTGCACCGTGGGCGACCTGGTCCGCATCGAGGAAACCCGCCCCCTCAGCCGCGAAAAACGCTGGCGTTACATCGAGACGATCCGCAAGGCCGTCGTTGTCTGAACGGCCGCGGTGGAGGTGAATTGTGATTCAGGAATATACCTGGCTGGCGGTGGCCGATAACTCCGGCGCCCGCAAAATCATGTGCTTCAAGGTCCTCGGCGGCAGCAAACGGCGCTACGCCACGGTCGGCGACATCATTGTGGCCAGCGTCAAGGAGGCCATTCCCGAAGCCAACGTCAAGAAGGGCGCGGTCGTCAAGGCGGTGATCGTCCGGACGGTCAAGGAAATCCAACGCCCCGACGGCTCGGCCATCCGCTTCGACAACAACGCCGCCGTGCTGATCAACGACGCGGGCGACCCCATCGGCACCCGCATCTTCGGCCCCGTCGCCCGCGAACTGCGCGAGAAGAAATTCATGAAGATCATCTCGCTCGCTCCGGAGGTGCTGTGATGGAACGCATCCGTCTCAAGAAAGGCGACCTGGTCGAGGTCATCACCGGCGACGACCGCGGCAAAACCGGCAAGATCCTGCGGATCGACCGCCAACGCGGACGCCTCACCGTGCAGGGCGTCAACATGATCAAGAAACACAAGAAACGCAACCCCCAGGCCAACCAGCCCGGCGGCATCATCGAGCACGAAGGCTTTATCCATCCCTCCAACGTGCGGTTGGTGAAATAACACGAGAGAGACCACCATGGCGGACAAGAAAGACGTCAAGAAAGACAAGGAAAAGACCCCCAAATCCGAACAGACGCTCCTGGCCGGGGTCCCGGGCTATAAACCCCGCCTCGCCACCGAGTACCGGGAACGCATCGTCCCCGAAATGATGAAGCAGTTCGGCTACCGGAACGTCATGCAGGTCCCCCGGCTCGTCAAGATCGTCCTCAACATGGGCATCGGCGAGGCCAGCCGCGACGCGAAACTGCTGGAAACCCTGAAAGTGAACCTGGCCACCCTCGCCGGCCAGCAGCCGGTCATCACCAAGGCCAAGAAATCCGTCGCCAACTTCAAGATCCGCGAGGGCATGCCGGTCGGCTGCATGGTCTCCCTGCGCCACGCCCGCATGTACGACTTCCTGGACCGGTTCGTGAACATCTGCATCCCCCGCATCCGCGACTTCCGGGGCCTCTCGCCCCGCTCCTTCGACGGACGCGGGAACTACGCCCTGGGCGTCGACGAACAATCCATCTTCCCCGAAATCCATTACGACGACATCCCCAAGGTCCAGGGCATGGATATCGTGTTCGTCACCACCGCGAAAACCGACGAGGAAGCGTTGTCCCTGTTGAAACTGTTCGGAATGCCGTTCCGGAACTAGACGAGGAGAATTTCATGGCGAAGACCAGCCTCATTGTCAAGGCCTCACGGCCCCAACGATTCAAGGTGCGCGAATACAACCGCTGCCAGCGGTGCGGACGTCCCCGCGGCTACTACCGCAAGTTCCACCTCTGCCGGGTGTGTTTGCGCAAACTGGCCCTCCAGGGCTACATCCCCGGCATGACCAAGGCCAGCTGGTAACGGCCATCCGGACGGATTGTCCACGAAATTTGAGGTAACACGAAGGAGCAGGCGCCATGCCGACCACCGATCCGATCGCGGATTTGCTCACCCGCATCCGCAACGCCAACCTGGCGAAAAAGGAAAAACTGGATGTCCCCGCCTCCAAGATGAAGCAGGGCATCGTCGAAATCCTCAAGCGCGAGGGCTACATCCGCAGCTACCGCATCGTCGATGAAAAAGGCCACAAGAACCTGCGGATCTACCTCAAATACGGCCCCAAGCAGGAACGGGTCATCACCCGCCTGGAGCGCGTCAGCAAACCCAGCGTGCGGCGCTACGCCGGCAAGGACAGCATCCCCAAAATCATCAACGGCCTGGGGATCGCCATCCTCTCCACCTCGCGCGGCCTCCTGACCGACCGCGAGGCCCGGCAACAAGGCGTCGGCGGCGAGATTCTCTGCTGTATCTATTGACCACTACCCGG
The DNA here is from genome assembly GCA_041946805.1 of bacterium. GTDB lineage: Bacteria > Hinthialibacterota > Hinthialibacteria > Hinthialibacterales > Hinthialibacteraceae > JABLXU01. Next base: position 7,108 of record JBHGBC010000161.1, read on the forward strand.
TCTTCGGAACCGGACGCGAAAAGGATTGCCATGTCACGAGTCGGACGTCAGCCCATACCCATCCCCTCCGGAGTCCAGGTCCACATCCAGGACCGCACGGTCTCCGTCCAGGGCCAGAAAGGACAACTGGAATTCACCGTGCCCGCGCCCATCACCGTGCGCGCGGAAGAAGGCCGGTTGGTGGTCGAACGCCCCGACGACGGCCGCCTCAACCGCGCCCTGCACGGCACCAGCCGCGCCCTCCTGGCCAACCTGGTCAAAGGTGTTTCCGAAGGCTTCGTGCGCAAACTCGAAATCAACGGCGTGGGCTACCGCGCTTCCGTCCAGGGCAACGCCCTGAACCTGGAACTCGGTTACTCCCACCCCGTCAAGTACGATCTGCCCGCGGGCGTTTCCGCCGAAGTGGAAAAAAACGTGCAAATCACCCTCCGGGGCATCGATAAGCACCTGCTCGGTGAAGTCGCGGCCAAAATCCGCTCCTTCCGCCCTCCCGAACCGTATAAAGGGAAGGGCGTCAAATACGCGGAAGAACATATCCGCCGCAAGGTCGGCAAGAAAAACGTCTGATCCTCCCCCGGGGAGCGATCGGCTGAATAGGTTGGCACCATGAAAAGCAAACTCGTTAGTCGCTTGCAAAGACACCGCCGAGTCCGCAAAATCATCCGCGGCACCGCCGAACGGCCGCGCCTGGCCGTCTTCCGCAGCGCCCGGCACATCTATGTCCAGGCCATCGACGACGCCGCCGGCCGCACCCTGGCCGCCGCCTCGAGCCTCATGAGCGGACTCCCGGCCATCGAAGGGGAATTGACCGCCAAGAAGAAAACGGCCAAGGCCGTCGGCCGCCTGATCGCCCAGCAATTGATCGAGAAGGGAATCTCCCGCGCCGTCTTCGACCGCGGGGGCTTCCTCTACCACGGCCGCGTCGCCTGCCTGGCCGAGGGGGCCCGCGAAGCCGGGCTGCACATTTAACCGCTAACCGCGGCGCGCCGCGCGAGGATCGAAAACCATGGTAGAAGTCTACAACGTCGAGAAATCCAGACGGGACAAAGAACCCGAACTGAAGGAACGCGTCATCCACGTCAACCGCGTCGACAAGGTCGTCAAGGGCGGGCGCCGCTTCAGCTTCAGCGCCCTCGTGGTGGTCGGCGACGGCAAGGGATCGGTGGGTCTCGGCTACGGCAAGGCCAGCGAGGTCTCCAGCGCCATCCGCAAATCCATCGAACACGCCAAGAAAAACATCTTCCTGATCCCCCTGGCCGGCAACACCATCCCCCACGAGATCTTCATCGAAAAGGGAGCCGCCAAGATCCTCATGAAACCCGCCAGCCGCGGAACCGGCGTCATCGCCGGCGGCGCCATCCGCGCCATCTTCGAAGTGGCCGGCGTCAAGGATATCCTGGCCAAGTCCCTGGGCACCAGCAACCTGCTCAACGTCGCCAAGGCCACCGTGGTGGGACTCCAGTCCCTGCGCAACCTCGAGGCGGTCGCCAAACTGCGCGGCAAAGATCCCAAGGAGATTCTGTGATCATGGCCAAGAAACTCGCCGTCACCTTGCGCCGGAGCGTCATCGGCAAGATCCCCCGCCACCGCGGAACCATCAAGGCCCTCGGCCTCCGTCGGCTCCACCAGACCGTCCTCCTCCCCGACACCCCCGCCGTCCGCGGCATGGTCAAGTCGGTGGAGTTCATGGTCCATGTGCGCGAATGCGACGAATAACCTCTCCCGTCACGGGAAGGGAGTGAACGATCATGCAGATCAGCGAACTGAACATACCTGGCAAAAAGAAACGCAAACGCCTCGGCCGCGGGCCCGGCTCGGGCCACGGCAAAACCGCCGGCCGCGGCACCAAGGGCCACAAGGCCCGTTCCGGCTTCAAGCGCAAGCACGCCTTCGAGGGCGGCCAAATGCCGCTCCAGCGCCGGATTCCCAAACGCGGCTTCCGCCCCCTGGACAAGACCGTGTACCAGCTCGTCAATGTCCAGAACCTGGAACGCTTCACGGAGGGGCAAACCGTGGACGCCTCCGCCCTCAAGGCCGGCGGCCTCATCCAGAGCCTGAAGCGCCCCGTCAAGATTCTCGGATCCGGTTCGCTCTCCAAAAGACTGACGGTGCGCGCCGACCGCTTCAGCCAATCCGCCCGCGACAAGATCGTCCAGGCGGGCGGACAAGCCGTTACGCCGGACGCCCCGGCGGCTTGACGGCCCGGCGGCCCTGTGTTTTCCGGTCGACCATGCCCGGCAAAGGAAAGTTGACGCACCATGATTGACGCCGTAACCAATATGTTCCGTATCCCCGATCTCCGGAGACGCATCGTCTTCACTCTGGGCATTCTGGCGGCTCTCCAGATCGGACAATACATCCCCGTTCCGGGAGTCAACCCGTCCCTTATCCACTTCGGCATGCAGGACAGCGGTCTCTTCAACCTCGTCGACCTGTTCGCCGGCGGAGCCTTCAGCCAATGCTCCATCTTCGCCCTGGGCATCATGCCCTACATCAGCGCCTCGATCATTCTCCAACTGCTGACCGTCACCTCCCCCTTCCTGGAAGAACTCTCCAAAAAGGGCGAGGAAGGGCGTAAGAAAATCAACCAGTACACCCGCTACTTGACGGTGGCCATCACCGCCTTCCAGTCCTTCATGATCTCCTTCTCCATCGAGAACTCCGCGATGTGGGGCGCCAACATCGTCTACACCCCCGGCTGGTCGTTCCGCATCCTGTGCACCTTCGCCATGACCACCGGCGTCATGATCATCATGTGGATGGGCGAACTCATCACCGAGCGCGGCATCGGCAACGGCATCTCCCTGATCATCTTCGCCAATATCGTGGCCCGCATCCCCGACGTCACCGCCCGCGCCTTCGAACTCCTGCGCATGGAGGAACCGACCTTCACCCCCCTCAAGGCCCTGGCTACCTTCATCATGCTGGTCATCGTCATCGCCGGGGTCGTTTATATCCAATACGGGCAACGGCGCGTGCCCATCAAACGGGGGCGCATGGTCCGCGGCGGCCGCATGTACGGCGCGCAAAGCAATTCCTATCTCCCCATCCGCGTCAACACCGCCGGCGTGATTCCCGTCATCTTCGCGGCGTCCATCCTCATGGTCCCCGCCACGTTTCTCCAGTTCCTCACGCCCCTGGCCTACAACGAAAACTTCGGCTGGCTCTACGACGGCTTCGAAACCATCTCGCGTTACCTCCAACACGGCGGCGTGTTCTACACGATCCTCTACGTCGCCCTGATCATCTTCTTCTGCTATTTCTACACCGCCATCACCTTCAATCCGAAGGACGTGGCCGAAAATCTCCAGAAATACGGCTCCACCATTCCCGGATACAGCCACGGCAAACGCACCGAGGAATACCTCACCCGCATCCTCAACCGCATCACCCTGGCGGGCGGCATCTTCCTCGCCCTGGTGGCCATCATCCCCGATCTGCTGACCGTCTATCTCGGCATCGACCGCAGCATCACCCGGCTCTTGGGCGGCACCTCCATCATCATTATCGTCGGCGTCGCCCTCGACACCGTCAACCAGATCGAAAACCACCTGCGCGTCCGCAACTACGAAGGCTTCCGCCGCCGGGGACGGATCCGCAGCCGCTCGGGCATGTAAGCGGGGAAGGAATTCTGGACATTGGTTTTTTCAAAAGGAGTGGATATAATGAACCATTCGGGCCGGCGGCCCCGTGCGGCCGGCCCTTTAAATCGAGTCATCGATTGATGCCAGACCCGGGAAACGCCTCGCGAACCAGGACCTGATGATTACGCTGAAATCGCCGCAGGAAATTCAACGCCTCCAAGAAAGCGCGGATCTGGTTTCGGAGGTCCAAAACCGCATGCAAGCCATCGCGGAACCCGGACTGCCGACCCTGGAACTGGACCGCCTGGCCGAATCCCTGATCCGCGGATTCGGAGCGGAACCGGTCTTCAAGGGTTACCGCGGCTTTCCGTTCTCGGTCTGCGTGTCCATCAACGAACAGGTCGTTCACGGATTTCCCTCCACCCGGAAACTGCGGGAAGGGGATGTTTTGAGTCTGGATGTCGGCGTGCGCTATCAAGGCTACGTAGGGGATTGCGCCCGCACCATCGCAATCGGCGCCGTCTCCCCCGAGGCCGGCCTCCTCATCCGCCGCGCCTACCTGGCCCTCCGGGAAGCATCCCGGGCCATGCAGGCCGGCCAACGCCTGGGGGATGTGTCACACACCGTCGAATCCGTCGCCCAGCACTTCGGCTACGGCGTCGTGCGGGACTTTGTCGGCCACGGGGTCGGCCGCGAGATGCACGAAGATCCCCAGGTTCCCAACTTCGGCATTCCGGGAACCGGGCCGCGCCTGAAATACGGCCTCGTGATCTGCATCGAACCCATGTTCAACCTTGGAACTCATGAGGTCGAAGTGCTGACGGACCGGTGGACCGTGGTCACCAAGGACCGCCGGCTCTCCGTTCATGTGGAGGATATGGTCGCCCTGTTGCCGGACGGCCCCCAGGTCCTCACCTCCGCCGGCGGTTTCATCCTGCCCGACGAATCGGAGATCGAGGACGTGACCCGGTTGCTGGCTCAAAACCGGCCGAAGGCCCGGCCCCGCCGGACTTGACAACCACTTATATTATGGCCAAAAAAAACGTCATTGAGGTCAAAGGAAAAATCATCGAAACCCTGCCCAACGCGATGTTCCGCGTGGAACTCGAGAACGGGCACAAGGTCCTGGCCCATATCTCCGGAAAAATGCGCATGCACTACATCCGCATCCTCCCCGGCGACATGGTCACCGTCGAACTGTCCCCCTACGATTTGACCCGGGGACGCATCACTTACCGCCAGGCCTGATCCCCGCGGGAACCCCGTTCCCCCCGGATTCCAGGCCCGGCCCGTTACGCATGGGAGAAGAGTCATGAAAGTCAAAGCCTCGGTCAAACCGATCTGCGAGCACTGCAAGGTCATCCGCCGCCGCGGTGTCGTCCGCGTGATCTGCAAAAACCCGCGCCACAAGCAGCGGCAAGGCTAACCGATAAGAGAAGGAGAACGTAACGTGGCTCGCATCGCAGGAGTCGATCTGCCCAGAGAAAAACGCGTGGTTATCGGCCTGACGTACATTTACGGCATCGGCCGCTCCCTGTCCGAACGCATCCTCAAAAAGGCCAATGTCGGCGAAAGCACCCGGGTCCGGGACCTGACCGACGACGAAATCACCCGGATCACCTCCATCATCCAGCATGAATGCGTGGTGGAAGGCGACCTCCGGCGCGAAATCAACATGAATATCAAGCGCCTCATGGACATCGGGTGCTACCGCGGCCTGCGCCACCGCCGGGGATTGCCCGTCCGCGGCCAGCGCACCCGCACCAACGCGCGCACCCGCAAGGGGCCCCGCCGCACCATCGGCGTCAAATCGAAAAAGTAATCTCAGCACCTTCCCGCGCCGCGGGATCCAGAAAAAGGAGAATTCCCCATGGCTCGATCAGCACGCGGAGCCGGTCGCAGCAAAAAGAAAGTCAAGAAGAACGTCCCCCGCGGGATCGTTCATATCCAGGCGACCTTCAACAACACCATCGTCACCATCACCGACATGGAAGGCAATACCATCTCCTGGGCCACTGCCGGCAACACCGGCTTCAAGGGTTCCCGCAAAAGCACCCCCTACGCCGCCCAGGTGACCGCCCAGGAAGCCGCCAACCGCGCCAAGGAACACGGATTGAACGAAGTGGAAGTCCGCGTCAAAGGCCCCGGCTCGGGCCGCGAAGCCGCCATCCGCGCCCTGCAGATCGCCGGCCTGCGCATCAAGATCATCAAGGACTCCACCCCGATCCCCCACAACGGCTGCCGGCCTCCCCAGCGGCGGCGCGTGTGACATCGAGTCTATGGCTGTACGGATTTTTCACGGATAAACCAAAGGAGGATTCACCGTGGCCCGATATCGTGGACCCGTCTGCAAACTCTGCCGCGCGGATGGGCTGAAACTCTTTCTCAAAGGCAAAAAGTGCCTCTCCGCCAAGTGCCCCATCAACAAGCGGAACTATCCCCCCGGCATGCACGGACAGCGCCGCGCCGGAAAACAATCCGATTACGCCGCCCAACTGCGCGAAAAACAAAAAGCCAAGCGCACCTACGGCGTTCTCGAACGCCAGTTCCGGCGCTACTACCAGGATGCCAGCCGCATGACCGGCATCACCGGCATCAACCTGTTTCATCAGTTGGAACGGCGCCTCGACAATGTCATCTTCCGTCTGGGCTTCGCCGCCTCGCGCGCCCAGGCCCGGCAATTGGTCCGGCATAACCACGTGCTCGTCAATGGGCGGAGAGTCAACATCCCGTCGTACCTCGTCCGCGTCGGCGAGCCGGTTCAGATCATCGAAGCCAGCCGCGCCATCCCTGTCCTTCAGGAATCCATGAATCTGCGCAAGTCCATGGGCGGCTACGCCTGGCTGGAACGCAACGACGAGGATTGCTCCGGCCGGCTGCTCCGGCTTCCCAATATCGAAGAGGTCGCCGTCCCGGTCAAGGAACAACTGATTGTGGAATTGTATTCCAAGTAATCCGGCATCCGCTTTGTCTCTCGGATGGGGGTCATGAACATCCCGGCGGCTTCCCGCTCCTTGGATCGGACTGGCACCATTCCCGGGTCCCGCATTCCCGCGCTCCCGGGTTCCCATATCATGATCCGCCTCACAGCGGCAAAGGGGGAATAACATCCCATGAAGTTCAAATCCGTTATCATGCCCGGCCGCGTCCGCATCGACCAGGCCACCTATTCCGGCCGCTACGGCAAGTTCACTGTCGAACCGCTGGAGCGGGGCTTCGGAACCACCCTGGGCAACTCGCTCCGCCGCGTCCTCCTTTCGTCC
>JBHGBC010000162.1:0-13623 GCA_041946805.1 bacterium
GGGCTTCTCGCATCCGGCCAACAAGGCCAGCCCCGCTGTGATCAGGATGGGCAGGACACCTACACGTTGTAGCGGGCGGTTCCGCATCAGTTCCCTCCCTCGGGTGCAATGAATTCCTCATCCACTCCCACTTCGATGCCATGACGGGCCAAATTCAATCCGCTGGCCCGGTACAAATTCGCCAGCCCCCGGTGAAAATCCACCAGGGCGTTGACCTTCCGGATCCGGGCCTCGATTACATTATCCTGAAAATCCAAAATCCGGAACGTATCGGACGTTCCCTCGTTGAAACGCTGCATTTCCTGGGCCAGCGAGATTTCGGCCAGCCGCTCGTACTCCTGGGCCACGCGCAACCGCTCCCGGCTTCGCCCGGCGTTGATCAAGGCGTTTTTCACTTCGGTTTCGATTTTCCCTTCGAGGGCCTTGAGAGCATAGACCGCCCGCAGTTTCTGTGTGTCGCTCTGCCGGTACCGCGCTTCCGCCGCCCGGTTCCCCAGCGGATAGGTCACTTGCACGCCCACGTACCATTCCAATCCATCTCCCTCGACCAGGTGCCCTAGGCTTTCGGGAAAATCACCGGTATGGGGATTGGGAGGAGTCGTCGTGCCGCCGACATTCACGCTCGTGCGCGACTTGCCCGACAGTCCATTCAGCCCCAGGGTGGCCAGCAAATCCAACCGGGGCAGTTTCTGGTTTTTATAATACTCCAATTGTAACGCCCATCTCTCGATTTCCAGGCGCTGGGTCTTCAGATCCGGGCGGTTGGCGAACGCCTGGGCCAACGCATCCTCCAACTCCGGGATTTTCATCTCCTGTTCCGGGACTCCTTCGGTCACCAGCATCTCGGCATGCAGTGGATCACCCTCGCGGATTTCCAGTAAATCCTTCAACCGGTTTTCCGCAAGTTCCACCACCTGCCGGGCCGCGATCAGCGACAGGTCCCGTTCCGCCAGCGCGGTCTGTGTTTCCTGCACTTCGCTGATGGGCGCCAGGCCCGCTTCGAACTTGGCCCGGTTGCCTTCCAATAATTTCAAACCCAGGTTTTTGGATTCGATCCGGTTCTGATACGCGGAAACCGCCTCGGCCAGGTTGTAGTAACTCACCTCGATCTCTTCCGCGGTCCGTTGCGCCTGGTCCACGTAGGTTTGCAACGATTGCTCCACCGCGTTTTCGGATAGGCGCAGGGCGGTGGTGTTCGCCTTGCCGAAATCCCGCAGCAACGGCTGGGTCAGGTTCAACAACAATTGGCTGGGATACTGTGGGCGCAAGCCATCCACGCGCGAATTGTCGGCCCTCTGGGATGCGGAAAACGCCAGGCTGGAATCCAATCCGAACACATACTTTTTCCGCAAGGCCGCGCTGCCGCCGGTTTGCCGGTTGATGTTGAATCCGCCGGATGTCAACGACGAGGAGCTCGGCGTTTTCCGCTCGTTGGAAAACAAGGTCGCCTCCACCGCCGGATCGAAATCCGCCCGCTCGATTTCCACGCCTTCCCGGTTGATGGGGATATTCAGCTCCTCGATCTGAACCTCCAGATTCATTTCGAGTCCCCGCGCCAAGGCATCCCGCAAGGGGATCACGCGGGCCTTGCTCAAAAACGCATCCCCTTCCTCCGCCGGCCACGCCGGAGAAACCAAAATCCACAAGCAGGCGCACCAAGCCCATTGGAAACAACTGCCAGTCAATGGAAACCCCTTTCCCGCGATGAGTTTGACGGAGAGGGCCACGGCCTCCACCGGCCGGGGAATCCTGCCCGGTTGAACTTCGAGTATCCAGCCATCCCGGTTTCCGAATCAAGCGGCGGGCCTTTGTTTGTAGAAAAAAATACGCGGCAATGGCGGATTCCAACCTGTCGATGATCCCACGTACTCCTTCTACTGCCTATTCGTCGCGACGGGAAAGGATAAAGTTCGGCGTGCGGGACGCCCGTCCGGAAGTTACAGATTGGATAATTTAACCTTTTTTTTCATTTTGGAATCCCTAAAAGCACCCTTCCAGGAAAAAAATGTGGAAAAATCGGGACCCATAGGTTGACATAGGAAATTTATCGTATAAATCTATAGACGTAGAATCACTATTCTATAAGCCCATAAAATCAAAATGTGGAAGGGAAATTTCATGAAAACTCAAGACTTGTCACCGGCTGAAATATGGTTGCTGAATCTGATCTACGAACTCGGCGAAGCCGACGTGTACCAGATTCAAGAGCGCGTGCTGACCGAAAAGAACTGGAAATACTCCACGGTTATCACCCTCTCGAACCGGCTCTATGACAAGGGCTACCTAAACCGCACCAAAGTGGGCCGCCGTTATGTTTACTCGGCCAAGTTCCCCCGCGTGCGGTTCTTCGAGCAGGTAATGGACCGGCTTTTCGGAAAATCCCTGTTGAAAGACCCGAGCGTCCTTTTCACGTACTTGCTGAATGTGAAGAAACTCAGCAAGAAGGAAGAGGAACTGCTCCACATGCTGCTGGAGTCGAAAGAAAAATCCGAGTAGGCTGACCGTGCGTGCTTTGGTGTCCCAAATGGCTATCCCCCCATGCTTTTTTTGTTTCTTTCATGGGAGTTTTGGGGGCCCTTGCCTCCCATTCCGCTCCTGGCTGGAATGGAGGAAGAAACGCACCGCGGCCTTTCACTTACCTGCCCATCGGCCGGATGGAGAACGTGTTGGCTTTGGTATCCTGCCTTTTTTCTCCCTCGCCCGAGTCGTTGTTGGAAGCCGATGACCGTTTGCCCCCCTTCTACAATCCAAACTCTGAAATCCAGAACCGGGGAGTTCCCCACTCCCCGGTTTCGTTATCTATTTCCCCTCCCCGATCCTGAAATTCTTGCGGATTATCGAACCACCCAAGCCTCCTCCATGCCCCCCCTATTCAATCGCTCCTTGGCAATAAAATCCCAAAACAGGCTTGCCGGGAAAGAAAAAGTGGACTAAATTTATATAATTTGTTAACATAGGTCAGGAATTCCCAATTCATCCTGATATGCTTCATCGGGCGTGAAGATCGCATCCTGAATCCACTTCCTTGTGTTGAACTTGTGCGCCACCATTTTTTTCCGCAAGGAGGTAAGAAGTTATGCGTCAACAGTACTGGATATGGTTCTGCCGGATAAGCGTCACGGCCGGGATTTTTTGCCTGGTCCCGTCTCTCTCGGAGGCCCGCCCGTTTCGTCTCAACCTCATTCCCAATGGTACGGTGAACGGTTGCGCCAACTGCCATAACAATCCGGCCGGGGGCGGAGCCCGTAATGCTTTTGGACAAGCCGTGGAAGCATTGGTAACTCCCAACGGCCAGGAAGAATTTTGGAGTGCGGCTCTTGCGGCGGCGGATTCGGACGGGGATGGCGCTTCCAATGGTCTTGAACTGCAGGATCCCGCGGGGGTCTGGAAAAAAGGCGACACTCAACCGGGCGATTCGTCCAAGGTCACGAAACCGGGCGATCCCAACTCGAAACCGGAAGTATCCGCCGCGTCCCTGGCGTTGGACCTCACCGCTGTGGAACTGGGCTCCACCGGGGGGACAGGGATCGATTTGAGTGGATTGTACGATACGGCGGCTTCCGCGCCGGACACCCGCCGGATCACATCACTCTCCACGCGGGTCACGCAATGGGTTTTGGCACTCACCAAAGTGGTTTTATCACTGTAAGCCGAACGGACACGGCGGGTTAAATCACTCGTAGAATTTCACACGACACCCACTCCCCCTGATTCTCGGCCCCCGGGGAAGTGGGTCGGTCGTTTTCATCCCATGTTTGCACATGAATCCCCAAAACCACTCAGCGCCTCCCAAGAGGGATCTTTCCGGATTTCGACGGACTCCTATACATGATCCGTTGACTATGATATGCAACAGAAATCGCGGATGATCGAATCCGCGGAGGGCCGGCCCACGTTCCGAAGGACGGCCGAAACAACTTGGATTCAAATCAACACATGAAGGAGTTCCATCCATGAGCATGGGAATGAAACGCCGAGAATTTTTGGGCGCCACCGCCGTCAGCGGAATCTGCCTGAGCTCCTTGACGCGTCCGGTCCTGGCGCAAAAACTCGATCCCGCCCCCGTCATGCGGCGCGGAACCACCAAAACCCGGGTCGGCCGGGTCTATTTGGGCAATGCCAATCCCGGATGGCCCCTGTCTTCCATGGATTTGAACGCGGAAGTGCAACGGTTTGAATCCGAATTCACCAAACTCCAGCCCGCCTTGGACGATATCGAATTCGTGGATGGCGGCCTGATTTCGTCGCTGGACCAGCTGCCGGCGGTGATGGAGAAATTCCAGGACATCGACGGCATCCTGGCCCTGCATCTGACCCTGGGCACGGGACCCTATTTCGCCCAATTGCTGGAATTGCCCGTCCCCCTGATGCTTTTCTCACTTCCCTACGCGGGGCATGAATGGCACACGGTCGCCGCTTTGCAGAAACAGGGCAAGAAGATCGATGTGTTGCCCAGCAGCGATTTCGAGGACATGGCCGTGGCGGTCCGCCCCTTCCGCGCCATCCACCGCCTCAAGGAAGCCCGGATTCTCTTCCTGCAGCAAGGCGGCCCAAATCCCGATTATGTACAGGCGATCAAGAACAAGTTCGGGACCGAAATCGTCAATATCGAATACGAACAGCTGGCGGACGCTTACAAATCCGCCGATCAAGACGCTGTCCTGGCCGACGCGGAGAAGTGGATCGCCGACGCGGAGAAAATCGTCGAACCCACGCGGGAAGAGATTCTGAAGGCCTCCCGCATGTACCTGGCCCTGGCCAAACTGCTGGAGGATGAAACAGCCGATCTGATCACCATCAACTGCCTGGGCATGGGCCTCATCCAGCGCGGATTGGCCTATCCCTGCCTGGGATTCTCGCGTCTCAGCAGCATGGGACTCGGGGGCGTCTGCGAGGCCGATCTCAAATCGTCGATGACTCACCTGATCTTCCAATCTCTCACTGGCAAGCCCGGCTTCGTTTCCGATCCGGTCATCGATCTTTCGCAAAACGCCGTCATCCACGCGCATTGCGTCTCGCCCATCAAGATGGACGGCCCGCACGGCGAACAATCACCCTACATCATCCGCAACCACCTGGAAGACGCGCAAGGCGTTTCCCTCTACGTCCGCATGCGGATCGGACAGCCCATCTCCATGGCGCGGCTGATCGGACAGGACATCATGCTCTTCTCCACCGGCGAGATCATCGACACGCCTTACGTGGAACGCGGCTGCCGCACCAAGATCACCACGCGGGTGAAGAACGCCCAGAAGATCCTGGAGAATTATTCCTGCGGCCTGCACCGCGTCATTTTCTATGGCGATCACTCCGCCGACCTGCGCCGCTTCTGCCGGTACAAGGACATCCGCTTGGTGCTCGAAGACGAGGAGGACACGCGGGACATTCCCGGACTGGAATGGGAACCGTATGTGCACGCGTGAGAATGGAAAAAAAACATTAAAAAAAGCAGTGGCAAGGGCTTCGTGTTTTTGATAGGATGCGGCGCATCAATCGGATCGGGCAACCGCCTCGATCAGCAACGGGAAGGGCGTCCATACGCCCAGCGCCGGCGAAATGGCCCTGAGGCCATGCGTGGCGGGCAACCGTGGTGAACCACCCGCGTTCATCGCGGCAAACACGCGGATTGGCGTGATGATCCGCGCCGATGAATAAGGAAGGAGCCATTCTCGCTCGAAGTGGCTCCTTTCTTATTGTATGAGAATGATTCATGGGACAAGCCAGGATCCAGAACAACGCGGGGAATCCGTTCAAAAGCGGAGGCGCGCGGGAATATACACTGGCATGAAGCCGGAACGGTTTTTTCGGAAATCAATTTTCTATCCGGTCAGACCGTGGAATCTTCTTCGTCTTCATCCTCAATCAACCAGGAGGGAACACGCACCGGAAGGAAGTAGGAAAGCAGAATCAAAATTCCAAAGAGAATGATCAGCGCGGGAATCAAGGTATCGAGAGAAATCCGGTTCGTTTGATACAAGAAAATGAACGCCGCAAGGCACAACAGGTACGGACCCGCCACGACGCTGAACTTATCGACTCCGCCCAGCATGAGTATCAACAAGCCCGCCACCGTCAACCCGAGAACCCAAAACCAATCCACTCCGGGAATCACATGATGGTTATTGAGATACAATCCCACGCCGAACGTGATGATCAGTAAGGAAATCACCACGGTAATCCGGCCGCCTTCGGATTTTTGGTTTTTGGTAGAATCTTCGGCCTTTCCGTTCATTGGCTTCTCCGCAAAGTATCCCCGGATTCGTATGCCCGCGTACTCATTAAAAACATCATACTCGTCTTGGCAACCCAAAGGAAAGCGGTTTGATTCGGCTATTTCCGTGAAAGCCAGGCCTGGGTCAATCCACTCAAGCCCACCAATCCGCCCAACAAGAACAACGTATTCACCAGACCGGCCATGGGCGCCAGCATCACACCCGTCAGCAACGCGCCCACCGCTCCCCCGGCGCAATCCCCGGCGTCGGCCCAGCCCGCGGCGGATACGAGATCCAGACCCGCGCGCCGCGCCTCCCCGGACACCAGCGTAAAGATCACTCCCGTAATCCCGGCGAGGACCGCCAGCCATCCCAACAGCAGGCCTTCCACCAGTGGGAGTGGAATACCCGGGAAACGGGTCAGCGCAAGCCAAGCCGGAGTCAGCACGAGCAGTCCGGCAAACTGCAAAGCCGCTCCGGGCATGCGCATCCGGCCGGCCTCCGTCCCCCGCGGCCCCCGGCGAAGGATCCACGCCGCACCGGCCGCCAGCCCCGCCATGTAAACACCAAAAAACAATCCGGCATGCACGTACAGATAACCCACGCGGCTCTGGAAATACAAAAGCACGCACAATTCCGCTCCCATCGAGGCGAGGCCGGCCACGAAGAGCACCAACAACGCGGGAAACGCCGCCCGGCCACCCCGCGGCAGACCCAGCCGCAACAGCACGAAACCGGCCGCGTACATCCCAAACATGATCAACACGCAAAATCCCGCCAGGGGAATCCCGGTGTGGATCACCCTGGCGACCGGCAACCATTTGAAATAGCCATGTTGTTTAGACCACGCGATCAGATTGTAAAGATAACACAAAGGCCAACCGTCCCGGTTTCTGGGCAGATCCCGGTAAGCTTCCATGGCCTCCACCGCCCGTTGAATCCGATCCGGCTCGTAATAGGAATAATAAATCTCCGGAGGGAACGAAGGCGTGGAGGCCTTCCGCCCCTGGAAGGCTTGGACGATCGTGTCCGGATCGGATACCAGGCGGCGCGCGGGACTGGCGAAAAACCACCAGGTGGTTCCCGGAACCACCAGCACTTCGGCGAACACCTCCCGGAGCGTCCAATACAGTGTTCCACAATACACACCGGTATCCCCGCGCTCGTAATTCGGGGTTCCCGGCGCGGTGATGACCAGGACCCCGTCATCCGGCATGCACCGCCGCGCTTGTTCGAAAAATTCCTGCGTGTAAAAACGGTTGATCAGCCCATTCAGGGGATCCGGCTGGTTCACGGCGATCAAATCATATTGCGGGGCATCCCGGGTGGAGTTCCAAAAACGGCGCGCATCCTCCAGAATGAATTCCGGCTGAGGTGCGTTTTCCACCGGCTCCTCCGTTGGCGCGGCCGCACGGACAATCGCGGGGAGATCCGCGCTGATCTCCAGCACGTGAAACGTCTCGGGAAGCTGTTGGCTGAAAATCCGGTACAAGTCTGGTCCGCCGCCCCCCACCAACAGAATCCGCCGCGCGCGGGGATGTTGCGATACGCACATGGCTCCCCAATAGGTCATGCCGTATTCATCGGGAAACGAAAACAACGGACTGCCATTGCCGAACAGGGTGTATTGCTCCTCGCGCAGGCCGATTTCCAGCCGCTGGTACGGCGTTTCCTTCGCCTGGATCAGCTCATATCCCGGATGCCGGGCCTGCCAGCGGGATGCGGCGCTCCAGCGGTCCAGCGCTTCCGGCCACCGGGCGAACCAGCCGGCGATCAACACCAGCAATATCCCCAACGTGACGCACGCCTGCCGGATCCGGGGATCGGCCAGGGAAATGATCGTCACGGCCAGAATCGAACCCGCCATCCACGCGATTTCCGGCGGCGTCCATCGGGGAATCACCCCCGTCGTCAGCAGCAGGCCCGCCCCCACACTGCCCAGGGATTCCCACAAAAACACCCGGCCGGCCATTAAGGCCTCGGACTCTTCGGGATTCGCCGGAAAACCGCCGCGCGAATGCTTCAGAGCCACGGCCAGGAGGGGAAACATAAATCCGGTAAACAGTCCCGGGGGAAAGACCACAATCCCGGAAAGGAGCCCAATTTGAAGAGGGGATGGATTTTCCTCCACCGGCAGTGACAACAGCCCCGGGGACAAACGGGCCAGAGTTGAGCACATCAACATCAGCATGGGAAATCCAAACAACGCGAGCGGGAGAGAATGAGCGGCGTCCCGTTCCGCTGGACGCCATTGGGGCAGCAAGGCGCCCGCCGCGATGCCCGACAGCCACCAGGCCAGCAGCAGCGCCAGCGCCAGCTCGTTCCCTTGCAGGATCACCATCAGTTCCCGGAACAGGATCACCTGGGTCAAGGTGGCCAGGCAACCGGCCGCCGCCGCGGAGAACAGGACAAGCCGCATGGAAAAGGGATAGGGGAATGGATCCGAAACCATCTTGATTTATCTATCGGATTTCACATTGGATTCTTCGATCCGCCTCACACCCCAGGTCCGCGCTCCGGGACCGCTGGTATCGAAAAGCGAGATCTTGATCCCATGCCGGGCGGCGTACTCCCGGGCGATCCGCCTGGCGGTCCGTAAGCCTTGGACGCCGGAACAGAGCACACACACCGTGCCCCCGCTGCCGCCCCCCGTGATCTTGGCGCCATGTACGCCTTCTCCGGGACCGGCCAAGCGCGCCATCTCCACCAGTTCGTCCGTGTACTCGTTCCCCAGGCCGCACGCCGAATAACTGGCGTGGGATTGGTACATCAATTCGCCCATGGCGTCCAAGGTTGTCTGCCGCTCGCGCGGACCCGCTTTTTCCCCGCCCAAGGACTGGAGCAGCCGGCCGAACAGGCACACGCGGAAATGCTCATGGACCGGATGCGTAGCACAAGCCCGCGGCCGGTAGACCTGCCCGGGATCGACCGCGGTCACCGGATCGATGATGTCTCCGTGGATTTTCAGAAACTCGTCACCCCGGATTTCTTCGGGAATGCGGTCCCGGTATCGAATCTCGAATACGGAAGGCGGAATGTTGGCCAGATAACCGTGGTAAGGCAGGGAGGACCGATCGCCCTTCTTCCGGGCCGCGCGCAATAACGCGGGGGATGCGCCCTCGAGGCGGGCGGCGATCGTATAGCCCATGAACGCCGCGGTGCGGACATCCCGGTACGAAGATCCGCTCACCGCGTGGCGCACGCCGCTGTCGATGCCCACGAAGCGGACGAAATCCGGAATCACGGCCGGCGCGAAGACCTGGTCCGGCTGGCATAAAATGGGCAGCAGGCGGTTCTCCCGCCCCAGGTAGGAGGCCAGTTGATCCATCAGCCCGCAGGGCGCGCCCACCACGTGATTTTCCACTTTCTGCGCCAGGGTGGGCAATTCCACGTTTCCCAGGGTGACGCCGGCGGCCTTGGCCAGGGCCGCCATCACCGCCACTTCGATCGCCGCCGAGGACGAGACCCCCTTGCCGATGGGCACATCGGACTGAATCCAGACATCCGCTCCCGGCATCGGGATGCTCTTCTCTTTCCCCAGGACCAGAAAACAACCCACGGCGTACGCGGCCCAATTCCCGCCGGGCAGCCGGGCCAGAAGCCGGCCGGCCTTGGCGTAATCGATGTCTCCCCGGGATTTGAACTCGTCCAACGGTACGCAAACGTTCCCATTCAGGCCGATCACCGCCGCCGCTTCACTATGGACCCGCACGCGCCGGTCTTCCCGCAAACTCAACCAGACATGGGTCCGTTCCCCAATCGGCATTTGCAGCACCAGCGATCCCGAGTAATCGGCGATCCCACCCATCACGTCCAGGCGGCCGGGCGCGGAGGCGTGATAAATCGCACGGCCCGCCGCAAAGAATGATCTCCGCTTCTCCTCATCCCGCTTCATAACCGTATTCCAATCGTTTCACGCTTCGATCAAACGGTGCTTCTGCAAGAGTCGCAACAAAACCGGCTCCACTTCCGCCCGGATGGACGAATTGGCGTAAGCGATCCAGTCCACCGGGCTGGTGGTGTCCATCGGGGCGTTGAAGGGCCCGCCGTCGCTGCCCGTGATGCGGACGCCCGATTCGGTTCCGATGAGGTGCGCGCAACAGTCGTAGGGATGGCACGCCAGGCCCACGCGCCGCCCCTCCGCCTCCAACCGCCGGTATAGGCCGGCGCGCAAATCGGCGACGAACCGGTCATGCCCCACCAGGATCTCATACAATTGCCCGCCGGTGGAGATGTATTGATCCTGAAAGAGTATCGCCCGCCCCGTGGGCGCGTCTGGAAACAAGGTCTGGATCATTTCCTCCTCGATTTGCGCCAGGATCTCCCGGCCGGGCGGAAAGAACTGGCTGATCTGCGCGAATCCCCCCAGGATGGTGCGGGATTGCGAGGGCCGGATCAGTTGTTGCGCCACCCGGCCAGACTGCAAGTCCCGGGTCAATCGGTGAGCCCCCTGCCCTTTGATGGCCCACAGCGTGTCGCTGAGGTGGCTGCGCGAAGTGGGCAATTCCACCATCACCGCGATCGTGATGTCCTGCAACGTAGGCGATTCGCCCCGGTTGGGAGCCACGCCCGCCAGAAAAAACGCGGAACGCTTGTCATACATGATCCCCCGCGTTCCGTCGATGGGATCCATGAGGATCCGGTACGCCGCCTGCGATTCCTGCAGACCGCGGGGCAGCACCCGTGCGCCATGATCCTCCAATCCCTCGGCGATGAGCACCACGCCCCCCAGCTCCCGCGCCTTCTCCTCCACCAGCGGCAGGATGACCGCTTCCACGTCCCGGTCGATCTGGTATATGGTGTCGTCGCTGGTTTCGGAATGCACCGCCGAGCGCTCCTCCATGCTCCGCACCAATAACGACTGGCGCACATGCTGGCACACCCGCAGGCCCACTTCACACAAGCAATCCTTGATCGCGTAGGAATGCATCGCCTCAGTCCACTTCCACGTAGTGAGATAGATCCACCCGGCGCAACTCCCCGGCCTTCTCTTCCGGCATGGTGTCCGCCATGAAATTGCCTCCCCCGATTTCCGGACCCGCCAGAAATTTTTGGAGGCCCGGCTGCCGCAACGGAGGCTGCAGCATGAGATGGAGATGGAAATCCCGGTAATCGCCGCCGTCCACGGGGGCTTGCAAGAGGGACAAAACGTACGGAAACCGCATCCCGAACAGGCCGTCGTAGCGCCGGATGGTCTGCTGAAACGCTTCGGCCAGCGCTCCCAGTTCCTCATCGCTCATCGTGATCAGATTGGCGTGGCGGCGTTTCGGGAAAACATGGACTTCGTAGGCGTACCGGGCGAAGAATGGCACGAAGGCCACCGCTCCCCCGTTTTCCGCCACGATCCGGCACCCGGCTTCCCGTTCCGCCTGCAGAATCTCCTCGAACAGGTTCCGTCCCGTCTCTTTTTTATGTTCCGCCACGGAGTGCAGTTCCTGCTCCACCAGCCGAAAGGTGAAATTCGTGGCGTAGATCTGGCAATGGGGATGCGGATTCGAAACTCCCACGATCTCGCCCTTGTTCTCGAAGATCAAAACGAATTGCACCCCCGGCACGCGGGCCAGTTCCCTCACCTGCTCCCGCCAGGCGTGAAACACCGGAATCACTTTGCGCAAGGGCATCTCCGACAGCGTCACATTGTGCCGGGGATCGTAACACACCACCCGCGCGATCCCCTCGGCCGTGCGGCGGCGGTACACACCGGATTCGGACGCCGCGGAGGTGACATCCGGGGCGTTCAAGCCCACGACCGGATGGTCGTTGTCGAAGATGAAGACATCCCGGTACTCCGGATTGCGGTGCCCGTGCACGCGGATATTGCCGGGACAGAGGTAGCATTGGGGATCGTACGCGGGGGCTTCCGGAGGTTTCTGGACCGACACGCCGCTCCAGGGCCGGGTGTTGCGATGGGCCGCGTACACGATCCACTCCCGCCACAGCGGATGCCACCGCTGTTCCCAGCGTCCTTCTAAAGTACATTTTCGCAAGGGCTTGACACCGTTCTTCATTTTTAAATCCACCCATCCCCTATTTCACCCGGCATCCCATGAACAACATACCGGATCAATCTAATCAATATAATAAACATGGGAGAGAGCGTTTCAGCCCCCTCCCATTTCCCTCTCCTTCCGCGAAGAAACACCCGGACCGGTGAACCGGCTTTGGACAAGGTTATTTGACCACCGGCGTCAGCACGATGTTCCGGTAAATGATCGGGCCATGATCTCCCTGCAGATAGATCGGGCCGGGGCGGAGCTGATCGGACCACAACGCGCCGCCGGTGCAGCCCAGCAGCGGCTGGTTGTCGATGATCGTTACGCCGTTCAAGATCACCGTGACATGGCGGTCCACCAGGGTGATATCGAAGGTTTGCCATTCGCCGGCCGGTTTTTCGGCGCTTACGGACGGCATGATCCGGCTGTAGATCGCTCCCATGTTGTGCGAATCCAGCGGCTTTTGGTACGAATCCATGACCTGGACCTCATATATTCCCCGCAGGTAGATGCCGCTGTTCTCGCCCGGCGGAACGTTCACCTCGATCTTCAGGTTGAAATCCTCGAACTCCCTCACCGTGCGCAGGTTGCCATAGGAAATATGGTCGTATCCCGGGATCTGCGTCGGGCGGTTCACCAGGGTCCCGTTGATCACGCTCCAGCCACTGACCTGGTTCGGATCGGTCAGCACCCACCCATCCAGGTTCTGGCCGTTGAACAGTTTGACTGGTTCTCCGAATTTCACCTTTGACAGGTCCGGCTTGGCGGGCAGATCCGGGATACGCTTGCCCGTGAATTCCTCCTCCTTCACGCCCTGGCCGTTCCGGTTCGGTCTGTAGAGCGTCAGGTTCATCGTATCGCCGGATACCTGGGCCACGATGGTGTCCGTGAACATCTGCGTGGCGATCACTTTGCCTTTTTCATCCCGGCGTTGGACGGGCTCGGTCCGGTTGACGAAGAGCGAGTCGTTCCACACGAACACGCTGGAGACGGGGACCACACTGCCGCCGCCCCACAAAAGGCTGGCGTCCAGATACCCCGGTTCCTGCGTCACGCCCAGCCAGCCCGCGCCGCCGCCCGGAATCGTCAACGCCCAGCGGCCCACGAAGGGATTCTCCGCGGCCTCCGCGGCCGCCACGCCGGCGAGCGCCAACGCCGCGGCCATATAAACCAGACCTCTTGTTTTGATCATGGATTCTGACCTCCCTAGCCATGGATTCGAAAGATGGAACCAGTATGGAAGATACTTCCCCCGGTATCAAGCCATGGTAGGTTCTGATGAGTTTCCCAGCGTAGCCGAAAAATACCCAAATGGATCCGTTCATTGCTCGTGTGGAGAGTCCCTATGGCGCCCTTTCCGGGCTTCCCTCACCCTAACCCTTGTATGATAAGAAAAGGCTCCTTTTAGGAGAAAAACC
>JBHGBC010000163.1:0-13558 GCA_041946805.1 bacterium
TTGATGTCTTGCCCTTACGGAGTCCCCTTCAGGGGACGACTTTGCAGCAGCCCAGGGGGGTAACCCTGGGCCACGAGCGTCGTAGGTGCGCACTTGTCGGATGAACCGTTTTTCCATTTCCATTCCATTTTCAGGAGGGTGCTCTTGGAGTCACCGCGCGGATTCGTCACAATCTCCATGCCCTTGCCATATGATTCTGAAACCGGGGAGGCCTGTCATGATTTACATCGGATTGATCGTAACGATCTTCGGACTGGTGGCTCCAGCATTCACGGATGAACCGGCGCCGGCGGCGCCTGATTATCAGGTTCCCGCCCGCGCATCCGCGCCCTTCACGTATTGCATCGGGTACATCGTCAATCCCGAAGAGGAAACATTTCTACAGGATTTGTCCAACAGCCCGCCGGATTTGTACCACCTGGGATACCAGATCCCCTTCAAGGGCGCCTTGGGGCCAACCTATGGCCATGAGTTGTTCACGGATGATATTTTGCCTCCTGGGGAGATCCCCCGCGAAGTGGAGCGGATCCGGCGCGTCATCGCGAAAATGCGGGCCACCGGCACGCGGCTCTTGATTCCTTATGTCTATACCATGGCTTTTTTCGGAAATCCCGAAAAACGGACCGGCTTCTTCCGGTTTTTCGATCACTGGGATGACTATGCGGAATTCGGCCTGGGCCCCAAGCCTGAGGCCGATCCCAGCTTGTGGTCACAAGTCCCAGGGCCTCGCCCTTTGGGGGGCGGACCGGCGGATGTGCTGCATTACGATCCCTGCGTCAACCATCCGGCCTGGTCCGCGTATCTGGATCTGGTGGCCCGGCAGCTGGCGTCCGTGGGCTATGACGGCATGTTTTTCGATGTAAATACACAATACTGCTATTGTCCTCATTGTCAGGAGAAATTCGATATTTATTTGTTGCATAAATATGGAACGTCAGGATTGCGGGAAGCGTTTGGAACCAGCGATCACCGGGAAATCAATCTATCCACCATTTACCGGGATTTCGAAAAATATATCCTGGAGAACTTCAAAACATATTTGAAGCAACCGGAGCGGAACTCTTCCATCCGGAAGTTCCTCAACGGCGAAGATCCCGGTCAAATTCCCCTGGAGGAAGACTGGCGTTTGCTGCGTTGTTACATGCAAGGCTCGGCCGCGGAATATCCGCCCGAGAATGACCTGCCTTCCGTTCTACAGGAACTCTTTCAGGCCGGGGATCGGAATGCCGCGTCCCCCGCGCGGCAAAAACCGTTCACCCAAACCGTGCTCCGCTATTATTTCCGGGAATACTTACAAAGCCCGGAACTGGCCGGGGCGTTGCAGGACCGCTTTGGATCACCCGATATCCGGCGGCGGTGTTTGGGGACCCCGCCGGATCTCCTGTTGTGGGTGGAAACGCAGCGCTTCTGGTGCCAAAGCATGGCGGATACCTTGGCCCGTTTGAAGCGCGGCGGGCAAGAAGAATTCGCCAGGCAGAATCGCTCCGGCAATTTTTTCACCGTCGCCAACCTGGGATCGATGCAAACCGTGGACGGATTGAACAAGCGGCGGGTGGACGGCATCGATCTGGTGCATTTCGCGCCGATGGCGGACCTGCAAATGTTCGAGGAGATGCCGCAGCCGGGATCCTTGGACAGCGGAGTGGTCATTTCCAACATTTTCGCGTTCCGCTGGGCAATGGGCGCGGGAACCCGGGCCGGTACCTTGCTATACAAAGTGGCGGATGACACCGCCGCGGATTTGGCGCAGGCCGAAGCGGCCGCCGGCGGAGGCGGCGCTTTCATCCAGGCGGGTCTCGGCGCGCCGGACTCGCGCCGGCGTTGGAAACAATTTTTTACCGGTCACGCGGAGTTATGGAATCACGGCGATTCCTGCGCCCGCGTGGGATTGATGTTCTGGAGCGATCAGGTTTTTTATGAATATCCCGAGCATTTCGCCATGGTCCGGCGGTTGGTCAACATCCTGTCCGAAAATCAAGTCCCCTTCGATATCCTCACCGGGGAAGGCCTGGCGGCCATGCCGGATTACGATGTCATCCTGGTTCCCTGCATCCGGTATGTCAATGAGGATAAGGTCAACCTGTGTTTGTCCTATGCGAAGCAGGGTGGACGGCTGGTGGTCATCGAACCTTTCGGCACGGAAGACGCGTACGCCCGGAAACGGGAAGCGCATCCCTTATCCAATATCATGAAAATCCAAGATCGTGAAACATCCATCGCTTACGGGAAAGGCAGAATTCTGCATCTCCAGCCGGATGACGTCCCCGCGCGGCGCTCGGACGCCTGGAACCTCATGGAAGACCGCGCCGGCTCGTTCGGGCTATCCAGCGATTACCTGAACGCGGTCCGGGAAAGTGAGGTGAAGCATCATATCGACCTGGGGCCGGAGTTCGTGGCGCGCCTCGAAAAAGCATTGCATACACGTTTGCGCTGGTGCCCGCCCGGCACGAACGCGGGGATTTATCTTCATCCGTACCGTATTCCCTATCCTGAACAAAAGCGGGAAACCATCGTGCTGCACGCCGTGAACTACCGCGTTCCCATACTCCTGACCAAGGAAATCCAGCCCACCGACGATCCGATTTGGCAAGTGTCCACGAAATCCGGAGAGCCGGATGCGCAGCACGGAGTGCGAATCTCCCTGCCCTTGCCCGGCAACCGCAAAATCCTTTCCGTGAAATCCTACAGCCCCACGGATGACCATCCCGCGGTGGAGTGGAGTAAAAAGGGCAAGTATCTTACTCTCACGCTGCCGCATTTGCATATTTACCAGGCGGTGGCCGTGGAAATGGAAATCCGGTGATTGATGATGGAATCCATTTCGTCCCTCCAATCGGGATGGCTTGTCCAATAGTCAAGGACGAGCGCGTTGCCCCGCGCAACTCCTAGCTGCCCGGCTTGTCATAAAATCGATTCATCCGGCATGTGTGAACAGGATGGGGCAAATCGTATTGCAATTCCCTTTCTCCGAACCGAAGGGAACTCATTGCCTTCCTGGCCATCGTTCAGGAACCCGCCGAGGGGATCGACGGCGGAGAAAGGCTTTCCCTCACCCTGGCCCTCTCCCAGAGGGAGAGGGGATTTAGGGCGGCTCCCTCCCCGTCGAATCGATATCCGTCCATGCGTCCGGAAAAATTACGCACTGATCGGATCAACCACAAAATCGCTCCGCGGTTGTAGAAATACAATATTACCAGGCTGACCGGGCGTTTCCCGCTAGTTCCGCCCTGGACCGGCGTCCCGGATTTTTTGGATGTATTCGGCCACGGCGGCGACGGTGTCCATCCAGACGCCGTTGGCCGGATCGCGGGCGAATTGGCAGAGTTTTTCCAGACTGTCCACCCGTGTGGTTTGATGTCCGCCCGTTCCGATCTCATGGCCGGCCAGAACCAGCCAGCGGCCGTTTTCCCCGGCCTTCACCGCCAGCTGTTTCAGTTCATCGAACGTCTTGCCGTCGCTTTCCATGCCCATCAGCTGCGCGAAATCGCAAAACCAGGGATCGTTCGTATCTTCATCCAGCCAGCCCCGCCCGGTCAGGAATTTCCGCGCCACGAGGGGCACATAACTTTGCAGGCGTTCCCCGCGGCCCACGAATTTTTGCCCGCACGGATAGGCGAAACTCACCGCCCGCACCTGGAGTTTCTCGAAAATGAAGCGGTTCGCCCCGTCCATTTCCGCGGCGATCCGCTCGAGCGTGTAGTCCTCCAGCGCGTGGTCCCGGGAAAAGGCGAAATTGCCCGAGCAGGGATGGGTTTGCGTGTGGTTCCCGATTTCATGCCCGGCGGCCGCCGCGCGTCTCCATCCCTCCAGGCGTTTCTCCAGGCTGCCCGGGGAGATATAAAAGGTCGCCTTGACGCCATACCGGTCAAACAAGGGCAGACCGGTGTCGATCTGGCTGGGGCGTGCGTCGTCGAAGGTCAGACTGATCGCGCACCGCTTCCCCTCCGGCCAGGGGAAGGGCTTGTTTATTTCTTGATGTTGTGGACTTTCATACTGCGCCATGATGAACAATGGACTTCCCAATACGATTCCGAGACACAACCCGATCCTTTTTTTGCATCCCACCTTGCCCACCTCCCTGGTATGATTAGGCGATCTTCCCGATTGGACCCAATCCAATCGGGCATAGTATGCGCCTTTTTCCCCTCCGGTGCTACCGTGGACCGCCTGACAGTCCAGGCGGACATGGAATTTCGTTTGGCCGGATTTTCCCGGCGGTTTGATCCCTGAGGCTCGAACCGGCTGGATTGAATCGATCGGCGGGGGGAGAGGCCATTTCATGGGAATCCGGATTTGACTGCCCGGGAGATATACTTTAAGGTCGGTCTATACCTGTGGAGGATGGCCGGTCATTTCTTCCGGGAACCGGAGGAACTCGTCCAGTCCGCCGGATTCCCCGAGCGGCCGTTCGTATGGACTCCCGGGTGATAAAGTACGAGAGCGATTTGGAGCGATTCATGAATCACGTTCCAGCCAATGACACCGCGCCGGGCCAATCCAACCCAAGCGAGGAACGGTCATCGATTTTTTGGTTAGCCCTGGGCGCGTTGGGAGTAGTGTACGGAGACATAGGAACCTCGCCGCTTTACGCGATCAAGGAGTGTTTTATCCCTGTCCACGGCGTGGAGCCGGTCCGCGCGAACGTGCTGGGCGTGCTCTCGTTGGTTTTCTGGACATTGATGCTGGTGGTGGTCATCAAGTATCTGACCTTCGTCATGCGGGCGGACAACCGGGGCGAGGGGGGGATCATGGCCTTGCTGGCGTTGTTGTTGAGCCACTCGCAACCCCAAAGCCGGTCGTGGAAATACGTGCTCGTCTTCGGTTTGTTCGGTTCCTCCCTCCTCTGGGCGGATGGCATGATCACCCCCGCGATCACGGTGTTGAGCGCCATCGAAGGCTTGGAGGTGGCCACCCCGCTGTTCCGGCCGGTGGTGGTGCCGGTGACCCTGATTATATTATTCGGACTCTTCCTGGTGCAGAAACGGGGAACGGGGGACATCGGGGCGGTGTTCGGCCCGGCGATGTTCGTGTGGTTCTTCACCATCGGCCTGTTGGGGCTGCCCTGGATCTGGAAGGAGCCGGGAGTGTTGGCGGCGGTGAATCCCTATTATGCGGCGGCCTTTTTTGTGCATAATCAAGGGCACGGATTTTTATTGCTGGGCGCGGTGGTTTTGTGCATCACCGGAAGCGAAGCCTTGTACGCCGACATGGGGCATTTCGGGGTCGCGCCGATCCGCCGGGCCTGGTACGCCGTGGTGTTTCCCGGATTGTTGATGAACTATTTCGGGCAGGGATCTGTGATTCTCGCGCGGGGAGCCGAGGCGGCCGTGAATCCGTTTTATATGTTGTCGCCCGGCTGGATGCTGTATCCGCTGGTGGTCCTCGCCACCGTGGCCTCGATCATCGCCTCGCAGGCGTTGATCTCGGGGGCGTTTTCGCTGGCGCAGCAGGCCATGCAGTTGGGGTATTCGCCCCGCTGGACGGTCATCCACACCTCCGGGAAAACCCGGGGGCAAATCTACGTGCCGGAAATCAACTCCATGCTGATGATCGCCTGCCTGGGCCTGGTGTTGGCGTTTCAGAAATCGACCAACCTGGCGGCCGCTTATGGATTGGCGGTGGCGGGCACCATGGCCATCACCTCCTTCCTGATGTTTTTTGTCATGACCGGACAGTGGGGATGGCAGTTATGGAAAGCGCTGCTGTTGACCGGCATTTTTCTGACGGTGGACTTGATGTTCGTATTGGCCAACACCAACAAGATCGGGCATGGCGGCTGGTTCCCCATGCTGGTGGGCGGGGGGATCTACGTGATCATGACCACCTGGAAAGCCGGACAGACGGCCGTGGGTGAAAAAATCCGCGCGGATTCCATCTCCCTGGAGTTGTTCATGGAGGACGTCGCCCAGACGAAACTGCCGCGGGTG
This sequence comes from bacterium, assembly GCA_041946805.1. GTDB lineage: Bacteria > Hinthialibacterota > Hinthialibacteria > Hinthialibacterales > Hinthialibacteraceae > JABLXU01. The sequence continues at coordinate 5,928 of JBHGBC010000163.1, forward strand.
AGAGGCACCGCGGTGTTCCTGACCTCCAACGCCGACCTCGCCCCCCTCGTCTTGTTGCATCACGTGAAACACAACAAGGTTCTCCACGAAAAAGTAGTCCTGCTATCCCTCCGGACGGAAAACGTGCCCAAAGTAAATCTTCGCGATCACATCGAAATCAAGGAACTCGGCCATGGTTTTTACCTGGTGACCGCCGCCTATGGATTCATGCAATCGCCCCATGTGCCCTGGATGTTACGGAATTGCCTGTCCAAGGGACTCGAGGATATCAAGGACGCCAGTTATTACCTGGGCCGGGTGACCGTGGTGACCGCGCGCAAGCCCACCGCGTTTCCCGCCTGGCGAAAATGGATTTTCATCTTCTTGTACCGCAACGCCCGGCCGGCGACCGCGTTCTTCCACATTACCCCCAACCGCGTCATCGAACTCGGCATGCAGATCGAGCTGTAAACCAGGCCGGCGCTTCCGGGCCGGCAAGCGGTTTCCCTGGATTTCCCGATCGCGGCATCCTGTCCGCCAAAGGCAGGATCCAACCAAGGCGATTTACATGCAAAATTTATCTTTCCTCAAAAGTCATGAAGAATAACTAACCGAAAATCAACAAATTTCATTCCCACAACCAACTCGGAAAGACTACATCCAAATATACAAAATAAATATATTTTTCTGTTGCATATTCGCTTAAGTTGTATTCTAATAAGGTACTGTGATCTGGCCGCCGGCCAGGAAGGGAAAATGTCCGCGGAAATCGCTGGGATCATCGGCAATTGCATTATTTTTCTCCCCCGGTGGAATCAGGAATTCCGGTCGCACATCAAGAGAAATAAGGAATCTTGCATGCAATATCACTGGGCGCGCATACGTATAGGCGCTTGATCCCCACTGAACGACATCACCGTGGCAAGCCGTCCCATTTGAATCGATAAGGAGGATGATGCCATGAGAAGAACTATGTTGCTCACCATGGTTTTGATGCTGGCCGTCACGGTCCTGGCGCCGGCGCAAACAGTCCTGTACCAGGAGAAGCTCGACGGCACGGCGCGGGGAGCCCGGCCCGCCGGCTGGATCTACACGCCCGGCTGGATGCATTGCCCGGTGCCGGCGCCGGCTGAGGACAGTGTCCACGACGGGATTCCCGAAAGCGCGGATTGGGCCACGACCGGGAACCCCGAAGTGGATTGGCAAGTCGTGGAGATTAAGCGGGTGGGCATGTACGACGCGAACCGCGGCACGGATGGGATCCGGGATTATTGGTGCACGTTCACGCTGGATCTCTTCGGCGACCCCATCCCGGATGCGCCGGTAAGCGCCATCATGCCGAGCACGGGACTTTTTTATGACATCGCCCCGCCCGCCGATTCGGCGGTTTCGCGCATGCGGGCGGGCGGATCGACGGCCCCGTGGGTCAAGGCGCCTTATCCCAATTTCGGGTGCGATCCCGTAACGGGAGTAGTGGATGAAAACGCCAAAGTGCTGATCGCCGACAGCGACGAATACGGCGGAGTGGTTTTCAATTCGGCCATTGTCTCACCGGATGTCGATCTCCAAGGAGCCAAATACGCACGTATCGAATACAAATTCATGATTGAACAGAACCAGGACAGTGAAACCGCCGCCTATTACCAGATCGACAACGGCCCCTGGCAAACTCTGCAACGCTGGAGCATGCATTATCACGGCGATGACTTTAACTACCTGGCGGATGTATCGTTTGTCGTCAACACCGAAGGCGGATCCAAATTGCGCTGCTTATGGTATTACCAGGGGAACTTCTCCTGGGAGATCGTCATTGATGATTTCACGGTGAAAGGATACAACGCTCTCCCCACCGACGGCCCCGCCCAACCCCAGGCCGTATCGCCCACGGGGACCATCGACGCGGGACAGAACGTGGTGCTGAAAGCGAGTGCCTACAGCGGCTCCAAACCCAATGCCTTCGCCCAATGGCAAGTTCGGGAAGCCGACGGCACTTACGGCCAGTTGGTGAACTACACAAACTCGAGTTTCCTGGAAGCCTATCCGATCCTGGATACCGGCATCCAGCCGAACCATTATGCCGACGGGGCCTATGTATGGCGGGAAGGCGGAATCTGGAGCGGAGCGTTGCTGCGCGGCCAACCCAATCCCGCGACCCAGCTGCGGGTCCCCATTGGGGATGGATACGGCCCGAAAGAAGAACTGACGGTTCCCGGCGATATGCTTCGTCCGGGAGTGACCTACTTCTGGCGGGTACGGTATTGGGATGAAGATTACAAATCGTCCCCCTGGTCCGACGAGCAATCCTTTACGGTCCGGGCGATTCCCGGCGTCACGTTACTGAAGGAGACGTTCGATGGCATCCAGGATCCCGACAAAAACGACCCCGCGGACGCGGCCCAAATCCCCACGGGGTGGTCAGGCACGTTCGCTGCCTCCAATGGATGGGATGTTTACTCCCTGGGTGTTTATCAACTGTTTGGCAACAGCCCGGACAGTGTCATGGCCGTGGCCAATGGGGAAATCGAGCCGGGTTCGAACTCGGGCAATCTGATCGAACCCGACGGCCGCGGGCATCATGGGCGGTTCAAGGGGAACGTCTTGGTGTACGATTCAGGCAACTTGGTGGATGCCATCACGCCGGAAATCAACAACACATCAAGCACGCAGCCCCTGTACCTTTTGTTTGACGCCCAAATCCGGTCCAGCAAGGATTCCATCATCTTGTCGGTGGACATGACGGACGCGGCCGGGAAAGTCACGAACGTCTTCGCGTTTCAAAACGTCTCGGCCGATTACGCGGACACGGTGGCGGGTGGAAGGATCCATCCCGTGATTTATACCATTTCTCCGGCCATCCGGATCGATCAGGCCGCCGGCCAGCGGGTCCGTTTCACGTTCTATAGCGCGGAAGACGACGGAGGGGATGACTACGCGGCTTTAGACAACATTGAAGTGATTCAATACAATCCGGCGGTTCCAGTGGCGGATTGGGAATTGCATGAGTGACACGAACACGGGGTGATGGATCAACCGGGGAGAGGCCGTAGGGCCTCTCCCTTTTAATAGGCTTATTCAGCCGGCCTGTTCATGGGAACAGAGAATTGCTCCCTTATGCCCGCCTACTTGAGTACCGCTTGCGCTTACTTGAAAATACGCGCCCAGACGTCAGAGACACCTATTTGGTATCCCCCCGCATGGCGCGGGACGTCATACGTTTTTATCTTTTTGCGTCTTCCTCCCAATTTATAAAAGTGGTATTGAAATAAAACTCCGGCTCTAGAAGTGAAAATGAAGCCCGGGTATCCTGTGCATTGCATCACAAGAGTGATTGAATCTTACCAAAAGGAGAACGAATCATGAGAATACGGATTTGGATGGCCTTTCTCGCCGTCGCTATCGCCGCCGAAACGGGATTCACGCAAGCGCCCGCGAATATTGAAATCAAAGTGGTATGGGAGCATTTGACCAACAATCCGAACGGGATTCCCGGATTCCCCTTCATGACCACCCACGTGGGCAACAAGCAGGAGTCCGATGGGACATCGGACATGGATTTGATCGGCTCCCTGCGCCGGTATGACGAAAACCGCCTGATGCTGTTCGTGGTGGAAAACGGGATCAACGAATCCGACCCGAACCACGACGCGGCCATGGCCGCGCAATTTCCCGACCGCACCGTGTGGTGGATCAATCCCAACGACGGGTCCCCCATGGGCATCGCGATTACCTTCCCGGTCAAGCCCTGGCCCGATACGGACGAGTATATCAAGCGGATCAACGACGCGTATGGAGATCACGGTTCGGTGCGCCCCGATTTGGCGCAGGAAGAATTCCCCAAAATCGATGTGGACGCGGAAGGCAATCTCTATCTATCCGACAAACATCACCTCCTGCGCTACACGCCGGATGGGAAAGGCGGATTCACCGGCCCCACTCTGGCCTACAATTATCAGCCGGCGAATGAATCCAAAGTCATCACCCCGGACGGCCGCGAGGGAAATTACCTGCACTGGCGCGGTTTCAACATGATCGACCTGCAAATCAAGGGCGAAGGCGCCAACAAGATCATGACCACCACCCGCCGCCATTGGGCGGATAACGGCGGCCTGTGGTACTACACCTCCGCCGACGGCGGCGCGGCCTGGACCGCGAAGTATTACAACGGCCAAGGCACTTCCCTGACCGGTATCGGCGGCGGCGGCAGCCTGCCGGTGATCAGCCCGGACGGCAAGGAAGAATGGATGTTCTGCACCGGCTTTCCGGGCAGTTCCGACGTGATCCGCCGGTACGTGCGTCCCGCGGGCTCGACGGAACAATTCGCCGAGGATACGGAGGCGTTGTGGAGTCCCGGAGTGGATGAAAATCCGGCCGTGGGCGAGACGGAAAAATACCGCGGGCAAACGAAAGTCGACGTGGCGGCCCATGACGGCCTGCCGTACATCGTTGTCGCGACGATACCCTTCTGGCAAAGCCGGGACAAGCTCGAACTCGATCCGCCGCCGACCGCTTGGCTGGCGGTCCTCTCCACGGGCGTCGATCCCAACAATGACTTCGTGGAAGGCGATTTCCTGACCGCCCATCGGATTCAATTCACCGAGAAGGACGAATTGGGCGGGGCCGATTATGTCGATAACTGGGCGGCCGCGTATAGCTCCGAAGTGAATATTTATGTCGGCCAAAACTATCCGGCTTATGCCTTCGAGATTCTGTGGTGCGGCGGAACGATGGGTTACGGCCGGTATGTGGTGGGCAACGTCCCCACCCCGGTTCCCGATTGGCCGTTGTATTGATTGACTTCCACGATCTCGATACGGATTGTTCGGAAGGGCGGCCGCCGGGCCGCCCTTTCCATTTATACGGCGATAAGATTGGCAGTCAACGCGCGGCAAGCGCCAGGGACTCGAATTCAAATAAAAGGAGGGATTTGAATGGATATAGGAAATAGAAGCGGAAGAGAAATTTAACGTGCCGGAGGGGGGACTCGAACCCCCACGAGATTACTCTCACTAGGTCCTGAACCTAGCGCGTCTACCAATTCCACCACTCCGGCGCGATTGCAGCCGTGAAGTTGCATGAATATAGGTTACCTCGACCTGCTATCTGGTAAAGACCTTGGGCGCGATTCCCGGAATTTTGCCGCGATTTTTTCCCCCGCGGAGCCGGTCAGGTTCCCTTGCGGGCGCCTTCCAGGGACCGGCGGCGCAGCTGGTCCGCGAAGACGGCGGCGATGATGATCAAGCCGATGATGATGCGCTGCACGTGCGGCGAGATCCCCACGATCACGCAGCCGTTGCGTAAAATACGGATGATGAAGGCCCCCACCACCGAGCCGAAGATGGTCCCTTCGCCGCCCATCAGGCTGCCGCCGCCCACCACCACGGCCGCGATGATGTCCAGCTCCAGCCCCACCCCCGTGGTCGGCTGACCGGACCGCAGGCGCGAGGCCTGCAGGATGCCCGCCAACCCCATGGCGATGCCGCCGAGCGTGTAAACCCAGATTTTCACGCGCTCCACGTTGACGCCGCACAGCCGCGCGGTCTGCTCGTTGGACCCGACCGCGTACACCTGGACGCCGAAGACGGTGTATTTCAGCAGGAAACCCGCCGCCAGGGCCACCGGGATCAGAATGAAGAGCAGATAGGGGATGATGATCGTCGTTTCGCCGGTCACGGGAATCCGCATCGCGGCATTGCTGATTTTATTGAACCATTCGGGGATGCCGCGTTCCACCGGCAGCCCCAGGGTGACCTGCAGCGCGGTCCCGCGCAGGATTTCCAACATCCCCAGCGTGACAATGAAGGGGGGGAGTTTGCCCGTGGTGATGACCAGCCCGTTGATCATCCCGCAGGCGGCGCCGGTGAAGAGGCCCGTCAACAGGCCGATGGTGATGCTTTCGGCGGAGACCATGGCCATGGTGGCGAAGACGCCGGCCAGCGCGATCAGCGAACCGGCGGACAGATCGATGCCGCCGCTGACGATGATGAAGGTCATCCCCACCGCGCCCACGGCGATGACCACCGTCTGCGAGATGATGTTCCCGATGTTGATGGGACTCAGGAATTTCGCCGGTTCCCACACGGCGAAGATGGCGGTGACCAGCACCAGGGCGAAAATGGGTCCAAGCTTCCCCGACCATTCCAGCAGTTTTTTCCCCATGTCGTTTTATCCTGAATCCAGCCGGCGCCCCGGATCAGAGTCCCGAGAGGAGGGCCCAGCCATTCCGCTTGTCAGTTCGCCCGGTGATGGCCTACCGGACGGACCGGAGGATCCGTGTTGTCTTCCTTGCCAATGCCCGTGGCCAGGGCCATGACGCCATCCGGATCGATTTCGCCGACCGGGTATTTTTGGCTCAAGCGGCCCCGGGCCATGACGTAGAGCGAATCGCACATACCGAACAATTCCGGCAGATAACTGGAGACCATGACGACCCCCTTCCCTTGGCGGGCCAGGGCGTCGATCAGGCGGTAGATTTCCACCTTGGAACCGACGTCGATCCCGCGGGTGGGTTCGTCCAGCAACGAGACCAGGGCCTCGGCGCCCAGCAGACGGGCCAGCGCCACTTTTTGTTGATTGCCGCCGGAGAGCTGGTTGATCTTTTGATCGGGCGATTCCACCTTGATGCCGAGGCCGTGAATCAGCCGGGCGGTCAGTTCACGGCCCTTGGAGGACGATACGATGCCGAAGCGGCTGACCTTCTTGGGTATGGACAAGGTGATATTGGTCTGGACCGACAAGGTTTGCGCCAGGCCTTCCCCCCCACGGTCCTCGCTGAGCAGGCCTACGTGGTGGCGCAGCATTTTCCGGGGCGTGGGGGGAATCACCGTGACGCCCTGGACTTGGAGCTCATCCATCCGCGCCGGATCGAGGCCGAACAGGGCGCGCAGCATTTCCGTGCGGCCCGCGCCCACCAGGCCGGCGACGCCCACGATCTCGCCGGCCCGGACTTCCAGATCGGTGTGGCCGGCGCCCGAGGGGCCGCGGAGGTTGCGGACGCGGAGCAACACATCTCCCAGAACGTGATCGTGGCGGGGGTAGAGTTCATCAATTTCCCGGCCCACCATCAACTGGATCAAATCGCGCGGCGTGGTGTGGGCCATGTCGCCGTACCCCACTTTTTCCCCATCCCGCAGCACCGTGTACACATCGCCGATCTCGCCGAATTCCTCCAGGTAGTGCGAGATGTAGATGATCCCCACGCCCTGGTCGCGCAGCGAACGGATCGTCTCGAACAGTTTGCGGGTTTCCTTGTCGGAGAGGGCGGCGGTCGGCTCGTCCATGATGATGACCTTGGCGTCGCAGCTCAGCGCCCGGGCGATCTCGACGAGCTGCCGCTGGGCCACTCCCAACCGGCGCACGGGGACGCCGGGATCGATATCGGCTTCCAGGAGGGCGAACAGTTTCCGGGTGGTGATCCGTTGGTCAGAGGCCCGCACAACGCCCAGGGAACTCCTTTCATGTCCCAGAAAAATGTTGGCGTGGACGGGAAGATCCAATGCCAGGTTGAATTCCTGGTAGATCATGGCGATGCCCGCCCGCAGCGCCTCCTTGGGGTGGGCGACGGCATAAGGCCGGTCCTGAAAGCGGATTTCGCCCGCGTCGGCCGCATGGACGCCGGTGAGGATCTTCATCAGGGTGCTTTTCCCCGCGCCGTT
>JBHGBC010000164.1:0-13523 GCA_041946805.1 bacterium
AACACAGCGATTCCGGTGAGGATTTCAGCGCATCCGGATTTTTTTTCTTGTCCAGGGAAAGATTTTTGATCAACGTGAGGGAATTGCGATTCTGTTTTCGTTGATAAACCATGTCATCCAATAACTCGCGCATGATGTACCGGCCCAACCCCCCGACTTGTCTTCGGCATATGTCGTTGGAAAAGTCCGGGATGGTGGGCTGCGTTTGGTCGAAGGGAATCCCCGCGTCTTCGATGGTCACCAAAAACGAATCGTTCTCTTTCCGCCACCGAATCCACAATTTGCCGTCTTTTTTTCCGCAATATCCGTAACACACGATGTTGGTACACGCCTCGTCGACGGAGGTCTCCAACTTCCACAGGTTGCCTTCCGACATCCCCGATGCCCGCGCCGCTTCCCGGACCCGGTCGCATATCCGGGCGAGCTCATCCAAGGTTGCTGGGAATTCCGCGAAGTTGGCAGACGATTCATTCATGGATACAGGATATGTCATCATCCCAGTTTATCTTTGTTTTTCCATTTCCCGCCCCAGTCTCATTCGTTCCGATTAAAGTAACACAAGAAAGCCACGTTGAAAAGCTACCATATTTAACAAGTTTAGTAAACAAAAGAAGTTTCGTCCAAAAGGCCTCTTCCCTTTTTCCCCTATTTCGCGTTTGGTCCCATTATTCGCGGATTTGCTTTTCCGGTTTAAGGGATTTCTTCTTTTCCATATTGTAGTTCACGATCTGCCGGTTTTACAAATTCTTTCGGTCATTTCATCCAATGGCTAGTCCGATCCACGGTATGTGACTCCTCTTTTTTTCATTGCCATTCCTCCTTCCTTACCGCCACGTACCTAGGCGAACCACACATCCCTTTGGTAAACTGGCGGATTAAATGCGGAATCGAGATGAAAAATAGATCCTTCCGCATGTTTCGTTTCATCCATGAGGCAGGCTCACCATGGCTGACCGTTTCTATCGCGCCGCACGGAACGACTATACAATTGTAGACAGCATGAACGATTCGCTCCGCTTCACGACGCGGCGTTGCCTGACCACCTATCAGGGCAACCTGTGCGCCACATCCACGTTTTTGGATCCGGAGGGCGTTCCCGCTATATGGCACGAATTCGGCGAGCTGGAGGGTGTGGGCTGGGCCGCCAATGTAGTGGGGGGAGCGCATGAGATTCTCTGGTATACCCGCTTTTTCAACCATCCCCGGATGCGGGCGACCGGTGTTTCCCTGCTCCACCATGCCCTCGAAGGCGGATTTTTCCACGAAGACGGCTTCGTGATTCCCTACCGGGATATTCCATCGGACAAACGCTATCTGAACTACCTGCACAAGTCCGAGTATGATCACTGGTTCTGTCCGGGTTCCACGGCCCATATCGCGCTGCAACTACTCTGGGCAGCCGACCTCGTATCGGAACCATTAAAATCACAAATTACCGAAAAATCTTTACTTATATCGGATTGGCTATGGAACCATGTTAAGCGGCTGGAGAATGGCTGGTATCCCCGCCGTTGCCGGCCGGATGGATCTCCAATCACTTTCAACGCCATGGGGACCGTTCCGGACTCCCAGTTCGATCACAGCGGCGACGGGACTTATCTCTTGTGGCTTTGGGTGGAGCTGACCCGCCGGGGTTTCAGAAATTACCGGAAGGAAATCCGAGGCATTGCCGATGCATACCGGGACTTGGGCGGGGCGTTCGGCAGCATCAATCACGACACCTACGATGACCACGAAAACGTGGCCTACAGTGTGGGATTCCGCTGCCTGTCCCGGACGGCCAATCTGTTGCGCGACACGGCCTTGTACGATTGGGCGCTGGCGGTATGCCTGCACGGCCTGGAGAGATTCGAGCTGAAGCAAGACCGCAACGGCATGGCCACCCAAGGCTTGCTCTACATGGAGGATTCGTGGGATACCTCGTATCTTTGGGAGAACGCGGAAGCCGCCCTGGCCTATTTCGAGGCCGCCGCCGCGACACGGATCCAGTCGTATGAGATCAAAGGCCTGACCATTCTGCGCGCCGCCGCCTTGCATCACCACGGCGAACACGGATTCCTGACCGAAGGAGTCGATTGGAACAACCACAACGCCCAGTGGCGCATCATCAATGGCAAACAGATCCCTATCCACGTGGGGGGCGTGGTTTACGGGGACGTCAACTACACCCAGCCGTTCCTCAATAACATGCACATTACCGCCCCGACGTTATACTACCTGGAAAACCTAGCGTACCAATTTCAGGATAAGCACAACATCCATTACCTCGACTGTGAGGAAAATGGATTGACCACAGTTCCTGTGTCATGATAAAGAAGGATGATCCTGGGTGCTTTCTTTCTTCTCGTTCTTCTGGAGTAAGCCAAAGCAAAAAGCACCAATGCAAGACCTTCCCTCATCCTGGCCCTCTACCAAAGGGAGAGGGGATGGGAGTGGTTCTCTCAGAACGGTAAATAAAGGAAACTATTTATGGTTCATCCGACAAGTGCGTACCCGCTGGAGAAGAAGGCATTCCATCCTCTCGATAAAATTCGGGCGGACACCAAGGTCCGCCCCTACAATAATTCCCTCACCCTGGTCCTCTCCCGGGGGGGAGGGGATCAGGGGATTGATCACCCCGGTCTGCCCGATTGAAGAGTGGCCGGACCTGCTTGAAAAAAAAGTACGCACTTATCGGATGAGCCTTATTTATCGGGATGCAGTATTGTTTTTCAAGCGCCAACGGCGCGGCATGAGCATAGCCCAGGGCATGAGCCCTGGGATGCTGGCCTCAAAAGAAGCTAATCCCCTCTCCCTCTGGGAGAGGGGCAGGGTGAGGGAAGCCCTGAAAGGGCGGAATAAATAGCACGTATTTATGAGTAAATAAGTACATATTGCCTTTTACAAAAAATGGAAAAATCCAATTAAAACTATCCGATTCCAAAAGGAAAGGAATTCCACATGAAACGATTCAGGCTCGCTGTTTTGATTCTCGTTCTTCTTCCCATCACCTTTTCCTGGAGCGAGGAAGTGTATTGCCGTTACGAGGCCGCCGGAGCGGTCCATTACGGACGGGTGGAAGGGGGGGTTGTTCATCAACTCGACAAGGCGCCCTGGGAAGGCGGCCAGGCGGTTGGTCAAACGGCTTCGATGAAAGATGTCCGCTTGCTGCATCCCAGCATCCCCCAGAAAATATTCGGAATATCCGGCAGCTACAAGGAAGCCTGGGCGGGTGGGAAAAAGCCCTTCAATACCATCCGCTGGTTTTTGAAACCTCCTTCCGCCGCCGCTTCACCGGATGAAGACGTGATCCTGCCCGCCTCGCTGGATGAATTGGAGGTTGAAACCGAGCTGGTCCTTGTCATCGGCAAACGGGTTAAAGACGCCGGGCTGGAAGAAGCCAAGGAAGCGATCTTCGGCTACACAGTGGGGAACGATATCGTCGGTTGCGTGACCTCTTACCACCAAGTCAATGGAGAACCTTTGGACCAGGCCGAGACCCTCCTGGGGCCGGGATTGAAGATCGGCGACGGATTCGCTCCCTTCGGCCCCTTCATTCACCGGGGGGTGGATTGGCGCAATCGGGAACGCACCTTGAAGGTGAGCAATCCCGCGCAAAACAAAGAATTGACCTATCAACACAACACGTCCAACATGCTCTTCCCGCCGGAAAAGATTGTCAGCGACCTGTCGCGGGTTTGCGTGCTCGAACCGGGGGACATCATCTTCACCGGCACCACCAAGTCCCTTCCCGCCCGCGCCGGGGATGTCATGGAAGTCTCGGTGGAAGGATTGGGGACGTTGGTAAACAAAGTGAAGGCGGCGAACTGAACCACGGATGGCACGGAGGGAGGCACGGATTACACGGAGAAAAGCCGGGGCGGACAGCCAGGTCCGCCCTTAATGGATGCAGGCAAGATGCCTGCACCACAACAAGATGCCTGCATCACAAAGGACTTTCTCCACCCTTCTCTTCTCCTGAAAGGAATCATGAATCATGCCCATGCTCTTACACAAGAATCTCACCCGGCGGGGATTTCTGCGGACCACGGCGGCTTCCGTTGGGGCCATCGCGACCTTGGGTGTTCCCCGGACGTTCGGTGAATCTTCCGCTGAATCCACCCGCTGGGCGTTCCTGTCGGACACGCATGTTCCCGAAGACATCACCAACGAGTACCGCGGCTTTTTCCCCTTTGAAAACATGAAGGCCGCCGTCAAGCAGGTGATCGACGCCAATCCCGAGGGAGCGATCATCACCGGCGACCTGGCCCGCCTCGAGGGATTCCCCGGCAATTACGCCATGCTCAAATCCCTGACCGGTCCGCTGGTGGATAAAATGCCAGTGGGCTTGGCTTTAGGCAATCATGACCACCGCGCCAATTTCCTCGACGCCTTCGCGGAGCATCCAGGAGAAAACCAGACCATCAAGGGAAAACACGTCCTGGTCATCGAAAAACCACCGGTCCGTTTTATTCTCTTGGACTCGCTGCTATTCACCAACCAGGTTCCCGGCCTGTTGGGCAAGGCGCAGCGGGAATGGCTCTCTTCGTATCTCCGATCCGCCGATCAAACGCCCACCCTGCTCTTTTTCCATCACACGCCGGGCGATGAAGACGGCAGCCTGCTCGACACGGAACGCCTCTTCGCCACCGTGATACCGCATACCGCCGTGAAAGCCTTGGTTTTCGGCCATTCGCATGTGTATCAACATCTGGAGCATCTCGGCGTGCATTTGATCAACCTGCCCGCGGTGGGCTACAATTTCCGGGACGAAGACCCCGTGGGCTGGATCGAAGCCGAATTGACCGCCCGGGGCGGATCGTTCACCCTGCATGCCATCGGCGGCAACCGCCAGGACGACGGCAAAACCTTTTCGTTGGAATGGCGGGGGTAATTTGAGAATCGATCCTTTCCCCGCCGAGGCGCGGATGGAATAAGGGGAGGAATACGCCATCCGAAACGTGAACGCGTAATGATAGGTTTTTTCCCTCACCCTTTCCCTCTCCCAGAGGGAGAGGGGATCAGAAATGTTAGGCTTTTTGATAAACGGATTGAACCACGGATGGCTCGGAGGGAGGAACGGATTACACAGAGAAAAGACATTCGGGCAGGATGGTTTGCCCAGGGTTGAAACCCTGGGCTGCTTTAAAGCCGTCCCCGAAAGGGGACTCATAACTATTTATTCGTTTATAAAACCTTCTCAGTGCATTATTCGTGGTATGCGCATGGATGGGAACGCTAAACGATTCTCTCTCCTTCTGGGAGCGGAGTAGGGTGAGGGATTTTCTGAAGGGGCGGACCTAGGTGTCCGCCCTCATCCCGGAGGGAATGAAATCGATTTTACCTCACGATGTACGCACTTCTCGGATGAACTGTAATTATCTGAATCAGGATGGACAAGATAACCAGGAAAGCGATGGAGATACCGCCGAGACGCCGGGGAGGCGGAGAATATTATTGAATCAGCGTTCTTGGTGGATTTCGCGGCGCTCAACCCACCTTACATTCAATTCCGGAGTGAAACCTCATGTCTTATCCCTTCTTACACCGCCCGCGGCGGCTGCGCATGAATCCCCGGATTCGCGATATGGTCCGCGAGAATCATGTCCGGCCCGATGACCTGGTTTACCCCATGTTCGTCACCCACCAAGCCGGCGCGCGCAAGCCGGTCGAGTCCATGCCCGGCTGCTTTCAGTTCGGCGTGGACCAGATCGCGGAGGAATGCCGGCGCGTGCAAGACCTGGGCATCCCCGCCGTCATCCTCTTCGGGATTCCCGAGACCAAGGACGCCACCGGCGCCCAAGCCTGGCATGAACACGGCGTGATTCCCCGCGCCGTGGAAGCCATCAAGAAAGCCTGCACCAGCCTGGTGGTGATCACCGACGTCTGCCTGTGTGAATACACCAGCCATGGCCACTGCGGCCTGCTCGATGGCGAACGCATCCTCAACGACGAATCGGTGGAAGTACTGGTCAAGGAATCCCTGGCCCATGCCCGCGCGGGATGTGACATCGTCGCCCCTTCGGACATGATGGACGGCCGGGTGGCCGCCATCCGCCAGGGTCTGGACGCGGCGGGATTCCACTACACCCCCATCCTGGCTTATTCGGTCAAGTACGCGTCCGGCTACTATGGCCCGTTCCGGGACGCCGCCGAATCCACCCCCGCCTTCGGCGACCGCCGTTCGCACCAGATGGATCCCCCCAACCGCCGCGAGGCCCTGCGCCAGGCGCGGCTGGACTCGGAAGCCGGGGCGGATATTCTCATGGTGAAACCGGGATTACCCTACCTGGACATTCTCCGTGATTTGCGCGAACAGTGCGATATGCCCCTGGCCGTTTACAACGTCAGCGGTGAATACGCCATGGTCAAGGCCGCCGCCGCGCGCGGGTGGATCGATGAAAAACGCGTGGTGATGGAGAACCTGACCGCCTTCAAACGGGCCGGCGCGGACCTCATTCTCACCTACCATGCACTTGACGCCGCCCGGTGGCTTCGGGAATGATGATTCACCGCCGGTACGCAGAGGACGCGGAGATTTGCGCCGGGATGTGTCGATAGTAGGGGCACGTGGCACGCGCCCCGGCAGTCGTTGGGGAAGGATTTCTTTGTGGAATGAGTAGTTGATGCATAATGATAGGTCTTCCCTCACCCTGGCCCTCTCCTAGAGGGAGAGGGGATCGGAGATGAGAGGTTTTTGGATATCCGGATTGAACCACGGATAGCACGGAGAGAGGCACGGATTGCACGGAGAACAGAGATACGGGCAGGAAGGTTTGCCCTGGGTTGAAACCCTTGGCTCATCTAAAGGGGGCCGGATCTAGTGGGTGGGCTACGCTGCGCATTGAGCCCACCCTACATCCGCATCCAATCCTGCAGGGAATGAATGTGAATAGCCGGGGGTGAAAATCCCCGGTAGCATTCATAATGAAAACGACCCTGAAAGGATCGAATGTTATGAGATTCAACCTCTCCGAGGTTGGCGCTTTTCTTACGTAACCGTAGGCTGTCGCCTACGGCTATTCACATTCATCCCCTGTGGGGATGAGAATCATCAGGACACATTTTGCATGGGAGGCATAACCATGACTCAAACCCGAAGAACTTTTTTGGCGAGCAGCACCTGGCTCGGCGCGGGAATGCTGGCCGGGGCATCCACGGCCAAGGCCGCCGCGCCGATCAATCCCGCCGGCAAACCGGGCGTTTTGAATTTCTCCTGCCAGGAAGGCATCATCCCAGGCAAGACGCTGGGGGAGAAACTCGACAAGATGGAAGAGTGGGGATTCGTGGGCATCGAGCCGGGCGGTGGAGGCCTGGCCAAGCGTGTCAACGAGTACCAGGAAGCGCTGAAGGGCCGCAACATCAAGGTCAGCGCCATCTGCGCCGGCTTCCGAGGTGTGCCCGTCTCCGAATTCCCCAACGAGCGCAAGGAAGCGATGGAGTCCATGAAGCAGATTTTGGACGCCGCCGGGCAACTCGGCTCCACCGGCCTGATTTTCGTGCCCGCCTTCAACAGCCAGAGCCAGGCGGGACTGGTGGCCGCGCGCTTCATGCTGTTGGATTTCTTGCACGAAATCGTCGATCACGCCCAGAAAGCGGGCACCCGCATGCTGCTCGAGCCCCTGAACCGCCACGAAACGTGGTATGTCCGCCAGTTGTCGGACGCCGCGAAAATCTGCCAGGAAATCAACCATCCCGCCGTGGCCATGATGGGCGACTTCTACCACATGGGCATGGAGGAAGCCTGCGAATATTCGGCGTTTCTCTCCGCCCGCCAATATCTGCATCACGTGCACCTGGCCAGCCGCCCGAGCCGCAAGCAGCCCGGCTTCGACGCCAACGACGACTTCCGCCCCGGTTTCCGCGCCCTCAAGGAGATCGGCTATCAGGACTATTGCAGCTTCGAGTGCGGCATCGAGGGCAAACCCGAAGTGGAAATCCCCAAGATGATGGTGTTCCTCAAGCAGCAGTGGGATGAAGCGTAAAAACATCCAGGCATTGATTCTTCTGGAATTTTGAGTTGTATGATATCCTGCCACGGCAGGATATTTTTTTGGACTGAGGTTGACCATGCGGTTCGAGCGCAAGGGAGAAAGCCCTTTTCACCCGGGACAGCCGGTTCCCGTGGATCTCTTTGTCGGACGCCAAAATGAAATCGACCGGATCAACCGCGCGGCCGGCCAGGTCGTTTATGGAAAGCCCCAGGCGGTTTATATCATGGGGGAATACGGCATCGGGAAAACCTCCCTGGCACGTCTTGTCCGGGTGATGGCGGAAGCGGATGCCGGCCTCTGTGGCTTCCACGTTATGCTGGGTGAAAAGAATTCCCTGGACGGCCTGGCCATGGCCACCGTGGAGGCGATCCTCCAATCTGACGCCGTCCGGCAATCAACCTCCAGCAAGATACGCGATTTTGTGAGTATGTATATTGGAGAGCAAACCTTGTTCGGGATGACTCTCCGGCTCGATAAATTGAAAAAAGACGCGCCTTCCATCCAACAAGGTTTTTTGCCTTTCTTGCGTTCCATTCACCAATCACTCGGTCTCCGGTATAAAGGATTGATTCTCATTCTGGATGAGATCAACGGGATCGCCAGCCAGCCGGAATTCGCCTTATTTCTGAAGCGCCTGGTGGATGAAAACGCGGTCAGTGGCGCTCCCGTGCCTCTTCTCCTTATCGTTTGCGGGACACAAGAGAGGTATGGTGAAATCGTCAAACACCATCGCCCCGTGGAACGGATTTTCGACATCGCCCTCATCGAGGCCATGAGCCAGGAAGAGCGATCTTCGTTCTTCGATAAGGCCTTTCAGAAGGTGAACATGCAGGTGGACAAGGAAGCGATGCCGATTCTTTGTGACTTTTCCGGCGGCCTTCCCCGCTTGATGCATCTGTTGGGTGATAACGCATTTTGGATCTCTCAGCAAAACATTGTGGATGAGAGCACTGCAAGGAAAGCTGTTATCGCCTCTGCTGAAGAAGTGGGAAGGAAATTCGTTGATCAACAAGTTTACAAGGATCTAAGAAGCGAGAATTATAGAAGTATCCTAAAAAAATTGGCGCTCTTTGATTTTAGTCTGGAATTCAAAAAAAGCGATATCGCGAAACAGTTGAACGAGGAAGAGAAGAAAAAATTCAACAATTTCTTGCAGCGGATGAAAAAACTCGATGTTTTAGGTCCTGGAAAAAATCGTGGAGAATATAAATTCCGGGAAAGCTTGACGCGCTTGTATATCTATATGAAATCTATTGATGAATAAGACTTCATTGAAAACCTCACCCTACCGCATCCCCGATCCTTCCCACTGGCCCGGCCGGTGGATTGACCAGATCGTCGCCGGCGACGCCTTGGCTACGTTGCGCCAACTGCCGGACGAATGCGTGGCCTTGGCGGTCACCAGCCCCCCTTACTGGAACGTGATCGACTATGCCACTCCGGGGCAAATCGGCCACAGCGCCTATGAGCAATACCTGGAAGACCTGCTGGCGGTTTGGAGGGAAACGTACCGGGTGTTGATACCCAACGGCAAACTGGCTATCGTCACCCCCATCATGCCCATTCCCAAAAAAGTGATGAATAGCCAGCACACCCGCCATCTCAAAAACATCTGCTCCGACATCGAGCAGACCATCCTCGCCGGCGTTCCCGGATTCCACCGTTTCAGCCTGTTCGTCTGGCAGAAGCAAACTACCGTCAAGATGTTTGGCAGCTACCCTTATCCACCGAATCTATACGAAGACAACACCATCGAGTTCATCAACGTCTTCGTGAAGGACGGCCCGCCGCCACCCATCGCCAAGGAAGCCAAGGAAGTCAGCCGGATAACCCAGGCCGAGTGGCGCAACCTCACCATGCAGGTATGGCCCATCTATCCCGCCGATGTGACCCGTTCCGGCGGCCATCCCTGCCCGTTTCCGACAGCCTTGCCGCTGCGGCTGATCTGGATGTACACCTTCCGGCGCGCCCCCGAAGCCGGATTCGAGGGCGACATCGTTCTCGATATGTTCAACGGCACGGGCGCGACAACCCTCGCCGCCCAGGCCGCCGGGAGAAACTTCATGGGCATCGAACTGAATCCGGATTACTGCGCCGTTGCTCAGAAGCGCCTGGAAAACGAATCCCTTGATCCTTCCACCATCCTGCTGGAGTTCGTCAAGGTCAAAAATCCCCGACCCAGCCGGTGAGGGAAAAGCCGAGGCGGCTTGGCCTTCCAGGCCATGCGAGGCCGATTCACGGGCAGGAAGGCCGTCCCATTTCCTCCTCACGTCCCGGACGCTTACTTTCCCTCCCGGGTATGGTATAGTGCCATTCCAGAATTGGCGTTGCAAATCCACCCAACCACGACACGCGAAAGGAGCCCAGCCATGGCCGAATGGTGGAGCGCCTGGGGAGCATGGTGGCAGTTGATGACAATCGAGTTGCATATCTTTTACCTCATTGCCGTCACTTCCACTCTCATCTTACTCATGCAAACCTTCCTGATGCTGATCTTCGGCGGCGATGGAGACATCGGCGGCGGCGACGTTCCGGACACCGATGGGGTGGGGGATACGGCGCATGGTGGTGATATCCACCTGCTTTCCGTGCGATCCGTAACCGCCTTCTTGATGGGATTCGGCTGGACGGGAGTCATCTGCCTGAAACGGGATCTTCCGCTGGAGACCGCTATTCTCTATGCGCTGGGAGTGGGCGCGCTGTTCATGGCCGGCATTTATTACATGATGAGAACGCTGTACAACCTGCGCGACAGCGGGAACATCGATTATCACAACGCCGTGGGGCAGATCGGAACGGTCTACGTGCCCATCCCCCCCGCCCAATCCGCCGCCGGGCAGATCGAGGTGATGATCCAGGGGCGGGTCCGCTTCGTGGACGCCTTCACGAACCATCCGGAAAAAATCAAAAGCACCACGCGCGTCAAGGTATTGGCCGTGATCGATTCGGGCACCGTGCTGGTGGAACCGCTCCACGCGCCGGACCCCGATAGTCAGGAGGGATAATACATTATGGAATGGTTGGTTTTGATCTTTGGGGCGGTTCTGGTCTTCTTCGTCACCTTGTTCAGTTTCGCTTCGCGTTTCAAGCGGTGCCCATCCGACAAGATCCTGGTGGTGTATGGCAAGATCAGCGGCGGGAAGAGGCTGGGCGAAGGCGGATTGTCGGCCAAGTGTTATCATGGCGGTGGAACGTTCATCTGGCCCATCATCCAGGATTACGCCTACCTGGACCTCACGCCGATGCCCATCGACATCAAACTCGAGGGCGCGCTGTCGCAGCAGAACATCCGTGTCAACACCCCCTCCACCTTTACCGTGGGCATCTCCACCGAACCGGGGATCATGGAGAACGCCGCCGAGCGCCTGCTGGGGCTCTCCATCAATGAAATCCAGGAGTTGGCCAAGGACATCATCTTCGGGCAGTTGCGCGTGGTCATCGCCACCATGCCCATCGAGCAGATCAACGCCGACCGCGAGAAACTGATCGAAAACATCTACAACGGCGTGGAGGTCGAGCTCAAGAAGATCGGCCTGCGGCTCATCAACGTCAACATCCAGGACATCACCGACGCTTCCGGTTACATCGACGCGCTGGGGAAAGAGGCGGCGGCGCGGGCCATCAACGAAGCCAAGATCAAGGTGGCCGAGCAGGAACGGGACGGCGAGACCGGCAAGGCGGTGGCCGAACGCGATCAGCGCATCAGCGTCGCCAACGCCAACGCCACGGCGGTGGAGGGCGAAAACCAAGCGGCGGTGCGCATCGCCCAATCCAGCGCCCAACGCCGCGAGAAGGAGGCGGAGGCTGAACGGATTGCCACCGCGGCCGAGAAAGTCAAGCACGCCCAAGCCCTCGCCGAGGCCTACCAGGCCGAAATGAAGGCCGAAATGGAACGCGCCAAGCGCGAAGAGGCCACCCAAACCGCCAACATCGTGGTCCCCGCGCAGATCGAAAAACGCCGCATCGAAACGCTCGCCGAGGCCGACGCCGAGAAGATACGGCGGACCAAGAAGGGCGAGGCCGACGGCATCCTGTCCATGATGCAAGCCGAGGCGGATGGTCTCAAGGCCATCCTCACCCGCAAGGCGGAAGGCTTCGCGCAGATCGTGCAATCGTGCGGCGGTTCACCCGAGCAAGCCGCCCTGATACTCATCACCGAACAGCTGCCCAAACTGGTGGAAGAGCAGGTCAAGGCGATTTCCAACCTGAAGATCGATTCGGTCACCGTTTGGGACAGCGGAAGACAAGGCGATGGTAAAACCAAAACCGCCGAATTCGTGTCCGGCCTGGCGGGCTCGCTCCCTCCCCTGCACGATCTCACCCGCAACGTGGGCATCCTCCTGCCGGAGTTCCTGGGCAAACTGGTGGACAATCCCCACGCGCCTTCCCCGGCTCCCACCATCGTGGAAAAAGCCGCCGCCCTGGCGCCGGAACTGGAAATCCGGAACAAAATCCAGGAGTGGCTGAAACTGAATTTCGAGACGGTTACGAATTATGCATTGAACCAGGAGATCCGCCTGGATCCTTCCCGGGTCGACGAGCTGACCCACCTCGTCCTCTTCTGGGCGGCCAAAACCCGCGATGCCGGCTCCCGCTGGTTCCACTCCTTGGGCGTGGTCACGGGACCCATGACCTGGGCGGAACTCGTCAAAACGCTGAAAGGCCAGGGCAAAACCTTTATCCGGTTGGAGGAATCGGAGATCTGGCTGCCCTACGAGCTCATCCTCTCCACCGTCAAGCACCAGGACAAGAAGGGGAAGTGAGGATCATCCGGCGGGATTGATTTATCGTCTATACGGTAAGTGCATACTTTTTCTACAAGGTTTGCCACGCCATCCCATCGAACCAGCTGGAGATAACAACCCCCAAGTTCCTCTCTCTGGGAAGGCGGATTGGATACGGAAAACCTTTTTCACCGCGCCGGGCCGCTCTGAAATTTGTTGGCGTCTCAACTTTATGGAAGTCCCCTTCAGGGGACGGCTTTACAACAGCCCAGGGGGTCAACCCTGGGCCAAGGTCGTCGGCGGTCCGCACTTGTGGGATGAACCTGATTTATCCAAACGGCTCGATCAAGACTCGGGAATCGGTGTCGTCAGGGCCAATTTTTGAGCCACCAACGCGTTGAGCGAGATGCCGGCCTGGGCGGCTTCCATGGCCAGCGCCCGGTGTATCCGTTTATCAATCCGGACATTAAACTGCCCGGAATAATTCTTGTTCGCGGGCGCGAGGGGAACCGGCTCGCAATGTTTCTGGTAACTTTCCTTCACGCCTTGCCAGGCCGTTTCAAGTTCCCGCAAGGCTTCCTCGGGTGTATCGGCGAAGGCGGAGACGTTAGGCAGTTCCAAGAGATAGGCCAACCAGTCTCCATCCTCATCCAAGAGAAGACCCGCGGTAAATCCATCGAAATCGGGTTTAGGATAAATGACTTTCTTTTTCATGGCGGTTACAAAACTGTTTCACCTGATAACTTTTGGCTTTCCCATCTTTCATGGGCTGACGGAACGGCAAAAAGTCTCCTCATGGTGGTGCAGACATCTTGTCTGCGCAAAA
>JBHGBC010000165.1:0-13514 GCA_041946805.1 bacterium
AATCCCTTGATTTTATGCACCCGGTTGAGGATAGTTTGCAGCAGCATCCTTTTTCCCCTTTCGCCGATGGATTCTTTGATCAGGTTTCCATCTGATTGTAGGAAAAAGGATGCGCTGGTTTTAGGCCTCCCTTACTTTCATTTTCATCAGGAGTTTTTAGGCTTTTTGACCCACGGATTTTTCAAGAGAACCAAAGGTATTTTGACTGATCGGGACTGTAGATTTGTTAATCGTGGTATGGATGAACAGTCTCGTAGATTACGATGCCATAGGCTTTCCCGCCGAGGATTCTCTGCCGTAGGTTAAAACCTACGGCTACTCAAATGGATCCCCTACGGGGATTAGAGAGTGGCCCCCTTGTCTCATCATTAATCCATGGAGTGATGGAGGCGTTTTAGGGCATGACTTTGTTATCAGCGTTCGGTCTTGATATCAAATAATCCCCCCTCACGCGAACGCCAGGCCCAGGTCCTTGCCCACCGCGCGGACGTGATCGGCGGCCAGGCGGTAATCCTCAGCCGTGCTGAGATGCTCCAACATAACGGGAACGTCGGGCAGGCGGCTGACCTCGGTCAGGAAGGCCTTGTAGTCCAGGTTGCCCAGCCCCGGGCGGACTTCGTCGAGGTGAACCGTGAAGCGCTGGTCCATGAGAATGTCCTTGGCATGGCAGCTGCGGATATACGGCCCGAGTTTCTCGAAGCACTCGCGGATCATCGCGCCGTTGGTGTAATACCGCTGTGGGCTGCAGATCAGGTTGGCGGGATCGAAATGCACGGCGAAGGCCTTGCGGTCGATGGCCTGCATCAGGCGCACATACGACTCGACCGAGTCCGGATACGCCCAGGGCATGGTTTCCAAGGTGTAGAACGTGCGTTGAGGTTTGACCGCGTCGATGATCTTCCGGGTGGTCTCCACGACGAGGTCGAAGGCCGCCTCGGTCAGGTTGTCCGGATGGTGGCCGTCCCATTTTTCGCCCAGCGAACCGCTGATGTTCACGCTGCAGCGCGCCCCGATGCGTTCGGCCAGCGCGAGCTGCGTCTGGCACAAGGCAAGGGCCTTCTTACGCTTCTCCTCGTCCCGGTCGATGGGATTGCTCCACGCCCCCACTTCGGCGATGAGGATCCCCGCGTCCTTGGCGGCCTTTTCGTAGGCCTTGACCGTGCCGTCGTCCGCGTCCGCGCCCACCGGGCAGTAGGCCGCGCTGAAGCCGAGTTTCTTGACCTGGGCCACCCATTCCTCGGGCGACGCGTATTTCTCCATCACCGGACCGCCGAGGCGGATGGGGTATTCCCCCCGCTCCGAGGCCGTGGTCTTCCGGCCGCTCCAAGCGCCGCCGAGCGCGATTCCCGCGGCGGCCAGGCGGGTGAAATCCCGCCGCGTGATGGCTTGGTTTTCAGGATGGTTCGGTATCATGATCGTCCCTTTCATGGTTTTCGCTGGGATGAAGGCTTCCTTACAATATCCAAATCATGATGTGAACTATCACAACCGGGGGAACAATTCCAGGGCCGTCCCGGCCGGACCTGCCGAATAACCCTCACTCGAAATATTCAATGGTCCGGTGGAGAACGCGGACAGGGGTTTTGTAGCGTTCATTCTCCCGCGCCGACCAATCCTTCCGTTGGATCCAGTTACCGCGGTGGTCGTACTCGTAGTCATACATTTCGCGGGAGATGAAATGGTTGTCGATACCATAAACTCTCAAATCGGCGAGGCGGCCGTGCGCGTCGTAGGCGTAGGCGCGCAGCATTTCGAGGCCGCGCGCCTTCGTGTAGGCGCGCACTTCGGCCACCCGGCCGGCGCCGTCGTAGGCATGCAGCCAATAAGCCGCCACTTCGCCATCCTGGTTGAGGAGAAAGGAACGGACCGGCCGGCCTTGATCGTCGTACTGATGCTGTTCGCGGATGAGCACTTCGCCTTGCGCGTTGGAATCCACGTATTCGGCGGGACGGCCCTGTTCGTCGTACTGATAAATCCGTTTGCGTTTCAAGCCCTTCGCGTCCGACTCGTGTTCCTCGGCGCGAGTCCCGTTTTCGTTGTAAACGTACTGTTCCGAGAGCCGCGGCGCGCCGTCCGCGCCGCAGGTGTCTTTTTGGATCACCCGGCCCGCGTCGTCATACCGGTATTCCACCTTCTCCAGCAGCCGGCCATCGGCCAGATACTTGAATTCGCTGGAGACACGGCCGTCCGCGCCGGTTTCCCGGTAAAACCGGGCGGTAACCAGGTCCGTGCCGGAGTAATCCACCCGTTCGGTCATGATTCCCTCCCGGGAAAAAGTGCAATCAGAGACCGGAGAGGCAACGCCTTCCCGCCACTCTTTCCCTTCCTGACTATACCAGGATTCCTCCAGGCGCACGGTTTTGACCGGGCCGGACAGATCGGCCAGATCCCGGTGCGCCAGGCGGTCCGGATCGGCCGGGGCGGGGAGTATCAAAAGCAGAAAAGAGCCCGCCGAATAGATCCACAATCCCAGCGATGCCGGTTTGATAAACGCATTGAAAATCGCCATATTTTTTTTTCCCAATCCTTGAAGCACGAATAATCTTCGGTATCCCTGAGCAAGGAGTATAAAAAAAACCAAATACAATCCCCATGGATGGTTCCAGGTATCGTTGGTGGATTTCGCCGCGCTTTACGCCCACTCTACTGGTTGTCTGAATCAGGATAGTCAGGATTTACAGGATGACCAGGATCGATGGGTTGCGCGCCGGACGCAATCCATTCTACAGCACAACTAAATAGAAATCAGGGAGAAGCGTAAAGCCGAGGGTTGTGGATACTCCGGGTTGAAATTCCGGGCTGCCGCAGGCGGCCCCTTGAAAGGGGCACGGAAGAAAGCGGGCAGAGTCACGTTGGCGGACTTGGCCGCGCGCGATCCACCCTACAGGTTTGGAGTGTCTCTGCAATAAGGGGATAAACGAGTATAGTAAGGCAGCCTTGGGGCTTTATCCACGGACCATGGAGTTGAGGGATGGCGGGCATCGACCGGGTCAAGGAACAGATCCTCGAGAAAGCGGATATCGCCGAAATCATTTCGCAATACGTCCACCTGCAGCCGAAGAGCGGGCGGTTGTTCGGGCTGTGTCCGTTTCACAAGGAAAAGACTCCTTCGTTCACGGTGAATCCGGAGCGTGGATTTTTTCATTGCTTCGGGTGCGGCAAGGGAGGGAACGTCATTGACTTCGTCATGGAGATGGAAACCATAACCTATGCCGAAGCCCGGCGTCATCTCGCCGGACGGCTGGGCATCCCCATCCCGAAAACCGCCGGTCTCAAACGGGAACATGAGGAAATCGACCGCTACCAAGTGATGGACCTGGCGGCCAATTTCTACGCCAAGCGGTTGCATTCCGCCTCCAAGGCGTTGGAGTATCTTCAATCCCGCGGGTTGAAAAAAGAGGATATCCAGCGGTTCGGATTGGGATACGCGCCCCCCGAGTGGGACACGCTGTACCAGGCCTTGAAGCAGCGCGGCGTGCCCGAGGCGGTGCAAGTCGAACTGGGACTGGTGATACCCCGCAAGGAACGCGCCGGGTGCCTGGACCGGTTCCGCGACCGGATCCAATTTCCCATCCGCAACACGCTGGGACGGGTGATCGCCTTCGGAGGCCGGGCGCTCGATCCCAAGGAGCCGGCCAAATACCTGAACAGCAACGACACGCCCTTGTTCAATAAGTCCAAAGTGCTGTACCTGCTCGACCAGGCCAAGGAATCGGTGAAAGAGCGGGGGGCGGTGCTGGTCGAGGGCTACATGGACGCCATATCGCTGCATACGCGCGGATTCCAGCAAACCGTGGCGACCCTGGGGACCGCGCTGACCAAGGACCATCTCGCGATTCTACGGCGGTACACGAAAACGTTCACCTTGCTCTACGACGGCGACGAGGCGGGCATCCGGGCGGCCATGCGGGGGGTGGAGTTGTTTTTGCAATCCAGCCTGGCGGCGCGGGTCGTGCTGCTTCCCGAAGGCCAGGATCCAGACGATTTCGTCAAGACGCAGGGAGCGGAAGCGCTGCAAGAATTGTTGGACTCGGCCATGGAGGGATTCGACTTTTACCTGCGGCGGATCCTTCTGCGGCACGATCCAACCACCACGCAGGGAAAATTGGACATTGTGGAGGCCATGATCCCGGTGCTGGCCGGTGTGAAGGAGGCGTACATCCGCTCGGATTACATCCGGCAGCTGGCGCTGCGCGTGGGCAGCGGCGTGTCCCAACTGGAAGCCAGCGTGCAAAAGAAACTGGCGGCCTCCGCTTCGGCCTCGTCTCCGGCGGCCAAAACCACCCTGACGGTGGTCAAGAATAGCCAGCCGGCGGATCCGCTGGCCGCGGCCAAGGAAGCCTTGATCCGCCTGCTGGCGTATCATTTTGGATTTATCACGCCCGAGGGCATGATTGGCCGCTCCCGTGTCACCTTGTTCACGGCTGAACAGTTGACTGAGTGGCTGCCCGCGCGGTCGCGGGAACTGCACGAGCAATCCCCTGTGGATCAAATCCTTGAAAAAATCCTCCAATGCCGGGACAATTCCCTGGCGGCGAATCCGGCCGCCCGGATGGAAATCCTGTTTCCGGAGGTGGAAGAACGCCGGCGGTTCATTGCCATCCTCGAGGCCGAGCCGCTTCCCCAGAACGAGGACGATCTCCGGAAAATGCATTCAAGACTCATGCAGGAAATTCAAGAAGAGATTGAACTGCGGCAGCAACGGAAGATTGTCCAAAACGGCGGCGAGGATCCCCTCAAGACTTTACAGGCCTTGAACGATCTGTTGTTCAACAGCCGCGAAATGAAACAATCCAGTTCGAACAACGAAAAATCTGACGAAAAGGAGCCGTAGAAATCTTGTACGCGTTACTCAATCCCCTGGTTCAAGCCATCGACGCCGGCCGGATTTTGGAGCATACGAAGGCAATCGTGGAGAAGAATCGTGTTCCCGATTTTCGCCATTTTGCCGAGGCGGCCGGATACGCCGAAACCGTGTTGCGGGACCTGGGCCTCGAAGTGGACCGTCTGGAGATTCCCGCCGACGGCGAGACGCGCCTGGGCGACGCCGTGATGCCGCTGGCCTGGGAATGCACAGAGGCATCGGTCGAGGTGGTTTTCCCCACGGAGAAGACATTGGCCACCCTGGCGGATTCGCCCTGGTGCGTGGGGATGTGGTCGCCGCCCACGCCCGAGGAAGGTCTCGAGGCGGAAGTGGTGTTTCTCAACGAGGGAGTTCCCAGTGAATTGACCTCGCAGGATGTCCAAGGGAAATGGATCTACACACCGGGCCGGTTGGACGCCATCCGCGAAACGGCGGCGCGGCTGGAAGCGGCGGGCGTGATCAGCAGTTGGCTGCCCAACAAGGACAACGGCACGGATGCGCAGTGGATCCAGCGCAACACCAACACGCCGGGCGGCTGGGGCACGAAAAAAGACGAACCGGCCTTGGTGGCCCTGGCGTTGTCTCCCCAGGACGGGGCCGCTTTGGTGCAATGGGCGGCGGAAGGGCCGGTGCGGTTGCGGGTGAAGGTGAAATCCCGGTTGTACGCGGGGACGCTCCCCCTGGTCACGGCGCTGCTGCCGGGCGAATCCGGTGAAGAGGAAGTGCTGCTTTCCGCGCCGTTGTATGGGCCCGGCGCGAACTACCACGCCAGCAACGCCGCCGTATTGCTCGAAGCGGCGCGGGTGTTGAAGGATTTGGTCGAATCGGGAACGTTCCCCAAGCCGTTGCGGGGCATCCGGCTGCTCCTGACGCCGAAGCTCTACGGCCCGCTGGCGTTCGCCAAGCAGCGGAACGAATACGCCAAACGCGCCCGGTATGCCTTGTACATCGACGCGGGCGCCGGGAATCCCGATTCGGCCTGGTGCCGGTGGCAATACCGGATGACACCCGTCACCCAGCGGCATTTCGCGGACGGGCTGGCCTGGAATGTGTTCAAACTCTATCTGCAGGCGTGGCGGCCGCAACGCTACCTCGAAATCCGGCCGTTCGCGCTGACCGGCGATACGGTTTTCAACGATCCGCAAATCGGCATCCCCACCCACTGGCTCTATAGCGGCACGGAAAGGGAATGCCGTAACACCAGCGGGGACACGCTTGAAACCGTGGACCGCCGCTCATGCATCGACCTCGCGGCGCCCGCCGCGGCGGTGGTGTTCACCATGGCGTCGATCGGCACGGCGGATATCCCCGACCTGGCGTTTTGGAATTTCAACCTGGCGCAGGACCGGCTGCGCGAGGATGTCCAGGTGTATCTGGACCGCGCCAAGGAAGCCCGCCATATCACGGACCTGAACGAGTTGCTGGGCGAGGCCTCCCGCCATATACCCGGCCGGGTACAAATGGAGACCCGCATCCTCGAATCGTTGGCGGGATTGGGCGAGGGGGCGGAGCAGACGCTGGAATGGGAAAGCGTGCGTGAGGCCATCGCGGCCCTCAAGGACCTGGAGAAAGCGGCGATGTCCCTGCTGCGGGCTTATTTGAACGTCCAGGCCGATCAATTGGGCGTCCCGCTGACCAAACTGGAAGTGGCGGCGGAAGGAGTGGAAGACCAGCGGATCCCCACGCGCGTGGGCGAGGCGGTTGGGACGATCACCCTGGACAGCCTGCCGCTGGACCACTGGACCACGCCGGTCAAGGATTCCCCCCGCCACAACGTGCCGTTCATCCTGGCGTGGTGGCTGGCGGACGGCAAGCGGACCATCGGGGAGATCCAACGGCTGCTGCATTATGAAATCGCGCGCTACCGGGAGTGCATCCCGGCCTGGTTCACGTTTTTGGAGAAGAACGGTTACGTAACTCTTCAGGGTAGTGAAGAAAAACCGGCGTAAACAGGCCGGATTTCACCGCCGAGACGCGGAGGGCGCGGCAGATAAAAAATCATCCGCCTTCTATTTCGCCATTTTCAGCTTTTCCCAGGCGATGGCGGCCGCGCCCAGGATGCCGGCGTCGTCTCCCAACTGGGCGGGGACGATTTCCACCCCTTCGTACATGATGGGGAAACAATTTTGTTTTGCGTAGTCTTTAATAATCGGTAGGATCAGATCGCTCAGGTTCCCCATCAATCCGCCGCCGATGATCACCATTTCGGGGCTGAGAACGTTGATGAGGCTGCCCACGGCGATGCCGGTGTACCGGGCCGCCGTCTTGATTTCCTGCAGGACCAGTTTGTCCTTCGCCTCGATTGCCTGGCTGAACACACTGCTGGTCAGCTGGGACCAATCATTGCCTATAAGCTTCGTGAGGATGGTGGATTTGCCTTTTTTGATGGAGCGCTGCAGACTGCGGATCATGGCCGTCTTGCTGGCGTAGGCCTCGAGGCAGCCGCACTGGCCGCAGCCGCATTTCCGGCCGTTGACCACCAGCTTGATATGGCCCAGTTCGCCCGCGTTGTAGCTGAAGCCGTGGAGCAGTTTGCCGTCCACGATCAGTCCCCCGCCGATGCCGGTGCCCATGAAGATGCCGATGACGTGCTGGCGTCCCTGGCCCGCGCCGTATATGTATTCGCCGAAGGTCCCCACGTTCACATCATTGTCGATGAAGGCGGGGATGCCCAAATCCTGACTCAGGAATCCGGTGATCGGCGCGTTGACGAGATTGATGTTGGGCGTCTCGATGACCGTCCCCTTGACGGGGTCCAACGGGCCGGGGGACCCGATTCCCACGGCGGCGATATCGGCCAGCGGGACTTGGGCGGCTTCGACGGCTTCACGGCAACAGGCGGCGATGCGGCCCATGATCTCTTCCGCCGGTTTTTCCGGCTTGGTTTTCTTTTTCGCCCGTCCCCGGATCTCACCGGATTGAGAAACCACCGCGGCCAGGATTTTCGTACCACCCAAATCCACGCCCAGAACATAGTTTGCACCGGCCATCGGTTGCGCATGCCCCCTTTGCTTGTCGTATCGGTAATCAAGGTGACGCCCCCCCGTTTCCCGCCGCTCACGGAAACAGACGGGGATGGCTCCGGAAAGAAATCGAGCCATTATACCTTTGAGAAGGGGGTGGAGTATACCGGACCAACCATGGCGGGTAACGCAACAGGAAAGGGATGAAAATACAAGGCCGGTGGGTGGGGGAAGGTGGATTATGTCTGAATCAGGATGGTCTAGATGATCAGGATGTACAAGATGATCAGGATGTTGATGGATTACGCGCCGCGCGCTCAGCCATCCTGATTTCTCACACTGATCGATTATTCGAAGAAGCCGGTATTTCAAACATGATGATCCCGTTTATTGCATGGGATCTCGTTTTTCAATGGGAATGAGCCGATTCGTCAAAGAATACTGGCGGGGTGAGCGTGGGATCTTGTTTTGCCCGCCGCGCCTCCACCTGGATTCCAGGTGATCCCGGGCCGGCGGGAGACGCGAGTTTCGTATCGGGAAAGGGATACGCTTACAGGTAATGACCGGACCGGATGCAGCGCGTGCAAGCCAACAAGCGCAGCCGCCGGCCTTGCTTCATCACCGTAACCCGTTGGAGATTGGGCATGAAACGCCGCTTGGTCTTGTTATTGGCGTGGCTCACGTTGTTCCCCACCGTAGGGCCTTTTCCACAAATTTCGCACACTCGCGACATGGTCTCACTCCTTTACCGGATTTCACCTTCGGGACAAAACAGAAGGATAGTATAACCGGTTCCTCGAAATTCCCAAGGTGTTGGGAAGGGCATGGAAGTGGTCTGCCGCGGGGGGGCAAGGGCGGCCGGTTTTATTGCCCCGGGTTGAAGCCCTGGGCTAGTTTAAACGGGACACCCCTCACCCCCGGGCCCCACCGGGGGAGAGGGGGGAAAGAGAGAGAAGTGGCCGGGTATCCCCGCCGTAGGTTAAAACCTACGGCTACTCACATTTTCTGGAATCCCCTGCGGGGATTCGATGTGGGGAAGCATGGCAAAGACGGATTGGCGATGATGGGCTACGCGCTGGCGCGCTAACCCATCCGGCGCCGGCTGCGTGCCGCACTCCTCACCCCAAGATCCTCTCCCACCGGGGGAGAGGGGAGATGACGCGAGCCCCGCCTGCAAATATCGGGGGAGGAAATGAAAAAGGAATTAAAGGACCTCAAGAACGGAAAGGGGGCGCGGGAAAGCGGGCCCCGGGCCATCGTGGGTATGTTTTCCGCCATCGGGAGAGAAGAAACGCATGGCGGGGTGTAAGAAAAGGGCGGATGCTTGCGTCAAGATAGATAGAACGCGGTTTTCGCCGCAGACGGCCAGGGATCCCCGGCGGGAGTCGCACCATCGGAGGGAAAACCATGAGCCACGATCAAGCCGAATGGGTGGCGGACCTATCGAACACGTACGGCCGGATGGTGTTCACGGCGGCCTACCGGGTCCTGGGCAACGCCGAGGACGCGGAAGATGTGCTCCAGGACGTGTTTCTGAAATTGTTGGGATCCTGGCGGGGGCGGTGGAAACCGGATTCCGTGCGCGATTGGGGGGCGTACCTGCGGGTGACCGCTTCCCGCCGCGCCGTGGACCTGCTGCGCCGGAAACCGAAGGGGAGGCAGGAATGCCGGGAGTTCGACCAGGAGGTGGAAGCGCCGGCCGAAAACAATCCCCGTTTTCTCGCCAGCCAGAACCAGAAGGCGCGGTTGTTGCGGCATGCGCTGAGCCGGCTGCCGGAACGGGACGCCCGGGTTTTCGCCCTGCGCTACCTGGAGGATTTCCCGTACGAGGCCATCGCCGAACAGATGAACCTGAGCGTGAACCAGGTGGGGGTGATCCTCCACCGGGCGCGCGTCCGGCTCCGGGAGTTTCTCCAGGCCGCCGGCGAGTCCAGCGTGGAACGGCGGGGCGTCCGGGATGCCATCGAGAATCCTGAGAGAAAGGAAACCAGTCATGTCGAATCATAAATTCGATCCCGGCCGATACGAACCGAATACCGAGGAATTGGGGGCGCTCGGGGATCTGATCGAGGCCGTCCGGGGCGACGCGCCGAGCGAGGAGCAGTGGCAGAAGGCCCGCCGGAACCTGGCGGAACAACTGGAAAAACGGAAACAGGAGGGTTGGATCATGAACCTATTACGCAATCAAGGCAAGGCATTCGTCGTGGCCCGGTGGGCGGCGGCCGCCGCGCTGACCCTGGCGGTGATCGCCCTGGCGTTGGGCATCACGCCTTGGAAGAGCCCCAAGGACCTGGCCTTCGCGGAAGTCCTGGAACAAATCCGGGCGGTCAAAACCCTGCGGTTCACCAGCACCGCCGAAGGTCAGGGGGAAAGAATAACCTTCCAGACGGAATACATGGAACCGGGGAAACAACGCGTGACCTCGGAAGATGGCAACGTCAACATCATGGACATGGTCCAAAACAAGGCGCTGAGCCTGATGCCGTCCCAGAAAAAAGCGTCCCGGCTGGACTTTTCCAACGTGCCCAATCAAAAGCCGCAGGAGAACTTCAT
Organism: bacterium; assembly: GCA_041946805.1. Classification (GTDB taxonomy): domain Bacteria; phylum Hinthialibacterota; class Hinthialibacteria; order Hinthialibacterales; family Hinthialibacteraceae; genus JABLXU01. The sequence continues at coordinate 10,381 of JBHGBC010000165.1, forward strand.
CGAATCGTTGCAGAAAATGCAGGACGGGACGGAAGAGACGCTGGGGCGCGGCCAAATCGAGGGCACGCTGGTGTACGGATTCCGGGTCAAGCAAGAGGGCAGCGAATACACCATTTGGGCGGACATGCGCACGGGCCTGCCGGTGCGGGTGGAAATCACCATGGCCACGTTCGGCGCGATGAAATTCACCCTGAGCGATTTCGAATTCAATCCCCCGCTGGACGAATCCCGGTTCAGCGTGGAGCCGCCCGCGGAATATGAGCTCATACCGATACTGATGCCCTCCGTCGATGTGTCCGAGCCCACCGAGAACGACCTGATCGCGGTGCTGCGGATGATCACGCAGAAAAGCGGCCGTTTTCCGGAGAGTTTGACCTTCCAGGACCTGGCGAAACTGCTGGGCGGAAAGATCGGCCAGGGTGATCCCACGCCGGAGGAGATCCAGGAGTTCACTACACAATTCATCACGCTGCAGCGTGGCCTGCTCTTCGTCCAGAAAAATCTGGGCAACGACTGGCACTACGAGGCCCAGGGGATTGCGCCGGGGGCCAAGGACGCGGTCTGCTGGTGGCGGCCGCAAGGCGCGGAGACGTACCGGGTGATCTACGCGGACCTGACCGCCGCGGATGTCCGCCCGGAGGAGTTCATGAAGGAACCCTAAAGCGGGCCGGACAATGTGGCAGACAGGGTGATCCAGCGCGGGGCCTTCGGGCCCTGCGGTTTTTGTCCTCCCGGGGGATTACGGGATCAGCTGGTCGAGAGCCTCGAAGTCGTTGCGGAAGATTTTGAAACTTTTGCTGAGATGGACCATGTCGAACAATTCCGTCAGTTGCTCATTGGGAGAGCAGAGGACCAGGATTTTGCCCTCGGCCTGGGAGGCTTTATGGGCTTCCAGGAGCGAGCGGAGGCAGGAGCTGCTCATGTAGAGGGTTTTGGAGAGATCCAGCAGCACCTTGCCTTCGCCATCGCGCAGAGCCCGGTTCAGGCAGGCGGAAAATTCCGGGATGGCCGTCAGGTCCACCCGGCCTTCGGGTTGAAGAACCACGACGTCCGCGACTTTTTTCTCGGTGATCTTCATGCGCTTATCCTATTGCCTGGAAGGCATACCGTAATGGCTCATCCGGTATAGGCCTACCGGGTGATAAAAAGTAAGGGATCCACTTTATTATACGCACGATCACCGGATTCCGGCGTTATAAAATACTCGCCCTCATTTTCTCCCAGCCACTCTTCCAGCCATTCTCCCAGGGCTGAAGCCCAGGGCTGGTTACAATGCGCCGCGGGGGCTTAAAAAAACCCGGTTTTGCATCTCGAAAAATCATTTGTTACGAAATTTCGACAGAAAGTAATTCCCATCAAAAACCGGCTCATGTTTGGCGGAAGAGCCTACTTGATATCCACGACCACGAGCGTGAGGTCGTCTTCCGGTTCATGCACGCGGTAGTTGCCCAGATCCGCAAACAGGGTATTGATCAAATCCACGGGAGGCAGATGGTGGCGCCGGGCAACCCACTCCTTCATGCCCTGAATGCCCAGCATGTCCCCGGCGGGGCCGCGGCTGTCGGTGAAACCATCGGAATAGATCAAGACCCGGTCGCCGTGATTGAGGGGGATGGTAGTCTCGTTGTGAGCGCCCAGGATCCCGGGAATCATGCCGATCGGCGGCATGTGGGAAGCGATGGATTCGAGGCAAAGCGTCCGGCCGCGCCAGATCAGCAGGTCGGGGTGGCCGGCGTTGGAAGCGGTCAGGATTCCCTCATCGAGATCGAAGAGGGCCAGTCCCATGGTGATGAACATGCTGGCCTGGGTGATGTTTTGAAGAATGAAGTGGTTCAGCCGGTCGATGACCTGGGCGGGAGGGCGGTCCTCGGCCAAGAGGAATTGAATCTGATTGTGGATCAGGCTTGCGGTCAGGGCGGCCGAGACGCCATGCCCGCTCACATCGTACAAGGCCACGGCGAGGCGGCGGGAGTTGTACGAATACACCGTCAGGTAATCGCCGCCGATGTGGATCAAGGGCTGGTAGCGGTACTGCAAGGTGAAGCAATCCGTCTCGACCGGTTCGGGCAGGAGGCAGCGCTGGATGGTGGCGGCGTGGCGCAGATCCTCCTCCAATTGCCGCTGCTGTTCCTTGAGTTTCTGCCGCATGGCGTTGCACTGCAAGACCCGGTCGACGACCTTCATCATGTAGGCCAAGTCGATGGGTTTGGTCAAAAAGTCGGCGGCGCCCGCCTTCATGGCGTCGATGGCGTACTGCATGGTGCCGAAGGCGGTCATGATAACCACCGGCACCTCGATTTGGCGTTCCAGCAGAGCCTGCAGCAGTTGCATGCCGCCCATGCCCGGCATCATGAGGTCGGAGATCATGAGGTCGGGGGTGTGGCAATCGAGGACGCGCAGCGCGTCGGCGCCATCGGTGGCTTCGAGCACGTCGAAGCCCTTATACGCGACGAATTCGCACAGGTTTTCGCGGATGTCATCCTCGTCGTCCACGATCAGCAGCAGGGGTTTTTCGTTCATGGCCGTGACTCTACGCGCCGGCGCGGTTCACGATTTCCTCGACGGCCTGCAGGATGTCCTCATGGGAGTAGGGCTTGAGGATGATCCGGTCCGCGCCATAAGCCGCGGCCTGGTCGAGAATGCCGCGGACCGAGGAGGCGCTGACCATGGCCACCGGCAGATGGGGCCGGCGTTCCTTGATCCGGCGCAGGACTTCCAGGCCGTCGACGCCGGGCAGTTGGATGTCGAGCAGCACCAGGTCGCCGGAGATGGAATCGAATTCCTCGAGAAATTCCTCCCCGGTGGCATAGGTTTCCACGTGATAGCCTTTGAACTCGAGCAAGTCCTGCAGGTTTTCACGCAGTTCTTCTTCGTCATCCACGATCAGGATTGTCGTATGGTTCATGTTTGGTTTCCAACGATCGGTCCATGGGTAATGTGACGGTGAAAGCCGTTCCCGCGCCGGGGACGCTCTCCACCGTGATGCGTCCGTCGTGCAATTCGATGAGTTCCTTGGCGATGGAGAGGCCCAGTCCGCTCCCCTTGGCGATTTTTTGCGATTCCGTGGTGCGGTAAAACCGTTCCCATATCTTACCACATTCCTCGGCGGTCATGCCGATGCCGGTGTCTTGAAC